>CAZBAV010000028.1:40116-48092 GCA_964489955.1 uncultured Lacihabitans sp. | reverse complement strand
GTTTGGATGCCAACCACCCGCTTGCAGGTCAAGAACTGAACTTTGAGTTAGAATTGGTGAGTATTAATTAACACTTGTTGCTTTAAAATATAGGGAGACCGGTCATTCTTGACCGGTCTTTTTGTGTTATAGGCACTCTTTTAGCTATATTTACTCTTCAACCTTAATATAGCCAGATGAAATTGTTTTTTGTTTTGTGGATGATCATTTCTCCTATTGGAATTCTAGCTCAGAACTCGATAGGGTTACCCCAAATCACCAATTACAATAATGCAATGTATAAAGGTGGACGGCAGAACTGGTGTATTACCCAGGATGCAAATGGCATAATGTACTTCGGAAACAATGAAGGCTTAATGTCCTTTGATGGGCGGTTTTGGCGTTTATATCCTTTGCCTAATGCTACACTTGTAAGGTCTGTAGCTATAGACGAAGCAGGTAAAATTTATGTGGGAGGACAAGATGAAATTGGCTATTTTTTTCCAAACCACCTAGGCGAACTTACCTATAAGTCTTTGACTCATTTGGTGCCGGAGGGACAACGTTCTTTTGCAGATGTTTGGGATATTGAGACATTGGGTGAAAATGTGTTTTTTAGGACAACTACCAAGATTATCCATTACCATAGGGGGAATATGACTATAGATAATCCCCAATCTTATTGGCAGTTTTTGGGAAAAGTAGATAATGCTATTTATGCCCAGATTGCGGGTCAGGGTATTCTTAAATATGAAAATAACGTTTGGAGGCCAATAGCAAACGACCCCTTGCTTGAAAACCAAGTTGTAACTTCTATAAATAAACATAGTGGAGATACTCTGTTAGTAAGTACACTCAAGAGTGGGTTATTTTACTTGCATAGAGGGAAAGTAAGTAGGGTAAAAATAAGTATTGATGCCTCTCTTTATGAAGACCGGGCGTCTTGTGTTAAGCCTATCGGGCAAAACAGAATAGCAATTGGAACCATATCCTCCGGGCTTTATATCTTAAGTAAGTCGGGTTTTGTACTCCAAAAATATGCTTATGAGCAGGGTCTGCAAAATAACTATGTGAGAGATATTTTTATAGACCGTTCAGGGAATTTATGGCTGGCTCTAGATTATGGAATAAGCTATGTGTCTATAAACAGCTCTATACGCTATATAAATCCAGATAAGAAAAACCCGGTTAGCAGTTTCGGCGTACACATTTTTAATAATATGCTTTATCTGGGTACCTCAAATGGCCTGTATGCTACACCGGTAACCGTAGATAGTAGCCGTGAAATCAGGATGAACCAGGTGGGTTTTAGCAAAATAAAGAATACAGATGGGCAGATTTGGGGCTTAAGTGAGGTAAACGGGCACTTACTGATGTGTCACGAAGACGGAGCATATGATATCTCTGGAAATACAGTGAAGCAAATTTACCATGGTACAGGTACATGGCTTGCTAAGCCTATTTCTCGGGTCTTACCTTCACGTGATGTTCTGGCAGGGACTTATATGGGCTTAAAACTATTATCTTTCCAAAATAACCAATTTGTAGAGAAAGGTGGTGTATTTAACTCTCGGGAGTCTCTGAGGTTTATCCATTATGATGAGTTGGGTAACTCTGTTTGGGTTTCGCATCCTATACGGGGAGTGTCTAGACTTTTTCTTTCTGCTGATTATTCAAAAGTTCTTAAAGAGCAGAAGTACAGTAAGGGTTTACCATCTGATCTACACCAGTTTATTTTTTATGTACGTAGCAATATTTTGGTTACTAGCCCAAGCGGAGTGTATGAGTTTGACCGAGCCGCTGATAAGTTCGTAGAATCTGCCCTTTATGCCCCATTAAAAGGTATTCCAATCCAGTACATGAAAGAGGATCAATATGGTAAGGTGTGGTTCATAACCCATAAAAAATTGGGAGTTTTAGATTTTAACCAACCCTCAGGCAGTCAGCCTTATAGTATCATATATTTTCCCGAGCTAAATGGTAAAGTCTTAGGTGGTTTTGAGTCTATGTATGTCCACGAGGACGAGAATGTCTTTATTGGTGCAGAAAATGGAGTGATATTGTTGAACTATAAGTCATATAGAGAGAAGGGGATAAAGCCAGATGTACTTATTAGATATGTAAAGGCTATAGACCATAACAGACAAGAGAAGGTTGTTTTTGGAGGAATTAAAACAGCGGATATTGAGAGGGCGAAAGTGAAATATACGTTCAATTCGTTTCAGTTTTCGTTTACAGCCCCGCTTTATGACCAGCAGGAAAATATAGAGTTCAGTTATTTACTTGAGGGCTTAGACAAGAAATGGTCTTCTTGGAATAATAGGATAGAGAAGGAGTATACAAATTTGCCCGCAGGAGAATACACATTTAAAGTGAAATCCAGAAACGGAATAGGGAATGAGTCGGAGATAGACTCGTATACATTTATGGTACAGCCACCATGGTATGCCAATACCTTAAGCTATCTTATTTACCTCACACTTATAGGTGTTTTAATCTACTATTTGTTTAGGATGCAGCGTAAGAAATTGAGGCAAAGACATAATTATGAGCTAGGCATACAGCAATTGCAGTTGCAGAAGAAAGAGAAAGAGGTCATTAAACTCAGGAACGACAAATTAGAAGCTGATATTAATTTTAAAGATAAGGAACTTGCTAATTTAACTATGCACCTGATTCAAAGAGGTGAGGTATTGGAGAAAATTAAAGAGAATGTATCTGAAATAACCAAAAGTCAGCAAGAACAAAATGGGAGCAAGATTAATTTAAGACATTTGGTCCGACTTATTAAATCTGCAGAGCAAACCAATGAGAACTGGGAGCAATTTAGCTTACATTTTAATAATGCTAACGAAGGATTTTTTACCCGATTGAAGCTAAAGCATCCGGATCTAACAGCTAATGAAACCAAGTTGTGTGCCCTAATAAGGATGAACTTGTTGTCGAAAGAGATTGCACAGATTATTCATGTTTCTGTGAAGGCGGTGGAGATTAGCCGTTACCGTCTTAGAAAGAAACTCAAACTTGAGCCGGAAGTAAACCTCCATGAGTACCTTTTACAATTTACCAAAGGGGATTTGGACTAAGACCTACACTGTGTCACTAACCGCTCCATAAGTTTGGAAATGTAGGTCATTTCCCTGCGGGAAAGTAAGGTTTTGGATCCAATTAGACACTTCAAAACTTGGCTTTGGTTTACATATTATACCCAAAAATGAAACAAATCAGGTACTAGTACTAAAAAAAACTATGTTTTTACTAAAATAAATCATATTTTACAATGTGCTTTATTTTAGCTATTTAGCTTACTCTTGTAGTGCTCTTGTAGTGGCAATTTTCCCTTTTTTTCATCTGCTTCCTAATCCTGTAGAGGTAAATGTAGACGCACAAAAAATTGTTTTCCCAAATACCCCATTTAGTTTTGGCCTAGATCTTTTTCCAAAAAAATGGAAAATGGAGTCTAGGGCTTTGTAAAATTATTAACAATAAAAATCAACCTTATGAGAAACGGAATTTTACGCACATTGGTGTTTCTGTGTATGTGCTTGGTAACCTCAGAACTTGCGGCCCAGTCTCTGCAAGTGACAGGAAAGGTTACTTCGGCCACAAATGATGTCCCGATTCCGGGTGTAACAGTGACAGTACAGGGGCAGACCATTGGAACTTTAACAAACGAAGCAGGAGAGTACAGTATTACTATTCCGGGTACGAGTGCAGTCTTGGTTTTCCGCCAAGTGGGAATTGCTACAAAAAATGTAGAAGTAACATCCAGCGGTGTTTATAATATATCTCTGGATGACGAGATTAATACACTAGACCAGCTGGTGGTAGTAGGGTATAATACGCAGAAAAAGAGTGTGGTAACGGGTGCCATTAGCAGTATCAAGGCAGCGGATTTGGAAACTATGCCTGTTACACGTGTAGAGCAGTCATTACAAGGGCGTACATCTGGTGTTACCATAGCTAGTAATTCAGGACAGCCAGGCTCCTCTGCTACTATTCGGATTAGGGGTTTTACCACTTTCGGGAACAATAATCCGCTTTGGGTAGTAGACGGTGTAGTAGTAGATGCAGGCGGGATAAGCTACCTTAATCAATCAGACATTGAGTCAATAGAAGTTCTTAAAGATGCTTCTTCTCAAGCCATTTATGGAGCCAGAGCGGCTGCCGGTGTTATTTTGGTTACCACAAAAAAGGGTGCTTCGGGCAAAATGAGAGTGAATTATAATACTTTCTTTGGTACATCTGCTCCTGCACGGAAACTTAGCTTACTTAATGCAACAGAATATGCCACCCTGCGGAACGAAGCAGCTTTAGCAGCTGGTAATCCATTGCCTTTCAGTGATCCAAGGTCTTTTGGTGAAGGGACAGATTGGCAAGAAGAGGTGTTCAATAGGAGTGCGTTTCGCCAAAATCATGAGTTCAGCATAAGTGGCGGTACGGGCAAATCTACTTTCTATAGTTCATTTGGACATCTTTCACAAGAAGGCGTGATAGCCAGTGATATATCTAAGTACAAGAGAACAAATATCCGTTTAAACTCAGAGCATCAATTGGCCTCTTGGGTAAAGATTGGACAAAATTTGGGTTATTCACATGAGCGTAGCCAAGGTTTAGGAAACACTAATAGTGAATTTGGAGGGCCGCTTTCGTCGGCTATAAACCTGGATCCGATAACTCCTGTAGTAGAGACAGATCCTTCCATCATTAATTCGGCAAACAGGCCTTACCGTTCTAATGCCGTGGTAAGGGATGTAAATGGAAATCCGTATGGAATTTCCCAATATGTAACGCAAGAGATGACCAATCCGCATGCCTATATACAAACTCGTTTGGGTAATTATGGCTGGTCTGATAATATCGTGGGGAACATTTATGGCGAAATTACACCACTAAAGGGATTAAAGATACGCTCTACTTTAGGTTCTAAACTATCGTATTGGGGCAATGAGAGCTTTACTCCGGTGTTTTATCTAAACGCCACTAACCAAAGAGCTCAAAATGATTTCTCCAGAGGAGTACAGCGTGGTTTCGACTGGAACTTAGAGAATACGATAATTTATAACAAGGCTATTGAAGACCATAATTTTACGGTTTTGTTAGGACAAGGAGCCTATTATGATAATAGGGCAAGAGGCTTATTTGTTACCTATTTCGGCTTACCCGTAGATAACTTTGATGACGCTTCATTAAACTATAACATTCCTACAGACCAAAGAAATGCATCAGGGTACGAGAATGTAGGCCATACTGTTTCGTCGCTTTTTGCACGGGTAAACTACAATTACCAAGAAAAATATATGGTAGAAGCCTTAGTGCGTAGAGACGGCTCTTCCCGTTTTGGTTCTAACAATAAATATGGCGTGTTTCCATCTTTCTCAGCAGGATGGTTAATAAGTAAGGAGGAGTTTTTGAGAGGTCATGATAACATTAATGTTCTAAAAGTACGTGGTGGATATGGCGTGGTAGGAAATGACAATATCAATGATTTTGCATACCTGTCTACTGTGGGCGGAGGCCGTAACTATACCATTGGTCTCACAGATATGTATACTATTGGTTATAGTCCTAATGCTCCATCAAACCCGGATCTAAAGTGGGAACAAACAAGCCAGACAAATATAGGTTTGGAGATGACTTTCCTGAAGAGGTTTAACTTAACCTTTGATTGGTTTAATAAGGTAACCACAGGAATTCTCCAGTATCCGCGTATTCCTACGTATGTGGGAGCCATAGGAAACCCTGCTGCAAATGTGGCAGACATGAGAAACACAGGGGTGGAACTAGAATTGGGTTACAACAATAGAATAGGAGAAGTTAATTTCTCTTTCAATGGGAATGTATCTTATCTGAAGAATGAAGTTACAAATATTGGTGCTGGTGTAGATTTTTTAGACGGGGCAGGGTTCCAGGCTTCCTCTTATAGCATTACAAGGACTATGGAAGGGCAAGCTTTTAATTCCTTCTATGGATTTAAAACGATGGGTATTTTCCAGAATCAAGCAGAAATAGATGGTTACACCAACGGAGAAGGAAGACCAATTCAGCCTAATGCTAGTCCTGGGGATTTTAAATGGGCAGATATAGACGGAAATGGAGTTATAGATGCAAATGACAGGACATTTATTGGAGATCCAACGCCAAACTGGACTTTCGGATTTACTCTAAATGCATCTTGGAAGAATTTTGATGCCATGGTTTTTGGTCAGGGAGTAGCAGGTAATAAGGTGTTCCAAGGTTTAAGGAGGCTGGATATTAACAACGCCAACTATTCTAAAAAAGCTTTAGGTAGATGGACAGGAGACGGCTCTAGTAATGATTTTCCGAGACTTACAGACAATGATCTTAATAGGAACTTTACTAACCCATCAGATTTTTACCTGGAGGACGGAAGTTACTTGAGATTAAAAACAGTGCAGCTGGGTTATACTTTGCCAACTAAGCTTTCTAAGAAAATTGGAATGGAGAAAACTCGTTTCTACGTGATGTCGGAGAACCTTCTCACATTTACTCGTTATTCAGGGTTTGATCCTGAAATTGGAGGTGGAATCATGAGTATAGACCGTGGTATTTACCCACAAGCAAGGTCATTCATGGTAGGTTTAAATGTTTCATTCTAATCTGGACTAAAAAATGAAAAAATATATAATCGTAATATTATTGTTGTCTTTGGGCTTACAATCCTGCAAAGACAGTTTCCTGGAGTTAAAGCCAAGAGGTACAGACCTGGAGAGTAATTATTATAAAAATAGACAAGAAGCGTATAATGGTTTGGTGGCTATTTATGATATCTTGGGATATCAAGCCTCTAACTACACTACAAAAATTCTTGCAACTTTGGCAGCTTCAGATGACCACTATGCAGGTGGAGGAGGTTCTTCGGATTTACCACATCTGCAGGCTTGGTCTAATTACACACTTTCACCTGCTGTGGGACCACAGGATGACCTTTGGTATAGAAACTATATGGGCATTATGCGGGCAAATGTATTATTACAAAAACTCCCAGATGTGCCTATGCCAGACGTAGAAAAAACACGTTTCGAGGCAGAAGCAAAATTTTTGAGAGCATTCTTTTACTTTGACCTAGTGCGTCTTTTTAAGAATATTCCTTTGATAGAAAAGCCATTGGAGGGGGATGAGATTTACCAAGTAGTACAGGCTGCTCCAGCAGATGTTTATGCCTTAATAGAAAAAGACTTAACAGAATCACTTACTGCACTTCCTGCAAGATTAAATCTTGAAACAGAAGCAGGTAGGGCTTCGCAGGGAACAGCAAAGGCTCTTTTAGGGAAGGTGTATTTGCAGCAAGAAAAGTTTGCTCAGGCGGTAGAACAGTTGGCAGCAGTAAACGGAGAGCCGGGCCAAACAAGTCAATATGGCTATCGCTTATTGGCTAATTTTGGAGATGTCTTTAAGGTGGATAATAAGTACAATACCGAATCAATCCTGGAAATTTCGTTTACAAATACATCTATTGGTGACTGGGGATGTATTAATTGTACAGAAGGGAATGTGCTAAATATCATGATTGGACCACGTGGATATAGCCAAGGTGCGGGTGGACCAGACTATGTTTCTGGCTGGGGTTTCTTGCCATTGACAGAAAACCTTGTAGACGATTTAAAAGGAGATCCCCGTTATAATTTTACAGTGGTAGATATGAAAAAATTAGAGGCGGAAGGAAAGGCATCTTACACACCGGGTTACAATGATAGTGGCTATTTCTTAGAAAAATACGCTGGAAGGGAAAGTAACCGTTGGAAAGGAGCGGGGTCTTTCGAACTTAATTTTCCACAAAATATCTACGAAATAAGACTTTCTGATGCTTACCTAATGGAGGCAGAGGCCCTGGTTCGTGGTGGAGGCAACGTTACAAGAGCTGCTGCTTTACTCAATGCGGTAAGGGCCAGGGTAGGCTTGCCTGCCACTACTGCCACATTTCAGAATATAAAGAAAGAAAGACGTATGGAATTGGCAGGAGAAGGCCAAAGATG
>CAZBAV010000028.1:18534-40106 GCA_964489955.1 uncultured Lacihabitans sp. | reverse complement strand
GATATAATACGTTGGGGTGACGCGGCTACAAATCTATCTGCGAGAGGTTTTGTGGCAGGAAAACACGAGGTGCTTCCTATTCCGCTTAAGGAATTAGACAATACCAAGTTAGAGCAAAATAAGGAATACGGAGGAACCAAATGATTAGAATAATTATGAAAACGATATATAGGAAATTTTCATTTACCCCAATGTTAGGGTTGTTTTTAAGTGTCTTGGTGTTACAATCTTGTAAAATTGAAGGTGATGATTTAACACTTTCTGCTATACCAAGTCCGGATTTCGAAGCTGTGGAGGTTTCGCCAGGTAAAGTTAGACTAAGTAATAAAACCCAAGGATCTTCTATAGCACATTGGACAGTTTTGGACAATGGCCAGAAGTTTCAAGGAAACGAAGTAGAAGTAGGCTTGATTTTCGCCGGATCTTACGATGTAAAACTGGATGTGGTAGCTCAGGGAGGGATGAATTCGGTTACTAAAAAAGTAACAGTTAACCAAAATGACCCGGAAGCTTGTAACGATAGCCGTGCTTTGGGCTTTATAGCTGGTTGTACCAAAAAGACCTGGAAGTTAAATCCAGAGGCAGGAGCTTTTAAGGTTGGTCCTGGGGCAGATGACGGTAGCTGGTGGGCTAGTGGAGTGGGAGATATTGCTGTACGTTCTTGTGAGTTTAATGATGAGTTTACCTTCAATTTTAACTCGCAAGGGACATTTGTGTATGATAATAAAGGTGACTTTTTTGCCGATGGTTACTTAGGAAATCAAACTTCCGGATGTGAGCCTTCTGCTAATCTAAAAGGGGCTCAGGCATTATGGAACTCCGGTCAGTTTAGTTTTATTGTAAGCGAAGGTACAGGGGTTAGGAAACTCGGGCAGTTACGCCTGGTGGGTAAAGGAGCCCATATAGGGGTTAAGAAAGCCCATAATGGAGGAGAAACTGCTACAGGGCCTTTAAATGACTATGTATTGTATGATATACTAGGAATGACAAAGAATGTAGACGGAAAAGGATACGATTTGTTGAAAATAGGAGTGAACATTGGTGGTGATGGCTGGTGGACATTCACTTTAAGATCTATGTAAGAACTTTGTTGGGGCTATATGCCCCAACAAAAAACTCAGTATTTATGGATATAATAAAAAATGAAGTAGTAAGGAAAGTCGTTTTTTTGTTTCCTCTGTTTGTTATGTGCTCTTCTGTTGATGATAGGAAACCAAATATTCCGGCTCCTACAACACAAGAATACAGTTTCAGTAGCAAGCCTTCGTGGGCAGATGAGTTCGACTACGAAGGTTTACCTGACGCTTCCAAATGGGGCTACGATGTGGGTTCTCCCAATAACGGTTGGGGAAATAATGAGCTACAATATTATACAGATGGGCGGAAAGAAAACGTGACTGTGTCAGGTGGGTTACTGCGTATCACAGCCAGAAAGGAAGATTTTGGAGAGAAAAACTATACCTCTACCAGACTGGTGAGTAAAGGCAAGGGCGACTTTCTGTATGGACGCTTTGAAGTACGTGCAAAAGTGCCAAAAGGAAAAGGTACATGGCCAGCGGCTTGGATGCTTCCTTCAGACTGGGTTTATGGAGGTTGGCCAAACTCAGGTGAAATAGATATCTTGGAGCATGTAGGGTATGATCAGGATGTGGTGCATATTAGTGTACATACCAAAGACTACCACCATTCTATTGGTACACAGAAAACTGCTGTGAAAAAAATACAGAACGCAACTACAGAATTTCATCTATACAGAATAGACTGGACACCGGATTATATAAAAGGCTATGTAGATGACCAACTTATTTTCACCTTCAACAACGAAAAGAGAGGTTTTGCGGCTTGGCCATTTGACCAAAAGTTTCACTGGCTGGTTAACCTAGCTGTAGGGGGCGACTGGGGTGGCCAACAAGGAATTGATGATACCGCTTTTCCTGCTCAAATGGAAGTAGACTATGTGCGTGTTTATGATTTGATAGAACCCTAACCTAGAACTCCTGGTCTGCTAATTGTTGGTATTCCAGGGGCTTTTTATGTTTTTATCTCTAATTTCGGTTTTGGAGGATTGGAGTTCTAAATAGACAGAATTATGTGAATTTACTTCATGTATATACTACAGTAACCACTTCTGTCTTTTTGCTAAAATTAGAAAAAGGACACCTTCCTCTTGGCTTCTTAATAGCCAAATCTCTAAGTGACTTTTGGTGTTTTTGGGGAAGTAAATAATACTTTAACTCTCTTATTGGCCAGATACTTTTGGTGTATTTGTAGCACTGTAAAAGAACAGTCCAAAACCAGTTTTTGGAAGTTTTTAAGAATTGTTTTGGCAGCAGAAAAGACTGTACTATTAACAGAAGTGTATATCTGAAAGCCCCAAGATGAGTTTTGTAGCGTCTGAAAAGCTCCTGGGTTAATTCAGAATCTGAGTAGTTTCTTTCTAAATGTTGGGTACGGTTTATTTGCCAATTATCCCATGTAGTGGGTAAGTCTTGTATCTCCATTTGTGTACCTATTCTACGAAAAACGTCATAAATTTCTTCTTTTTCTGAATGAGCTAAAGGACGGTGAAGTAATTCATATACCCTTGCTGTGTAATCAATAAGCATATAGAGTACATCTTGATATGCCCAGTTAGGTATACAAAAACCACGTTTTGCTTCCACTTTTCGATGGATTTTGGTCATAGTTTGTATAGTGTTTTGGGCATTTTCATTGAAGATAATTTGCTGGGAATAAACTACGGTAGAAAACAACCGGCCAATGGGATCATTAGGGAGTTTACCTGTATAGAATAACCAATCTACGGATTTGCTGTGGGCAAACTCCCCAGCACAAGCACCGAATATGAATAAAATGCAGTCGGTGTCCGACCAAATAGTACGGACGATGGACTCAGGTTTTACAAAAGGACTCATTTGAGTAAAAAGTTGATATAGTTTAAATTTTCGCGATTTTATAAGTGCGAAACTCCCAAAATAAGATAAAAAGGAAGCCTGCTGTATAGGCCAAAATATCCCACCATGAGAAGGACGTTCCTAAGATTACAGAAAGTATTTTGTGCTCAGATAACCCAGTAATGTGTACAAACCGGAAATACTGTAGAAACTCTACCAAATAGCTGATAAGTAAACTTAGTATGGCTACCTTAAAGAAGCTTTCTTTAGTAGAAAAAATCATTAAGAATGTATAGACCAGAATTGTGGCTAAAAAGTCGCCAAAAAACGGACGGATAAAACTGTCTTTTACAAATAGGGCTATGAAAACTTCTATTAGGAATATGATAATGGTAAGGAACAGATATTTCATTTTCGGATAAATTTCACAAATTGAAAAGTACTTTGTAATTCAAAGTAAATGATTGTTTTTGAAACATCCAAATCTTTTGATGGATTCAAGTAACAAATGAAATTTGTCTAAAGGCTAAAAGTATTGAACTGAAAGTTTAGCCGCTAGGCTCATTATATGGTCTAAAAGCCTTCACTCGTATGGATACTCAAAACCATATGAATAAATTCTTATTAAAGAAATTGGTTTAGCTGGAATGAAGACGGTATTACTCGTTTACAATCAGAGGGCAGTTACGTGAATTATTTCTAGAATGTCGTGAAGTACGAAGTCGTATAACTACATAGTAAGCTTTCAGTCAGGCATTCTACGCCTACCAAACAGATGTGGCTGCTTATCTGCACATAGAGAAGACATAAGCCCAGCACGTTCTAGTAAGAGGTGCGGTGCTGAGCGTATCTATTGTAATAAACTACTGAAAAGTATCAATATAAAAACTCGCCAAACTCGCTCTGTATAGTAAGTTTTTTAGAGTCGAATGCTTCTACACGGCCAACTATTTGGGCAGGAATTCCGAAAGATTCAGATATCTCAATAACATGTTGGGCGTACTCTTCTGGTAAATAAATCTCAAGGCGGTGCCCCATGTTAAACACTTTATACATTTCGCTCCATGAGGTGCCGCTTTCTTCTTGTATAAGCTTAAACAATGGCGGAATAGGGAACAGATTGTCCTTAATTACATGTACATTATCCACAAAATGCAGAACTTTGGTCTGTGCTCCGCCGCTGCAATGTACCATTCCGTTTATTTTTCCTTTCAGGGTTTCCAACAGTTTTTTCACTACGGGGGCATAAGTGCGGGTAGGGGAAAGGATAAGTTTTCCCACATTTACCATTAACTGGTTTTCTACTTCTATTTCTTCCTTAAGGTCTTTGCTGCCACTATAAACCAAAGAACTATCGATGGCATTGTCGTAGCTTTCTGGGTAAAGACTAGCATATTTTTTGTCCAAAACATCATGGCGGGCTGAGGTTAGTCCATTGCTACCCATACCCCCATTATATTCGGTTTCGTAAGTGGCCTTTCCATAAGAAGCCAAACCCACTATCACATCACCGGGTTTAATATGGTCATTAGAAATTACATCGGCACGTTTCATGCGGCCAATTACGGTGGTATTTACTGTTATAGTCTGTACTAAATCACCCACATCTGCAGTTTCGCCGCCTGTGCTATAAATCTCCACTCCATTTTGGCGGAGCATTTCCAGTACTTCTTCACTACCATTAATGATAGCGGAAATAACTTCTCCTGGGATTTTTCCTTTGTTTCGATCTATAGAAGAAGACATCAGGATAGGACCCGTAGCTCCTACACAAAGTAGGTCATCTGTATTCATGATGATAGAATCCTGTGCTATTCCCTTCCAAACCGAAATGTCGCCAGTTTCTTTCCAATACAGATATGCCAAAGAGGTTTTGGTTCCTGCACCATCGGCATGCATAATGTTACAATACTCCTCATCGCCCCCTAAAATATCGGGGGAAATCTTACAAAAAGCCTTTGGGAATAAACCCTTATCTAGCTTTTCAATGGCTTTATGAACATCTTCTTTTGAGGCAGAAACGCCCCGCTGCATATATCTGTCTGACATAGGAACTGGTTTTCGGGTACAAAATTAGTCAAACTAAAAGTTAAAACCATGAAGAATGGACAATTGGTAATTATCAGTTGTGCAATCTCAAAGCTCATCACTCCTCACCAAATGTGTCTCCAGAAAATTATAATACCCACTAAAACGGAGCAAATGGTTGCAAAAAGGACTCCTGCCGCAGCTAAATCTTTAATACGTCCTATAATCGGATCTCGTTCCGGATGGAATTTATCACATATTTTTTCGATAGCAGTATTAAAAGCTTCTGCAGAAAACACGAAGAAAATACAAAACAGGATGGCAAACCATTCGTGCTTTTTTATGTTAAAATAAAAGCCAAATGAAACCACCAAACAGGCTATTAGTAGATGGAATTTAGCATTGTTTTCCTTAGAGAAAAGTATCCAAATACCGTTAATAGCATATTTAAAGCTTCTTAACATTTTCAATATGTTCATATATATACTTTCCTCTCTTGTATGGAACAAAGTTAAACTCCTACGCACTAAATGCAAGTCCCTATTTCCATGATTTGCAAAGAAACCTATTTCAATGATACAATTTCTCAACTTTGACTGAATTGAGATCCACATTTTAGGATGAAAAAAAGTTTTCAATGAAGTACTTTTTAGCAGCTTGTATAATTGATTCTTTTATGGTTTTGTAAAAAAAGAAGATGTGGAGATATCAGATAGAAGGACTTTTGCAGATAAAACAAAGAGGGCGTGAGACGATTGTTAAAACGACTTTCTATATTGTTAAGGCGTAGTAATTATCTTTGCAGAAAAAAAATAAATAATTGAAAGCAAAGTTTGTAAAGGAATCGCTTACTATTATGACCGAAATGGTATTTCCGAATGATACCAATACCCTCTCAAATCTAATGGGAGGAAATCTAATGCGGTTAATGGATATAGCAGGTGCAATTACCGCCCAAAAACACTGTAATCGCACAGTCGTGACGGCATCGGTAGACAATGTATCGTTCGAAAACCCCATTCCTTTGGGAAACGTAGTGACTTTGGAAGCAAAAATCACTCGGGCATTTAACACTTCTATGGAGGTGATGGTAGAGGTTTTTTCGGAGAACATTCCTGCAGGAACAAAAGTAAAAACAAATCAGGCATTCTTGACGTTTGTGGCTGTGGACCAGTCGGGTAGGCCAATTGAGGTTTCGGAGGCTATTGCAGAAACAGAACAGGAAAAAGATTTGTACGAACAGGCACTCCATCGTCGGAACCTGAGGCTTTTGTGGGCCGGAAGACTCAATGATAAAGCCAAAGAAGACCTGAGAAAGACTTTTTTTGATACAATCCAAAAATAGCTATATCTTTGCACTCCATTTTGGCTCCATAGTTTAATGGATAGGAGCGTATTGCCGCCTACTCGGTTTCGTTAATCTTTGGTATGTAAGATAATAGCGGCCTCATAGTTTAATGGATAGAACGAGAGTTTCCGGTACTCTTGGTGGGGGTTCGATTCCCTCTGAGGCTACGACAAACCCGTATTGGTTTTACTATAAGGCTGGTACGGGTTTTGTTTTGGCAGGCAACTAGATTTTTTTTGCTGATGTATGTCACAATGATGCATCTTACCTCCAATGACAAATATTCTTTTATAACTCCTTTTTGAAGATTCAAAACTTATCAAAAACTTCACGCGTAAAAACATAATATTTAGGGTATTATCTCCCGTTAACCAATATTCTTTTCTTTCAGAGTAATTTCAATACCTCCAAAAACTGGCCATACATCTACATTTCCGTACTTTCCTTAACTTTTCCTTACATTTGTAATACTAAACCAGCCCTGTTTTTTGGGGTAAAAAACATACATGAAATTATTTTTGCTTCTTCTATCTCTTTTCTTTACCAATACGCTCTTTGCCCAAATAGATACTACTAAGCAGTTGCAGGAGGTAGTAGTCCGTGGTTTTGGAACCTCTAAATCCAAAATTTCAACGCCTGCCGCTATAGAAAAAATAGGATTAGAAGAAATAACAAGATACCAAAATACTTCTTCGCCGTTGCCTATCTTAAATGCCCAGGCGGGTGTTCGTATGGAAGAGCGTTCACCGGGGAGTTATAGGTTATCTATACGGGGGAGTTCGCTGCGGTCACCCTTTGGTGTGCGTAACGTAAAGGTGTATTGGAACGGTATTCCCCTTTCAGACGCTAATGGTACCACCTACTTGAACTTAGTAGATTTTGCTAATTTGGAGAACGTAGAGCTACTTAAGGGGCCGTCTAGCAGTATGTACGGAGCGGGTTATGGAGGTGTAGTACAGTTGGAAACCGAGATACAAAAGAAAAGTAATGGTGGTTATGCCGCATTGCAGGGCGGAAGCTACGGGACTTTGGGTGTTTCTACTGGCTATGGCTTTTCCACAAAGAAGTTATCTTTCCGTTTTGGAACTTCTCACCTTTTATCTGATGGTTATAGAAATCACTCAGCCATGAAGAAGTCCTCAGAATTTATAACTGGAGCCTACCAGATTTCTAATAGGCAAACCTTAAACTTATATTACAGCGGATCCAGTACAAATTACGAAACACCAGGTGGTTTAACTCTGGCACAGATGGAGGCTAATCCTCAAGCTTCCCGTCCTGCTGCCGGGACCAACCCTAGCTCGGTGGAACAAGATGCCCGCATAAAACAGACCTACAGATTGCTTGGCTTGAATCATAATTTTCAAATATTGCCAAGCCTAAAACTCAATACTACTGCATACTATATCTACAGTAATCTGCATAATCCGTTTATTACTAATTATGAAGTACGTAAAGAAAATACGGCAGGTTATCGTGTAGTAGCTACCAGGAGGTATGGGGAGTTGGTTCTGAATTTAGGTTCAGAGGGTATTTTTACCCGTTCAGGTTTTAATGTTTATGATAATAATCTTGGTGAAATGGGGAGTAAACGGTATCATACATCCCTTCAGTCAAACCAGCTGACCCATTTTTTTCAAGCGGAATACAGTCTTCCATGGGATATTAACCTTAGTGGGGGGCTAAGTTATAATACTCAGTTGTATGACAATACGTTTTCTCCTGTAAACCAGGCTGCAAGTAATCATGTTAATAGACCAGCCACGCCCTGGTCACCAAGATTTGCTGTATTAAAATCAGTAGGTAAGAGGAGTTCGGTGTATTATACGTTGTCAAACGGTTATTCGGCACCTACTGCCCAAGAGACCATGGCAAACTACGAAACTCAAAACACCATAAACCTGAAAGCCGAAAAAGCCTTAAGCCATGAATTAGGTTTTAAAACGAGTTGGAACAAAGTCTTTTCATCTGAGATTGCCCTATACAGTCAAAATATTAAAAATGCTTTGGTACGGAGTGTTTTGGATAACGGCAATGAATTTTTTCAAAATACTGGTCTGATAAAGCAAAAAGGTGTAGAATTAAGTAACGACGCTGTTTTTCATTTTCCATCCGGATTTACTTCACATTTATCTTTGAACTTTACGTATAATGATTATGGTTTTGGTAACTACCTTAATAATGGACAAGAGCTGAAAGGCAAGCAGCTACCGGGAACTTCAAAAACCAATGTTTACTTAGCTGCGAGGCTGGCTACTCAAAAGGGAGTTTATCTAAACTTTGACCTAAATCATCTCTCTAAAACGCCTTTAAATAACGAAAATACCATTTATGCCCCGTCAGTTTTACTTTCATCAGCACGAATAGGTTGGCGGTTTAAGTATAAAAGACTTCCTGCCGCAAACCTGAATTTTGGGGTTGAAAATTTGTTTAACACAAAATACTCTGCAGGTTATGACTTCAACGCTTTCGGTGCAAGATTTTATAACCCAGCGGCCACAAGGAACTTCAATGCGGGCTTAAGGTTGGATTTTTAGGTTCAATACCTTTGGGCAAAAAAAGATAATTGTATAAATTGGACTCCATTTTAACCCTACCCTAACTTGAATATAGTAAACGAGGTTGTAAGTTTCTTTATGAAGAACAGGATTGGACGGATAAACCACTTTAAGGAATATCCCATAGAAACCCAGTTCGGTGTATTTAATAGCCTTATAGAAAGAGGAAAATTCACGAAATTTGGTATCGAGAATGGTTTTTCCGATATTAAAAGCATAAAGGAGTTTCAGGAGCGTGTGCCAGTAGTAAGTTACGAAGAGTTCTACCCTTGGATAGAGAGGGTTCTCAAAGGCGAGAAGAATGTAATTTGGCCATCAGAAATATCATGGTTTTCCAAATCTTCTGGAACTACCAATGCTCGTAGTAAGTTCATTCCCGTTTCTGAAGAGTCACTTCAGGAATGCAATTATACAGGTGGGCGAGATTTGCTTACCCTTTATTTTGAAAATGTTCCAGATTCTCAATTATTCGCGGGTAAAGCCATTTCTATAGGAGGTTCTCTTCATCCAAATCCGTTTAACGAAAACCTTCTGGCGGGCGATGTGTCGGCTATCCTTACCAAAAACCTGCCCAAATGGGCTGAGTATTTCCGTACTCCCCCGCCCGAAGTGGCACTTTTGGATAAATGGGAAGAAAAAATGCGACTCATGATAGATATTTGCTCTAAAGAGAACGCTACCGCAATGATGGGTGTGCCTACTTGGGGAGTTGTATTGATAGAGAAAATCATGGAAGAAACTGGAGCTTCTAGTGCTTTAGACTTTTGGCCGAACTTCGAAGCCTTTTTTCATGGTGCTGTATCATTTACACCCTACAGGGCACTTTTTAAGGAGAGACTTTTTCCTTCAGACCAAGTTAGGTATATGGAGTCCTACAATGCTTCCGAAGGTTTTTTTGGTTTACAAGACGATATTTCTCTACAAGACCAAATGCTCCTTATGCTAGATTATGGAGTGTTTTATGAGTTTCTTCCGGCCGAAGAATGGGATAAGGAGTTTCCGCGTTCATTGACTTTGGATGAAGTGGAACTTGATAAAAACTATGCTATGATCATAAGTACCAATGCGGGTCTATGGCGGTATAAAATTGGAGATACGGTAAAATTCACCTCAAAATACCCGTTTAGGATTAAAATTTCTGGTCGTACAAAGCATTTTATAAATGTATTTGGAGAAGAAGTCGTAGTAGAAAATGCAGATACAGCTCTTAGTCGTGTATGCCAAGAGCTAAACGTACATATAAAAGAGTACACAGCTGCCCCCGTCTTTATGGAGGCAGACTCCAAAGGTGGGCATGAATGGGCTATAGAACTCGAAAGTCCCGTAAAAGACCCCGAAATATTTACTGAGTTGTTAGATAAGTACTTAAGAGAAATAAACTCAGACTACGATGCCAAAAGACAAAATGATATAGCCTTGCAAATGCCCATAGTGCATTTCGTGGTTCAAGGCACTTTTATGGCTTGGTTAGAAAAGAATAATAAGATGGGAGGGCAGCACAAAGTACCCCGCTTAAGTAATAGCCGCAGTTTTTTAGAAGAAATTTTAGCGTTAAGCTAAAAAGTATTAAAAGGGCTAACAGCTGTTAACCAAAAGATTGCAGCTGTTAACCAAAGAAGTCTTAGTCCCACTTTAGTGTAGAGTCTCCAAACTCAGAGGGTTCTGCAGCACTTTCTGTAGCCTTAAACTGCTCGAAGTCCACATGAGGAAGTAATTCGGTTTTTATATAGTTTACCGCATCTTGTAATGCATCGGCTACCTTATCTAGGTCTTCTTTGTAAACAAATAGTTTAGATTTTTCGAAAACAAATTCACCATCTTTTTGGAATCTCCTGCTTTCGGTTACGGTCAGGTAATAATCATTTGAACGGGTAGATCTCACATCAAAAAAATAAGTCCTTTTGCCGGCCCTGATTTTTTTCGAATAAATCATCTCTTGGTCTTCTCTTTCCACGCTACGCAAATTTTTTAGAGGTTTATGTACATATGTTCAAAATTATACGTTTATGGAGTTAAAAAAAAATTTAACCCTATAAAATTACAAAAAAAACATATCTAAAATTGTATTTTTCATATAAAAAGTATAGTTTTTTGTATATAGCCAGGAGATAGCTCAGATTTTAGGTTCGTTGTTAAAAGAAAACAACTTTACTTTGCATCATGGAATATTTAAATAGAAAAATTTCAAACATATTGATTATCATGTGTTTGATTCTTGCTACTACTTTAAGTATTAATGCCCAAAAGGCCGATGTAGGCCAAACTTTTAACGGGCATGCTTCTTTTTACCACCATAAGTTTCTTGGTAAAAAAACTGCTAGCGGTGAGATTTTCACACGTGGTGAATTTACTTGTGCACACAAAACCCTACCATTTGGTACCATGATAGAAGTAGAAAACCCTATTTCAGGTAGGTGGGTAGTGGTTCGGGTAAATGATCGAGGGCCTTTTGCCAAGAGTAGGGTTATAGACCTCTCCATAGATGCAGCCAAGCATTTAGGAATAATAGAAAAAGGAGTAGCAAAAATTAAAGCCCGGATTGTGGGTTTTAATGGGACATTAGAACTTCTTAGGGAAGGGTATTCAGTAGACTACTACAATTGTTTCCTAGGTATTGAGGAAGAAATAACAAGAATTCCGTATCTTCCGACCGAAAAAAATACTAGGAAAAACATTTGATGTTAAATCTTGATCTTTCTAAAATTCGGGAGTACGGAAGTTTAGACTTTTTGGCCAAACAATTGGTTGAAGGCTTTATCACAGGTCTGCACAAGTCGCCTTTTCACGGATTTTCTGTGGAGTTTGCAGAACATAGACTATATAACTCAGGCGAAAGTACCCGCCACATAGATTGGAAGGTCTTTAACAAAACAGGTAAGCTCTTTGTGAAAACTTACGAGGAGGAGACAAACTTACGCTGTTACCTTTTGGTTGATGTATCTTCTTCCATGTATTATCCTGAGAAATCTAAAGGTAAGCTTGCTTTTTCTACCTTAGCAGCTGCTACTTTGGCCAATATGCTACAGAGGCAGCGTGATGCGGTAGGTTTGGTGACTTTTTCTGACCAAATAGAGGTACAAACCGAGTGTAAGTCTACCACCACACATCTACACAAAGTGTATACGGAGCTGGAGAGGGTGCTAAATAGGGAAAAGAAAAACCAAGGCAGTTCTGTAGTTAATACCTTACATCTTATAGCCGATAAAATACATACACGTTCTTTAGTGGTGCTTTTCTCTGATATGTTTGAGGATGTAGAAAACAGTGAACGTATTTTTTCTGCCCTGCAACACCTTAAGCACAATAAGCATGAAGTACTGCTGTTCCATGTAACAGATAAGAAAACTGAGTTTGACTTTGACTTTGCAGATGGGCCTTATGAGTTCATTGATTTAGAAACCAATGAAAAACTAAAACTACAGCCAGCTCAGGTGCGGGAAAAGTATATTCAAACGCTGCAAAAGTTCTATCACGAACTAAAAATTAAGTGCGGACAGTATAAGATTGATTTCATAGAAGTAGATATAGAAAGAGGTTTTGACCCTATTATGACTGCTTTTTTGGCAAAAAGAGCCAAGATGAGATGATTATGGATAATATTGCCAGCCATAAAGAATAATAGCCTCCTATAAATAGTACATTGCTTGTACGCCGTGTCTTCTTTAACTTTAATAAAAAAAGCTAAAGAAATATGTTATTAACTACAACAAACAACATTGAGGGCAGGAGTGTGGCCGAATACAAAGCCCTTGTAACAGGCGAAACCATCATTGGAGCCAATATATTCAGGGATATGTTTGCGGGGATACGTGATATAGTCGGTGGGCGGGCATCGTCTTACGAAAGTGTTCTGAGAGAAGCTAAAGATACAGCAATAAAAGAAATGATAGAGCGGGCTCAGGCTTTCGGAGCAGATGCCATTATAGGCATTGATCTAGATTACGAAACGTTGGGAAATAGTAACGGAATGCTCATGGTAACAGCCAGCGGTACAGCCGTAAAATTAGTGTAAGACTTAAACCCGAATTATGCGTTAGAGATTTTATCGAAACGAAAAGCTGCAGAATAGAAGCAAAATACCGAGAAACGCATAGTGAACTATGGTCTTGGACGTGTTAAAGCTTATATGAAGTAGCATTTTAGTGTAGTAGATATGCTATTGCATAATTAGGGTTAAAGCCCGGCAGATTTCTATTTGCTGGGCTTTTTGCATATTTTAGCGGTATTAAACAAAAAAACATGATCTTAGAAGCCGTAATACTTTACATTAAATCTGGTTCAGAAAGAGAATTTGAAAGAGACTTTTTGACTGCGGGGCAATACGTATCTGCCGTTGATGGCTACATAAAACATTCTTTACGTAAATGTATAGAGCAAGAAGGCAAATATTTACTTTTAATAGAATGGGAAACCCTTGAAAGCCATACAGTAGGATTTAGGAACTCTCCGCAATATCAAGAGTGGAAAAATCTTTTACACCATTATTATGATCCGCTACCAGTGGTAGAGCATTATAAAGAGATCATATAATTCTATCAGTGGAACTTATACGTTAGAATACATCTTATCCCTTGGTATATCATATTGTTTGTAGAGCAGTAAGATGTAATTTTGCGGTTCAAAGTTAGCAGCCACCTATTTTTGGTTTGCTAATTGTTTACTTTTAGTTGTCAATTGGGCAGATGTTATATCCAAAAAACTTAGAAACCAAATTAGGGTTTGATAAAATTAGGGAGTATTTACAAGAAGAATGTGTAAGTACACTCGGTAAGTCATTTGTAGATAAGATGCGTTTTTCTAATAAACACGCGTTGATAGCCAAAATGATGGCCCAAACCGAGGAATTTAGGATGATTCTCCTTACTGAGTCCGCTTTTCCAAGCCAAAACTATCTGGATGTAAGTGAGTACCTGGAGCGAGCGTCTATTGAGGGAGCTTTACTGTACGAAGAGGAGTTTTTTGATATTAAACTATCTCTCACTACCATTCAGCAAATATTCCATTTCTTTAAGAATACGCCACAGGAGAGGTTTCCTCAGATGCGGTTGCTCATGCAGGATGCGTATCCGCAGAGTAGCCCGCAGGGGTGGGAGTCGCTTTTGGTGAAAATAAATGGCATTATTGATGATAAAGGTAAGGTAAAAGACCAGGCATCAAAAGAGCTTTTTGACATACGGAGGAAACTGGCTGTGGAGTTGTCTAATGTGAAGAAAACGTTAGACAGAATTTACCGTACGGCTAAAAATTCGGGTTGGATAGGAGAGGATATGACGCTCACTGTACGTAACGGACGTTTGGTTTTGCCTATTTTGGCAGAGCATAAACGAAAACTATCCGGTTTTGTACATGACGAAACCTCTACAGGGAACATTGCTTTTGTGGAACCGGGCGAAGTTCTGGAAGCCAATAATGAAATCAGGGATTTAGAGATTAGGGAACGCAGAGAAATACTAAGGATTTTGGGGCAATTAACTGCCGATATGCGTCCTTCTATTCCAGAGTTACAGAAGTCTTATCTGTTCTTAGGTATTTTAGATTTTATTAGAGCCAAGGCTCGTTTTGCCAATAAAACCAATAGCAACTATCCATTGCTGGTAGATGAAACTATATTGGATTGGCAATATACTAAGCATCCGCTTCTCTTTTTATCGCACCAAAAACAAGGAAAGCCTGTGGTACCGCTTACGGTAAGTCTGCATTCTGAAGCTCGTATTATGGTGGTTTCAGGGCCAAATGCCGGAGGGAAATCGGTGATGTTAAAAACGATAGGTTTGGTGCAATATATGGCTCAGTGCGGTATGCTAGTACCTACTGCTCCGGACTCTAAGGTTGGTCTTTTTGATAATCTTTTTATTGATATTGGAGACGAGCAAAGCATTGAAAATGACTTAAGTACTTATAGTTCTCACCTTACCAATATGAAGGAATTTATGGCAAGGGCAGACTCAAAAACTTTGTTTTTGATTGATGAGTTTGGTACAGGAACAGAGCCTTCGCTTGGAGGTGCCCTGGCCGAATCTATTTTAGAAAGTTTTGTATATAAAAAATCGTTTGGGGTCATCAATACCCACTATACCAATCTGAAGGTTTTTGCGGATAAAAATGATGGTCTTATAAATGGTGCCATGCGGTTCGATTCTGAAGAGCTAACCCCGCTCTTTGAGTTAGAAATGGGTAAGCCGGGTAACTCATTTGCTTTTGAGGTAGCCACCAAAATGGGATTGCCGGAACGTATTATTAAGAACGCAAAGAGAAAGCTAGGAAAAAATCAGCTCAATTTCGAGAAAATGATTAAAGAGCTGGATATAGAAAAGGCGGCTTTTGCGGAGCAAAATGCGATGCTTAAGAAAGAATTGGATGAGATTAAGAAACGTTCTGAGCAGTACGCGTCGCTCAAAAACTTCTTGGAGGAAGACAAGAAAAGGATAATTGCGGAAGCCAAAGATAATGCCAAGAAGATAATAAAGGATGCCAATAAGACCATAGAAAACACCATACGGCATATAAAGGAAAACAATGCCGAAAAAGAGGCCTCACGTATTGCTAGAGAGCAAGTGAAGGTTTTTGAAGAGCAAGTACTTAAAGAAGAGAAGAAGCCCGAGCCAAAACCGGAACCTGTCTCCGGGACAATTGTAGTGGGTGACATGGTGAAAATTGTAGGGCAAGATACCTATGCTCAGGTTCTGGGTTTAAATGGAAAGGATGCAGAAATTCGTTTGGGCGGGCTTAAGTCTAATATAAAACTGTCTCGCTTGCAGAAGGTTTCTAATAAAGAGTTTAAAGCTTCGCAAAAAGAAAGTGTCCGCAGTATGAAGGGTGTGGACTTAAATGAAAAGATGACAGATTTTAGCTTTAATCTGGATCTTCGTGGTAAAAGGGGAGAGGAGGCTTTGGTGGCTGTGGATCAACTTATAGACCAAGCTATACTTTTGGGTTATCCGCAATTACGAATTGTACACGGCAAAGGTGACGGTATTTTGCGGAGCCTTATCCGAAACCATTTGAAACAATATCCTTACGTAGGAAAAATGACAGATGAACACCCTGACCGGGGTGGACAGGGTGTTACATTGGTAGATATGAAATGATATTTATTTCTTTTCTCCTTTAAATATACTTCCTTGCACAGCCACTTCTACCGTGGAAATGTTACCTTTTGTGTCACGTATAAAGAGAATTGTGCCGTCGTATGAATCTAGCGTAAACTTGTCTTTTGTACTGGTTTTAGATATGCTGGACTCGCCCATAGCGGAGATCCCGAAGAGGTTGCCGTTTTTGAGTACGAGTTTTACTTCGTTTAATGGCTCATCTAGGGAATAGCTACCTAGGTATTCATCAAAAGGAGAAGATTTTTTACCTTCGAATTTTTCTCCCATAGCCGAAACCGTAACCCCTATCACATTACCTGTCTCATCTCTTTGAAACTTCAGAGTAGCATTGTAGTTAGGTTCTGTAAACTCGTCTTTATTAGAAGAGGTTTTTAAATCTCCTTTTCCCAAGCTCTCAGCTTCGGCGGAAAGAGTACCATTACTATGTGTAATCACGATACTAGCAAAGGGTGCTCCATCAAAAAGGAAAACGCCTTCGTAATCTTTAAGAGTCTGCGTAGAGCCTATAAAAGGTAGGAAACAAAAAAGTACTAATGATAGGAGGTTTCTCATTATTAGTTGTCTTTAAAAGGTTTAGAATAAACTATTATCTTACCCAAATTTATAAACCTTCATTTAATAAACCAGTACTCGTAAAGCATTTTTGAAGATTATTTAACACAAAAAAGAGGAGGTAAACAAGTTATGGCTACCCTCGACGGGTAAAATCTTGTTATCAAATAACATCCTATGTAAAGCAGGTAGAATACAATCCAGATTAAACTGCGGAAATAATCTAAAAAAATATCCTAAGATTTTATTAATCAAGAATTTCACTTTACATTTCGAAAAGAAAATAGCGTGTGACAAAATACATGTTACCAGTTACTTCTGTCAGTATTTTAGTGAATGAATAATTTGTCAATTGAATAGCAACACCTAACTGAAAAACGATGAAAAAAAACATACTAAACATATTAGCGTTCCTGCTTGGAATAATGATGTTAAATGGCGGTTTAAATAAGATTTTCAACTACATTCCTACTCCAGATAATCTTCCTGAAGAACTAATGAAGGATAATGCTGCTTTAATGGAGATTTCCTGGCTTATGCCTCTTATAGCTTATGCCGAAATAATTGGTGGATTATTACTCTTTTTTCCGAAAACTCGGGCTTTGGGTATTTTGGTTCTCTTCCCTGTAATGGTTGGGATTTTACTAACCCATATTTTCGTAGCACCAAGTGGTTTGGTTATGGCCTTGGTTTTATGGGCAGTGTTTATTTGGCTTATATACGAGAATAAAGCTAAATACCTAGTACTTTTTAAATAATGCTCATGTTCCAAAAAGAATTTGCTCTTAATGCGGCGAAAATACTAGCCCTAAATGACGACGTAACCGGCTTAGCTGCGGGAGGGTCCTATATTTCTGGTCAAATAGACCGATTTTCGGACCTAGATTTGGTCTTGGTCACCAAGCATAAAATAACTGATAGTATTGAAGAAATGATAAAAGTCGCCCAAGAATTGGGCGACTTTATATCGGGTTTCAGGGGTGACCATGTGGGTGAACCCCGCTTGCTCATTTGCCTGTACGACTCACCCTTACTACATGTAGATATAAAGTTCGTGACCTTAGAGGAGTTTAAGGAAAGAGTAGAAAACCCTATAATTCTTTTGGATAAGCAAGGGCTGTTACAGAGAGTTATGGATGACACAGAAGCACATTTTCCACACCCCGATTTCCAGTGGATAGAAGATCGTTTTTGGACTTGGATTCACTATGCTCTTGTGAAAATTGCACGTGGAGAATACGTAGAAGCCATTGATTTCTTGGGTTTTCTACGGATGGTGGTTCTTGGCCCCTTGCTACATGTTAGAAATGGAAATCTACCTAGAGGAGTAAGAAAAGTGGAAATGGAGTTAAAGGAAGTAGATTTAGAGGCTTTAAAGGATACTATTTCTGGTTACTCTAAACTTCAAATTCTGAAAAGTCTTAGAAGCAGCGTAGAATTATATCGGAGTTTAAGGACAGAATTGTTTCCTAGTACGGTTCATCTTCAACAACGAGCCGAAAAGACTATATTAAAATATTGGGATAGTCTTCCTGTATGATGCTCTATGATGTCTTCTAGAATATTCGTCTAAATCTTGGACTAAAGCTCAGAATATTTAGATAATTTATCTTTATTATCACTTAATAGGTAATAAAATTTACTACAATTTTATTGTTTTGTAGATTGTTTTTTAAATTTAGGGGAAAATATTTACTATGGCCAAGGTTACAGAACATATAGCAAACAGCAAGGGCAAAACCTTATTTTCTATTGAGATAATACCACCGGTAAAAGGTGGAAAGATAGATGAATTGTTAAACGACATCACACCTATGATGGAGTTGAAACCCAAGTTTGTAGATGTTACTTACCATAGGGAAGAGTACTTGAAAGGGACCAAAGAGGATGGTAGTACGGTAGAGATTAAGACAAGGAAACGACCAGGTACTGTGGGTATTTGTGCATCATTAATGCATAAGTTTGATACAGACCCCGTTCCTCACGTTTTATGTGGAGGCTTTACAAAGGATGATACAGAAGACTTGCTTATAGACCTAAACTATTTGGGAATCCAAAATGTGGTTGCATTAAGAGGTGACCATGCCAAGCCGTTTACATCATTTAAACCCAAGAAAGGAGGGCACAATTATGCCTCTGAGCTTATCCTTCAGGTAAAGGACATGAATGAAGGAAAATATTTACATGAAACTACAGGGTATCTCAATACTTCTGACTTTTGCATAGGAGCGGCTGCGTACCCAGAGAAGCATTTTGAGGCGGAGTCTGTACACCAAGATTTTGAGTTTTTAAAACAGAAAGTAGCTGCTGGAGCTGACTACCTGGTTACCCAGATGTTTTTTGATAACCAGAAGTACTTCAGTTTCGTAAATAAATGTCGTGAGCATGGTATTAATGTGCCAATTATTCCGGGTTTAAAGATTCTTTCCACAAAAAAACAGTTAGAAGTTTTGCCCAAGATTTTCTATTTGGATATGCCTGCTGAATTACAAACAGCTGTGAAAAACTGTAAAGATGATAAGGAAGCCCGCCAATTAGGCATAGAATGGTGTATAGCACAATGCCGTGAACTTAAGGATTTTGGGGTGCCGGCATTGCATTTTTATACTATGAGTAAGTCTACCACCACATTAGCAGTAGCGAAAGAAGTTTTTTGATATAAATGTCTTATTATCATTTGTTTATTTTTATTTCTGTTTGCCTAAATTATGCACTTGACCACAAAATAGAAAAACTAACCTTTATTTTGCGTCATTTGAGATTTGAAGTACATTTGGTTATGAATCAAATAAAACAATATGAGTTTAGAAGCTATAAATGAAAAAATTGATTGGGCTGCACATGGAGGACTACAGGAAATAATTAACTCGGAGTCTAGCAGATACAGTTTAGGTAAAGAAGCTGCGACAGAAACTACAAAACAAAATATTGGAAATTTCGTTAAGTTAATAAATCAAGCAGGACAGCCTAAATTTTTTATAACTTCAGGCGAGTTGGAGGAGCTCTCAAGAGGTGCAAAATTAACTATTGAAAAAGGTTATGAGGTTTTTGGCTTTTTATTTTGTATTGCTATAAGAAAGAAGTCCAACTCTAGTAATGGAGCAGGTAATGCTTATTTCAGGATACGGACAATATATAAGAAGAAGGGAGGTCTTGATGACGAGCTTTTTGTGGATACTCAACGCATAGCCTTTGCCGATTTAGATAAAGCTATGGGAGCGGGATCTAAAAATGGTACGGTAACGTTTTTGTATGATGATACAGACCCGAAACAAATTGCCATGAGAAAAGTGGTAACGGATGAGGTTTATAAAAAAGCCGAATGGAAAATTTTTGGAGATGGGATACTTACCAAAGGCAATTTGCAAGATGGAAATAAGAAGTCTGTGGTGATTTCAAACATAGGAACAAGTATAAAAAAAGATAGGTTAACGGAAATACTAAAAAAAGGTCCATTTGCCGAAATCTCTTTTGCCTTGAGTCCTAAGGAAGATACAGATCCGGTTAGGATAATAGCAGATCATAAGGAAAATGCAAGTAGATTGTTTTACTACCACTTTAAGGTTAATCCTGAATATGAATCAGATCTACCATGTCCACTTCCTTTTACTTGCACATAGGTTGTGATACAATTCTATGAATTTTTTGGACATAGTGTAGAGTTACTTCTCTTGGTGCCTCTAATGATAGGTCTTTTTAGATGGAGAAGTTTTAGTGACGAGTTTAAATGGATAGTACTGTATCTAATTTCGGAGGTTATTATTACCTTGTGGGGGAACTATATCTACAGGGTACTACATTCAAATAATCTTATTACTTTTTACTATTATTCTTTCTTTTGGAATGTTACGGTATTAGGTTTTTTTTACAAGGTATCGTTGCATAAGAAAGGTATAGTGGCGTTGGGTATAATAGGTTGCTTGGTTGTTGTACTAGATTATTTCTTCTTTTCGGGCGATTTGGAAATGAATTATCGCTCCGGTCTGTATGTGAACCTTGTTATATTGGTACTTGGCTCTTACTATTTATATGTTTTCTTGGACAGGGTAGATATATCTTCGCCCGTTTTACTTGTTTTACTGGCTCTTACCATTCAGTTTCTTATACGGTCGGTAGATATTATTGTAAAAAAGTACTTATTACAACATGTCTTTTATTTTAATCTGTGGTATTACGAAAGTATTATATATTATTATTTAATGCTGGTAGCTATTGGGTTATTTAGTTATGCTTTATTCACCGCTAGAAGATGAAAATATTATTCGTTTTGTTACTTGTCCCTTTTTTAGGATGGAGTCAAACACATAAACTACAAATAGAGGAGTTTAAAACAGGGGCGGTAGGTGTTGTACGTGCTCAATCCACATGGGATATTGATAAGGAAATTGTTTTACCTATTCCTCCGGTGTATATTTCTATTACACTAAGTGGTACAGAAGGTAAGGACTTAGTATGTTTCTTAACCAGTGATTTGACGGCTTTTGACACCTTGCATCTGGGAGCAAGCCCATCTATTAATTTATTTAATTTACCCGGAGGGGAGTATGTTGCAATTTTCATTGATCGTAATACCGATGAGAAGGTTTCCAAGGCATTTAAAATAGAGTCGGAGTTTTGGGGAAGGTGGTGGTTTCCGCCAGTTATGCTTTTTGCATTTAGTTTCTTTATAGCAATGATTTTTTATATAATATACAAAATACGGTTACGACAGCAACTCCAAAATCACCAAGTGAGAGACTCCATCGCACGGGATTTGCATGATGATATTGGTAGTTATTTAAGTAGTATAAGTATTCTTAGTCAGAACGTAGGAACACTTTTAAGCAAAGACCCAGAAAAAGCAAGTCTTTCATCAAAACGAATCGGAGAGACCGCCCGACTTGTCATGGATACTATGGGTGATATTGTATGGAGTATAAATCCCAATCATGATTCTATGCCTTTGGTAATACAAAAAATGCAAGACTTGGCGGCAGAATTGTTTTATGACCAAAATATTACGACTTCTTTTAAAGCTGATGAATCATTAGAGAAACTAAATCTTAGTTTGGATAGGAGGAGGGATTTCTATCTTATATTTAAA
>CAZBAV010000028.1:12540-18524 GCA_964489955.1 uncultured Lacihabitans sp. | reverse complement strand
TTTAAAGAGGCCATCACCAATATAAGAAAGTATGCATTGGCTACAGAGGTACAGATACAAATTACAAAAAATGGTCCGCAAATAGAGTTAAGTATTAAAGATGATGGAGTGGGATTTGATGTTTCTACCCCTGCTTCTAAAAAGGCTAACGGAGGAAACGGACTGGAAAATATGAAAGCACGGGCTGAAAGGCTAGGTGGACAACTACAAATAGAAAGCGGAAAGGGTAAAGGAACACTGGTGCATCTATATTTCCTCGTATAAAAGGCCCTGTCTTACTATATATTATTAACTATGCAGGAAATAAAAATTTTAATTTTTGAAGATAACACCTCTCTAAGGGATGCATTTTCTCTTCTTATTGATTCTACTGATGGCTTTGAACTACTTGGAGCTTATCCCGATTGTCTGGAGGTTTTAGAATTGATAAAGAAGTATAAACCAGATGTTCTACTTATGGATATCGATATGCCAGGGATGTCTGGTATTGAGGCTGTGAAATTAATTAGACCTTACTTTCCTGAAGTAAACATACTTATGCTTACTGTTTTTGATGACGATGAACGTGTTTTTGATTCTCTGAAAGCGGGTGCCACAGGTTATTTGTTAAAGAAAACAGATCCGGAGAAGATACTTGAGGCTATTATAGAGATGAGGGGTGGAGGAGCACCCATGAGTCCTTCTATAGCAAGAAAGGTTATACAAAGCATGCACACCACCCCTAAACACATGGAAGAGTTTAATAAGCTTACCTCTAGGGAGTTAGAAGTTCTTACAGGGCTCTCTGAAGGTAAAAGTGCGAAAATGATAGCAGAAATACTATGTATTTCTGTAGAGACCGTACGGACTCATATAAGGAAAACATACGAAAAACTCCACGTACACTCTGTTACCGAGGCTTTGGTAAAATACAATAGACGCTGAAAAAATACTAGGTCTCAATAGTACATATTCTGAAGCAGTTCGTTTACAGCAAGCAAAACATGACTGTGCATGCATAACTAACTATGTTCTTTTCGCACCCTGAGCAGTTTTACGTTTTACACCAGCAAAATGTTTGGAATTAGTTGGTACAGCAAAATGCACATTACCTTCTCTTTGGTATAGAAGGTAATGTGGTCTGATAGTCTCCGACTAACTCTCTTAATTTTATATAGGAGCTAAAAGGCTTTTATGCATGCTCCAATTCTAGTTCACTTGTGTCAAATGCCTTGGAAAGCATGCTAAGTAATCCCGATAGCTTAGCTTTGTATGAAACTCCAATAGGGATTTTTTTGTCATTTACTTCAAAATAAGCAGCCCCAAAAGAAGTGATTTTATTAGTATTGATAATGTAAGACTTATGCACACGAATAAAATCCTGCATCATGAGCTTAATCTCAATCTTAGAAATTGTATCGTTTACAAGAAACTTACCGGCTTCGGTATAAAGTTTAGAATAAATACCATATGCTTCTATGTAGATTATTTCATTAAGGTTAAATTTCTTAAATATCCTTCCTGTCTTAAGAAATATATGATCTGAAACCCTAAGTCCGGTATTAGAGATATGTACAGATAATGCTCTGTTTATGGCCATAACTACCCGCTCTCGATTAAGTGGCTTCAATATGAAATCTGTAAGGATTCCAGAAGAATAACCTTGTACGGCATCCATAGGGTCTTTAGAAAAGGATATAATCGGAAATGTGGAAGAAGATCCTATCTTGAAAAACTCTCTTTCCGTTTCTGTTACTATATCTAAGTCTAAGAGGCATATGTCTGGGCTGAATTCACGTAAAACCTCTAATCCTGCGGAAAAATTGTGTTTAATTAAGCATTTGTTGATAATGGGTAAGGTATTTAATAGTTCTTTAATTATGTTGGTGTCTGCCTCACTGCAGATTACCAAGCATTTCATTATTTTCATCCTGATTTTTATTTTTACTTTTAATAATTCGTACGGATTTTTATAGTAGTATTTTTTTAGGTTGTGCCAACGACTAATATAGATAAGCCATATATCTATAGATATCGTTTTTGTGATTCTGTTAAAAAGGTTCAAATTGGCGGGGTGTATACCAAGTGACCTAAAAAATTTAGGGTGTTATTAAGAACGTAAAAAAAAAGAATAATAATTCCCAACTGGGTGTAAATATCCTAAGTGTATACAGCAACTCTATTCTCGGATAAGTTGTTCCCGATGCAAGTATAATGAAGATATTTGATATTGAAAGTCTAAAAATGATATATATGTAGTATTTTATATTAAATTGGTATATACTGGCAAGTAGTTCAATGTATTATTTTTAAAATTGGACTAATTTACGTATTTTTTATTCAATGGATCTTTTTTGTATTTCAACCTATTTTTTTGCTAGTTCATTTGTGGAGGAGTCCTGTTTTGTCCTAGTATTTTGCAGTGCTTAAAATGCCTATATATTATGTTAGGTACAGTTAATTTTCAAGATGTTTTTCCCTTTACACATCCCATCTTTACCTATCTCACAGAGACCAACTATTTACTAAAAAATTTTCTTTAAACCCAGGATTATACGTTAGAGGTTTTCCCGGAATGAAATGCTATAGAATAGAAGCAAAATACGCGTAATTATTAGCTTATATCAAGCAGTATTTTGCTGCAGAAGATAGGCTACTACATAACCTGTACTTAATCCAGAATTCGAACTAGTCTATTTAACTATATCAAATTCAACTTTGCATACATATCAATTGAATCTACTACGTTAAGCAAAATTTCATGCCCGCATATGCTCCATTATTTCGCTTAAATTCCTAATGTGATCTTCGGGTCTTATTTAGACTGCCAAGCAGAGAAACTAGTTCTAGTTTTTCCTTCTGCGTCTGATTGCAATATTAATTTTTATGGTTTTCTAAGATGCTAGGCTTAGGTCAAAATTTTCCTAAGTAGACCTAATGGTTTCACTAGAAGGTAGGACTAGTTCAAGATGTTTAAACGAAAAGCTATGTAGAAATAGTACTATTTTATTTGTTTGGTACTGGTTTTTATTCTCAGGAAATTGTACAATATTTCTATCTCAATACGAGCTTGCATTTTTAAAGACTTTTTGTCAAATCAGGTGTTCTTTTTTTGATTTCATATATTCAAAATTTGAATTCATGTTATGTTTCTTTCATCTGTAACGTTGTTCTAATTCTTAATTTTAAGATACTCCTCTCTACAAAAAAAATGCCAAATCTTTATGATTATTTATTTAATTCATTTATAATCAATATTATATATTATCATTGATTTTATAAAAAATTAATTCATTTCCGTATTAATCAAATTCATGGGTCTAAATCCTTAATTGATGTAGCTGAACTGCTTGATTGAACATATGATTATTTCACTTCAGTCATTAATGACACTGCAACACCTGTTTGGGAATATTTTTTGTATGGATTATGTACAAGATATGCTTTGAGGTTCATTCTTTAAGCATCTTCTATTTGTCCTATTTTATTATTTTAATAGGGCAGGGTCTATCTGTATAAGTGATTGTGGGAGATCTCTATTGACACCATACAAAAATCAACAGATAGTAACTTTTTAGAAGGGGATATATCCCATTTCTGTAATAGAAAAATGCACGTGAAAGTGTGTTTCACGAACTAGTCAAAACAAAGGAAAAAAACGTAACTTATGAACAGATTTCTCGCAAAACTAGAAACAAGGGTAGCTACCTTAGTGCTTTTGTTCTTATTTGTAAATTTGAGTAGCTTAGCACAAAACCCTACTTCCGGCACTTATAATTTCGGTGTGGTTACAAGAGGAGATGCTACTTTTTCTGGGGGAGACAGTCACAGCCCTGTTTTTGTGGGTGGCAATCTCAATCTTACAAATGTCTTTGATTTTTCGAATAACCATGCTGGAACATTAACTTTCTCTGGAGATTCTAAACCAGCACACCTTGTAGTAAGGGGCACGATAAATTATTCGGGATCAAATAATTCTCATGGGCATATAAACCAATCGGGTTATTTGAAAGTTGGAACTCGAGGAAGCTTAGTCTACGGAACTCCAAGTGGTAATCCTGCAGCAGTAAACAGTGCGGGTAAATATTTACAGGTAAACGAGCCTTCGCAAACCGAAAGTTCAATGTTTGTTACGACGGCTGTTATTGATGGTAAAATCAATAAAGAAACTCTTTTTACGAGTTTCATCGCAAATTCTAACCAGTTAAAATCATGTCCTGTGAATTCAGAAATGACTGAAGGTTGGAATTCTTATACTTTGAAACTTCAGAACAACAGAACCAATGTCATAAGTATAAGCAAGGATAAGCTGGCAACTATGGCAGAGCTATCATTTCAAGGACAGGTACCTTCAGCATCGGCACCTTTGGTGATAAATGTGGATATGCAAGGTAGCTCAGTGAATTTTTCTGCCCCGAACCTTCTTGGTCAGACTCCTGCTCTTGGTAAATATATTATTTACAATTTTTACAATGGAGGCAGTTCTAGTAATTCGATAAGCATTACGGGTACAGTAATTGGAACTGTTTATGCTCCAAGTAACAAGGTAATAAAGAAGCAAATTGGTGATATAGAAGGACAAGTAATTGCTGACACGTATGTACATGAAGGTGGAGAAGTACATTATCAGATTTTTTCTACACAGTTGAACTGTGGAGGAACTCCAACAACATGTACAGGTTGTGTTTCTAAGAACTTAATTTTTAACCCAGACTTTAGTAATAGTAATACAACTACTGGTTGGACTGCCCCGCAAGGAACTTGGACGACCTTTTCACATGGGTCTTTGGGTCAGGTTGGGTATTTGAATGGAAATGATAATGCTGATAAGGATTATTATGTCTATCAAGATGTTACTGATGGGGTTTTAGCAGGAAAGGCATTTACTTATACTGTTCAAGCATCAACGCATTCCGGGAATAGCCCAAGAATTTCACAACTATATTTAGAGTTTTATAATGGGAATAGTCTTATTTCACAGACTCCAGACGCTCAAAAAATAAATATTACAACTATTTATCCAAGTTATCAAACCTCAGAAATTACGGGATTAGTTCCTGAAGGTACTACTAAAATTAGAGTTGTTGGTAGATCCAAAGGTCGATGCATAAAGTTTGACAATAACCTTTTAGTTATTGACTGCTATGATGAAGTAGGTGCTACCTCTATGAACGTAAATGCAAACTGCCTTGATCAAAGTGGTAAAATTACGGTTAATGCCACTGGCGGTAGCGGACAATATCAATATTATATTAAGAAAGGAACTGGAAGCTGGTCTGCTGCCCAGAATTCAAATGTTTTTGATAATCTTAGTTCTGCTACCTACACTGTGAGAGTAGAAGATAAAAATATTACAAAGGCTGGCTGTAGCAAAGAGTTCACAGTAGTAATCGGAAAGGAAGTAACCCCTGTAAAACCTACAGTTTCTAATAAAGAAATTTGTTTGGGTGAAACTACAACCTTAACAGCTAGTACTTGTGCCAGTGGAAGCACCTTAAAATGGTATAGTGACCAAGGCCTAACAAATGAAGTTACTAATCTTACATTAACTCCAACAGAGGCCAAGGATTACTACTATTACGCGGCATGTGTAGGTTCTTGTAAAAGCGAGGCGGCAAAACTTACTTTAACTGTAAAACCAAAATTAACTATTTCTGTTAACTCCGTGACTATTTGTGGGGGAGAGACAGCCGTATTAAGTACTACCGGTTGTACAGGAACAGTAACTTGGAACACGGGAGTAACAGGGACAACACTTTCAGTAAGCCCTGTTGGAACGACAACATACACAGCTACTTGTACTAAAAGTGGAAGTTGCGAAGCTTCTGCAACTGGAACAGTAACAGTTAAGCCAAAGCCAACGATTAGTGTTGCAGATGTTACAATTTGCTTAGGTGAAATGGCAGTTTTAGAAGCAAAAAACTGCACGGGAACTATTTCATGGAGTCCAACAACAGGAGCCTCAGGAAATAAAGTAACCATAACTCCAACATCAGCGGGAGAGA
>CAZBAV010000028.1:0-12440 GCA_964489955.1 uncultured Lacihabitans sp. | reverse complement strand
CCTCTGGAAATAAAGTAACCATAACTCCAACATCAGCGGGAGAGACTACTTACACGGCTACTTGTACCCTAAATGGTTGTGTAGCTACTACTACTGGAAAAATAACAGTTAAGCCAAAGCCAACGATTAGTGTTGCAGATGTTACAATTTGTTTAGGTGAAACGGCAGTTTTAGAAGCAAAGAACTGTACAGGAACTGTTTCATGGAGTCCTACAACAGGAGCCTCTGGAAATAAAGTAACCATAACTCCAACATCAGCGGGAGAGACTACTTACACTGCTACTTGTACTGTAAACGGTTGTACAGCAACTACTATTGGGAAAATAACAGTTAACCCTAAACCAGAGGTAACGGTTGGTAACTCAGGAAGTATTACATGTGTGTCAGGCTCAGTTATCACAGCTACGGCAACACCTTCAAGCGGAATAACGTATATTTGGGATGTGCCAACGGGTGCAGATCCTGTGGGAAATGTTGCATCATTTACAGCCACTAAGCCTGGTATTTATACAGTAAAAGTAAAAGTTAATGCTACAGGTTGTGAATCGACAGTTGCCTCTACAACCGTAACGGAAGACAAAAACGTACCAACTATTACAGCCACAGGCGGAGAAATCACTTGTGCTAAACCAAGCGTAACCTTAAGTGCGACTAACGTAGCAGGAGCAACGTACGTTTGGACTAGAGACGGTCAACCAGCTGGAGATTCGAGAGAAGTTTCTGTAAACGTAGCCGGAACATATACAGTAACGGTAACTTTTGCTAACGGATGTACGACAACAACTACGGCAGTAGTAACGGAAGATAAAAACGTACCAACTATTACAGCCACAGGTGGAGAAATCACTTGTGCTAAACCAAGCGTAACCTTAAGTGCGACTAACGTAGCAGGAGCAACGTACGTTTGGACTAGAGACGGTCAACCAGCTGGAGATTCGAGAGAAGTTTCTGTAAACGTAGCCGGAACATATACAGTAACGGTAACTTTTGCTAACGGATGTACGACAACAACTACGGCAGTAGTAACACAAGATATAAACGTGCCAGGTGTTGTTGTAGAAACAGGAAAACTAACTTGCGAGGTTAAGAAAACAACGGTAGTTGTAGTTGCTCAAGGAGATAATTTAACTTATACGTGGTCGGTTCCTAATGGAGTTCAGAATCCAGGTAATGTAGCTTCATTTGAGACAGAGAAACCTGGTTTATACTCGGTAGAAGTGACGTTTGAAAATGGATGTAAAGCAAGTGATCAAATCACTGTTGTACAAGATATTACACAGCCAAATGTATCAGTAGGTAATAAAATAATCGCATGTAACGAAGAAGAAGTAACTCTTACGGCTGAAACTTCAGATTTGGTGACGTATAGTTGGACAGGACCGAATAATTTTAATGCAACAAGTAAAGAAATCACCGTAACAACGGTTGGTACTTATACAGTAACAGTTAGTTCTATCACAAACGGATGTGAGGCTACAGACCAAGGAATTGTAACTAAGGAGCCAAACCCAGGGTTGCCACAAACTACACCAAACAAAGTGTGTTTTGGTGAAGAAATTACGCTTACAGCAACATGTGCCACAGGAGAAGCAAAATGGTATGCAGATGCTGATCTTACAGAAGCAATAACTGTATTGACTTTTGTTCCAGAAAAAACAAGTACGTATTATGCGGTTTGTGCTACTACAGAGTGCGTGAGTGGAGCTGTTGAATCGCCAGTAACTGTAACTCCTAAGTTCGAGGGGCCAGAATTGACAGCTACTCCAGAAGAAATAGTGGATGGAGAAACCAGTACATTATCAGGAACGTGTGAGACAGGAACTTTAGTATGGTACAAAGATGCTGCTCTTACAGAAGTGTTAGGTACAGAGGCAAGTTTAGTGGTAAAACCAAATAGAACTACTACCTATTATGCTGCATGTGAAGTAGAAGACTGTAAAGAATCTTCAGAAATTGAGGTGAAAGTAATTTCTGCTAAGTTTGACCTTGCCTTGAAAAAGACAATGACAACAGGACCTAAGAAGCCTTTGGTAAAGATAGGAGATTCTGTGAAGTTTACTATTTCAGTATACAACCAAGGTAATGTAGATGCTACTGGTATCCAAATTACAGACTATGTTCCGGCTGGCTTAACATTAGAAGACAACGCTTGGGAGGAAACAAATGGTAAAGCAACCCTTAAGACTCCAATAGCGTTCCTTGCTGCTCAGGACTCTATATCTTTTGAAATTACATTTAAAGTAGATACATCGGCTAAGGGAAGTATAATAAACACTGCGGAAATTAGTGCAGCCGGAAATGACCAGGATCTTGAAGACATAGATTCTACTCCGGATGATAACCCGAATAATGATGGGGAGGCTAAAGATGACGAAATAACAGAAAATGGCAAAGAGGGTGGTGATGAAGATGATCATGATATCGAGGAAATAATAGTTAGGCCAACACCTCCAGTTTTTGATGGCGAAAAGGTTGATTTCTGTGTGGGAGAACTTCCGTTATTCGAATTAGGAGCTTGTGCTGCTGGATATGATTTGAAATGGTATAAGGATGTAAATGGTACGGAAGTAGCTGACCCAAAGACAGCTAGTCCTACTGAAATCACCAAGTTTTATGCTAGATGTGAGAAAGGAAAAGAATTAAGTGATATGGTGGAAGTAACACTAACTCCTATTGCCTTACCTTCATTGCCAATTACGCTTACGCAAGTTATACTTTGTAACGAAACAGAAACTACTCTTACTGCTACATGTACTAATGGTGCTCAACCTGTTTGGTACAAGGATGCAGAAGGTACAGATCCTTTACTAAGTGCTACAGTAAGCCCGACCGAACCGACTACTTATTTCGCAAGATGTGAGACCAGTTTATGTGAAAGTGAGTTTGTTATGGTGAGAGTTATTCCTACTCCGAAAGTAGAGAAGCCGGTACTTAATAACCAAGAGGTTTGTGAAGGAACGGAAGTAACGCTTACTGGTCAATGTGCTACTGGAAGCACTATAAAATGGTACGAGGATTTAGGAGGAACCACTGCTTTAACTGTAACAACCTTTACAGCTGAGGAAGACAAAACTTATTATGCAAGATGTGAGACTACGGACTGTAATAGTGAGATGGTTGCAATTAAGATTACCATTAAAGAATGTGTAGAGCCAATCTTTGACCTTGCTTTAAGAAAAACTATTAAAGGTACAGAGACTAAGAATCCAACGGTTTATCCTGGAAGCAGTATTACCTTTAACATTGAGGTGTTTAACCAAGGAACATTAGGAGCAAGTAATATAGAAGTTACAGACTATATTCCGGAAGGATTGGAGTTAGCGGATTCAGCATGGACATTAAAATCTGCAACGCAAGCAGTAATAGTGATAGATACATTGGCTCCACAAACATCTGTTGTAAAAGAGATTACATTCATTGTTTCAGAAGGTTTTAAAGGTAAAGCTGTTAATGCTGCCGAAATCTCAGCAGCAGAAGGTGGAGACGATATAGACTCTACTCCGGATAATAATCCTGATAACGATGGTGATGTTAAGGACGACAAAATAGATGAAAACGGAAAAGATGGTGGTGATGAAGATGATCACGATATTGAAGAAATCACTGTTGATGACAAGCCATTCTTTGACCTTGCGTTAAAGAAAACTATAAAAGGTGGAGGAAAATCGCCAATAGTTAAGATAGGAGATAGCATAACCTTTGAAATAACACTTTATAACCAGGGTACTGTAGAAGCTACGGAAATCCAGGTGGTAGACTATATTCCAGTAGGTTTAACTCTTACAGATACAACCAACTGGGAGATTATTGGAGGCAAAGCATATCTTAAAACTCCGGTTGCTGCTTTAGCCAAAGACAGTCTGGTAACTCTAGAAATTACTTTTGTAGTAAACAATTTAGCCACAGGTGTAATTACAAACATCGCGGAGATTAGCGGTGCGAAAAACAGTGAGGGCTTAGAGGACAGAGACTCTACACCAGATGATATTTCTGACAACGATGGAACACCAAAAGACGATCAAATCTATGAGAATCGTAAGGCAAACCCAGAGGATGACGAAGATGACCACGATATTGAAGAGATTGTTATCTGTCCTACTGGCAAGTGTATATCTGTGAAAGTTATCAAAAGGAAATAACTGGTAGCAAAGAAATAAAGAAATAATACTTTTTCCTGACAAAACGAAAAGTGTAAATTGAAATGAAGAAGGCCTCTGCCTTCTTCATTTTTTTGTTAATAATGAGGTTGTTTAATATCTACTAAATGGAGATTAACACCCCTGAGCCCGGATACGCAACGTATTAGTACTGAAAATTTCCGTCTGTATAAATTAAGTGTAGTAAAGTCTATAAGCTAAATGTCCCTGCGTTTTCCTAAGCAAGTGAGTTTGCTATTTATTTCCAAGGATCCACGGAACTAAGTGTATTTGTTAAAGCTCTCTAGAATGATGATAAGACATAAGAGGGAAAGGTTCTACATTACACTTTGCATGGGTAGTAATGAGCCAGATAAATGAAAGTAAATACCTAATGTAATTGTTTTACTATGTGTAAGTGGAGTCTTTCTATTTCATCTCGTTTACGAAGGGTAAGGCTGGTTTGCTAAAATTTTGAAATATTTCTTACTAAATTCATCTACTGAATAGAAAAAATTCTATAACTTTATTTCTATAAAATAGGACTAAAAAATGTTTAAGCATTAGATAAGACATATTTAAGTGTTCGATTTGTTCATTTATTTTCATATCTAGTTCTTTACGGCAAACTCATTTTTAAGTTTTGCAGACGAGGATCACGGACGTTTTACGGATAGGTTGTTTCAATTATACAAGTGTTAAATTTATGTTCACTAAACATTAAATCTTATGGATGGAATACTGTATGCAATTATTGTAGGCGGAGTAGCCGGATGGCTAGCGGGTCAAATTAGGAAAGGGGCCGGCTTCGGTCTTCTGGGAAATATAATAGTTGGTATTATCGGAGCTGTGGTAGCCAATTGGATTTTTAGAGCATTAGAGATTTCGCTCGGAAGTGGGTGGATATCTGATATCCTTACCTCTACCATTGGAGCTTTGGTAGTACTCTTTTTAATCGGACTTATAAAACAAAAGTAAACAAAGAGGGGGCTGCTATTAGTAGCCCCCTCTTTGTTATAGACCCATTCCAGCATAGAGTTTTACCTCATCCACCGTAATTTCTTGGTCACACATAATGACTAGCCTCTCTATGACGTTTCGCAGTTCACGGACATTTCCCGTCCACGGTAAACTTTGCAGGTGTTCCATAGCATCGCTTTTGAAAGTCTTTGGATGGGCACCGTACTCTTCGGCAATATCTTGTAGGAACTTCTCAGCTAGAAGAGGAATATCATCCCTTCTCTCTGCAAGTGCCGGCACATAAATCGGAATCACATTTAAGCGGTGGTAAAGGTCTTCGCGGAAGTTACCTTCAGCAATTTCTTTCTTAAGGTCTTTGTTAGTTGCAGCAAGAATCCTCACATTGATTTTTACTTCTTTTTCACCACCCACCCGGGTAATTTTGCTTTCTTGTAAGGCTCTCAACACTTTCGCCTGTGCAGAAAGGCTCATGTCCCCAATTTCGTCTAGAAATAGCGTACCGTTATCGGCTAATTCAAACTTGCCAATACGTTGTTTAATAGCAGATGTGAAAGCTCCCTTCTCGTGTCCGAATAGCTCCGATTCAATTAACTCCGAAGGTATTGCAGCACAGTTCACCTCTACTAAAGGTTTTTTAAGACGGTTACTTCTTTCGTGGATTTGTTTGGCAACCATTTCTTTTCCTGATCCATTAGGGCCAGTGATGAGAATACGGGCTTCGGTAGGAGCTACTTTTTCAATCGTATCTTTTACCTTCATGATTAGTGGGGTTTCCCCCACAATTTCATTAAGCTTGTAAACCCGTTTTTTAAGGTTTTTAATAACCTCAACATCGTTGCTTTTTTCGATTGCGTTTCTTACTGTTACCAATAGTCTGTTTAAATCTGGTGGTTTTGTAATAAAATCAAAGGCTCCACGCTTAGTGGCCTCTACCGCATTTTCTACATTACCGAATGCAGACACCATAACAAATTGGGTAATGACACCTTCTTCCTTTGCTTTGAGAAGTACATCTAAGCCATCTATCTTAGGCATTTTAATGTCGCAAAGTGCTAAGTCATAGTTATTGGAAGTTACCATTTCTAGACCTTGTTGTCCATCCTTGGCTTCGTCTACCTCGTATCCCTCATATTCCAAAATATCACGAAGGGCCTCTCGGATAGTTTTTTCATCATCTATAACTAGAATTTTAGCCATATTGTGAATAGGTTGGTATAATTCTAAATCAATAGAATTTATACATTTTTACTTAAATTTGTGAGTGTATAAAAGATGTGGTTGCACAAAGTCGGAATCCTTTTCTGTCCACAAATATAATAATTTTCGGATATGCACCGCTATTAGATAGTAATCTAATTAGCTATTTTTGTAAAAATATTGTTAAAATGGATATAAAGGCAAGAATAAAAGACCTCAGTGACCTTCTAAACCACTACAACGACCGATATTATCGGGATGCAATATCCGAAATACCAGATCAGGAGTTTGATAAATTACTAAAAGAGCTAGAGAAATTAGAAATAGAGTACCCATTGTTTAAGCTTCCGGACAGTCCTACCCAAAGGGTGGGGGGGAATATTAATAAAGTTTTTGCTACTGTAAAACATCAATTCCCAATGCTTTCTCTGTCTAATACATACAGTGAAGACGAACTGAGAGATTGGGATGCCAGAATACAGAAAGGCTTAGATGGTGAGGAATATGACTATATATGTGAGATAAAGTTTGATGGAATCTCTCTCTCGGTAAGATATGAGGACGGTATACTTACTAGGGGAGTTACCCGAGGAGATGGTGTGCAGGGAGATGATATATCTGATAACGTTAAAACAATCAAGTCTTTACCGCTTAATGTATTAAAGAACGGAAGTACCTTGGGACGTGATTTTGAGATAAGAGGCGAAGGTTTTATGCCTAACGAGGTTTTCAACCAAATAAATGAAGTCAAAGCTGAAGCAGGAGAGGCTTTACTCGCTAATCCTAGAAATGCTGCTGCTGGAACATTTAAATTACAAGATTCTTCTGTGGTTGCCAGCCGTGGTCTAGACTGTTTTGTATATCAGTTTATATCTGCCGCGGATACATTTAAAACCCACGAAGAAAGTTTAAAGGCTCTTAAGGATGCAGGTTTTAATGTTTCGGATTCGTGGGAAAAGGCAGAAACAATAGATGATGTATTGGCCTATATTAGTAAGTGGGAGTCCTTGAGACATTCGTTAAGGTGTGCCACAGATGGTATAGTGGTAAAGATAAACAGTTACGCACAGCGTGAAGAACTTGGTTTTACAGCCAAAAGTCCACGGTGGGCTATAGCATTTAAATATCAGGCAGAATCTAAGTCTACAAAATTATTGGATGTTACTTTCCAGGTAGGGCGGACTGGTGCGGTTACTCCTGTTGCAGAATTGGAGCCAGTAACATTATCTATGACCACAGTAAAAAGGGCGACTTTACATAACTATGATGAAATCCAACGCCTTGGATTGGCTATAAATGATTATGTTTTTGTAGAGAAGGCCGGAGAAATTATTCCTAAAGTGACATCTGTAGATCTTGCAAGACCTAATTTAGATAGAAAACCAGTTGTTTTTCCTGAAAATTGTCCTTCGTGTGGTGCTAGTCTGTACAGGAATGAGGGCGAAGCCGCATATTATTGTCCAAATAGTAAGGGGTGTTTACCGCAAATTAAGGGGAGTATAGAGCATTTTATCCAGAGGAAGGCAATGGATATAGATAGCTTGGGTGAAGGTAAAATAGATATGTTGTTGGACAATGGTCTAATTGAAGATGCTGCTGACTTATATAGCCTTACTTTTGATAAACTTTTAGGACTAGAGAAAGTACATATTGATGAGCAAACTGGTAAAGAAAGGAAGGTGAGCTTTAAAGATAAAACTGTACAGAACATCTTAGAAGGGATAGAGGCATCCAAAAAGGTGGCGTTTGCTAAAGTGCTTTTCGGTATAGGAATCCGCTTTGTGGGAGAAACCACTGCCCAAAAACTAGCTCAGTATTTTAAGAATATTGATAATCTGGCAGCTGCACGTGTAGAGGAGTTGTTGGCAGTGCCGGATGTGGGTGAAAAAGTTGCGGCAAGTATTGTAGAGTACTTCTCGGATGGAAAGCATACTGCATTTATTTCTAAACTGAAAGAGGCAGGACTCACCTTGGAGGCTGCAAATATTGTAAAGGTCGTAGAAAGTGAATCTTTATCGGGATTGACGATACTCTATACAGGTACTTTTCAGAGCTTTACACGGGAAGAGATAGAACACAAAATAGAAGCCAATGGTGGGAAATTAGTAAGTGGCGTTTCTAAAAAACTTGATTATCTTATAGTAGGAGAAGGAGCTGGACCTTCTAAGCTCAAAAAAGCTTCAGATTTGGGTGTGAAAATGATTTCGGAGACAGAATTTCTGGGATTGTTAGGAGAATAGTCAGGACTGCCCATATTCATCCTTATAATCTCCTACGTGTATCCAACTATCTTTTATCCTTTTGTTTTGGATAAAGTAGTTGATTATCCCAATTACTAAGATTACTACAGATACTCCACTCAATATGTAAGAATAAATATGTCCGTGCTTTACATCTATGAAACTATCAAGGCTTATACCAGCTACTAAAAAATACATAGAGGTTCTTATAAATGCCAAGAATGTGGTCTGGTTAGCCATCACTGTTCTTTGAATAGCCAGTTTTTCCCTTAGGATAAGATCTTTGTTTGCCATTGGACTAAAACTTTTGATGGCAAATTATCAAATATCTCCGCCGGAAGCAAGAAGTTAATCTTGCTCCATAATATGAATGATAAACCCGATCAATAAACTACTATTTTTTTGGTACAAGTATTTCCGTTACGGTTAGCCATTTTTAGGATATAAAGGCCGGACGACAAGGGGACACTTGGGTGTATTTCATAGAACCCATTGTGGGTAGTTAATTTATGAATGTTTATCTCTTGGCCTTTTACAGTACTTAACGTAATTAGGCTCTTGTCTAAATTAGGAAAATAAGCTTTAATATGATCTTTTTGAGGGCTAGGGTTGCCCAAAACCATGCATTGCGAAAACGTTTCGGGGACATTAATACTTTTAGCATCTAATTCGGCTTTTATTCCATTTCCAAAATCATAAAGCAATTTGTAATGATTTGTGCTTAAAAAAGGCTGATGATCTGTAATAATATCATTGATGTTGATCTCCCCAAGCCAATCCTGCCAAATATTGCCATCGTCGCTCTTCATGATTTTGTAATGACCTGATCTTTGGAGCCAGAAATCTCCAATATTGATTTTTGGAACAAGGTTTTTGTCTAACTCTAGAGATAGATATCCTCTGGGAAAAGGGTTTTGCCATATCGCAAATTCACCTGTTTTGGCTGTTTCAAATTCCACGAAGAAGAAGTCTCCAATCGGTTTCCATTCTGCTTCTGCAATGGCCCAAAAGTCCTTTTCAGATTCAGACCAGGAGCAAATGTAATCTTTTTTCTCCCGTCTCAAGACAGTTACTTTTCCAGCACTTGATACTTCACTTTGGGCTGCGTATAGGCGTACTTTAAATGAAGATGTGGGTATGCGTCCTGAATTTATATTCCAAATTCGAGGATAGAAATGAGTGCTTTCTGCATTAAAGAAGGGGTTTGAGGTACTTGCTAAATTAATATCTGTTCGGCCCAAGTTTTGTATGTTTGGGTTTACAGCACCGTATATTTCTCCACTAGTGGTATGGAAGAAATTCCATTCGTTTCGGATAAGATTGCTAAACTCCTGACTAAAACAAGTATCAAGTTCGCCAGGATAAAAGCATTGGTCAATTATCAAGGATATTTCTTTCTTTGGTGAGAGACAGCCATTTTCGCCTTTTATTTGGAAGTGCAGTGGTAAGTTTTGAACTTCACTTGTTTCTACATCAATAACGTCAATGCTTTCCTGTCCGGCATAATGCCACAAAGTAGGCAGCTCATCAATTCTGATACTATTTTTTTTAGAAAACTGGCAAATTTTTAGGGTAGTGTCTATAAATGAAACGCCAGGGCTGGGCAGCACTTGAGCTGGAAATGAGATAAGTGGGCTGCGACAACCTTGCAAATTATAAGTATAAACAAGATAATGATTTCCAGCCTTTAATGTATAGTCGTCTGCAATTTGTGTCGAATCAATATTTAGTAAATTTGTATAATTATTTAACTTTCTAATTAAATCAAGTTTGTTTTGTCCTTCGCAAATAATTATACTATCAATAGTAGGTAAAGGAGGTACAGAATGTATAACTAGAGGGATAGCGTTGGAGTTTCGTACGCAGGAACCTCCGTTGTTGTTACCGAATGTTACCCTAAATCTATAGGAACCTTGTTCTTCTATTTTAGGGAGGTATGAATCATCTAGGGATTGGGCTTCAAACATCGTTATATACGAGCTTCCTTGGCGTCTTTGCCATTCAATTTTACTTATGTTACCACTAAGGCTATCCTTATATCTGAGGAAATCTAGTTTTACACCTTCACAAATACTAATATTGGGTAATGAAGATTGTAAGGAGTGGAGCTTGAGTTCTACAATATTAGATATAAGTTCCTTATCGCCGTCTTTAATAATACATCTAAATCGGGAGCCATCTGTATAAGGAGTCGTTCCGGAATTAGCAATGCGTAAATCACGATTAGTTTCATTATCTAAGTTTTTGAAATTACCATAATAATCTATTTGCCATTGGTAAGTTGGTTCGCTGCCACCCGAAACACGCACGCCAAAAGTAACAATGTTCCCTTCGCAGTTAGATTGGTGGTTAGGTTGAGTACTGATTCCAAAAACTGCTAACATGCGGGCTTGTATTTGTAAGCGTTCGCTCTCACAGCCTTTCTCGTTTGTTTGGGTTACATAATAACTTTTATTACCTGTTCCTGAAAATGTTGGTGGATGGAGTTCAAAGTCCTTTAATGTTTTAGTTCGGTACCATTTAAGGTTTTCTCCTTCGGCAGAAAAGGTAAGGCTGCTAGACTCGTCATATATAGTAGGGGTAGTATTTATGGGCACGGGTGGTAATTCATGGACTGTAACTTCGGCGGTGGCTTTTTTACCGGTGCAGTTTAAGGCATTTCGAAATGCGTAGGCCAGGGTATGCGTTCCTGCAATATCTGTATCTACAGTCGGTTGGGTAGTTAAGGGTGTGTTACTTCCATCTCTAAACCAGACAACTCTCAAGCCAGACGGCGGACTTACTGCGAATCTTTCATATTTCTGTTCTTGACAAAACTCGCTTTCTAAGTCGGTAGGTGTGGATGGGATATCACCTACTTTCAAGGTCATTAAATCGCTGGTTTCAATACATGATCCATTTGCCGAAGTAAAGCTGATAGAGCATCGGTACTGAATTTGCTCTATAATAGGTAAGTCTTTTATGCTTAGGCGGAGGGTATTGCTTCCCGAAACATTTCCCGAATCCACTACAGAAGTCCAGGTTTCTCCTGTACCTCCTCTAGTTTGCCATTGTATGCCTATTGGCACGCCGGTAATAGTATGGCTTTGGGACAAATCCATGACCAAATCTTCGCCAATACAAAGATTTTGGTTGGGTAGACTTCCTTGTATGCGGTTGGCTGTAATGGGTATTTCTGTACTAACTACTTGTGAAAAATGGTCACTAATTATACATCTAAACAGACTACCGGTAGGGCTTTCTGCATTTCCAATACTTGCAATCCGTAAGCTTTGGGTGTTTTCCCTTGTTAGGTGGCTATTACTTAAGATATCTATGAAGTCTGTCTCTCCGGGTCTTTTTCTTTGCCATTGGTAAGTGATCGTTCCAGAGCCGCTAACAAGAACGTTTAAGTTAGATACATTTCCATAACAATTGGTATTCTCAGCGGTTTGGGATACTATTTGTAATGGAGCAAGAAGCGTAGCCGTTATGGCCAACCTCGGACTTTCGCAGTTTCCTATTGTTTGACTTACATAATATGTATGCGTCCCCACTGTAGAGACTATTGGTGGACTTCCTAGAGAGGAAGTTGCTGTAATACTAGAATACCACTTAAGGTTTTCACCCAAAGCAAAGAAAGTTAGAATATTTGGAGCAAAGACGCTATCTGTCGTAGCATTTTTGGGAGGATCAATTCCCTCCAAAAGCAGGATGTGGCCTTGTATTCTTAATGTATCACAAGTGTTCCTACACGTTACACTAAGGTTTGTACTTTCTGTTGAAGTAACATTTATGCTAGGAGAAGTAGCACCATTTGACCAAAGCAATTCCCCATTGCATCCGGATGCGGTAAAGATTAAAGGATTCCCGGCACAAATAATAGTATCCTTGAGATTAGTGGTAA
>CAZBAV010000027.1:27208-49938 GCA_964489955.1 uncultured Lacihabitans sp. | reverse complement strand
AAACAATTTAATTCTTAGTATCCAGGTTTTTAACCTGAACAAAAATAATTAAGGAGTAAGTTGGATTTAACGATAACAGACATTCCTCTAGCTATTGTTTAACCAGATTGTTGATTTTAAAGAAACTAAATGTTACAAAATAGAAGTAAAATGACGAGGAGATTTAGTTAATTATGGTCTTGTATGTATTGAAACTTACATGAAATAGCATTTTGGTGCAATACATAGGCTAATGCGTAATCTGGGTTTATGCCTCTTTGGTTATACCAAAGAGGCTTTCTTTTGGTCCAAATTATTTCTTTTAATGCTTAGGGATAAACTAGGTATGTGTATCTTTACGGGACTTATTAGTACGGGGAATGGTAGACACATTGAGAATAGTAGAAATCGCTATTTATTTTACATCGTTTTTATTGCTAGTGTCCACTTTGCAAAGCTACAGCGGAATAGTTAATACACGACTTTTTGCAAGCAGGGAAAAAAAGAGGAACTCCCTAGTATGGTGGTGCACTTTTCTTGCCCTACTAGCAGTATTGGTACATGTAAGTACAATGTTTTTTTTAGGCGAGAATCATTTACGCATTCTAGTGAAAAATTATGCCGTGGAGATTTTTCTGTGGTTCTGTGTGGTAGTTTTAGTGACGTTGGGTAATATGGAAGTCAGTAGACAAATAACCCATGGGAAAAAGTATAGAGCTAATTTTCGTTATTTTGGTTTAGCTTTATTTACGGCTTTACTTACCATTGTCTACCTCAATTTTGTAAAGAGTGAAAGTAGTTTTTTTTGATGGGGAATGTGTAATGTGTAACGGTATTGTGGTTTGGTTATCACAAAACAGTAAGGAACTTTACTTTTCTTCATTACAGAGCCAGCTTTTTGCAGAGAAGGGTCCGGGCATAAATATAGATAGTATTGTTTTTATGGACGAGCCGGAAGTGTACGTAAAGTCCGATGCCATTTTTGCTATTCTTAAATATGTGCCTTCTTATTCATTTTTGCGAATTTTTAGGTTTTTACCCCGTTTTATTCGGGATACTGTATATGACTTTATTGCTAAAAGGAGGAAAAAAAGGACAGACTCCTGCCCAATTCCACCGGCCGGATTACGCCAGAAACTTCTTCCTTAAATCCTATTTGTTACACCTCCATTTTGGAATTAACCAATGCTAAAATATTTCATTTTTGCTGTTACCTTAGTAATGGCCTTTTCGTGTAAAGAAAGCAAAAAAGAAGGGTTCGACCGCTTTCCGGCGGGCAAAGACAAAACATTTATTACTACCAAGGGGATAAATGTAATGGATCCTGATTTAGAAATTGGGCTTTTTGCGGCAGAGCCTTTGCTCACCAACCCTACCAATATGGATATTGACCACAAAGGACGGGTGTGGATATGCGAAGCCTATAACTATAGAAATGAGGTAAATAACGTACCTTATAAGAAAAAAGGTGATCGTATCTTAATCTTGGAGGATACCAATGGGGATGGTAAGGTAGATACCTCAACGGTTTTTTACCAAGGAGAGGACATAAACGCAGCACTAGGTATATGTGTTTTGGGGAATCGGGTATTTGTTTCCACTAGTCCCAATGTTTTTGTTTTTACGGATACGGACGGCGACGGTAAAGCAGATAAAAAAGAGATTTTCTTTAAGACGGTAGATGGTTACCAAAGTGACCATGGTGTGCATTCTTTGGTATTTGGTCCGGATGGTAAACTTTATTTTAATTTTGGGAACCATGGGGTAGGTTTGTTGGATAAAAATGGCAAGCCCATTAAAGATATTTATGGAAGAGTAATAGGGCAGAACAGAAACCCTTTCCAAGATGGGATGTCTGTAAGATGTGATCCAGATGGTACAAATTTCGAAGTATTAGGATGGAATTTTCGTAATAATTATGAGTTATGTATTGATTCGTATGGTCGGATTTGGCAATCGGATAATGATGATGATGGAGTAGCTAGTAACCGTATTAACTATGTAATACATTATGGAAATTACGGGTATAAAGATGAACTTACAGGTGCCGACTGGCGAGCTTATAGAACCAATAAGGAAGATTCTGTTTACAAGCAACATTGGCATCAGAATGACCCTGGCGTAATTCCCAACCTTAAAATTACGGGTGCGGGCTCACCTACGGGGATATTTATGTATGAAGGAAACTTCCTACCTCAAAGGTACCATGGTGCTCTATTTTTGGGAGAGGCAGGAAATAATGAGATTAACTCTTACGCAATCCATAAGAAACAAGCTGGTTATACCATACAAACACAAACAGTGCTGGATGCTTCAGATAACGATCGTTGGTTTAGACCTTCGGATGTAGCAGCGGGTCCGGATGGGTCGGTTTTTGTGGCAGATTGGTATGATACTTCTGTTGGAGGGCATTTTATCGGAGACCTGGAGCGAGGTCGTATTTACCGTGTTTTTCCAAAAGGTAAAAACCGGTACATCGTTCCCCAATATGATTTTTCTTCGATAACCTCTTGTATAAAAGCCTTGGAGAATCCATCAAATTCGGTGCGTTACATGGCTTTTACGGCTTTGAAGGGCTTTGGTAAAAAAGCAGTTCCGGCCTTACTAGAGCAGGCCAAAGGAGATAACCCGGTTTTTGCGGTTCGGGCATTATGGATTTTGACAGGAATAGACCAGGCCTATGTAGAACAGTTTGCTAATCATTCCAATGAAGACGTGCGTGGTGCTTTAGTGAGGATGGCCAAAGTTGGGGGTAATTCGGGGTTTATGGAGAGAATGTCTAATGACCCTTCTTTTCAGGTAAAACAGGCAGTAGCTTCTAAAATATACCTAACAAATAACCCTGTAGCATGGGTAAATCTAGCCAATGCTTACCAATCGGGCGATCGGTGGTTTCTGGAAGCTTTAGGTGTGGGAGCTACAGGACATTGGGATGTCTACTTAAAAGACTTCTTAAAAGGCAAGAACAAAGGGTTTACAGCTAAGGAACTGGATATTATTTGGCGTAGCCGGAGTAACGAAACAGCTGCATTGTTGGCAGATATTATCCTTTCTCTGCCGCAGGAAGAATCTCTTAGGTACTTTAGAGCGTTAGACTTCCAAGAGGTAAATACAAAAAATAAGGCTCTCCTTAGAATTTTGTCCGAAACTAAAGATACGGATAGGCAAATTTTGGTTTTCAAACATTTTGATGCTGCAACTATCACTCAAAATGAACACTTTAATCGCATACTTCCCGGAGTTTTGGATGGCATTAAAAATGATAGAGATTTCCTTGATATTGTTGGTAAATACAAACTAACTAGCCAGAGAAAAAGGATTTTGAGTATATTGGATAGTAGCAATAGTGCTCCGGTCTATAATTTGGCTGCTGAAACGGCTCTCCAACTTTTTGGATTAGATGTTTTAACCTCGGCTCTTAAGGCAAATCCTCTTAACAGGGAGTTTGCCATAAAGAGAATAGAAAGAGTGGGTTCAGTGGATGTAGAAGCGGTGACAAAGCAGCTCATTCTCATTTTCTCTACCAAGAAGTATCCGTTCGAAGTTCGGGAAGCTGCCGTTTTAGCAATGGAAGGTTACAATAGCGATGTGAAGTTATGGAACCTGATGAAAGTCAACAAAGTAAGCAAAGAGCTAATGCCTGCCGCAAAAGAGGTCATTAAGAGGACCTTTCATAATGATATTAAAGTAGAATTTGAGCATAAATATGGCGTGCCTGAGCAGGCTCAGGCAGTAGCACTTCCCGATGGATTTTTCAATAAGATTGGAAATGTAGAAAAAGGAAAGGAACATTTTACCTTGTATTGTTCGGTATGCCATAAGGTAGGTAACGAAGGTGGAACCTTTGGCCCTGGTTTACAGGATATTGGTAAAAAGCTTACGAAAGATGCCCTTTATAATGCCATAGTGTTTCCAAACAATGGGGTAAACTTAGGGTATGAAACCAGTAGAATTACATTTTACGATGGGTCGAGTATAGAAACCATAATTACCAGTAAAACAAGTGAAAGTTACTTGGTGAAAGTAATTGGGCAAAATGAATTGAAAACCCTTAAGGCTTCTGAAGTAAAATCTGTAGAGGAGATACGTAATAAGTCATTAATGCCACCTTTCCCGCTTCCTGAAGACCAAATGCTTGATTTAATTGAGTATTTATCAAAGCTGAAATGAGGCATTGATTAAGGAGGGAATGTTACTCTCAAAAAGGAAGTATACCAAGTAGCTAAGGGAATACACTCGAAGCCTTTTAGCTATGTTGAAGGTATTAAAGCTTAGATGAAGTAACCTTTGGGTGTCTGCGGATAGGCTAATGCGTAATCAGAGTTTAAGTTGTTTTAGAAATGGGCATAAATAAAAAAGGCCGGAGGTTGTTCTCCGGCCTTCTTGCTTAATCGTCGTCTCCGCCTTTACTATCGTCATTGCTTACCCCTTTTTTCTTAGACTGTACAAACTTCATGTTTCCAAGTTTGTAAGTAAAGTTAAGCCTAATGTTTTGGTTATACATGTAATTAGTATTGGTGCGATACAAGATATTGTTACTTGTAGTGCTTGACATTTTAATTCCTCCTAGGAAGTTATCAGCTCCCAAGCCAAAGCTCATACTTTTGCTTGCTTCATATCTTACAGCTAGAGCGTAATTTGGCATACCTGAGTTTTCGCCTTGCAGGCTTATCCTACGACCTCTCCAGCCACCATTTGCTTGTACTGACCATTTATTGTCTATTTTCAAGTTGGCAGTAAGTCTGGTACTCATAGAAACTCCATCGTTTACTCTTTCTCTGTTTGCTCCGCTTACAAATTCAAAACCAGTGATTTTCGTGTAAAAACCATCTATATTGGCATTGAAAGATAGTTTTGGACTCACTACAATGTTACCGAAAAGGTTGGCACCAAAAGCGGTTTCTTTACCTATATTTTGTGATGTATTTACAATAGCAGACTCGTTTAGATTAGCCAATTCTGGAATATCACTAAAGAGTAGTGCTGCATCACGTGCAGTCATGCTCACACTGGTCATGCTATTGTTTGAATATCGACCAAATGTGGAGAAAGTAAAGTATGATTTACCGGCAGGAAGACTAAAACTCAACTCGGTATTATGCGTTTTTTCCGGATCTAATAAAGGATTACCCATTCTCACATTAAGAGGATCCGAAATGTCTACGTTAGGGTTTATCTGTCTCATTCCCGGTCTAGAAATACGGTAGTTGTAAGATAGTTTACTAGTTACTTTTCCTAGGGGTTTAGAGATGTTAATACTTGGTACAATTACTGGATAAGAATCCTTGAAAACCGGCATCTGGATTTCAGAGTTTATTAATCCTCTGTTTACACTTTGCTGTGCCTCCAGTGTGGTGTACTCAAAACGGGCACCGGCTTTTAAGGTAAACTTGTTCTTTGTAGAGTAGGTATAAGCCGCATAGGTGGCATATATAGTTTGGTCGTAATTTAATCCACCACCCGGATTTCTTTTGTCTAAAGGTAAATCTAGGAAGTCTAGTCTATTTAGGTCACTAGAGGTGCTATCTGATAGGTAATAGAGGTACAAACTATTGATTGATCGAGAGATAGCTTTGGCACCCACTTCTAGTTGTTGGTTTTGGCCTATAGCTCTTACATAATCTATCTGTCCCGTAAACTCAGTGTTTAGGTTATCATTATCATTCCACTGTTTTTGGGTGACATTGTTGTTATTAAGTAAGTCCAAGAAGTTTGTATAGTTATCAGACTTCGTGTTGCTTCTACTATACAAGGTAGAGATGTATAACTCGCTGCCCGGCTTGAAGATTTTGGTATAATCTAAGTTAAAGTCCCAAGATAGGGTGTTGTTTAGGGCATCTTGGTCACGTAGCTCCTTCCTTGTAGGTTCGTAGATTCCGCCCACTTTTTGGAAATAATTAAAATACTGATCATTGTATCTGTTAAAACCTCTGGTGCCTAATGCCACACCAGCATTTAAGCTTTGGCTATTGCCTAGGTCATAATCAAAACCTATATTGTAGCGTCCGAAAAGGCCATTTGTCCTTCCTGTAGAAAGTTGGTCTGTCATTAAACCAGATACAAAATTCTCGTTTACACCTTCATTTCTAGAACGGTTATAGTTCATTCTTCCAAAGCCGCCAAATGTTACACCTAGCTTACCTGTCCTATAATTTCCGTTAAGTCCCAAGTTAGATGCTCTGTTTCCTACACCTGTGTTAAGGTTAAGGTTAAGGCCTTTTAATGTAGACTTTTTCAAGATAATATTGATGATACCGGCTGTACCTTCGGCATCGTACCGTGCAGAAGGGGAGGTTATAACTTCTACAGTCTTAATTAGGTCTGAAGGTATCATCTTTAAGGCATCAGCAATACTGCTGGCTACTATCGTAGAAGGCTTGTTGTTTATTAGAACCTGTATGTTTTCACTTCCACGGAGAGCTACATTTCCGTCTAGATCTACGCTTAACATCGGTACGTTCTTCAGTACATCAGACGCATCTCCGCCGATAGACGTAAGGTCTTTTTCCGCATTGTATACAAGACGGTCAACTTTCTCTTCTATCAGGGCTTTTTCCCCTGAGACCACTACCGCATCTAAAGTAATAGAAGAGGGCTTCATTTTTATATCTCCAAGATCTACATCTTTTCCCTTTTCTACTTTTACTTTTTCTATAGTTTTACTTTCATAGCCAATAAAAGATGCTACCAAATTGTATGTACCTTCGGCTACTTTCTTTAATTCAAATTTTCCATTTTCGTCAGCCATAGCTCCATCTATTGTTTTCTTAGTAGTGGCATCTATAAGGCTTACTGTTGCAAATTCTACAGGTATTTTGAAAGACTCGTCTACCAGACTACCCGATATTTTAGAGTTTCCTTTCGGGCCACTGTCTAAATCTATGGTAGTATTTTGTTGTCTGTTTGCAGGAGTTCTTTCTCTTTCACCCCTGTTTCCGCCACCACCTCCTGGAGGTCCCCACTGGGCTAATAAGGAGGTAGATATAAACAGACTGATAATTAATAATGATATTTTTCGCATATTGGATTGATTTATTCCCAAGTAATTGGATACAAAATAAATGGCTAGGTTTAGTTCAAATAGGAAACTATAGACCAAACCCAGTTTTAGAGCGACCAAGCCCAATAATTTCCGATACACCCAAATGTAGCTCTAAATGGGATAATGAGCTCCATTAATTATTTTGTAAAAAGGCCACAGCATTGGTTGCTGGGCTATTTTATCTGTATAGCCATAGACACAATATGGGCGTTTAGGCCTGTACTTCTGTGGTAATATCCGTAACGTAACTCTAAGGTTTTCCAGTTCCTGACGCCAAACATACCGCTAGGAGGAGCTATCCTGAAACCCAAACCTGCAAAGTGACTTTGAAATTTAGACAGATCAAAATCACTCGAATAAAATTCCTGGTTGGGAGAATGTTCTGCATAAGCAGCAAACTGTTTTATCCCCGACTGGCTATTGAAACGGTAATGTGGAGTGACCGAAAAGAACGGATTAATTTTATAAACGGTTTCCAGACTTAAGGTGTGGGCATTGAGGTTCCAATTGTCTGTATAGAAGCGGTACATAGACCTCAAGATAAGTTTGTCACCAAGAAATTTGTTGGCTCTGATACTAGCAGGGATTTTAAATCTTTGGCCCGGTAGTTTTTCTACTCTCAAAGAGCCGTCATTAAAGTAAACTCTATGGAAAGGGGTACTCAAGAGACCTTCCTGATAAGAAGGGTCTAACATAAAGGATAGATGTAGGCTGGGGTTTACTATTTTAGAGTAGGATAAAGCCACATTATAGGTGTTGCGAGGTTTGTAGTCTATTCCATCAGAATCTCCTTCTGCACCACTGGGGTAGTTTAGGGGACGTAGCTCTACCGGAAGAATTACTTTCCACTTATCGAAAAAGACATTTAGCTTGGCAGAAAACTCAGAACTTTTGTCTTTAGATGTTTTATTATAGTTTACACCACCTCCATAGGATTGATAATCATACTCGGTAGAAAGGGAGAGATTTAAGCCAAATCCATTTCCGGTCTCTTCATTTTTACGGCTCCAAGCCAGCGACGGGTAGAAATGGACATCTGTCATAGATGCGGAGGAAACGGTGGTTGGATCTATTTTATCTGATGAAGCTGAAGAGTACCTTTCTAGGGTAGCATCTAAAAATAAGGTGTTTTTTCGGTTCTTTTTATCCAGAAAACTAAAACGGATATCAAATGAGCCTCCAATATCTGTAAGTTTTTCTGAACCAATTCCGCCCGTAACAGCAGCATTGTTGCCAGTTTGGGAATAGTATGAGCTGACAAAGTTGGCTTCTTCAAACTTCAGTTTTCTATTTGGTTTGGTTTCGGTTTGAGCCTGTGAAAGACTTAAGATACTTGCCAAAAGGCTTGCTGTAAGTATAATTTTTTTCATATCTCTCTTTTAGTTACAGCCGCATCCACCACCACTTTTTCCACCATTTGCACCAGCCCCACCTTCGCGGTAGAGGTAAAAACTGTTTTCAAACTTCTCCACATTGCGGTTAGCCAGTTCCATTTCAGAGTCATTTAACTTACTTTTTTGGTATTCTTTCACACTTACACAAGAAGCCAAAGAAAGGCCAAGGAAAGTTAGAATCATTAACTTTTTCATAGTCTTAAGTTTTCCGAGGTATAGACCACATTTTGGTCGTCAACTATTATACATGCCATATTTTCCATTTGGTCAATAAGGTTTAGGCTATTCTTTACGCCCATAACACTTAATGGCGTGGCCATGGCATCGGCCAGTTCAGCTATAGGACACACTACCGTTACGCTTTTTGTGCCAAAAACAGGAAATCCCGTTTTGGGGTCAATAGTGTGAGAGTATTTTTTGCCTCCTATTTCCACATATTTTTCATACGTGCCTGAGGTAGCTACGGCCATTTCGCCTATTTGTAATTCAGAAAATGGCGTTTTTGGAGAGTCCGGATGGGCTATAGAGATAGTCCAGGGCTTGCCTTCATGGGTACCCCAAGTTTTTAAGTCTCCGCTGGCATTAACAATACCGTTTTCAACACCTAAGTTTTTTAACAGACTTGCGGCTTTGTCTGCTGCATAACCTTTGCCTATCCCTCCAAAACCTATACGCATCCCTTTTTCTTTAAGGAATACAGTACCGTTTTGGTTATCTAGTATAATATTCCTGTAATTTATGAGGCTTACACTTTTAGCGGCCTCTTTAGGGTCAGGGAGACTTTGCATGGTTTGGTCAAAGTTCCAAAAGCGTTTATCTAAAGAACCGTAACTCAGGTCAAAAGCCCCTTGAGTAAGGTCAGAAATACGTTGGGCACGTGACACTAGCTGGAAAAACTCTTGAGGGACTAACACAGGATTGATTCCTGCAGCGGCATTGACTTGGTTGGTAATACTGTTTTCCGAATAGGTGGTTAAAAGTTGCTCTATTCTACTTATTTCAGAAATCGCTAAGTCTATTTTCTCATACGCTTCCTTTTCTTGGCTAGCGGAGATGCCCAGCACAAATCGGTTGCCCATTAAACGTATGGTTTTAGTGTAAAACATTTAGCGGAAAGACTTTATTTCCTTGGTGAAAGTTTCTACTGTTATTTTTTTTGGATAGCCATCCCATTCCTTTAGTACTTCGCCCTTGGAGTTAAGAAGTAAGGTAAGTGGGAATCGGCCCGTCTTATTATATTTTTCGGCTAACTTTTCATTGTATAGCGTCTGGGTTTCAGAAAGACGGTTCTTCTTTTGGCGTGGAAAGTCAGCCTTTACGAGTTCAAGATTGGTCGAAGCAAAATCTAAAAAAATCGACTGGTCTAAAATATCCTGCTTAAGTTTTATACAAGGTCCGCACCAGTCTGATCCAGAAAAGTAAAGCAATATTAGCTTGTTTTCATCCTTGGCTTTTGCCTGAGCTTCCTCCAGGTTGTATCCCCAACCAGCAAGAAGTAATAATATGGGTAGTATGGCTGTCATAGCTTATTCGTAAATGATTATCCTTTTTCCGTCAAATGCGGTTTTGTACACCTTAATGCCGTTTTTTCCGTAGTCATTCTGCCCAACACCAGAAGTGTTATAGCGTGCTCCGTGTTGAGGACAAAACCACTCTCCGCTTCTATAGGTGATAGAGCGGTTGTTTTCATGCGAGCAAACCACAGTAGCGGCTAAGAATTCTCCCGTTCTTGATAAAGCTACTACATAAGTATTGGCAATAACCATGTAGTTATTTCGCTGTAGCAGCCTGCTATACAGAGGGCTAGAAGTGTCAATTATGTAAAGAAAGCTTATTTTTTCCAGTTCCTCACTAGAGATAGTAAACTGCTCATCTGGCCCCAAGTTATTTTCGGGATATAAGGGGCTTCCATCAGCATTTGAAAAGGTGCCATCTGGATTTTGAATTAATGCATTTACAAATGAGTCCTCCTCTTGTGTACAAGAAGTAAGTAGAGCCAGTAATGCCCCTCCTGTAAATCCGCATGCTTTTAAGAACTCGTAGCGTGTCATAAAGTTTTATTCTTTCCAGCCCCAAGGTTTTCTTGTGGACTCTATACTTTTTTCCAAGTTAAAAGTAACCGTAAAAAGACGGTCGGAACCTATCCTACGGAGGTTGTAAGTAAATGTTTTATCGTCTAGTGTTATCCACCAAATATTGCCACAAGCGTACGGTAATAAAGTACAAGTGTGTGGGTCGGCTGGGAAAATCTGCATGCCGCTAGTTCCTAGGTTTGTGCTTGTGCCACCATACATAGTTACTTTATCATCTGAGCCATCTTCGTGCCTGTGGTCATGCTTAAGTTCTACTAATCCATTTTTTTTGGTGAGTATCCAGGTTCTGGACTGGTCATCTCCCACGAAAAAAGGAATTTTTATCTGTTCAGGAGTACATTTTATTACTCTCATTGTTAATTCTTTTCCGGAAAAACCATCGCCTTCACGTCCGCCTGCCGTAAGAGTTCCTTCATAAGCCTGTTCACAGTGTTTTTCTAGGTTTGTCCAAAACTTACCTAGTGCTGTTGTGTCACTATAAGCAGTATGGTGTAACATAGATGATGCACATTTTCCTTGTGGTACATTTCCCCAAATTAGAATGCTAATAACAAATACTCTTAAATACATATACGTAGGTTTTTAACCAAATGTATCCTTTTATGTTATTTTTTACAAGTTTTTTATTTTTTTAAATAATTATATAAATATTTAATAAAATGATTTTTTTCTTTTTGCGTAGCTTGTGGTGTAGCTTTGTAGTGAAATCAAGGTAGGAGAATGAAGTTTAGTATAATTACCGTTTGTTATAACGCTGCCAGTACAATAGAACAGACCATACAGAGTGTTCTTTCGCAAACTTATGCAGATAAAGAATATATAGTAGTTGATGGCGGCTCTAAGGATGATACTGTGGCAATCTTGGAAAAATATAAGAACCAGATACGCTATATATCGGAGAAAGATAAGGGTATTTACGATGCCATGAACAAGGGTTTGGCCATGACCACCGGCGACATTATTGGGATGATAGGTGCAGATGATTTTTACCCTTCAACAGATGTTCTGGAAGCTGTAGCAGATGGCTTTTCCACATATAAGACCGATTCTATATATGGAGATAAGCAGTATGTTAACCCTGGTGACACAGAGAAGATTGTGAGATACTGGAATGTAGGAGAGTATAAGAAGGAAAATTGGTTAGAAGGATTTATGCCGCCTCACTTGTCATTCTATGTAAAAAAATCGTGCTATGAGAAATTTGGTAAATATCGTACAGATTTTACTTGTTCTGCAGATTACGAATTAATGTTGAGGATGTTGTACAAAAATGATGTTTCTGCACATTATATCCCTAAAGTGCTAATGACTATGCGTAATGGGGGAACAAGTACAGCTTCATGGAAACATCGATGGGTAGCGAACCAAGAAGACAGAAAGGCTTGGGAAGTAAATGGTCTTAAACCGAGATGGTACACCTTATGGAAAAAGCCATTGTCTAAAATTGTCCAATTGTTTAAAAACAAGTAAAGCGTTTTTCAGAGAAAGAATAATAGTGTTTATAGATGAGAATAGTAATACTAACACAAGACGATCCCTTTTATTTAGGAAGAAATATTGACTATTTGGTGCAAAACATGCCCAAATATGCCCAGATAGTAGGTACTGTTCTTTTTGATGTATCTCCTTTTGGGAAGAGGGAAACGTTTTTGCAAAAAATGAAGAAAACCTATGATGTTTTCGGATTTAAGTTTTTTACCTATTATAGTTTTAAATTCTTGCGATCCAAACTGGACTCTGGTAACTCGGTTGCAAAGGTTTTGGCAAAACATGGAGTTCCTTTAATACATACACAAGGTAGCATAAATAGTAAAGAAAGCCGAGCTACTCTGAAGTCATTTAAGCCCGATTTGCTGATATCTATTGGTGGAAATCAAATCTTTAAAAAACCTTTAATAGATCTGGCAACTTACGGTTGCTTAAATTTACATACGGCTCTTTTGCCTAAGTATAGAGGATTAATGCCCTCTTTTTGGGTTCTTAAAAATGATGAAAAATACACGGGTGTTTCGGTGTTTTTTGTAGATGAAGGTATAGACTCTGGCCCTATTTTGGTTCAAAAGAAGGTGGAAATTAGTGGTAGAAGTCAGGAAGAACTGATAAAGCATACCAAGCAAATAGGTATGGAATGTATCATAGAGAGTGTTTCCTTAATCCATAAAGGGGGGTATAGTTTGATTCCGAATCCGGCTGAGGAGATGACTTATTTTTCGTTTCCTACTAGTAAAGACGTCAGAGAGTTTTATAAGGTTGGTAAAAGATTTTTCTGATGAATATACTGACCTTTGACATAGAAGAGTGGTTTCATATTCTGGACAATGATGCCACTAAAACTGAAGCCGAATGGGAAGTGTTCGAATACCGTATCGATAGAAATATGGACAAAATACATGGGGCTTTGGGAGATCAAAAAGCTACTTTTTTTTGTCTCGGTTGGGTAGCAAGAAAACATCCTCAGGTATTGAAGGAAATTTCTGCAAGGGGTCATGAAATAGCTACTCATTCAGATTTACACCAGTTAGCGTACGAACAGAATAGAGATACTTTTGGACAGGATTTGGAGCGGTCCATAAAATCTATAGAGGATGTAACGGGTAAGAAGGTCCGGGCATACAGAGCTCCGGGGTTTTCTTTAATGGAACAGAATAAGTGGGTTTTTGAGATACTTATTAAGAATGGTATTGAAATAGACGCTTCTATTTTTCCGGCCAGCCGCTCTCATGGAGGTTTTGCTCAGTTTGGAATGGCAGAGCCTTGTTGGATAGATATTGACGGAATGAGAATGAAGGAGTTTCCCATAAACCTATATCCGTTTGCTGGTAAAAACCTAATTTTCTCTGGTGGTGGGTATTTTAGACTTTTTCCCTATTTTTTGTTAGATAAGTTAATGAAGGAGTCTAAATATGTGATGACTTATTTCCATCCTAGGGATTTTGATGCAGGACAACCTATGGTTCCGGGCTTAAGCCTTGTTCGAAAGTTTAAATCTTATTACGGCTTACAGGGAGCTCTTCCAAAATTAGAAAAGTTAATAAAGAACCATAGTTTTATTGATATTTCAAGTGCAGATGCTGCTATAGACTGGGAAAAGGCAAAAGTGGTGCAGTTGTAACAGGGTCTTGCTGTGCTCTATTTATAGAATTACTAAGGTGGTAAGCCACTTAAAAAGATCGCTTTGACGTAGAGGAAATAGTTTCTTTAGTCTCGTGCAATTCTCACATTATGTAATAGGTATACAATTCTAAAGAATTAGGCGTGAAGAAATCTACAGCTAAAAGTGATTTTAAAGCATTTCTAGTGAACGTACAATGTCTTTCATATCTTCTAGATTGGTATCTGTTTTAATCAGGGGTGTCCAAGTCACTATTTGAATGAAATGCTTATCGCTTTCTATAAAACTATTATAGTATAAGATATCTATTCCATCAACTTTTCCGCTTATCTGTATAATTCTAGAATCTAGTCCGTTTATGGTAGTTTTTAAGATTTCGGTTTGTGTAGGATCTTGCATTGTTTCTTCAATGGTGGACACCATTAGGTTTGTGTATCCATCAAGATTAGCCACCTGGTTACTATCTATACTTCCAAGTAGATCTATTTTTTTTTCATCTAACACTGTAACATAAAGTTCATTCCAAAGGCTCTGGTATTGAGCTGGAGCTTTTTTATGCAGTTTTGTGGCTTTGGTTAGGTATGAAGGAATTTTTATAGAATATTGGCTTTTTATAGTAACTTTTTTTCTTGCTTTAGGGTCTTTACAAGAGCCCATTGTATACAGCAAAACGATGATTGCGAAAAAGTATTTCATGAGCTTGAATGAGTTAAACAACTAATAAACCTATTTCCTAGGTAACCAGTTCATTTATCTATATATTCCTGAATTATGTACTAGTCTTCTACTGTACCCAAATACTACGTTATGTAAGCTCTAATCTCTTCAAAACCATGATATCTATCCTTCTTGTGCTTTTATTTGGTAGCATTTCGGTTCGTAAAATTTCTGTTCCATATTCGAGAAGAAATGAAAGGACCCCGAAAGGTCCTTACTTTTGACTATCCTAAAAACGGATATCTGTAGTCTGTAGGAGAAACAAAAGTCTCCTTTATAGTTCTGGCATTTACCCATCTGAGGAGGTTAAGTTTAGAACCTGCTTTGTCATTGGTTCCTGATGCTCTGGCACCTCCAAATGGCTGCTGGCCAACTACAGCTCCCGTAGGTTTATCGTTTACATAGAAGTTACCGGCAGAATTTTCCAAAGCTCTGGTAGCTTGGTTTACTGCATATCTGTCCGTAGCAAAAATAGCTCCTGTAAGTGCATATGGAGAGGTGCTATCTACCAATTGCAGAGTTTCTTCCCACTTGTTCTCGTCGTATACGTACACTGTTAGTACTGGGCCAAAAAGCTCCTCCTGCATGGTTACATACTTAGGGTCTTTGGTTAGTATTACTGTAGGTTCAATGAAATAACCCTCAGATTTATCGAAATTACCACCAGCTACTATTTCTGCGTCTTTTTTAGCGTTGGTAATATATCCTGTGATTTTATCGAATGCCTTTTCATCAATAACTGCATTTACAAAATTGCCAAAGTCTTCGGTAGGTCCCATTTTTATGGTAGCCAAGTCTTCAAGTATATATTTTTTCACATCGCCCCATAAGTTACTGGGGATATACGCTCTGGAAGCGGCAGAACATTTTTGACCTTGATACTCAAATGCTCCACGTACCAAACCTACAGCTACAGCTTTTGGGTTGGCAGATTTGTGAGCCACTACGAAATCCTTTCCACCAGTTTCTCCTACTATTCTTGGGTAAGATTTGTATTTTTTGATATTTTGTCCAATTGTTTGCCAAATGTTTTGGAACACACCTGTACTACCCGTGAAATGTATTCCTGCAAAGTCCGGATGATTAAAAATAACCTCACCGGCAGTTGGACCGTCTACATACACCAAGTTAATAACGCCATCAGGAAGACCTGCTTCACGGAAAATCTCCATGATAACCTGTGCCGAATAGATTTGCGTGTTGGAAGGTTTCCAAACTACCGTGTTACCCATTAGAGCAGCAGATGCAGGAAGATTTCCGGCAATAGCAGTGAAGTTAAACGGAGTAAGAGCAAATACAAAACCTTCAAGAGGTCTGTATTCTAGTTTATTCCATATTCCATCGGAAGAAACGGGTTGCTCTCTTAATATTTCTTCATAGAAAGATGCGTTAAACCTTAAAAAGTCTATTAGTTCACAAGCCGCATCTATTTCTGCCTGGTAAGCATTTTTAGACTGGCCTAGCATAGTGGCTGCGTTAAGTTTTGCTCTGTATGGACCGGCTATTAAATCGGCTGCTTTTAAGAATACGGCCGTTCTCTCCGTCCATGGTAAAGCCGCCCAAGCACCTCTAGCTGCTAATGCAGCATCAATGGCTTTTTGTACATGTGTGGCATCTCCTTCTGAGGCAAAGCCCAACACATGTTTGTGGTCATGCGGAGGCGAAAGCTTTATTTTCTTATCGGTAAAAACCTTTTCACTTCCTATATACATAGGTATGTCTAACTGCACTTTACGTGCTTCGGCCAAAGCGGCTTGTAGGTTTTCTCTTTCTTTTGAACCGGGAGCATAGCTTAAAACGGGTTCATTTTTGGGAGATGGAGTATTGAAAACTGCGTTATGCATACGTTTTTGTTTTTTTAATATACAAAATTAGGCACTAATGTCTAGCCCACAAAGGAAAATATGGGGTCTACTTAATGAACAGTAGTGTACAGCCCATTATTTTTAAGGATAGAGGGACTTGTTGTTGATAGTTTCTATTATTACTTAGGTTGATGTAATCTTCATCCGATGAAAGAAAGTATACGGTTTTGCAAAACTGGTGGCGACTCTAGTACGTCTTTTATCTTCTGCTATGCCAAACTTAGTAGCAAGTTTAGTTTTTCCTACTAAATAGTTAACTTTCACTTTATGATACTTGCATATTGTCCAATTTTATGAAAGTTTTGTTTAGTTGAACAATTTATGAGAGGACTCTCTTTTGCCCTTCGGTAGAAATGCCTATTTTTACTAGCAATACATTTATAAGACAAATAATGAAAACAGTAATTTTTACAGAAAAGGCACCGGCGGCCATCGGTCCATATTCTCAAGCTATATTGGCGGGTAATACTTTGTATACATCGGGACAAATAGCTCTGGATATAGCCCCTTTAAATGATATTCCTGCTGAAACCAAGAAAGTGATGGAAAACATAGGACAGATTCTAGAGGAAGCTGGTTTTTCTTATGAGAATGTGGTGAAAGCAAGTATTTTTCTTAAAAACATGGATGATTTTCCTGTGGTAAATGAAGTTTACGGAAGTTTTTTTGCTGAAAACCCTCCCGCTAGAGAAACAGTACAAGTAGCAAAGTTACCGAGAGACGTGAACGTGGAGATTTCTGTAATTGCCGTAAAATAAAAAAGAGGACTTGATGTCCTCTTAAATTTATAGTTAAGGTTAAATAGATGTTTCTAGTTGTGTCAATCACGAATTGACTTTACAAATGTATAACTAAAGCAAGAATAAAAAGAATATTTTCAATATATTTTTACTTAAATAAAAAATAAAATATGGATTCTCGTCGTGGGTTTATAAAGAAAAGTGTTTTAGGAGCTTCTTTATTAGGTAGTTATGGCCTTAGTGCTGCACCTGTTTCTAAGAAAGAAAAACCATTTAATTTAGAGTATGCTCCTCATTTTGGGATGTTTAGTAACCTGGGAGGGAAAGATTATTTAGCCCAGATTGATTTCATGGCGGCGGAAGGATTTAGAGCTTTTGAAGATAATGGACTTCCTAAGAGACCAGTGGAATTGCAGGTACAGATTGGAGAAAGACTTACTAAACATAATATGAGAATGGGCGTTTTTGTGATTGATGGCGGGGACAATTGGAAGACATCTCTCACCACTGGACGCAAGGAGTTTTTAGATACATTTTTAAAAACCTGTAAGGAGGCCGTAGAGGTAGCTAAACGTGTGAACGGAAAGTACATGACTGTGGTTCCTGGTTATTTTGAGCGAAATTTACCCATAGGTATACAAACAGGCCATGTAATAGAAGCGTATAAAAGGGCTGCGGAAATCTTTGAGCCTCATGGCTTGGTTATGGTTATGGAGCCTTTGAGTGATAACCCTGATCTATTCCTTCGTACCTCAGACCAAAGTTATATGATATGCAAAGCGGTAGGAAGCCCGTCTTGCAAGATATTGTTTGATATCTATCATATGCAAAAAAATGAAGGGAGAATTATTCAACATATTAATTGGGCCTGGGATGAGATAGCCTATTTTCAGATTGGAGATGAGCCGGGTCGTAAAGAGCCTACAACCGGTGAAATTAACTATAAGAATGTATTTAAGCATATCTATAAAAAAGCAGAAGGGAAGAGCTTTATTTTTGGGATGGAACACGGCAACTTTGCTCCGGGAGCAGAAGGAGAAAGGAGTCTAATAAATGCTTATAAAGAGGTAGATAGCTTTTTGTAAGATTATAAATTTATAGGGAGCCTGCTGCTCCCTATGCCAATTTATGTCTTGCTCCTCCAAAGGTAGCTTCTGAATGAGTAATCCATTATACTTGTTTTGTTATGCTTGCTTTTTTTGTCTCTCTGGTATCATGTATACTGGTTTATTCTGTTGTCTTTTAGGTTTCTGGTAATTAGTTTGGTATGCAAAAGATAATTTTACCTTTTGCGTAAATCACCATTTTAAATGCTTGGTATTTGTTATCTATACCAAATTTGCACAAAACTCTATATTTATTGAATTATTCCACATTTAGATTGTTAAAGTTTAAAATATGCTTTGAAATATGCCATTTTTGATCGCATAATTATAAGCTGGTTTATTATACTTAACAAAACCGCGTTATGGTGCGGTATGGACCTATTATACAAAAACAACTAACCTTAAAGATTGACTATGAGAATTACGAGTATCGAGGAATATCATGAAGCGTATAAAGATAGTTTAGAAGACCCTAAGACGTTTTGGGCTGCCATAGCTCAAGAATTTGTGTGGAAAAAGCCCTGGACCAAAGTTATGGACTGGGACTTTAACGACTACTATGTTAAGTGGTTCAGAAATGGTAAGCTTAATATCACAGAGAACTGCTTAGACCGCCATGCAGCTTCAAAGCCCAATCATCCGGCTATAATTTGGGAGCCTAATGATCCTGCAGATGAGCCAGAGGTTATTACTTATAAAGTGTTATTAGACCGGGTTTGCCGTTTTGCCAATGTTCTTAAGAAGCATGGAGTATCTAAAGGCGACAGGGTCTGTATTTATATGCCTATGATTCCAGAATTGGCTGTGGCTGTTTTGGCTTGTGCCCGTATTGGTGCTATACACTCGGTTATTTTTGGAGGGTTTTCAGCTCAGTCTATCTCCGATCGTATAAACGACTCACAATGTGAGTTGGTGATAACGACAGATGGAGCAGTGAGGGGGAATAAGCAGATTCCGATGAAAGAAACTGTAGATGATGCTTTGGTGGCATGCCCAACCGTAAAGAAGGTAATAGTGGCTACACATACACGTACTCCTATCTCTATGATTAAGGGGCGTGATTATTGGTGGGAGTCTGAAATTAAGCATGTAGAAGCTGAGTGCCCAGCAGAAGAAATGGACTCAGAAGATCCTCTGTTTATCCTTTATACATCTGGTTCTACAGGTAAGCCAAAAGGAGTGGTGCATACCTGTGGAGGGTATATGGTATATACAGCTTATACATTCCAAAATGTGTTCCAATATAATCCGGGAGATGTATTCTTTTGTACGGCAGATGTGGGTTGGATTACCGGACATTCGTACCTGGTATACGGTCCATTACTTTCTGGTGCTATTTCTGTGATGTTTGAGGGAGTGCCTACTTATCCGGATGCCGGCAGACTTTGGGATATTGTAGACCGTCATAGTGTAAATATACTCTATACTGCTCCTACAGCCATTAGGTCGCTTATGGGTTTTGGCCCCGAGTATCTAGAAGGTAAAAGCCTGAGTTCCCTAAAAGTTTTGGGGTCTGTGGGTGAACCTATTAATGAAGAAGCGTGGCATTGGTATAACGATAATATTGGTAAGGGTAAATGCCCCATAGTAGATACGTGGTGGCAAACCGAAACGGGTGGTATTATGATATCGCCTTTGGCGGGAATTACGAAGACGAAGCCGTCTTTTGCTACATTGCCTCTTCCCGGAGTACAATTAGAGCTAGTGGACGAAAACGGAAAAACTATAGAAGGAAACGGCGTGAGTGGGAATCTTTGTATAACGTATCCTTGGCCATCTATAATTCGTACTACGTGGGGGGATCACGAAAGATGCAAGAGTACCTATTTTTCAACTTACGCGGGTAAATACTTTACAGGAGATGGATGTATGCGGGATGAAGACGGCTACTATAGAATTACTGGGCGTGTAGATGATGTAATTAACGTTTCGGGCCATAGAATAGGAACAGCCGAGGTAGAAAATGCCATAAACAGTCATACAGGTGTGGTAGAGTCTGCTGTGGTTGGCTATCCACACGAGATTAAGGGGCAGGGTGTACACGCCTTTGTAATTTGTGATGAGCCTCAAGGGGCAGATTCAATGATGAAAAGGGATATACTAATGACCGTTTCTCGTTTAATCGGACCTATTGCGAAGCCGGATAAGATACAGCTTGTTTCGGGACTTCCTAAAACCCGTTCAGGGAAGATAATGAGACGAATTTTACGAAAAATAGCAGAGGGTGAGTATGGAAGCCTAGGTGACACCAGTACGTTATTAGACCCTAATGTAGTGGAGGAAATAGTAGAAGGTTCTAAGAATCTTTAGAATATTGAGAGAGCAGGCTTTTGCCTGCTCTTCTTTTTAGATTTCAGTAGAGATAAACTGCCTTGAATTTTAAGGTGGTGCCGTTTTGGCTACTGCTTAAATTAAGGTGCTCTCCGTCCGTAGTGAAGCTATCTACATCTGGCAGGGCTTTCAGGAGTTTTCCTTCGGTTTCCATGTCCTGACACGCCATCATTGTTGATGCCACCTTAGAAAATTTAATTACCCCACCTTCTTGGTTGAGTTCAAAATTTCCCATGATATTATTGCAGCCAGCGTTTCCTATCAGGCTGTTATTGTGTGCTTTCAGTATAATATGAGGCTCTTTGCTTCCTTCATTGATACTCACTAGTTGCCCATTTATTTCTAGAAGTTTCCAATATTTTTCCACAACGCTGTTTCCATCCAATTTAGTGAGAAAATACGCGTCATTCTTAAGCCTCTCTCCTTTGCTGTTGGCAGGAATTAGCATATTCTCCGCCACAAAAAAGTGAGTGGCCGTAGGCAAAGTAGCAAGAGTTATAGAAGAGCCGTTTTTAGACCAAATAATGTCGCCCTTAGCATGTTCTGCTTTGCCGGCACTGCTTAATGAAAACGTATTATTGTCATAAAGTGTAATGACTACATTACTCTCTTTTCCCTCTTCTAATAAGCTCCCTCTATATGTTCCTGCCCAGTCTAATGATGTTCTGCTGCTATGTTGGTTAAATGCTTTTTTTGCACAACCTAAAAATAGTATAGTAGTGAGGAAGAAAAATATTTTTTTCATTTTTAATTGTTTTTTAGATACGAATTAGACTCCAAAATAATGGAAAAAGTTGGGCTTATAGGTTCTTCTGCCAAGAAAACACTATATTTGGAAATTCTAAAAAACAAAGCTAATTGACTTTAAAGAAGCTATTTACTAAGATTTCTCCATTTGTAAGGCCATATAGACACTTGGTGGTATTAACATTGGTGTTAACAGTTGTAGGGTCGTTTGCGGCTCAGGTAAATGCCTACATCCTAAGATACACCGTAGATTCCATTTCGGATTTAATGGTGGCCAAAAAACCTCTAGAAACGGGCTATAATTTACTCTGGACAATAAGCTTAGTACTTATGGCCAAAGAGATTGTAAATGCATTGGTTCAGTTTGGGCAAAAGTATTTTGGAGAAAAGTTGAGGATTTTTGTAGCCCGAGATTTTTCCCAAACCATTGTAGAAAAAATACTCACATACCGTTTGGCTTTTTATACTTCATCTGAAAATGAAAGCGGTAAACTTCAAACTCGGATAGACTCAGGTATCAGCAGTCTAACCCGTTTAGTGCAAAATTTCTTTATTGATATTCTTCCGTTATTTGCCAATGCTATTGTGGCATTGGTGGCCATGTTTTTTGCTAATTTCTGGATTGGGTTTGTGAGTCTTTGTATAGTGCCTATTTACTTTTATATAAGTCAAGTCCAAGCCAATAAGTTAAGTGGATTTAGGCGTAAGATGCGGAGTTTTAGGGAAACCAAAAACCATGGTATTATAAGTTTGATAGAGTCTATCACGGTTATTAAATCTTTTGTAAGAGAAGGTTCCGAAGCCCTAAAGCACAAGGAAATCCAGTTTGGTATGACAGAAAACCAGATGGAAACCCGTAAAACTGCCTTTCTTTTTGATAGTGTAAAAAGTCTTATAGAGCAGGTAGGAGTGGTGTTGGTCATTATCCTCACAGCTTATTTGGTTTTAGCGGGACAAATGACCATTGGTGCTATTATGTTTCATGTGATGCTTTTTGGGAACGTATCGGCTCCAATAAGGCAGCTACACCGTATTTATGATGAGGTAAATGATGCCCTTATCTATTCTGAAAGTTTCTTCGAAATATTGGAGTCGGAAGGGCAAACCGAAAAAAGTGGAGGATACATTCCGGAAAAGATAAAAGGTAAAATAGAGCTTAAGAATGTAGATTTTGTTTACCCCAATGGGACACAAGCACTGTTTGATGTAAATATGGTCATCCAACCCAATCAAACCACTGCATTGGTAGGTTTAAGTGGGGCAGGGAAAAGTACGGTAGTAAACCTACTAGACAAGTTTTATGAGCCCACGCGTGGCCAAATCTTATTGGATGGTATAGATTTGGCAGATTATGATACTTTTGAACTAAGGAAAAAAATCGGTTTGGTATTACAGAAAAACCATATTTTTAAAGGTACCATTTCTGAGAATATTAAGTATGGAAACCCCGAAGCTACAGATGCAGAAGTGGAAGACGCTGCTAAGAAAGCTTATATTCATGAGCAAATTATGATGTTGCCTGAAGGATATGGCTCAGATGCACGTTCACTTTCGGGAGGGCAGCAGCAGCGTATAGCTATTGCCCGACTTTTTCTAAAAAACCC
>CAZBAV010000027.1:0-27198 GCA_964489955.1 uncultured Lacihabitans sp. | reverse complement strand
CCCTCCAATAATATTTTTAGATGAACCTACTGCCAGTTTAGATGCCATAGCAACCGAGCAGATTAAGAAAAGTTTGGATGCAATTAAGGAAAACCGTACGGTAATTATTATCTCACATAGTATTTCCCAGATTATAGATGCCTCATCTATAGTGGTTTTAGAACATGGCCGATCAGTAGAGGCGGGTACGCATGAAGAACTTATTAGAGAAAAGGGTGTGTACCGTTCTATTTTTACAGCTATGGCAGAGAGCCTTAATATTGAAAAAATCACCCAATCCTTTGATTTCGAAGAGGATTGATTCATGAAATAATACAAAAAAGGAGTACGAATTGTGTTTATAGTATTTATCTTTGCAGGAAATTTTGACCACCACTTTTGAGGGTGTTTTTTACTGTAAAAGTATAGCTATTTAATTGTATAAAGTAAATGAAATTATATTTTAATGGAGCTAAGCTACAAGAGTTAGCAAAAGCAAAAGCTAGTGAGTATAAAAGTGCAAAGCCTTTTCCGCACATTGTTATAGATAACTTTATGGATCCGGAACCGCTTGAGAAGGTTTTGGCTGACTTTCCAAGTCCAGAAGTGAAAATATGGAGAGAGTATGAAAACTTTTTCGAAGGGAAATTAGAAGCCCAAGGTGAAGAAAAAGTATCTGATTTTACCTCTCAGCTTTTATACCAGTTTAACTCAGCTCCGTTCTTATATTTTTTAGAAACTCTGTCCGGAATAAAGAACCTAATGGCAGACCCTTATTTCTTAGGCGGTGGTTTACACCAGCTTAAGCCGGGAGGTAAATTAGGAGTACATGCGGACTTTAATATGCATGGTAAATTGCCATATCTTTCACGTAGAATTAATGCAATTCTTTATTTGAATAAAGATTGGAAAGAAGAATATAATGGAGACCTGGAGCTTTGGGATAATGATATGACCAAGTGTGAAGTAAAAGTAGCCCCTCTTTTCAATAGGTTGGTTGTATTTGATGTAACCGATTTTAATAATCATGGTGTTCCTGAGATTATCAAATGTCCAGAAGGAATGACCAGGAAGTCTCTAGGGTTGTTTTATTTTACGGTAGGGCGTCCGGAACATGAGGTTATGCCTGGTAAAACATCTACCTTATTTAAAGCAAGACCAGAAGACGAAGTGCCAGAAGGAACATACTTCGGCCGTGATATATACGATGGTGTAAAAGAGCAGGAGAAAAATTTCAAGTGGTATTTAGGACAAGTTCTTCCTCCATTTATTACCAATCTATTGAGAAAATAAGGTTTCAGATGCCAAAAGCGTTAGCTATTTATTTGCCACAGTTTCATCCTTTTGCGGAGAATAACGAGTGGTGGGGAGAGGGTTTTACCGAATGGACAAATGTTACCGCTGCCAAACCTCTTTTTAGAGGGCATTACCAGCCACAGTTGCCAACCGACAATGGGTTTTATGACCTTCGGTTACCAGATATAAGGGAGCAGCATGCCAAAATGGCCAAAGAATTTGGCATCGATGGATTTTGTTATTACCATTACTGGTTTTCGGGCAAAAAGCTTATGAATGAGCCTATAGACCAGATATTGGAAAGCGGTAATCCGGATTTTCCTTTTTGTTATTTCTGGGCCAATGAGACTTGGTCCCGAAGATGGGAGGGTGACGAAAGTAAGGTGCTTATAGCACAGGAATATAGCGAAGAAGACGACAGAGCTCATGCAGAGTGGTTGATTAGGTCTTTTAAGGACAAAAGATACATTAAGGTAAATGGACGACCACTGTTTTTGGTTTATAAACCGTATGAGCTGCCCAATGCTAAGCGTACTATTGAGATATTCGAAGAGGTTTGTAAGGCTCATGGAGTACCAAAACCTTTCTTTGTAGGGAGTAACTCGCATAATCCTCAAGCCAATCCAGCAGATATTGGTTTTGATATGGCCATACATTTCCAAACTCGCCATAATTTACTTTCGGAGTTTTGGATTGATGGCTTCACGCCTAAAAGGATGGTGAGGAATTTGCTGCAAGGGATATTTAATCCAACCTTGAAAGTATATGACTATAAACAATATAAACAAAGGGCTATACAGCACAAAATAAAATACAAGGGTTTTCCCTGTGTTATAGTTGGGTTTGATAATACTGCAAGAAAAAAAGGTAATGCCGTGATTTTGCGTAATCAAAATGTACCAGACTTTAAAGCATCTCTAATTGATGCTGTAAAAGATGTGGAGGCCTACGATGAAGATGAACAAATAGTGTTTATAAACTCTTGGAACGAGTGGGCAGAAGGTAACCATCTGGAACCCTGTCGTAAATTTGGGACACAGTTTCTGGAGGCTGTAAAAGAAGTTTTTAAAAAATAAAGAGGCTCACGCCTCTTTATTTTTTTGTTTGACTGGTAAAAGTACTCTCAAAAATCTTATCAGCATTGCCCGTTTCAAAACCTTCTCTGCGATGTTCTCGCTTTATTTCCTCTAAAGGCAAATGTGCATATTGTGGTAAAATTCGTCTTTCGGCAAATTCTACATAACTTCCCGAAATGGAGTGTACATCTCCTTCCGCAAACTCTGCATCTACCATTTGGGCTACAGTAGAGCTTTGGAGTAGCCCGCCATCCGGGCTTGTTTTGATTTTGCCTCCAGAGTCATTAAGCTTTATACCGTTGGTTTCCAGGAAATCATTGAACTTCTGCACCGTATTGTAACCTTCTTTGAGGTTATGAACCGATATGGTGTAGTGATTTAGGTAATACCTATTATAAATAACCCAGGCAGCATATTCGCTCTCATCTAAAAGGGAAGAATAGTCTGCCCAAGTAGGTTTACTCCATAATGCTTGGTGCAAGAAGCTATCGATGGCAAAGCCGTCTTCCAGATCAATAGCTTCTACAGGATCTGAACTCACTTCATTTGTATACTTGGTTATAAGATTTTGGGCACTCTCGCTTAGGTCTTTAACCCGCAGCTCGCTCACAAAAATACGGGGATAGTGTGGCTCTGGAGGAGCATACCAATACGCATCAAGCTTTTTACCTTCAAAATAAAAATAGTCTTGTTTTGTATAACCAAGGTTTAGAAAAATCTTTTCGAAAGACTGGATACCAAGGTGCTTAACTCCTATCGTCCTAAAAGCAATATGGTCATTCTCTATCTCGGACACATCTTTTATTATTCCTTGGGCGATCATGTCAGAAGTAATCTTGCTTACATCTGGCACCCTTTCAGAGTACCTTCTCATAAGTCCGCCAAGAACTGTATCTAAAGTGTTATTTTTCATGGTTGTAAAATTGACCGTTTTTCGTTTTTAGGTACTCTTCGAAATCTATATCCTCTTGCTTAATAAAGCCCTTTTGTGGTAATTTCCCATCGGCCACCATTTCTATTACAGCAGCTATAGACGCAGCAGTGGTCCAGGATATGGCTCTCCAGTGTTGCCCGTCTATTTCAATAGGGTAGTAGGCCTGGTAAAACTCTTCTCTGGCTATTTCGTTGCCTTTCCAGCCTTCTACCACAGCATATACATAAACCACGTCGTCTTGTACGGGAGGTTTGGCCTCGGTAAGGATTTCCTCTACAAGCTCGCGTTTTTCTTTTAGTATTAGCTCATAAAGTAAGAATTTCATGAGTTTAGCATGACCAGGGTAGCGTATGGTTTTGTAGTTGAGTGTGTCTACTTTTCCGGCAAAGGTTTCACACATTGTGCCAAGCCCTCCTGAGGTACTAAAGGCTTCGAATTCATTTCCCTCTATTTGTATGGACTCCAGACCATCGAGTGAAGGGACCATCTTTTTTACGCCATTGTGTATTACTTCAGCATCATTTATGTATTCGTTAATGACTCCGGCAGGAGACCACGTAAATGAGTAACCTAATAATCCATTTGGATACCTAGGGAGTGCCCCTACTCGTAATTCTATATCTCTGAGTTTTGTGAATTTTTTAGCTAAATGAGAGCCTATTATCCCGATCAGACCAGGAGCCAGACCGCATTGTGGTGCCATTACAGCTTTAGATGTTTTTGCCATCTCAATAATGGCATTGGTGGTGGGTACATCTTCTGTGAGGTCAAAATAATGTATGCCATGCTTATGGGCTGTTTTTGCTATGTCTAAGTTTAAATTGTAAGGCATAGCCGAAGCCACGGCGTCAAATTGCGGTAGAGTTTGTTCTAAGAATGCCACATCTGAGACATCGCCAGTGATTACTTCGAAAGGAAGTTCTTTAGAAGGTTTGCGTTTGTCGAGTCCTTTTACATTGAAGCGTTTAGAAAGGAGAACGCCAACAAGTGAGCCTACTTTGCCCATGCCAATAACCAACACGTTTTTCATGTTTGATAGATTGTTTTAAGTAAAATAAAGGAAATAAATATTCGCCGGAAGACTACGTCCGGGATAAAAAGGAATTACAGAAAGTCCGGTACAAAAGAACACGCACTCCGAAGATATGCCAAACGGGCAAGGAAGTATTTAAGGTCTATAAACAAAGTAATCTTTGGTGCTGTTATCCAAAGATAGTCATACCAGAAAGATTTTCATAGTTGTTTTACAACTATTTTTTTTCTTCCAAAGCCTGTTGATATACAGCCTCCCTTATATCTGCACAGTCACGACCTTTAAAACTACTTGATAAGGCGGCAACGGCATTTTTAGTGAAACTTTGTTGCTGCTCAGCAGAATGTAGGAGTTCATGGGTGTGTTTCACAAAGTCTTCTGCGGTGTTTGCTATTTTACAGCTTTTATTGTGCTCCAGAGGTATGCCTTCGGCTCCTATAGCAGTGGATATGATAGGGGTGTGGTAAGAGACTCCTTCCAAGATTTTCATACGCATGCCGCCACCTATTCTTAAAGGAACTATCATTATAGAACCTTCTAAAACGGTGGACAGGTCAGGCACAAATCCTCTAAACTCTACATTTTCATAGTCTTTAAACCAATCTTGCTTTTCTTGGGACCACTTTCCTACAATAAGCAGTTTTAAGGAAGGGTTTAAAGCTAAAAGCTTAGGCCAACTATTTTGTAAGAACCAATCTACTCCGTCTATATTTGGATAATGCTGATCAGGCCCAAGAAAAACAAGCTGATTGGCAGATTTAAATGGAACATTTACTTGTTTTTCTTGTAACTCCATTGGAAGTGGAGACACCATTACTTTATTAGCGGCGATACCTTCTTCCTCCAATAGTTTTTTATCGAATTTTGATAGGCAAACTATTTTATCAAAAAGATTTATGGTGCCAATCTCAAAAATTTTGGTGTTGTTAATCTTCCATTCATCTGCAAGGGCTGGGTTTTTAAGTGTGTTACGTTCAAAAACCATGCGGTAATATTTGTGTTCGTGCTGCACAAACACGCTAGGAATACCTTTAGGAATAAAGTGTACCAAAGGGGCAATGTCAGAAAAATCTATCTGTACAAGGTCAAACTTTTGCTTTGAAAACTCGCCAACAAAGATGTCTAGTAAATCCTGGAAATAATAGCCAAGCAAGCTGTAAGAGTTTAACTGCATTTGCGACTTTTGCAGTTCGTCTTTGCTAATATTTAGTTTTCGCCCAAAGAGCCTTTTCGCAAAAGAAATCAACTTTCCGTCCTGGGGAGGGGGAGGAGCCTGTTTAAAAGTAAGAATATTTACATCAGGCCACAAATTTTGCAATTCCGCAAGATGCTGTGAATTACTTTCCGGTGCTATGACGGTGATAGTATTGTTTTCGCGTAGGGCGTCTATCATCCGGAATGTGCCGCTTTTACCACCATCATTTATTGGATATGGGAAAACCAGAGTAGCTAATAAGATATTCATAACCTTAGATGGGTAATCTTTCAAAAAAATGATAAATCCTAAACGTGACAGAAGTTAAAGCTTTCTTAAGAAAACTCTTCTTAGGTGCAGGAGGTACAGGCTTTAGGTAAAAACAGCGGATGGTGCGTAGATAGTCATAGTTGTTGGCAAATATCATTTTGCGGTAATTGGCAAACAACTCTACCAAGTCAGGACGGTTGCTTAGGTCAAACCGATTTTGCCATCTCGAAATATTCACGGGGTCCTTCATGTTTATGCCACTGTAGTGGAAAAAAACAAGTGGAACGCCATTCGAAAAGTATTTGCCATCCTTAAATTCTAAGGTACGTTCATGTAGATTCCAGTAAGCTACATTGTAGCCAGGATATTTGTCAATTTTTACACCCTCGTAGTACAAAGGAACCATATTACAATATAGCTGGTCCACAAACATCCCTTTTTGGATATCCATGTAACACTCTTTTTCCAGCTTTATCATCCACCAATCTAGAAATTTGCTTGTTTCAGCTGATCTTTTTACGGCTAAAAAGCCCAGATTGTAAATCCCATTCACAAACATCTCCTGCTCTGTACCTTTTTTGTCGTCAAAAATGGGAGTGTAAAAATGAGGAGTAAGGACAATGTTATGTCCTTGTAAATCGTCTTCTATACCTGTGAGTTTATCGAAAATCTCAATATCAGGGTCAAAATATATTACAGTATCAATATCTTCTCTACTATTTAAAAAGTAATTAAAGAAGAAAGGTTTTATAGCTGTGTTTAATTCCGTAATGTCATACCTGTCAGTCATTTCTGCAAAAGCAGGGATGCCAATTTTATGGACTTCAAGAAGATTGAGCCCTTCTATTTTTGATGTATCTACTCCACTGCCTTCAATGCGGTCGCATAGACCCACTACGAACTCGTAGTCAGGATTAGTTTTTTTTAGCGAATCAGACAAAACCCGTGCTTGGGCTAAATAGTTGATTGAACAGATTGTGAAAGCGAACTTCATTCTTAATTTTTTCTTGTACTTCTCCACACCGAGGAAATTCCTCCGTTAGGCTGCTGAAAAATAATCTGCAAAGGTATACTTAATAAGTTGGAATATCAATCTTCGGCCTGCGGCAAGTCCATTTTGATACGCCACTCGGTGGGTAGGTAATTGTTTACCCGGCCTCCAATTACCTTAACCCACCCTAGTTCTAAGTTTTGGTGTGTTACCAATGCCCATCCAGAACTCGTGCTTGCTAGCTCAAAAGCTTCCCTTTTTAGAAATTTTAGAGCATTTTGGTTGTCTAATTCTATTCTTGGGATGTCTAAACTTGCTTGTCTGGACATAGCCAGTTGGTGTGACGGGATAAAATCTTTTCCTTTGAAAAGACCTATTTCAAAGCCAGTAGATCTTTTTTGAAGTTTCCGTAGCACAGTTCCTGCTTCTTGCAATAAACTAGTCCTTATGGCCACAATGTTGCCATCTTTTTTTAGATAATATTCAAAATCATCTCCGTTTTGTAGCCAAGCCTTTGCAGCCTCGGTTTGATTACGCTGCAATCTATCTAAGGGAGGTTTATTTTGGCTGCGTCTGGCACCTCTGGCTTTACTTTGGAAAAATGCAAGATAGAAGCCCTCCCCCTTTACTTTATGTGGAAAAAACTGCACACCGCCATCGCTATGGGTGATTCCCCAATCTTCGGGAGTTTCTATATCTATTTGTGCAAAATCTAAGGTGCGGGTAAGCCATTTTGCATTAGATTGATTTTCTTCCGTGTTATATGTACAGGTAGAATAAATCAAATGGCCACCTGGTGCTACCAACATGGCCGCCGCACTAAGTATCCGCTTTTGTCTGGCGGCACATACTTTTACATTTTCTTCGGACCATTCTTTTATTGCTTCGGGGTTTTTACGAAACATGCCCTCTCCAGAGCAAGGAGCGTCTACCAAAACTACATCAAAGAAACCCTCCAAATCAGAAAAAGTCTCAGGATCCTGGTTTACAACTATGGCTTCCACTGCTCCCCAGCGTGTGAGGTTCTCTTTTAATATGCCTACTCTGCTTTTTATAACTTCATTGGCTACCAGCAGGTCTTCCTTGCCAAGAAAAGATGCTAAGTGGGTGGTTTTTCCACCTGGAGCAGCACATAAATCCAGGACGCGAAGTGGTGCATTTTTAGGTATATATTTTTCAAATACATAACCCACGAACATAGATGAGGCTTCCTGCACATAGTATGCCCCAGCATGAAAAAGAGGGTCTAGTGTGAAGGAAGGGCGTTTTTTTAGGTAATATCCTGTTTCGTTCCAAGGGACAGCTTCTAACGTGCCGAAACTAAGCTCCGCCTTTTTTCTAGGATTGGTTCTGATACTTGTACTTGCAGGCTGAGATAGGGCCTCTTGGAAAGCCTCAAACTCTTCTTTAAAGATGTTTTCGAAATATGGAGAACTATGAGGAGGTAAGGTCATTCTATTTTCTTTAGTATGATAGCTTTTTGTAAAGCCAAATTATTAGGGTAAAGTACAATAGTCCCGTCGGCTCTTTCTATTTGGATGGTGAAGAAACTAATATCTCTGACAATGCCTTCTACAGAGTCATCTTTATCCATGATTTTTATGGTAGAGCCAATTTTGAACGGAGAGTTGAAAAATAAGATAAGCGATGCTGTTATGTTACTTAATATAGACCAGGATGCAAAGAGGGCTACTCCAACTACCGTGAAAATAGACGCAAAGTACATAGACAGGCCTTCTACAGAAAAATTCCAGATGCCGCCCATTACAATGAAGAGAAGAATGCCAAGGATAAAGTTTAGAAACTTGTTGGCATAAACTCTTTGGGCATCTTCTAGTTCATATTTTACAGCATGTTTACGTATAAATGAACGTCCCATTTTTCGGATAATCCAAACCACTACCACAGCAGCAATACTGCTGGAAAGCTCTACATATATATCATCGAATTCGAGCATTACACCTTACTTTTTTTACAAAAGTACCTATTCCTAGGGCTATCACGTGTATATTTGTTAGTACATTTTTCAAATTTCATGGCACTTACTGAATCAAATATGATAAACTTGGGTACTAAGGCACCAGGTTTTAGTCTACACGATACCCAAAGTCAGCACACTTTGGATTTGGAGCAATTAAAGGGAGTGAGAGGTACATTATTAATGTTTATTTGTAACCACTGCCCTTATGTGGTGCATGTAATGCCAGAACTGGTACGAATAGAAAAAGAATATGTATCTAAGGGGATTAACCTAGTAGCCATTAGTTCTAATGATGTTGTTGCTTATCCACAAGATTCACCGGAGAAGATGTCGGAATTTGCAAGAGAGTGGGGTTTTACTTTTCCGTATTTGTTTGATGAAACACAAGGAGTTGCCAGAGATTACGATGCAGCCTGCACTCCTGATTTTTATTTGTTTGATAAGGATTTGAAACTAGTGTACCGTGGACGTTTAGATGAGTCACGACCTAGAGTAGAACACCCTAAACCGCTTACAGGAGTTGACTTGAGAGGGGCATTAAATGCTATGCTAGAAAATGGAAGCATATCAGAAATTCAATACCCTAGTATGGGATGTAATATTAAGTGGAAAGGATGAAAAAAATAGTTTTGTTGTGTTTATTTCCTTTTTTGTGCTTTTCTCAAGAACCAATCGTTGGAGCTATTTATTGGGGTGCCTGGAATAGTGAAGGTTTTGGAAACCCAGCCCAAATGGAGATTAGTTTAAGTAATCCTAAGTATCGTGACCGTATACCTTTCTTTGGACTTGAAAGTACAGACCACCGAGTGAATATTTATGAAGTGCCACCCAATAAAACTCGCACTACAGGAATGACTAGTATCCGTATAAACGGAGATAGGCAATGGGTGATGGACAAAGAGATAAAATATGCAGTAGATGGTGGGATAGATTACTTTGCCATGTTGTATTACGGCCGTCATCATTATTCGCATAGACTTTTTAAGGCAAGTCAGGTTCCAGAAAAGGAAAAGATAAAGTTTTGCTGGATTCTTGATGAGTTTTATGTAGATGAAGTAGACGTCATTGCCCGGGATATGGGTAGGGAGGATTATCAGAAAGTTCGTGATGGTAGGCCCCTATTTTACTTTATAAACGGAGGTAGAAATTGCGTGGAGATAGGAAATTTCCTAGATGAAGTAAAAAAGGCGTACAGACAAATGTACCCACATGCACCCGAACCATACATTGTTTCTCTTTCTTGGCAAGATCCAGACGCACATTACTGTAGGGATAACGGTGAGTTTATGGGCGATGCCTTCGGGAGTTATGGGAGTTTAATGGGGGCTTCTTTAGGAGATAATTCTTATGAATACATTAGAGCCCATGAAGAGTTGGGCTGGAGGTCTGGTGGTGTACACGGTGGTGCAGCAAAGCGTGTGTTGTGGATGAGTTTGGGTGGTGATAGGCGGCCTAGAATAGATTTTCCTGTGTCTTGGGAGAGAGATCCTGTACATGGTTATCCTATCTATGGAGATGACTATTGGGCAGAGACACCAAGCCCGGAGCAAGTGAAAAGTCAACTGCAAAAGGCTATTAGTTTTGTGAAATCCAATCCGATTATTTGTGATAACAACTCCATATTGGTATATGCTTGGAACGAGCATGATGAAGGGGGGTGGTTTTCGCCAACTATTGTGCCCGGCACTAATCTTATTAATGACGAAAGATTGAGGACAATCAAATCTGTTCTGGCTCCAGATTCATGTAAACTAAATATTACTCCTCCTTCGGTTAAGAATGTAAGTATAACTAAGGGAGAAAGTGTCTTGCTAGAAGGAGTGTGTGCCACGGGTACATTGGTCTGGGATGCGGATTTAGGACGGGGGAATGTGCATGTAACGCCACAAGATGATAAGCGGTATTATGCACGGTGTGTACAGGGTACTTGCTCTAGTAGCGAAGCGTTTGTAGATGTTACCGTACAAAGTGAGTGCAAGACAAGTCCTTTTAATCCTGTTTTTTTTGCAATAAGGCCGGAAAACGGACCACGACCAAAGTTAGGGTCTAATCAGAATGGAAACCCAATGGTTATGCAAGGAAAAGAGTTTTCTGGTAGTGGCGTGGGCTCTGTTTCTGGGAGCGAGCTGATTTACGATTTGGGGTATAACCATGGGTATGGATTTTTAACCGGTGTTGTTGGAATAGATGATGCTAGTACCTGTAAGGACTCTAAAGTTAAATTTTACTTGAGGGACATGGTGTCCCAAGATTTTCTATATGTTTCCGATGAAATTTCTTCTAATACAGCAGGTTTTGCCAGTCTGGATACATTTAAGATAGATATCCGTCGTGTACGTTACTTACGTATGGATGTACATTCTACTAATGGTAAAGATAGTTGTGCTTTAGTTAACTGGGCACTATTGGAGTTAGAATGCCCCCCTCAGTGCGAAAAGGATGATGTGCCTACTCTGACCGCTTCTACAAAACAGATAATAGAAGGGACTTCAGTTACTTTACGGGCAGAGTGTAGCTCTGGTGATGTGTTTTGGAATGATGGTAGTCAAGGTGCTTTACGAGAAGTTAGCCCAACTAGGAATACCTCTTACTCGGCCCGATGTAAAACCTTTGGCTGCGATGGGAGTGGTTTTTCTGAGCCGTTAGAAATAATTGTTAATGTAAATTGTGCTCTACCGCAATTTGTGGAGGAGATTATAAAGGCAGATGAGCAAGCATTGCAGCAGATTTCTATCAATGAAAATGCATTTGGCTCACCCCTTAGTTTAATAGACAGTACGGGTAATCTCATTTTTTTTGATAAAGGTTTTGGAGTAGATGGAGTTAAAGATGTTAATATCTCCTTAGAGGATAAAAGGAGCTATGGTTTCTTTAAAGTTACTGTAGGTATTGATCCGGCTGATACGTGTTCCGGGCCTGTACGTTTCAGAATATATGAAAGAGTACAAAACCGAGATTTGCTTACAACTCCCCTTATTTATCCTGTTGGTAAAGGCAAGCCTAATACTTACGAAATGGAAGTTACTTTGCCATTTATGCAATGGTTTTCTTTGGAGATTTTGCCAGAAAGTGGAAAGTGCGGAATGTATGTTTGGGGAAATCCGAGGTTTGAGTGTGTGTCAGATTTGGTAGGGGAGGTTTTGGATTCAAAACCCGCTATTACCAATTTGCTGGTATATCCAAATCCAAGTAATAGTGTGGTGCAAGTAAAATACTGGAGTGGAATGGCGGGAGACGCAACTCTAAAAATTGTACATGAGAATGGTGCTTTGCTTCGGGAGGAAAAAGTAGAGGTTAAAGCGGGTAATAATGAATATACGTTTACAGAAATTGTAAAAGGCAAACACATCCTTACTATAGAGAAGGACGGTTTGCTGGAAACTAAACATATACTTGTGTATTAAGAGCTCTTTAAGAATTATTTTAAAGGCTCATTAAATCCTTAAATTTAATAGATTGCCTACGCGAAATCTCTATTTTGTCTAGCGGGCTTCCTTTGTCAGGAGTTTTAAGGGTTACTAGTAAACCTCCAGAAAACCAAGGCTCTATTTTTTCTATCGTATGTAGGTTAATGATGTGTTTCCGGTTTGCACGGAAAAAAATCTTAGGATCTAGCCTTTCTTCTAAACTGTTTAGAGATTTAAGTATCATAGGTTTTTGATCCTCGAAATGCAACCTTACGTAATTACCCATGGACTCAAACAAACGTACTTTACCTAACTTTACAAACCAGCATTTTTCCCCATCTTTTACAAAAACTTGGTCGGCTTCGCCCAGATACTGCATGTTTTCTCCGAATGCTAACAGACCTGGCCTCGTGAGTTCTGCTTCCACTTTTTGGATTGCATCTGCCAGACGGGCAGTGTCAATGGGTTTTAATATATAATCCATGGCATTATATTCAAATGCCTTAAGAGCGTACTCATCGTAAGCGGTAGTGAAAATAACCTCAGGGACGCGGTCTTCTATAGCTTCCAGAAGTTCGAAACCATTTTTGCCTGGCATTTGGATGTCTAGAAACAATAAGTCTGGTTGGTGTTCTTCTATTAATTCCAAGGCTTCTTCTGCATTGGCAGCTTCAGCTACTATGTTTATTTTCGGGAAATCCTCCAAAAGCCTTTTTAGTTCGTTCCTTGCCAGTCTTTCGTCGTCAACTATGATGGTTTTCATTGTGATTGTTATTTTCTGTTACTAAAGGTATTTTTACTGTGGCAGAAACGGTAGTACTATCTTCCTGTAAGATATGGAAGCTAGCGTCTCCGCCATATACTAATCTCAATCTTCGGCGGGTGTTTTCTAATCCAAAACCAGAGTCGTCGGCGTGGTTGTCATGATCATGAAAAACACCTGTATTACGGATATTTATTAATAGATATCCACTTTCTATTTGTGTTTTAACCTCTACAAACCCCCATTTTTCGGCTTTTTGTACACCGTGTTTGATGGCGTTTTCTACTAGGGTTTGTATCATCATTGGAGGAATCTGCATCGGTAGGGTTTCTGGAGCTATCTCCAGTTTAGACTGTAACCTTTCCTCATACCTTATTTTTTCTAAGGTGAGGTAATCTTCTACTGTCCGTAATTCTTCTTTAAGTGAAATAGTAGTTTTGCGGTCAGCCACTAATGAACTTCTCAAGATGTTAGATAACTGGGTAATACCGTTTTGGGCTTTTTTAGGGTCTTCAAAAATCAAAGCCCTTATACTATTGAGGGCATTGAACATAAAATGTGGGTTTATTTGGGCCCTTAGGATTTTTGCTTCAGAAGCCTCAATGGAAGCATATAGTTTTATTTTTTCTATGTGGCTGTTTTGCATTTGAATAGTGTAGGCCACAAAAATGTAAAGTAGAACCCAGATAATCATAGGCTTGGCAAAGTTCATAATGAAAGCCAAGTCCTTGAAGAGCCAATTATATGTAGAGGTCTCAAAATACCAGTCGTATAGGGTAATGTTTATCATCGTGAATAATGATGTGATAAGCAGTACTCCTAGGATACAGCGTAGAGCCATTTGCCCCATAGAAAGTTTTAAGCCAATATATCGCTTAAAAAATGCCCGAAAAAAATGGGTAAGAGCTATACCTGTGATGATGTAGATGAAAGAGTTAAATACCATATCTGCCGCTTGGGCAGGTTTCGGAGTAAGTAAGAGCATAAAAAACACTAAATCGGAAAATGAGTAGAAGGTCCACCCTCCGATTTGTAATAACCAATATGCTTGTCTCTGATTCATAATCCCAAAACTACATTAAAAAACTGGAATCTTTTTCCTTTAAATATACAAGAGGTTTTAATGAATGTTTAGTGGCCGAATTCCTCTAAATGGCTGGTGTCGTTAGCTAATATCACTTCTACTTTTTCTGTATCGTAATCGTACTCTAATAGGTAGAGACACGTGTTGGAGTGTTGGAAGGTATCCATTTCTACAAGGGGTCTTTGTAGAAGTGTAGTAAGAAGTATACGGATGGCCCTACCATGCATAGTAAGTAATATGCACTTTTCGTTTTCGTGGCTAAGGATTTCTGCAAGGGCTACATTTTGCCTTTTTACGACTTCTTCAGGGCTCTCGCCTCCTGGAAGTGTTCTTGCGGTTTCGCCCATAGCCCATTTATGGGTAAGTTCTTTAAACAGGCCGTAGTTACCTGTATCTGGTAACTGTCCTTCTAGTTCTCCCCAGCTTATTTCATCTAAACCAGATAACTTTTGGTAGGGAATGCCATCGTTTATAAAACTCTGAGCAGTTTGGTATGTACGTTTTAAGGAGGAGATATAAACTTTGTCAAAAGCTACATCTTTGTATTTAGTATAAAATGCATCTGCTTGTAGCCTTCCTTTCTCGTTTAGGTCGGTATCAACTCCCCGTCCTTGAACTACTCCTTTTCTGTTTAATTCGGTTTCGCCATGTCTAATTAAATAGATAGTTTTTTTTGCCATAAACTGCCTTTTTATAAATATTTTTGGCAAAATTACATTTTTAAATCGAATTATGTTTAAGAACAAAGTAAGCTTAGAGGTTTTTAACGAGATGGGTGAAAACTCTATCGGGGGACACATTGGGATAGAGTTTGTGGAAATGGGAGATGATTTTTTGGTTGCAAAAATGCCCGTTGATAATCGAACAAAGCAACCTTTTGGCTTATTACATGGCGGTGCATCTGTAGTTTTGGCCGAGACTTTAGGAAGCTTAGCCTCTTTTTTGTGTTTAGAAGACCCTACTAAGGATAAAGCAGTAGGTTTGGAGGTAAATGCTAACCATTTAAGATCTGTAACGGAGGGCTGGGTCTACGGCAAAGTTACACCTATACATGTTGGCAGAAGAACCCATATTTGGGATATTAAAATAACGGATGAAAACGGGAAATTGGTTTGTGTAAGTAGGCTTACTGTGGCCATTGTTCAATAAAAATAAGTATGAGAGCACTAGTACTAGGCGGAGGTTCCCTAAAAGGAGCTTGGCAAGTGGGAGCCATCCAGGCGGTTTTAGATACAGGTTTTAACCCCCAAATGATTTATGGGATATCGGCAGGAGCCTTAAATGGCTCTTTTTTAGTGGCAGAGGCCAGTAGACAGATAGAAGAAACGGGATGGCTAGACTGGGAATTAGCCAATAAACGTTTGGCTGCGTTTTGGATAGAGAATATTACAAAGCCCGCTGATATAGGTTTGGCAAAGTCATACTGGAGTTTAGGTATGGATACGCTCATGAGTCGTTTTGATGGTCTTATTGATGTAAACCCACTGCATGATAAAGTACGCCAATATGTAAGACTGGATGAACTAAGAAAATGCCCCATAGAATTGAAAGTAGGTGCGGTTAATATACATAGCGGAAAAATGAAGTATGTAGGGCCAGATGATGATTTTTTCTTAGATTATCTACGTGCCAGCAGCTCTATTCCCATAGTGATGCCTTCTGTACAGATAGGGAACGATAATAAAGAGATCTATATTGACGGAGGGGCTAGAGAGGTGGTTCCGATAAAAAAGGCTATAGAAGACGGGGCTACGGAAATATATGCCATTGCTACCCATCCGCGTTATCGGGAGATGGAGCCAATCAACCATCGAAGTTTAATTAGTCTTGTAGAACGTATCAAAGACATTTCGGTAAATCAGTTTGAGAATAACGATATTGACAGGGCAGAAAGCTATAATGAAAATCTGATGTCTGTGGCGGGATTTACGCTAAATAGAAAGATAAAACTCACTATCATAAGGCCCGATGTTAATATTGGGATAAAACTTACCAGTTTCAATTCCAGGGATATCAAAGACTCTATAAAAATGGGGTATGAGAAGGGGTTTGAAGTAGTGGGTAAGTGAGTTATTTTTTTTTGTATTTCTTCAAAGTAAATAAAAAACCAAATGCCTCTGCTCCCTCTTTGGTGTGGGTTTTATGATGTACATAATGTGCATTAATAATGCGTTTTAAATAACTATTTTGCGGTTTAAAATGGGTTTTTAATCGTCGATGGACCACTACATCATGAAACCAGAAATACGCCGCACCATAGAATGTGGTTCCTATTCCTAAATAGAGTAAGAATCGGTAGTCTTCTATAAAAATGCCTATGAAAATCATGGATATGGCCGGCAGGCTAAAAAATACAGCATACAAGTCATTTTTTTCAAAAGTATGGTCATGTCTCTGGTGATGGTCTCGGTGCCATTTCCAGCCCCAGCCATGCATAATGTATTTATGCGAAAACCAAGCTATACATTCCATCATCACGAATGCCGCGGTTACCAACAGTAAGTTGAAAAGAAAGGACATATTTGCGGGTTTGGTCTACACATAACTTTTGCTTGCCAAAAATAATGCTAAAATAAAATGAAGCTTACCATTTCTTTGATGAAAAAGGTAAATTTGCAAAAAAACACTTTAGAGATGAGATTTTTTAGTATACTTATTTTAACCTTAGTCTTAAGCCCTGCTTTTGCACAAAAGAACAATACACCGGCCAAACCAAAATTGGTTGTGGGTATAGTTGTTGACCAAATGCGTGACGAGTACCTGCACCGTTTTAACTCCAAGTTTTCGGAAGGTGGATTCAAACGCCTAATGCGTGAGGGTTTTACGTGCCGTAACAATCATTACCACTATGCCAATACCATTACAGGTCCAGGGCATACACATATTTTCACGGGTTCTACACCAGCTATTAGCGGTATTGTAGCTAATGATTGGTATGAAAAATCTATAGGTAAAACCATGTATGTAGCTTATGACTCTACGGTAAGTATTGTTGGTGAAGGAAAAGCAAAAGCGGGTATGATGTCACCTAGGAATATGAAAGTGACCACTATAGCTGACCAGCTTAGGATTGCTACTCAATTCAAATCGAAAAGCATAGGTGTTTCATTTAAAGACCGTGGAGCCATTATGCCGGTAGGACATACCGGAGAGGCATATTGGTATGATAAAGATAGCGGAAACTGGATTACGAGTACGTATTACAAAGAGCAACTACCTGCTTGGGTAAAGGCGTTCAATGATAAGAAATATCCAGCCCAGTATATTACCCAAAAGTGGGAGCTTTTATATCCGAATGATGCCTACGGAGAGTCAGAAGATGATAACCAACCGTATGAATCGTCAATTTCTGGAGAAAAAACTACCACTTTTCCACATTCTATAACTATGGAGAGCTTAGCCAATACGTATTTGGCCAGCACTCTTACAAAAGATTTTGCTATCTCCGCTATAGAAAATGAGGGCTTGGGAACACGTAATGTTACTGACTTTTTGTCTGTAAGTTTTTCTGGTCCGGATTATACAGGACACTCATTTGGACCTCAATCTAAGGAGGTACAGGATGTGTATTTACGTTTAGACAAGGAAATTGAGCAGTTATTAAACTATTTAGATAAGAAGTTGGGCAAAGGAACCTATACTGTTTTCTTGTCGGCAGACCATGGAGTGGCCAATATCCCGGCATTTATGTTGAAAAACAAGATGCCAGCGGGAGTGTTTGTTGGTACAGAATTGAAGAAAATGGCCGAAAAAGTATTGGAAGAGCGTTACGGTGATACCCGTATTATGATGGCATATGACAATTATCAGGTTTATTTGAATCCAGAGTTTATGGCGAAGAGAAATCTTACTATAGACGAAGTTACCACTACGCTTCGCAATGGCTTGGCTTCACAAGAAGGAATCTATAATGTGGTGAATATTGCTGAAGGTAAAATAAACAGTATACCTGAGTATTACCAAAAGAAATTAAGTAACATATACAATCCAAAACGTAGTGGTGAGATTATGATATTGCCTGAACCAGCTTGGTTTGAGGGATACATAAAAGGTACCACCCATGGAGCCATGTATGCTTATGATACGCATGTTCCGCTTCTGTTCTTTGGTTGGGGTGTAAACCAAGGCGAAACCGTAAAAAACACCTATATATCGGATATAGCCCCTACTATGGCTATGATTTTAAAGATTCTTGAGCCAAATGGTAACGTGGGTACACCTATACAAGAGGTGATAAAGAAGTAATGTGTTTTTTATAAGAGTAATAAGAAAGTCTGTAATTCTACGGGAATACAGGCTTTTTTTATACACGAATTCCTTATTTGAATTGCAGTTTGTCACTTAACTACATTTTCGATTAGTTTTTTGAGAATGCTAAAAAGGAAGGCTATTTCATATGAAATAGTATTTTAGTAATTATTAGCCACATAGTAAAAAAAGAATATTGACATTTGTTTTAATGTTAGCCGTTTGTAAATTGCCTTAATTAAAAAAATATATTATGATTCAATTGCTTTGGGGTATACTAAATCTTGTATTGGTAGCTTTTTTTCTAGTTTCAATTTCAAAGGTTTATAAAATCCTATCCGATAAAATAGGGAAGCCATTATCAGTTGTGTTTTTATTTGGATTGTTTTCTTTTGGATTTTCGAGTGTCATAAATCAGAATGAAGGTGCAATAACTTGGGTAAATCCAATCGAATCCGTAGTTACGGATAAGAAACCAACTAAAATTCTGATTGAGAAAAACTTGTTGAATAAGATAGAATTAGAATATTATAAAGGGAAAGATTCTACAGGTAAAGTTATTTTTTCAAAAGCTCACATAATGACAAGTGGCCTTAACTTTTTTGTTAAAAGTAGAGTTAATTCTTTTAATCTGTCTGAATATCCTTTAGCTAGTATGGACGAGCCTTCTAAATCTGTTGACGGACCACACTATTCTGCTTATCTTACGCAAAGTTGGTATTTGTTGGGTTTTAAGGCATTGAATCAGAATTACAGTTTAACGGGCCCATTAGAATAATAATAGTTTCTCAATTACTGTTTTTACAACTCGCCCAGTTTCTTTGTGGTATTCCAGTTACGTACTGTCATTTCTTTATATATGGCGTTTTTTATGAGTTCGTTTAAGTAACTCTTGGTAGAGGCAGAAGTAAGCCTTTGGAAATAAAGAACGCCATCACCGGATGTGACTTGGTCAATGGTTTCTCTAGGGGCTATATGTTCCATGGCCATGGCGGCAGTAAGGGGAGGGCGGAGGAATAGTACGTCATATTTGTACTCATCTGTTTGGTTACCAAAGCCACTAGGGATATTGGTTAATAGCTCTCTGATTTTGTCTTGGGTAAGTAACACTATCTTTAATTTGTAAGATAGCTTGGCTTCTAAAACATCTTCTATTTTCTGCCAGATGTCTTCATCCTTTGAGTCGAATGCAATGTTGCCACTTTGGATATACGTTTTTACATTGGTAAAACCCATTTCCTCAAAAGTGGCCTTTAGGTCTTGCATTTTTATGATATTGTTACCTCCTACATTTATTCCCCTCAAAAGTGCTACAAAACGAGTCATGCCTTAGTTTTTTATGCTAATTTAAGGGCTTTTCTTAGGACTTTTTATATAAGATTTGGTATTTCTTGGCTTTTATTTCCTTTGAGAAACCAAGCTGCTTTTTCAAATGTTTTTACCGTATGCAAGCAGCGATTACTCAGAAAACTACTACAGTAGCTTTACCGGTTCTGGTGGCCATAAGTGCCTCCCATTTATTAAACGATACAGTACAGTCTCTTATATCTGCCATATATCCTATCATAAAGGATTCTTTTGGCTTAAGTTTCCTGAAAATCGGAATTATTAGCTTGGTGTTTCAGTTGTCTTCGTCAGTGTTACAGCCGTTGGTTGGTTGGTTTTTTGATAAGCGTCCAGTGCCTTTTGCTTTACCAGCGGGCATGGCTGTTTCTTTCTGTGGGGTTTTGTTGCTTTCGGTTGCTCCTAACTTTTCTGTAGTGTTGGTCTCTGTGGCATTGATTGGAGTAGGTTCTGCTATTTTTCACCCAGAGGCATCACGTATTACGTATTTGGCGGCAGGGAACAGACGAGGTTTTGCTCAATCTTTGTTCCAATTAGGAGGTAACTTCGGAAGTGCCGCAGGACCTCTTTTGGCTGCGGTGGTTATTTCGCCATATGGACAGCATAATATTGCTTGGTTTGGTGTGCTTACTTTTCTGGCCATGGTGTTGCTTTACTACGTGGGTAAGTGGTATAGACCCAAGGTGCTGCGACTAAGGGTGATGAAGAAAAACCATGTAAAGCAGGTTGTAGAAGGGAGTGGTTTACCTCAAAGGCAAGTTACAATAGGCGTAATTCTGCTTTTGGTACTTTTGTTCTCTAAGTATTTTTATTCGGCAGGATTGGCTAGTTATTACACTTTCTATCTCATTGAGAGGTTCGGAGTAAGTGTACAGCAGTCGCAAGTTTATTTGTTTGTATATTTAGCTTCTACAGCTGTTGGCACCCTGCTTGGTGGAGCTTTGGGTGATAAATTTGGCCGTAAGCCGGTCATACTTTTGTCCATTTTTGGGGCCGTTCCTTTTACACTGGCTTTGCCCTATTTGCCGCTTTTTTGGACTGTACTATTTACTGTTTTTATAGGTTTAGTTATGTCTTCGGCTTTTCCAAGTATTTTAGTTTATGCCCAAGAGCTTTTGCCTGGAAAAATAGGTTCGGTATCAGGTCTTTTTTATGGTCTTGCATTCGGTTTTGGAGGAATTGCATCGGCTATTTTGGGACAAATGGCAGATGTAAGCGGTATAGTCTCAGTATATGTGTTTTGTTCTTTTTTACCATTAATAGGGATTGTAGCCCTACTTTTACCTAAAGTTAAGTCATGAGTTTCGAAGAGTATTTAAAATGTTTTGATGAAATATTGGAGGGCAGGAATACCACCGCCCCGTACGACAATTCTAAGTATTTAGACTATGTGAAGATGAGTCTAAAACGAACCCAACGCTGGCTTAAAACAGGTAAGCTAAATGATACTTTGGTAGAGAAAATAAAGAACATAAGTGAGAAACAAGAGTGGATTGTGATTACGGAACCATGGTGTGGTGATGCCGGACATAGTGTGCCCTTTATATACATGCTTAGCGAACTAAATCCCCTCGTTAATCTAAATATTGAGTTGCGTGACTCTGAGCCACATCGGATTAATAGCTACCTGACTAATGGCGGAAAATCTATTCCAAAATGGATTGTTAAAAACGAATCGGGAGAGGATTTATTTACTTATGGCCCTCGGTCTGTTGGTTGCCAAGAGGTATACAATACTGCAGATAAAACCAATCTGGATACTCTTTTGGAGGCACTCCAAAAATGGTATAATGCAGATAAAGGTGTGGAAATGCAGGAAGAGTTATTGACTTATTTTTAAACGGAGCTTGTAACATTTAGGGATTAGAGTGGGTTCGTTTAAGTAACAGGATTTTACTTTGGTTTAATAGGGAGATATAGTACAGAGACGTTTACTGTATCAGTAAAAGGTAGTGGTTTTTAGTAAAGCTAGTGTAAAGAGAATGGCTTCCTCTTGTTTTAATAATATCACAATTTGGGAAGCTCTTTGTAAATCATAAACCAAGTGATACATTTGCCTACCAATTTGTATGAAGAAAGATGTGGAGAATAGCTTTTGTGCTGGTTTTCTGGTGCAGTCTTAGTGTTAAGGCTCAGCATCCCGATTCCTTAAAAAAAGCTTTGGCTTTAGTAGAGAAAGCTGAGCTTAGCTTCAGAAATGACTCCATTTGGCCCAATGTGAATCCCCAATGGTTCTTTAGAAACATAAAAGAGAATCTCAAAAATCCTTTGTATTTAAACCAAGGAAAGCCTACTAATTTTTGTGGTTATGCGGCTATTACGCATTTCATGATTTTAGACAATCCTATTAATTATGCACAACTGTTACTGGATTTGTATCAGAAAGGAGAAGCTCAGCTAATAACACAGAAACTTATACCTAGTCAGGAGGTAAAAGCCGCCGCAGGCTTAATATACAATAAAGGGCAGATGGATATTAGTCATGCGGACCAATTGTGGTTTTTGGCTCTTGCAGATGGCTTTAAGGGTTATTTAAACTGGTTCAATAAAAAATATAACCCCGGAGACGAAAATACGTTTTGGGCCTCTTCTAATCTTAGAAAGTTTAACCGCATTTTACGTGAAGTATGTGTTAGGGAAATTCATTGTAAGGGTTCAGATTTAATTAGGCCAGCCATTGGTAATCGGTATGATTTTATAAAAGATAAAAGCAATAATCACACGTTGCTCTTGTATCTGAACAACAAAAAACTCTATCCCAGCAAGTTTTTTAGGTTCGTGCCGCCTTCACCAACTCATTTTGTGGTGCTTTACAATATGGACGAGATTGAAGGTTATTATGTTTTGGACTATTGGGATTACAGCCTAAGAACCAAAACCAAGGTGAAAAAAGAGAAATTCCAGAAGTTAATTTATGGCATTACATATATTAAGAACCCATGATAAAGATATTTTCTGTATTTCTTTGCTTTGTGTTACTTAGTTCTTGCGTAGTTAATACGCACAGAAAAAGTGAGGACTTTTATTTTGATAATGAGGATAAGATAAAGAAACTGGTAGCAGATTATGAAAAGTTGTATGCTATACAGCCATTTGAGTTCGGTTTTTCGGACAAAAGATTTAAGTATTATACCATACAAATGTACACGGACTCTATTCGCTACATTTATAACACGGAAACAGGTAGCGACCTCATTTTTGAAGAAATGAGGCAATCTAAGTTAAATAGGGAGGATCTTACTTCTATAGCTATGCAAATAAAAGATCTTCGCTGTTTATGGATTGGAAAGAGTGATTTGTATCTGGATGGTAAAAAGACAGTCTCAACGAACCTTTCATTTAGATCTGTGATGTTCAGCACGCCATTTTCGGAGAATAAATACTACATTCTGGCTTTCTTTGATGGGGAGATACCTAACTCCAAGGCAAAAAGGAGGCTAAGAAAATACAGCTACCGTTCCATAGACGATGATGTTTTCTTTACAATTTCTACAAGGTTTAGGTGAGTTATTTAATATACGATATTTGCTGATATGCAAATATTTGTATCCCGAGTTTTTTTAGATAAAGTAATTTCAATAAACTCCGCTGAATTGGACAGCTAGATTGACCGTATAGTAAATTTCTATTTTTGTTATTAGTTAAGTGCTTTATTTTTAGGAAATAAAACTAAAACCATAATGGAAACAAGATATGGATTTCTAATGATGGACATGGCTGAGTTTACGGTTTGGCTTCAAGACCAGCGAATAAGCAGAACGGTTATTAAAATTCAGCAACACCATACCTATAGCCCAAGTTATGCGAACTTCACTGGGAGTAATCACTTTGAGCGGCAACGTGCCATGCAGAATTACCACATACACAATAATGGGTGGAGGAATATAGGACAGCATTTTACGATTTTCCCCGATGGTACTATCCTCACCGGTAGAAGTTTGGAGGAGTCTCCGGCTTGTATTTATGGTCAAAACGCTCATTCAATTTGTATAGAGAGTTTAGGGGATTTTGATATAGGGAAAGATCAAATGACTAATGCTCAGCGAAATGCTATAGTTGAAGCTACTGCTATTCTTTGTGCAAAATTCAATATCCCAGTTTCTACAGATTTTATCGTTTATCACCATTGGTTTAATTTGAGTTCTGGTCACAGAAACAATGGGTCCGGGAATAATAAGTCTTGTCCTGGTACCAATTTTTTTGGTGGTAACAAAGTGCAAGACTGTAACGTCCATTTTTTGCCACTTGTGCAGGCTGTAGTAGGAAGCATACGCTTAAATACAAGTAATGTAAGTAAATTTGTTTGTGTAAATACGCAGACCTTAAATGTACGGACAGCTCCAAATGCTTCTAGTGTCCTAGCTTCAGATAGGGCAAAAGTTCAGCTCGGGGCAATTTTGCGGGTATATGGCGACAGCAATGGCTGGTTGAAGATTTCTAATAGTGACTCTAGATGGGTTTTTGCAAGATATACTAAAGAAGTAGAGCGTGCCATAGTATCTGCAAGTACTCTCAATGTACGTTCTGGGTCAGGAGGCAATTATCCAAAAATAGGGAGCGTGAGTCGTGGGGATGTTGTATTTGTCCATGAGCGGAGTGGTCTCTGGTGTAGGATAGACCTAGAGGATAAGTGGGTCAGTAGTCAATATTTGCAATTTTAAGTGCTGTTTTAATATCTACTTAAGGAGAAGTAATCAGTGCGGCTTTGTTATAAAGTGATTTTGGAAGAGAGGCGAGATAAATAAAAATGCTCTGATGGTAAATCCATCAGAGCATTTTTTAATATTTCTAGTTTGTTATATCCTCACAATCTCAGCACCGATAGCATTAAGGCGACCGTCAATATCTTGGTAACCACGGTCTATTTGGTCAATGTTGTCAATAATACTGGTTCCATCTGCACTAAGGGCGGCTATAAGTAAGGCTACACCAGCACGTATATCCGGCGAACTCATACGTATGCCTCTAAGGTTATATTCTTTGTTTAAACCGATAACTGTAGCTCTGTGTGGGTCACAAAGGATAATTTGTGCACCCATGTCTATCAGTTTATCAGTAAAGAATAAGCGGGATTCAAACATCTTTTGGTGTATCAATACCGTGCCTTTTGCTTGGATAGCCGTTACCAAAATAATGGAAATAAGGTCTGGAGTAAAACCTGGCCAGGGAGCATCGTAAACAGTAAGGATAGAGCCGTCTATAAGTTTGCTTATTTTGTAATTGTCTTGTGCCGGAATATGGATGTCGTCTCCACGGAACTCCATTTGTATCCCCAATTTCTTGAATGTATCTGGAATAATACCTAACTCACGTATCTGGCAATTTTTTATAGTGATTTCAGAGGCAGTCATAGCGGCTAAGCCAATAAAACTACCAATTTCTATCATGTCTGGTAGCATAGTGTGCTCACAGCCTCCTAGCTCGCTTACACCTTCTACGGTAAGTAGGTTAGACCCCACACCCGAAATCTGTGCACCCATCTTGTTCAGCATTTTACATAATTGCTGAAGATAAGGCTCGCATGCAGCGTTATAAATGGTAGTAGTACCTTCTGTAAGTACAGAGGCCATTAGTACATTGGCTGTACCCGTAACCGAAATCTCTTCCATCCAAATGTAGTTACCTTTCATGTCGGCACCGTCTACATTATAAAAGGCGTCACCTTGATCATAAGAAAAAGTAGCACCTAGTTTCTGGAATCCTACAAAATGGGCATCAAGCGGACGGCGGCCAATTTTATCTCCACCCGGTTTCGGAGCTTTTCCTTTACCAAAACGGCCAAGCATTGGGCCTAATAACATTACCGATCCGCGAAGTTCGGCTGCTTTTTTCTTATAACTTTCCGACTCGAAGTATCCAAAATCCACATCTGCAGCTTGGAACGAATATGAACCTTCTCCTAAGCGTACGGTTCTAACACCCATTTCCTGAAGTAACTCTATGAGTTTATTTACATCACGGATGTTCGGGATATTATGTATATTTATGGTCTCTTTTGAGAGAAGTACGGCACAGAGTATTTGTAGAGCTTCGTTTTTTGCTCCTTGTGGAGTAAGTTCACCTTTAAGTTTCTTTCCTCCAGTGATTTTGAATGATGCCATTTTACTGCGGTCTGCGTCTATTGTTGTTATTGTTATTAAACCTGTTCTTGTTTTGCCCCCCGTTTTTCTGCTGTTGGTTATTTCTGTTGTTATTATTTCGGCGGTCGTTTTGCGAGTTGTTTTTGTTCGAGAAGTTAATCTTTTGTCTGAAACCGCCCGAATTATCTCTTGGGTTAGCCTCTTCTATAATTCCGTTAGCCATCAACTCATCAACTTCGGGTTTAAGTTTCCCTCCAGATAGGTCAAGAATTTGTCTTAGGCAGGCATTTGTTTCTATGGTGTCCTTGTTCCAGCTTAAGAAAAACGATTTCATGAGCTTCACTAGATAAGAAACGAAGGCTTTCCGCTCGTCAAAGGTTTCGGCCATCATGGCTTTTAGTACCAGAATTTCTACATTTCGACCGTAGAATTTATGACGTAAACGGTTTTGTGAGTAAGGAACTTGTAAGGGTTTTTTACCTAAAATTTCTTTTGGGGGTGCCGGGTAAGGGCTATCTACATCTAGGTCAAAGTTGGCCATGATGTAAAGGTCATCCCAGAGTTTTTTACTGTAATCGGCTCCATCACGCATTTGCGGATGTATCTGCCTCATAAGTTCAATAAGTATATGTGCGTGTTTTGTACGTGTTTCCTTTTCGGGAATAGAAACTATGTGTTCTACCAGTTTCTGGACATTACTACCGTATTCTTTCATTTGTTTTATTTATAACCTCATCTTCTCCGACCCTTTAATTGATTAAGGGAAGTTTAAGGAGATGCTTGTTGGTTTTATTTTCTTAATTAAGTTCCAGTCTTAGATAGCGTTAAGAATTCTCAGGATGGAACTTTATTTTCCGAAGTTTACAAAAAATCTGTATTTGCAGAGCTAAATAAGTGTACAAAATTAAACAAAAATCAAAAGTAATGTTAAAATAGGAAGGAAATTTGTTTGTGAGAAATCGTTTATTTTGTATTAATCCCTATACAATATCTGCGTCCCAACTAAATACCTGTACTCCTTCAGAATAGTGAGCACTGTGTATGTTATTTTGAGTGAGATTAAAATCAGGATAGTTAATCTTAATTTTATGGAAATCAATAGTTTGCAAAGGCCATTCTTTATGGTGAATTTCAAACCTTTTAATGCCATAACTACTTGGAAGGTAAAGGCAGTATCTTTCAGTTAGCCAAATGTCCAGCGAGCTTTTGTTACCCAAATGTTCATTCGTTCGAAAGTTTAGGTCCAATAAAAAATCGTTTTGCGAAGAGTGGTATTTCGCATTTGTACGTTTGATTCTTGATTTTTCGTAGGGCAAGCCGGAAAGAGATTTAGCCAAAAATGCGGAAAGCCATTTCTCTGCTTCAATCTTTAAGAAGTAGACACCTTTTTTGCCTTCAATATCTATGTAAGTGCGGGTGTTTACTTCATGGAAATTAGAAACGGGACTAAAGGTAGGTAAGTATCTGGGTCTAACTTTTTCCATAGTAAATGCCACAATAGAAATGTAATATTTCCC
>CAZBAV010000026.1:17788-50158 GCA_964489955.1 uncultured Lacihabitans sp. | reverse complement strand
CGGATTTGTGCCTCAGCCGCCAAGATGGATAAGTGGAGGTGTGAGGTTTAAATTGTAATTCTTGTTAGACACAGTGTGCTGTGTCTAACTCAGTAGAGAAGAGATACCAATCCGTTAAGGTTTTGGCGTCTCTTCTTTTATTTTTACCCAAACCATGCCGCCATTACTATACAAAACTTCCACATTATGGTTACGGAAGTCAGTGATTTTTCCTACGAAATGGTCTCCCGGTTTCGGCTCTGAAATGGGGTAGGACGCATTTTTATAAAATGAATAGCTGGGAGTATAGTGGTTCGTGTACTTTATAGGCAGATCTACCACTTTGGCCAACTCTTGTACAGGGCCTTGCTGTGCTCTTGCGTAATACAGGAAAGTAGTATTGACAGATATCAAAAAGCAGCAGATAAATAAGAATGATCTATTTTTTCTTACAATTAAGACAAGCAAAGTCAGTAAACAAGCCGCTTGAATTACATAATAGTATGTGTCAAAGACACTGCTAAAGCTTTGGATAAGAGGAACAGCATAGTTGTCATCAATTTTATCTGTAAGTCCAAGAGCCAGCTTTGGTGCAATAAGTAATATCAAGACAAAAGAACTGGTAATGATTTGTGCCCACTTTATACCATTTTTTTCTAGAAGCTGGGCACTAAGTATGCATAGCGGAAAGAAACCTAACATAATATAGTGGGGCAGTTTGGTGGCCGATAAAGTAAAAAAAATGAGCACAAATAAGAACCAAACCCAAAGCACAAAATCTAAGATATCTTTCTTTCGTCTTATTTCTAAATAAATGGTTTTGAAATGCTGTAAAGCAAACGGAAGGCTACCAAAAAATAATACCACCACGTAATAATACAGCTGACCAGAATGTCCTTCCATACTTTGTGAGAAACGGCCTACATTGTGATCTAAGAAGAACTCGTTTAGAGCTTGAATTCCTATTTTTTGGTAACTTAAAATAAACCAGGGAGCGGCTATGGCTAGGAATAAAAGGATTTGGATAGGGTGTATCCAAGACCAGATTATCTTTTTTCTTTTAAAAGCTAAGGCCACAATCCATACCGCACTTAGGAGTAATATAACCGGGCCTTTGGTGAGAAAACCTAGGGCATTGCATATGGTGAAGAGGTAAAGGTTTTTGCTTTTGTCATACTTCTGGTAGTTCCAGAAATTAATAAAAGCTCCTACCACAAAGAAATAGAGCATGGGGTCGGCTATAGCGGCCTTACTCATTAAGGAAAATTGTAATGCACCAACTAACAATAATACACTTAATACGGCTTTGTCTTCGTTGTACTCTTTGCGTACAAATCTGTAGAGCAAAAGGAGTAGTCCGGCTGAGAATAAAATGGAAGGAAGCCTAACAGCCCATTCCTGTAAACCAAAGACTTTAATTGACCCGGCCATAAGCCAAAATGCTAAAGGAGGTTTATCATACCGGGGTTCAAAATTGCTGGTTAGTAAAATATATTCATTATTTTGCAGCATTTCGCGGGCAACATTTGCGGTAAAGCCCTCGTCTTCGTCAAACAATGGTGCCGGGAGTATACCAAAGAGGCAATTGATTAAAATTGCGATGATTAGTATAGTTTTGTTTGAAATAGACATTATTTAATAATTTAGATATAAGTAGTTAATATTAAACGTAGATATTACAGAAAAAAGACCCCAATGTTAAGTAAAACCCTCTTCCTCATTCTTACAATTAGCGTAAAATTATTATTATCCCTTGTATTACTGGTCTTATTAATAGCAGCTTTTTGCTATGCCCAAACCACAGTATTCCGCTTTCCGGTTATCCCAGTCTTCTCGGGAGGACAAATATACAACCCTTACCAAAATTGGGGAGGAAACACAATCAATTCTAATTTTCACGCACATACCAAAGCATATGGAGGGGTTACGGATGGACAAGATGGCTTACAAGAGCTAAAGGAATACTACTATTCTCAGGGAATTGGTAGTCCGGGTATCTCTAACTATTTTTCTTGTACAGACTCTGAACCAATACGCATTTATGAACATGGAATGTCTGTACATAAAGCCCACAAGTTAGCGATAAATCCGGATAGGGAGGTATATTTTGATTATCCTTTTTACCAAAATACATCGCAAAAGCAAGATATAGTAAACCGCATAAGGAAGCAAAATGGCTTGGTGGTAATAGCCCATCCCAATATGAGAAAAGGTCATACTGAAGAGGATATGCAAAAAATTGTGGGTTACCACTTTACAGAAATAAGGAGTTATCATGCCAATGCCCAAAAAGAATGGGATGCTGCACTGGCCAGTGGTAAACTTTCTTGGCTCATGGCAAATGATGATGCCCATGGCATAAAAAAGCAGCCACCTGGTAAATTCTATAATGTGGTAATGGCTGATAGTGTGGGTGGAATTCTAGAGAGTATGCTGGCGGGCAAGCATTACGGTGCAGAGAAATTTAAAGATACTGTAGACATAGCTTTACAACATATACAGGTGGCCAATGATACGGTGTTTTTTGATTTTGGAGCCAATACTAAGTATACTGTGGCTATTTTAGACGGGGTGAAAAAAGACACCATACAAGGCGGTATCGGTTCTTACGTGTTCCCTAAAGAAAGTGGGTATGTGAGGTTCGTGGCAGAGTCAGACCAGGCAAAACTATTTACTAACCCACTGGTAAGGAACGATGGGAAAGGGCTTAGTTATGCCCACAAATATTCAGCAGAACGTGATTTAATGCAAACCGTACTTATTAGGATACTGTTTTGGACTTGTTTTGCCCTTGCCCTTTATACACTGTACCGTATTTGGTCAAGGAGACCCAAGTTAAGGTCTTAATGGCTTTGTTTACGGGTGGTTACTCCTCCTAAAGCCTCTTTTATTGTATTAGCAAAAACAAAGGCATTGGGGTCAATCTCATGGATTGTGTTCTTAAGTTTCCGTAACTCTAGGCGGCTCACTACCGTGAAAATGATATCGGTGTCAGCATGTACATCATAGCTGCCAGGTAAATAGCCACGTTCTCCTTTGTACACGGTAATACCTTTTTTCATGGTGTTTACCAGTTCATACTTTATATCCTCACTTTTAGAAGAAATAATGGTAACTCCTGTATAGGCTTGTATACCCTCTACCACATAGTCTATGGTTTTGGTGGCGGTGAAATAGGTTAACACAGAGTACAAGGCTGTCTCCGGGCCGAATTTAAGAGCTGCTATAGAGAAGATAACTACGTTAATACCTAATATTATCTCGGTTATTGTAAATGAAGTGCGTTTTAAGGTATATAGTGCCAATACTTCTATGCCATCTAAGGCGGCACCGGTACGCATAACCAATCCTACTCCGATACCTAGGAAAACACCTCCGAAAATAGAAATAAGGAGTTTGTCATGCGTGATGTCAAAAATAGGCAGATAGGTTAAACATATACTTAGAGCCAGAACAGCTAAGAAGGTTCGGATAGCAAACTTTTTGCCTACAGTATAGTAGGATAATACAACCAAAGGGAGGTTTAACAAAACAAGGATTACACCTAGATTTATGCCGTATAACTCATGTATCAAAAGGGAAATACCCGTAACACCGCCATCGAAAAAATGGTTGGGAACAAGAAAACCTTTTAGGGCAATTCCAGCGAAAAATACGCCTGCCAGTGTTAGTAAAACATCCCTAATAATACCATTGGTGTCGGCGGTTTTGTGCTCAGTTTTCAAGTTTTCCAATGTTTTCCTTTTTTTTGGTTCTAATGTATTTCGTGCAAATTCGGTAAAAAAATGATGGCGTTCAAGAAAAACAATCTGTTGTTCTTTCCATTGGTCATCGTCTATTTTGTTACCCATGGCTCTGTTTTCTTGAATAAGGCTATGGCTTTTTTCTGTATAACTGTCTGTGCCTAAATAATGTAAATCGGCATCGCAAATGATCTTTTGCTCCAGATTTAGGGGAGTTTGGGGCAGTTTTGTGGCTCCTATAATTTGGCAAATGGCCTTAATTTGTTCTTCGGTAAAGTTATAATTTGGAAGAGTTTTCTTTGCCAAATCTATGCTTCTTTGTTCGTGACCGTCTGGCACAGGGTTAGATAAAAAACCCGTGTCATGTAAGAGGGCAGCGGTTTTTAGAAGTAAGGTGTCTTTTATTCCTTCTTCGGGGGCAATTTTTTCTACTGCATCAATAACATTTTGGGTATGTTCCCAGTTATGGTAATGCAGACGGGAGTCTAGCTCTGTTCTAAACTTATCTTTTATGTATAGGTAGAGTTCTCCGTAATTTGCCATAAGTGCTTAGTGTAAGACTTCGTAAACTTTAGTTTCTCCTGTTTTGTTTTTTAATGTCAAAATACCTGCCTCTTTGCATACAAAAGACTCCTTGATTTTTTCAAAGTCATCATGAGAAATAAGTATTTGGTTTTCTGTGGCGGCAGACTGCAATCTTTGGGCCGTATTTACTGTGTCACCAATTACGGTATAATCTAGCCTTTTTAGGGTTACAGAACCGATGTTTCCTGATACCATTTCTCCACTTTTTATACCAATGGCAAGCTGGGGAATATAGTCGGGTCTGGTAGGGAGTGGGGCAGGAGCTTTCTCTATTTCTTCCAATACTTTAAGAGAGGCTTCTATAGCACGATCCAGATGGAAGTCTCCTTTAAAAATAGCCATAACGGCATCACCCATAAATTTATCTACTACACCGTTATGGGCTATAATGCCCTGTACCATTATATCGAAATACTTGTTTATCAATTGTACTACCACATCTGGTTTTTCTTTCTCAGATATAGACGTAAAACCACAGATATCCATGAAAACCACAGTGGCATTGATGACTTCGTTAGAAGTAAGAGATTTCTCAAATTCTTGTTTAGACATGAAACTAAGTACCGAGTCATCTACATACATCTTCAGGATATTGTTCTCCTTTATGGCTTCAATAGTCTGCTTTATGTGCTCTATATGCTGGATGGTTTTGTTCATGGTAACCTCAAGGTCATCGAAATCCACCGGCTTACAGACAAAGTCAAAGGCACCCTTATTCATGGCAGAGCGTATGTTGTCCATGTCTCCATAGGCAGATACCATTACCACTTTTACTAGCGGATTACTCTCATTTATTTTTACCAGCAAGGTGAGGCCATCCATTTCCGGCATGTTAATGTCACTCAATACCAACGTAATGTCTGGATTTTGCTCCAATACTTCTATGGCTTCGCGACCATTAAACGCAAATACAAACTCATATTTCCCTTCACGGATTTGCTTCCTGAACTTTTGTTTTATTAAAATCTGCAAATCCTCCTCATCATCAACAACTAAAATCCGGGTTATCATTTCAACAGTTTCTTTTTTAGGTCGTCAAAATCTAAAGGCTTGGTAAGGAAATCATTAGCCCCTAAATCCAAGGCACTTTTCTTGTTCATTTCATCGCCATAGGCAGTAATCATCATTACTTCCGGTGGAGCGGTTGGACTCTTCTCTCTTATCTTTTTCAGGAGCTCTAGGCCTGTCATGCCGGGCATATTAATGTCTGATAAAATTAGTACAGACTCCGTTCCGTGTTCTTCTAGGTATACTAAGGCTTCCTCGCCAGATAAGGCAAAGTTAAAACTAATATTTCCACTCCTTATTTCTTTCCTGAACTTTTGGAGAAATAAATCTTTTACATCAACTTCATCATCTACTACTAGTACTTTCACAGGATAGGTAATTTTATTATGATTTCGCAATATTCGTCTTTTTGGCTTTCTATTTCCATAGAGCCCGCATGGCCTTTGGTTATTATATCATAACTCAAAGACAGTCCCAAACCTGTGCCTTCGCCTGTAGGTTTGGTGGTAAAAAATGGCTGAAAAATTTTATTTTTTAGCTCGTTAGGAATCCCCAGGCCGTTATCCCTCACTTTTATGTAAACCTGCTGGCCTACTAAGCCCGTGCTTATTTCTACCAATGGCCTGTAGTCTGGGATTCCAGATTGAGTTTTTTTATAAACCGAATAGAAGGAATTGTTGAGGAGATTTAGCAAGACTCTTCCTATTTCTTGCTGGGCAACGTGGAGTAAAGGCAAGCCTGGCTCAAGGTGTAGCTTATAGTCTGAGTTAAAACTCTTATCCTTCGCCCTCATACCATGGAAACTCAGGCGTATGTATTCATCTGCTAAATCATTTATATTAGTTTCCGTTTTCTCGCCAGATGAGGACCTGGAATGAGACAACATACCTTTCACAATACTGCTGGCCCGTTTACCATGGAAGTTTATTTTTTTTTGGTTTTCGGCTAAGTCACCAAGCAGTTCTTTTTCAATTTCTGGGTCTGTGTTTTCTTCTAGCTCATCTATGAGTTCTATGGAGAGCTCCGAAAAATTATTCACAAAATTCAATGGGTTCTGTATTTCATGGGCTATTCCGGCTGTAAGTTCTCCCAAGGATGCTAGTTTTTCCTTTTGCACTAGTTGGTCTTGGGTAGTTTTTAGTTGTTCAATCGTGTTTTTAAGTTCGGTAGTCCGGTTTAGAACTTCTTTTTCCAATGTTTCTTTTTGAGACTCAAGGATATATTCTTTTTCACGAGATAAATCATTAATGTCTTCCAACTTCTTTTCTAAGTCTTTATTTACTTGTGTGTACTCCAAAGAGATGTATAGTGAAAGACAAATAGCAGTTAAGAGGTCTTTACCCGTCATAAGAAAAATGCCCATAAACATCCCAGTTTTAATGGACATAGATTCATTTGGGTTCCTGTCATACATGAAGCTATAGTCGCCTGTTACTATTGGATAAAAAATGATAGAGAGAAAAGCAATTAGAATCAAAATAAAGGGGCTGTATAATCCTACCAGTATGATAGATGCACGAGGATTCTTTTTTCCTAAGGCTTTTGTAGTAACTACTATAGTAAGTATTACAAAGGCTATGTTTACTATGAATTTTAGGAAATCTAATGGGATGTTTTGCATGAAAATACCCACAACGCTAATACCCACAAACCCGCTAAAAACAATATAGTACCAAGGGCCATACTTGGTATTGAACTCTTTGTAAATGGCGGTAAGGAAAAAGATATTGGACAAAGTAGAGACCAAGATTAAGTTTAGGATGTCTCTAGTGGCATACCAACCGACATTTTCTACATAAGACCTAAAATACATAAATAGGGCTTCGGATAAGAAAAGCGAAAACGCAAAAAGGAAGAAATAAAGGTTAGATTTTTTGCTTTTTTGCGACCTGTAAAAATAAAAGTGTATGATACTGAGGATAAGAAATACGCCCAGTTTAATAAGTGTCCAAAATATGCGACTGTTCCATGGTGAAAGGGGAGCTACGAAATCATAATTATCTTTGTTACTTACCGTAAGTTCCATTATAGGTCTTTTACTGATACCACCGTTTAAGGAAAAATGGTTTTTGGGTAAAGCTAGCTTTATAGCTATGGTATGAGTACTGTCACCCTCCAGGGAGACCATGATAGGTTCAAAGGTCGGATTATAAGCTTTTACCTTTTTAGACGTCATATCTCCCCATTTTCTTATCATTTCGCCATTAAGATAGAGTTCTGATGCCCCAATTTGTGACAGCGTAAAAATGGCAGGTGTAGGCTTAGGATTACCCACGTAAACTTTGGTACGTAGCCACGCGTAACCATCTTTATCAAAATATGAACGTAATTTTTTACTAAAAGAGGTGCCTAAAACAATACTATCCCATGAGCTGTCATCATAGTTTACACTGCCATAGCTGGCAGCGTCTCCTGATGTTACCTTCCAGTTTTTAAGTAAGAACTCTTTAGAGGTAAGTGAGTCTACGTAAACTTGATCTCGGGATTTTGCTTCGTTTTGGTCCTTTGCTTGCTTACCAAGCTTATAACCACGTTTCACGTCGTTACAGGATGCCAAAAAACAGCCAGAAAATATTAAAAGTAGTAGGATTATCCTGTTCATCTTATGGGATTTTTTGGCAATGAGATTATAAAAGTACACCCTTCTGTTTCTGTGCTTTCTACATCTAAGTCACCGCCATGACCTTTCGTTACAATATCATAACTAAGGGATAGTCCCAAACCGGTGCCTTCGCCAGTAGGTTTGGTGGTGAAAAAGGGTTGGAAAACCTTTGATTTTACTTCATGAGGGATGCCGTCTCCATTGTCTTTTACTAAAATAAGTACTTTGTCTTCTGAATCCAAAGTTTTTACTTCAACCAAGGGTTTATAGTCAGAATTTTCCTTTTTTGATTTGGTGAATACGGCATAAAAGGCATTGTTAAGGAGGTTTAATAATACCCTACCAATGTCTTGCTGGGTTATATGCAAGAGTGGCAGGTCGTTGGCAAAGTCCGTTTTGAAGTCGGAGTTAAAAGACTTATCCTTTGCCCGCATACCGTGGAAACTTAATCTTAGATATTCATCTGCCAGAGCATTAATATCGGTATCTGTTTTTTCTCCCGAACTAGCTCTGGAGTGCGATAGCATCCCTTTTACTATACTGCTGGCTCTTTTACCATGATAGTTTATCTTTTTCTGGTTTTCTGCTAAGTCGCCAAGAAGTTCTTTTTCAAGTTCGGGGTCTGTATTTTCTTCAAGCTCTTCTATAAGCTCAATAGATAATTCTGAAAAGTTATTTACAAAATTCAGAGGGTTTTGTATCTCATGAGCTATACCTGCCGTGAGCTCACCTAGTGATGCGAGTTTTTCTTTTTGTACGAGCTGGTCTTGGGTAGCTTCTAGTTTATTTATGGTTTTATTAAGGTCTGCGGTACGGTTTTTTACTTCTTGTTCGAGTACTTCTTTTTGTTTTTCCAGGATGTCTTCTTTTTCCTTAGATAGCTTATTTATATGGTCTAGTTTATTCTTTAAGCTTTTATTTACCTCGGTAAAATCCAAAGATAAATAAAGAGATAAACCTATTGCTATAAATACGTTACGACCTGATAAAAAGAAATTTATGAGAAAATTTATGACTACAATTGACGTGCCGCCAAGATTCTGTTCCACGTCCTGGTTATTGAATTCTGATAGAACTAACAGGAATACAAACACTATCATTATGGCAAACATAGCAGCTACGGGACCAATGATAGAAATGATGAAAATTTTGGCTCGTTCATGTGTGTTTTTTAACGCAAAAACAGAAACCAGCGATATGGTAATAAAGAATAGGATTGCCAGTGTTAGATTAACTAATTCAAATGCGTAATTGTTACCCATAAGGATGTAAACGAGAGGCAAGGCGGCATGAAGGGCAATTATGGCATAAAGGAAGTAGTCGTGCTTAAACTCAAATTCTTTATAGAGAGCTATTAAGAAAACAATATTAACTAAAGATGTGCCAAAAAGTAAAGTGAAAAATCCAAAGCCTGAGTAAAGAGTAGGGTCATAGGTGTGAAATTGGTGAAGGAAGTTCAGGAACTCATATAGCATTAAGCCCAAAGAGAAAAGTGCAAAATAGAGGTTGGATTTCTTTGATGGCTGTACCTTATAGAAGTTAAAATGGATAATACTGAGAATGAGGAAAATTCCTATTTTTATAATAGACCAAAAAGCTTTATCTAAACCTTTTGAGCTAAGGGAATCCAGATCATGCTCTTTGTTAAAGATTTCCATCTTAAAAACAGGTTGGTCTACTTTTGGGAAAATATCATACCAGTGACCTTCTGGTTTTATAAGTTTTACAGCAATGGTTTGTTTCTCTAAGCTATCTAAGATTACCAAAAAAGGCTGGCTTTTAGGGTCATATCCTCTTCTGGAGTGAGGGCTGCCATAGGTTTTTACTTTCTTGCCATTTATGTAAATTTCCGAAGCCAAAGTCTGGGAAATAGCTAAAAAAATGGGTTCTACTCCTTTTTTCTTATAGACGGTGGTGCGTAGCCAAGCTATGCCATTAGGGTTTAAATTTTGTTCAAACTTAGATCGGTTATAGTTCCTAACAGTAATGTTGGTCCAAGTGCTATCAACAAAAAGCGGAGAGGCGTACTGCAGGTTATCACCCGCATGTATTTTCCATTTGTCTATTCTTACATATTCTTTTCCATCTGACCGGATGAATACGTTCTTAGCTGCTTTTTCTTTAGTTTCATTTTCACTGGCATTATCCCATCCCTGTTTAAAGTCTTTAATGAAATTGTTTTGCCCCCAAACGGCTGAACTTATTACTACTAAAAGTATAATAATAGGTATTATTTTTCTCATATATCAAGGGTTATCTTAAAGGTAGTACCTTCTCCTTCCGTACTTTTTACTTCTAAATAGCCACCCAGTCCTTTGGTGATGATGTCATAAGACAAAGAAAGCCCTAGTCCAGTACCTTGACCTGTAGGTTTGGTGGTGAAGAATGGTTGGAAGATTTTGGGTAAAATCTCTTCCGGAATTCCATTACCATTGTCGGCCACAGAAACTATAAGTTTGTCCCCATTAAGTTTAGTGCTAGCAGTTACCAATGGTTTATAACCGGGTTGCCCACTTTGGTTTCTTTTGTTTACCGCATAAAAGGCATTGTTTATAAGATTGAGAAATACACGGCCTAAGTCTTGGGGTACAGCTTCTATTTGTGGGGTAGCTTCTTCCAGATCTAGTTTGAAGTCAGAGTTGAAAGTCTTGTCTTTTGCCCGCATGCCATGGAAGCCCAGTTTTACATATTCTTCCAATAGAGCATTTATGTTAACAATTTGTTTTTCTCCTGTTCTTGCCCGAGAGTGTTCAAGCATACTTTTTACAATTCCGCTAGCTCTGCCACCGTGCTGAGAGATTTTCTGGAGGTTTCCTATCAAATCTTCTATTATAATTAAAGGTTCTCCTTCAACTTTAGCATGGGCAAGTTCTTCTTTTAAGTCTTGAATGAGTTCTATACTTACCTCCGAAAAGTTGTTTACGAAGTTAAGCGGATTCTGAATTTCGTGGGCTATTCCAGCGGTTAACTCACCCAAAGATGCCAGCTTTTCTTGCTGCACCAGCTGGTCCTGGGTTTGCTTAAGTTCCTCTATGGTTTCCTGCAGCGTATTATTTTTCTTTAAAATCTCTTCAGTACGTTCTTTTACTATTTGTTCCAGAATTACGTTTTCGGTCTCTATCTTAGTTCTTTGTTCCTGCTCTTTTTGTAAAGCCTTACTTTGTTTAGATGCATTTATACCAAAGGCTATAGTCCAAACGGCAACAACCACAGCTATTAGGGAAAAACTACTGTAATGGTCTTCGTAAAATTCAGTAAAAAAGGCTTTTGTGATAGCTACATATAAAAACAGTACAAAATATGGTATCCCTGCTTTTAAAAGTGTATTGCCTATAAAATGATCTCGGTTTTGGTAACATACGTAGAGTATGAATACTATTGAGCCACCCCAAGCAATATCCATGTAGGGTTTGGCGGGGCTATAAAAACTGAAAAATAAGAAAACAGGGAGCAGAACAAAGCGGAAAATTTGGAAAAGATTAAATCCTCCAAAAACTAAATTAGAGGTGTCAAAGCGTTTCCAAATGATGTTTGCTGCTATGGCACATACGATGAGGTTTAACATACATTGCTGAATTTAGACAAATGTAGTAAAGGATGCTTAGTTTTTTATCTACGTCACTAGCAAACACAATTAAAAAATAAATCCCAAGGGTTAGATCTTGGGATTTATTCAGGATTCGGTTTTTAATTATCGCAACCCTTAATTTCTGCCTTAAAGACCGCTCCTTTGGCTATTTCAGTTCCCGGACCTAGCGTAATAGAACCTCCGGCTTGGTAATCGGTTTTAGCTCCCACAAGAACTTTGTTGCTTGCTGTGATGGTTTTGTTTGCTTTAACCGAACTGCCGATTCCGCTGATGTTGTCAGTAGGATTGGTTAGAACAATATGGTCTAAGCAGTTGGCATTGGGTGTAATGGTCACATTAATTCCTTTTGTTACAGAACAGCCGTTTCCTAAAGTAGCCTTTACGAAGTATCTGCCAGAGGTCGCTATTGAGGACGGATTGCTAACTGCATTTGTGGCAAGTGAGTCGGTGTGGTAAGTGAGGATAACACCTGCGGGTAGGGCACTTCCAGCGGTAATACTGGCCTGTGTAAGGTTAAAGAAACCACTTCCCGTTCCGGTAGGCTGGACTACCAAAGTAATGGGATTGGTTACTGTCACCATTTGCATCACAGAATCCTTATTTCCGGATGCATCTGTAGCTTTCCAAACCACGATATTTTCTCCTAAACTAAATACAGTAGAGCTGTTTACTACAGCACCGTTAAGTGAAGCCACTAAAGTAGGATTAGTGGTACAATTATCCGTTACAGCTGGTGGAGTTCCTAAATCTACGTTTGTGACTGTACATCTCGTAGAATTAGCTGAAACACTCAAGTTTGTTGGCGTAGAAGTAAATACTGGTTTTGTGGTATCTATTACCGTCACCGCTTGAAGGACAGAATCTATATTGCCTGATGCGTCAGTAGCTTTCCAAACCACGATATTTTCTCCTAAACTAAATACAGTAGAGCTGTTTACTACAGCACCGTTAAGTGAGGCCACCAAAGTAGGATTAGTGGTACAGTTATCCGTGACCGTAGGTGGAGTTCCTAAATCTACATTTGTGGCGGAACATCTGCTCATATCTGTAGCTACTTCTATAGTGACGGGTTGAGTAGTGAATATTGGTTTTAGCGTGTCTAAAACAGAAATTCTCAGGGTATCACTATTTGGGTTACAGTTATTGGTGTTAGAAATTGTCCAAACCAAAATATATTCTCCTGCACCTCTTTCTGGGTTAAACGAGGCGTTAGATGCTGAGTCTTTGGGTATGAAGGAACCTATGTTTGTACTAGAACCAGCTGGACCAGAAAAAATGCTCCAAATACCACTTTCTATGTTTGTTGGAACATTTGCTTCTAACTGGATAGTCTGTGATGGACAAACTGTTTGATCCGAACCTGCTACTGCAAAGGATGCCAAAGCCCCTACATTGATAGTTCCAGTAAGTGTGTCTCTTTTGCAACTATTTCCCGAACTAATGATCGTATAAGGAAACGAACCTGCAATGCTAGGCGTACCTGATATTTCTAAAACATCATCTATCATATTATGACTTAAACCAGCCACCAAACCCGTAACTGAGGCCGTTTCCGCCCCTCCGCTTAAACTATAGGTTATAGGCGTGACGGTTGTTCCTAGGCAGATGGTTTGCTGGTTAGTTTCTACTCCGGATGTCAATGTTATCTTGTGCTTACTGTTTACCGTGATCGTTACTATAAATGAGGTGTCCTTTAAACTAGAATTGTTGCTAAATACCAAGTTTCCGGTGTAGCCTCCTGCTTCTACACTTGCTGGAACCGGTATTTCTAGGCTTACTGAAGTAAAATCATGAGATTGGTTTAAAATATCTGTGAAACCAGCTGCTTGGGCTGACGAGGAGTAAAGGATAGAAAAGGTGTTTAAACCGCCTTTTACCTCTGTGTAGCTAGCATTTATTACTGTTTGGCCTTCACAAATGGCGTAGTTTGTGTCTATTTCTATTCCAACTGGAGGAGCTATAATCCTGAAAACAAATTTGGTGTCCCTATACTTTAATCCGCCATAGTTCTGGATTGTGCCTGGTTTTAAACGGATGAACTTACGCCCATGCTCTAATTTGTCGTTCGGGATTAAAGAGATTTCTCTTCCCACTATGTTTCCGGTAAATGGAATGCCTATTTCTAGCGAGTCTTTTAGTTCAAAAATATCTTCTAAATCTGCAGCCAATAGTTCTCTTCCGAGTATGTTTTCTACTTTCAATATTTCCTCTGCAAAAGTGATTTTAATGGCAGTTGAATCATAAGCCAAGGTGTCATTTAGAGCATAAGTAAGTTCAAACGCCGGTTTTTTGTATGGTAATTTATTCATCAAAACCCTAAATTCTCCAGGTTGGAGTGTCATGGAGGTAGTGTGATTGAGTGTATCGCCAGATATGAAGTCGTACCATGTACCCGCACCACTATTAAAATCTGGATTACCCGTTACAATGGAGTTAGCAGTATTGGCCACAATGGTAACGGCCGTGTCTCCGACGGTGCTGTAATAATGGTAACGTTTAAATTGGCTGGCAAAATCGGTTTTTGTACCTCCGAAATTGTCAATGTCCTTATAAAATGTTTCTGGCATGTTATTTCTCAACCAAAAAAGTTTTGCATAGGTATCGTATATTCTTTGACGATGTGGATCCTCAAAATAATCCCAGCGTATAGGTTTTCTGCCTGTACGACCATTATAATCTATACTATAATCATAACCCAACTCTCCAAATTGCCAGATTTGCCTTGGTCCTCGAAGAAGCAGGTTCATTACGGCAGCGGTTTGCAAAAACTGAGAACGTACTGAATCCGAGGATTGAATGGTTCCGCTTCCATATGTTTTGGCTTTGTAAGCGAGCCGTTCTTCGTCGTGGCTCTCCATATAACTTATCCAAACCGGGTGGTTGAAGTTTTTCTCTCTGTAATAAGCATCCTTGACATTAGATTTGTACGGGTCAGTGCCATAACCCATAGCTATTTCTGAATATTTATGGTTGGGGTCTACACCTGACCAAAGTCCAATGCCGTAATCGGCCAATTCCTTATCTTCGCTTCCTTGGGCTAGGTGTTCCATGATTACATAAGGCTGCACTCCGGGTGTCCCGTTTTTTACCAACCTCATTTGATCAGTCATTCTTTTGAGTAGATTTATTCTGTTGAGGTCATAGCAGCCACCCCATTCGTCTCAACATCCAGCGTTTGGATAAGAGGTGTTTCCAAAACCCCTTGTAAAATCAAACCGTATGCCATCAATCTTATATTCTGTAAGCCAATAATTTATGACCGAGTCTACGAATGCTTTTGTATGCCCACTATCGTGGTTAAAATCGTATCCCCAATGAGCAGCCGGATTCTCGAAGTTATGGTTGGCATTAAACCAAGGATTGTTAGCCGCGGGTTTGTTTTTGGTATCATCCCAATACATTCTTGCCATCGGATTGGTGCCAAATGCGTGGTTTAAGACCATGTCTCCCAAAACGGCTATGCCTCTTTTATGACATTCGTTTACAAAATACTTGAAATCATCTTGCGTACCGTAGGCTTTGTCTACCGCAAAGTAAAAGTTAGGGTTATAGCCCCAACTGTCGTTTCCTTCAAATTCACTTACAGGCAAAGTGGCTATGGCGTTTATGCCCAAGCGTTGCAGATAGTCTAGCTTCTCCACTGCCGCCAAAAAGGTACCTTCTTCTGTGAAATCCCTGAAATGGAGTTGGTAAATATTAAGTTGTTCCATGGGTTTACGTATGAAACCTGTTTCATTCCAAACAAAATCAGCTTGGCCAGTTTGTAATACAGACGCTATAGTTGGTGTTTCACCTGCTTTGGCTCTGGCAGAAGTTGGGTAAGGAATTAGCTCTGGATAAGTGGATTCGGGAATGTATTGGTCATTCCAAGGGTCACTCACTTTTCTGGTATACGGATCCCCAATTCGGGTTTTACCATCTATTACATATTGAAATACGTATTCTTTTCCTGGAATTAAATTGTCTATTTCTAACCAAAAAGTCTTTTTAACCTCATCATAATTCATAATGTAATCGCAGTTAGCTTGCCAATTGTTGAAATCTCCTACAACCTGCACATTATGAATACTCTCGGTAGGAGCGTGGAGAACCAAGGTGGCTTTTGTTAAATCGTTTGAATAGTTTATTCCATACACTAAGCCAGCGGGTTGTACCAAAGCTTTTTGTCTTGAAGTTAAGCTACACACGTTAACCAATACAGAGTCTGTCTGTACCGTAGAACCCGAAGTAGATTTTATTTTTATCCAATAATTTCCTTCTGCACTGGGATAATATAGCCTGGAAATTCTATTTGTCCCATTTTCGGAGTGGAATAGCACATTATTTATATAAATCTCGAAATCGCTAGCATCAGAATTATAGCCCGTAATTCTAAAAGGTTTTCCGGTTAGTTTTGTTTCAAACTTTCCTTCTGGTTCCCTTATTTCAAGGCCACCTTGTTGCTGTACCGCAAACTGATAATCATCAGTACCATCTTTTTCCTGCTTGTTTCCTTTTGCATTTCTGAAAACAGCCACCAGCTTATGAACATTTATAGAGTCTGGTACATTGTAGTAAGTTCTGATTGACGGAATGCTTATCTGATACACATTAGTGGTAATTTTAGTCATCTTGCCTAGGTTATCGTCTTCACCCCAGTTACCTTTAGAGTAATCCCATGAGGTAGAACTTAAACCACTTGAGCTAGCAGCAGAATGGAAGTATATATTGGTAGTGTCACCTTTTAATGCCTCGTTTGCATAGAATGTAATAGTAACGGGCTCGTCTACAGTAGGTATAGCCGGGTCTAAGACTACATTGGACGCATTTGTTTGATAAATTCTATAGTTTTTATAAGGCATGTCTTTACCAAAGTTAGGAGTTTGTGAACTACCATTCTGTGTTTTGACCAAACCCATTAATGTTTCTGGATTTATATCCTCCTTGGCTGCACCAGGGAAGAAATCAGTTGGAATTATGTCTATATACCATAATGTAGTACCGGGTATATTGGTCATTAAACTATTAGGATGGGAGTTGTTCCAATCACCTCGATTTATTGGGAAATGTTCAGTTGCCCCTATCTTATACCATGCCCAATAGTAAAAAGGGCCGCTACCCGATAAATAGCCGTTTACATCCGCAATTATTCTTATTTTCTTATCTGCAGACCAGGTGTTTTTTATAGGAATACCGTTTTTCGGAGAAGGCTTATAAGGACCTAAATCCGCTGAAGATTTATCACCTGATGCGGTTTTAATAAGGAATTCGAAACCAGAAATTTCGATAAATTCTTTTGCTACACCAAAATGTTCGTTTGGGAACATCTTGAATTGATACTGATTGTTTCCCAAGGGCTCTAGTTTAGAACGTACATCTGAGGACGCCCATGTTCCATTAAAAGGAGAATTTATGGGGTCATTAGCCCCGTTCTTAGTCCAGCCCCATAAGAATAAGTCTCCAGTATATCCGTAAAGGCTAGTGCCGTTTAAGTCTATGTGAATAATTAAACTATCCCCACCCGTCCAGTCCACCGGGTCTAGTCTTACGGTTTGGGAATTTGCAAAAAGTGGGAGAGTTACAGTGAGAAATAGTAGGTAGAGTTTTTGCTTCATATAGGATGTTCAAGTAATTGTGAAAATAATTACTGTAAAAGTACTATCCTGTAAAATGCTAATCGTTCCTGTTATAAAAGTGATACCAGTATTTGTTTTTATATTAAGTATTTTATAATAAGGTATTTATGTTTTTTCAGACCAAATAATAAAAAGTGGCACTAGGATGAAGGTAAAGAGAAGGTCTTAAGTTGCAATTTATTTCCGCCCGGCCCACCGCTAGAGCGGTGGGCCGGGCGGAAGTTTTAAAGTATCTCTTTGAGTAAATCTGGGAAAACTTTACCCACTTTTCCCAAAATGTATTGGCCATAGGTGCCCGAAACTTCAGCTAAGTTAGTCTTGTCCCAACGTTCATAATTTGCAGAATCTACGGGTTTTAGCTGTTCTATATGTTTTACAGTTGTTTCAAAACCAGGGTCAAAAAATACAGGAAAGGAATAGCGACTTTTGCCTGAAGTATTCTTTACACGGTGGGGATTTGATTTATAATATCCGCCTGTTATTTTATCCAGCATATCTCCAATATTGCAGATAAAAGTGCCTTCTATGGGTGTGGCATCTACCCAGACACTTTTAGATTTTACCTGTAAACCACCAACATTGTCTTGCAGTAGCAAAGTAAGTAAACCATAATCGGTATGTTCTCCTACGCCCCATTGCTCATAATCGTTTTCTTGTGCCGGATAGTGGAAAATTCTGAACAGAACTAAGGGATCTTTGGTATAATTCTGGAAAAAGTAATCTTGTTCTAAACCCAAGCTTAAGGCAATAGCCTCCAGAACAGTTTGAGCCAAACCTGAAACCTGAGCCATATACTCAAGTACTGATTCTCTTAACCCTTCTGGTCTTTCAGGAAAAAGGTTTTTGCCATGCATAGGCACTTTTTCTATTACCTTTTGGCTACTGGTATCTAACTCTGTTCCGAAGTAAATTCCTTCTTTTCGGTCTGGTTTACCAGACGTAAGCTCTCCATTTACTGGGAAGAAACCCCTCCAGGCTATTCCTCCTTTATCCATAGAAATTTGCTTTTTTTCTTCTTCCGGTAAAGAAAAAAACTGTGCACTTAGTGTTTTTAATGAAGCAATGATTTCCTGGGAAACATTATGGTCTTTGATATAAAAGAAACCATAAGTGATACATGCATCGTGGATTTCTTGTGCAATTATATCTTTCCTTGTACCAAAGTCAGCAACTGAGATTACGGGTATCATAAGTATTTGTAAGGTTTAATGATACAGTAAATGTAAACCTTTATTTCCTGCTTTGGTAAAACTCGCTTGGGGTTTGGTTGGTCATCTTTTTAAATGCCCTGTTGAAAGCCGTTTTGGAGTTGAAACCTACCTCAAAGGCTATACCCAAAAGGGTGTAATTGTGATATTTTGGGTTGTTTATGTTGTCTTTAAACTCCTCTATGCGGCAGGTATTTATAAAATCGAAGAAATTCTTGTTATATACTTCCTTAATTACTTTTGATAGTGTGTGTGAAGGCATTCCCAACATATTGGCCAAATCGTTTAGGGTGAGGTTAGGGTTTAAATGCGGCTTCCGGTTTTGGATTAGCTCTTCTATTTGGTCTTTGTAGGCGGCTATCTCGTCTGCCCCAAAAAGGTTTTTGGTTTTATTGGTTTCTTGCTTAGGCTCTTCTTCGAAATGCGTTTCGTGATGTTCTTCGGAATTTATCTTAAAGATTTCGGGTTGGTGTATGGCGTAATACCCTAGAATATAACCTATAAGAGAGAAGGTTAACCAGATGATACTAATACTACTGTCCAATAAATTGCCTGTAGGAAACACAAATTCGTTTATGATAAAAACGGCTGCGGTAAATACACCCAAAGCTATACAGGCCATATGGATAATGAGTACTGTGTTTAGGTAATTTAAGTTTTGTAAGTAAGCGGTTTCGTTTATATACCTTTCTGAGTAGCGTTTTAAGGCTGTTTTTGATAGGAAGTAATAATATAAATTACTGAAAATGGCTATGGCAAAACCAACTGCAAAGACCCATTTTAGGTCAGACTCGTTGTTTACAATCTTGTGCTGGAAACGTTTCCCTTCCATTAAAATGTATGGTACAAATACCATAAGCTGGACGAAGAATAATATGAAATGAGGAACGGTTTGGCTTACAGAGAAAACTTTCTTGAAAAGTAATTTTTGTAAATATAAGAAGAATAAGGGAGCGTAAACAAAGAGTACAAAAGTAGGGAAAAGAATAAGTTTCGGGAAAGCGTTGGCCACGTCACGATAGTACCCGATAACCCTGAAGAATAGGAAAACCGAGCTAATGCCCAAGAGAATAACCAAAAGACGGTTTGCGTCTCGGTTGAAATCCTGGATTGACGGGATAGCAATCATTAATAAAATGCCTTGAAATGCTGCAAAAAGCATTAACAAGTCCACAATAGAGAAGAAATTAAAAGTGGCAGTTAAATCCTCCCAGTTTTCTATTTCTATTTCAATATCCTCATTGTCTACCAAGCTATTTTTGTGGGTGAGCCGATTTGGGCGGGCTTTACCATTCTTCCAACTCTCAGCTGAATTCCAATCGCCCCGGTTAAACTTGTACTCCAGCTCGTCATATTTTGAAAATATTTTTATTTTGTAAGTGCCGTCAAACTGTTTTTCCAGTTTAAAAAACTCATCGCCTTCCTCCCATGAGTTAAAATTCCCGGAAATATAGATTGAAGCATCTTTTGGAGTGTTTTTCGGAACTTTGGTAATATGTATTTCAAACTCCGGACGGCTCTCCCAGCCTTCTATCTTTAGGCGGACAGTTTTATCCTGAATTTGAGCTTTGGAGTAATATCTATTTGGTAACAATTGGTCATTTTTTCCCGCTTCTACACAGTTCCAATTTCCTTGGGTAAACTTATACTCAAACTCTTCAATCTCGTCAGGAATATCTATTTGGTAATGATTTTGGCCTACTTTTCGAAGTTTCCAGGCTGGGTCACTAGGATGCCAATTGTTTAGCGAGGAGGCTAGAAAAATGGGCTTATTAGGAAAAAGTAGGGTGTCTGTGAAAACCTCAATACGTACTTGGGCTACGGAATTTAGGATTCCGTAAAGAATAAGGAAAATGGCGATATAGAGGCTTTTACGCAATATTTTTTAGTTGAATTGTCCAAATATATATAATTAAAGGGAAATGTCAAAATTAGAATAATATAGAGGGTTGGCAAGTTTACCAACCCCGAAAAACTATTATGATTTCTGTAGTTCCGCTGTAAAGTGACGTAAAAATGGCGACTCGTAATTGATTTTATAACCTGAGTACTCAGCTCTTTTCTGGTAAACCTCAATGATTATTTCACATACGTAATCTATATGGCTTTGGGTATAAACACGTCTGGGTATGGCCAGGCGTACTAGTTCCATGGGAGGCGGGATATGATTACCTTCTGAATCATATTTTCCAAACATCAATGAGCCAATTTCTACTCCCCTGATTCCGCCTTCCAGGTACAAAGCGTTAGCTAAGGCAATGCCGGGGAAGTCTTTGGCGGGAATCTCAGGTAAGAATGTTTTGGCATCCAGATAAATAGCGTGTCCACCCGTTGGAAGCATGATAGGCACTCCTGCAGCGGTGAGTTTTTCGCCCATATATTCTATACTTCTAAGACGATATTTTAGGTAGTCTTCATCCAAAACTTCTTCTAAACCCTGAGCCATAGCCTCTAGATCTCTACCTGCAAGTCCACCATAAGTGGGAAAGCCTTCGGTTATGATCAAAAGATTTTTGGCTTCTTGTGCCAAAGAAGGTTCATTAATAGATAGGAAACCTCCAATGTTTACCAAAGCATCTTTCTTGGCACTCATGGTGCAGCCATCTGCGTAGGAGAAAGTTTCTTGTGCTATCTCCAAAATACTTTTGTCTGAATAGCCCTTTTCTCTTTTTTTTATGAAATAGGCGTTTTCTGCAAATCTACAAGCATCTATAAAGAATCGTATACCATACTTTTTACATATATCTGATGTTTGCCGGATATTTTCCATGGAAACGGGTTGCCCGCCACCGGAATTGTTGGTGATGGTCATTACACACATCGGAATATTTTCTGCACCTTTTTCTTGGATGAATTTCTCTAATGCTATGGTGTCCATGTTGCCTTTAAAGTCGGCAATGACATGAGGTTGCTTTCCCTCTTCTGTAAGGAAATCGTGGGCTTCTGCACCGGAAAACTCTATGTTTCCACGTGTGGTGTCGAAGAAGGTATTGCTTACAAAATGTTTTCCTTTTCCTCCTAAAATACTAAATATGATTTTCTCTGCTGCACGGCCCTGGTGGGTAGGGATGATGTGTTTATGTCCCAAAATTTTGCTTGCTACTTCTTGAAAACGGTAGAAACTTGTGGAGCCAGCATAAGATTCGTCACCTATCATTATTCCGGCCCATTGCTTGGCACTCATGGCTGAGGTGCCGCTATCCGTAAGCAGGTCTATAAGTACGTCTTCGGCTTTTATGAGAAAGAGATTGTGTTTGGCTTCTTCTAAGATTTTCTCACGTTGGGAGCGAGTAGTAAAAGTAAGGGGTTCTACAGACTTTATACGGAACGGTTCAATTATTGTTGCCATTTTTTGATATGATTAAATGCGTGATTAATAAGGAGTATACACTCCAAAAAAGAAAGTAAGAAAGACTTATAGCCTTCCTCCTAAATCTTTGATAATCACATATAATAACCACATCTCGTAACTCATTCTTCTATGACCTCTTTATAGGTGAATGATATAAGCAAAAGAGCTATTAGGTAGCCTGCTGATGAACCTAGTATATAGCTATGATTATCAGAAAGAAACATCAAAAAGAATACAGCAGATAAAAGTAAAGCTATTGTAAGCTGCACTTGCCAAGCTTTAAAACGATTCATGAAGTAATCTAAAAAATTTGGCATACTATTTTAGTTTTTTATAGTAAAGAGGATATAGTAAAAATACAACTGCAATACTATATGAAATTCCTGAAATTACCCTTCCCAAAAAGTTAGTTCCGTATTTGTGGAAGGTATAACCCAGAGTTAAGGCTAGTATTCCAAATAAAAAAACATGTAGAGGAGAAAGATTCTCTTTGATACTTTTTATAGAGGGAGTCATACAAGTAATATATAAGGTTGGTTAATTCTGTTGTGAGATTTTATTTTGTTTTTTATGTAAAGTTGTAGGTCAAAGATACTCGAAATAATAGATTAAACAAACTTGCTGGTCTTTCAATATAGAAATAGGCGTATACAAAGTATAAGGATCAGGTAAAAAGATGCTGATATGTTAGAACAGTAGGCTACAGTGATTCTGATTTAAGCTAAAGCCAAAGTTTTATGATTATATGTTATGAAGTTCTATTGCTGAAGTAAAGGAATAGATTAGACTGCTGGCAGTTTTTTAATAAAAGAGAATCTTCATGTTTACTTTTCTTCCACACTTAAGATAAGAAAACCAGTGTTACATGAAAATAGTAATTTTATTCTTGTTGTATTTCACAATGGCACAAGTTATAAACCCAAAAGAGGCTGCAGAAGAAAAACGGGAGATCGTGCTAATCGTAGTATTGGTAGTAGTTTCTCTCAAGTGTGAGTTCGTAGGGTCAGCTAGGCTTTTAGGGATTGAGTAGATCAATTTTGTATACCTCAAACCTAATGACTGAAAACTGCTTTGGTAAAGGGAATGAGATATTACTAACATATGGGGGTGAGCGTAAAATAAAATTATATGGTTAACTGTTTTATTTTAAATTACTTTTGAAACAAAAAACAAGCTAAATACCATGAACAAAATTATTAATTTCTTGGTCATTATGACCTTAGCTATTTCTGGACTCGCCCAGAATCCTTTTGGAATGTCGGCAGCCAAACCTGAGGCCAGTTATACGTTTAATTCCAGTATTACGTATAAAATAAGTCTTACTGACAAGAAAGGGAAGAAAACGGAATTTGATACCCAGTATTATTTTAAAACAGGAGATGATGCTATAGGTGTAAAGATGCTAGGAGGTAACGATCCGGATATGAAGAAAGCAGCACAAGCCTTGGATTTTATGGTTTTAGATCTCAGTCAATCAAAAATGTTTAATTTCATGAATCACGATGGGCAAAAAATGGTGATGGGTATGGCATATAGAGAAGACAAGCTTCTGAAAGCTGTAGAAAAGGAGAATTCTAAGATTAGTGTTACCAAAACTACCCAAACCAAAACCATCTTAGGTCACAAATGTGATGGCTATGCCATTAAGGATGCCGAAGAAAAGTCGGATGTAGTTATGTGGGTTTCGCAAGGTAAGGTGCCGGTTCTCTCTGCAATGAATGACAAAATGGGTAAAATAATGACAGGTAAGCAAACTAATTATCTTGCTTATAATGTGCATCCTGAATTAGTGAAAATAGCCAAAGAGGGTAGAGGTGTACTAGGTTATACTACTAAGTCTGCAAAAGGAGAGCTTATGGATATGGAGCTTACTGAAATAAAAGATAAGGATAGCTTCACTTTTAAGTCTAGTGATTATAAATCAATGTTTTAAGATTGTTTTTTTTTATGAGATTTGTGAGTTAGAAGAAGGACTAAAAGCATCGTTTTTGCTTTTAGGTTCATGGTTTGTTTTCCTTTCTGAGAAAAATCCTAAATTAAGGTCTATTTTTTTGTGAAAATATGGGAAATGTCAAATTTTATTGCGTATTTCGCACCCGAAAATTCCTATCAATCAAAACAGTAGGGATGAAGACATTTACTTAGTTATAAAAAAAATCTTATATGTCAATCTCATCAATTAGACCAGACGAAGTTTCGGCCATCTTGCGTGAGCAGCTTGCTGGGGCTAAAACTGAATCAGAACTAGAGGAAATTGGTACTGTGCTACAAATCGGTGACGGTGTAGCTCGTATTTATGGCCTTTCAAAAGTACAACAAGGAGAACTTATAGAATTCGAAAACGGACTAAAAGGCCTTGCCCTTAACCTTGAAGAAGACAATGTGGGTGTGGTATTACTTGGAGACTCGTCTGGAATTAAAGAGGGTGCTACCGCAAAACGTACCGGAGATATTGCTTCTGTGAAAGTAGGAGAGGGTATCATTGGTCGTGTAGTAAATACCCTGGCTGAGCCAATTGATGGAAATGGACCTATCCAAGGCGAGACCTTTGACATGCCATTGGAAAGAAAAGCTCCTGGTGTAATCTACCGTCAGCCGGTAACAGAACCATTACAAACAGGTATCAAAGCTGTAGATGCTATGATTCCAATTGGTCGTGGACAAAGAGAGTTAGTTATTGGTGACCGTCAAACTGGTAAAACAGCGGTTTGTATTGACACTATTATAAACCAAAAAGAATTCTTCGATAAAGGAGAACCAGTATATTGTATCTATGTAGCTTGTGGTCAAAAAGCTTCTACAGTTAAGGCGGTTGAGCAAACGCTTCGTCGTTATGGAGCTATGGACTATACAGTTATTGTAGCATCAAATGCTTCAGATCCTACTCCTATGCAGTATTTTTCTCCTTTTACAGGTGCAGCTATAGGTGAGTACTTTAGAGATACAGGTCGTCCGGCATTAGTAGTTTATGATGACCTTTCTAAGCAAGCAGTTGCTTACCGTGAGGTTTCTCTACTTCTTCGTCGTCCACCAGGCCGTGAGGCATATCCTGGAGACGTTTTCTATCTTCACTCTCGTTTGTTGGAGCGTGCAGCTAAGATTAACCAATCAGACGCTATTGCACAAGAAATGAATGACCTTCCTCCTTCATTAAAAGGAAAGGTAAAAGGTGGTGGTTCATTAACGGCACTTCCTATTATAGAAACTCAGGCGGGTGACGTTTCGGCTTATATCCCTACCAACGTGATTTCTATCACAGATGGACAGATATTCCTGGAATCAAACTTATTTAACGCTGGTATCCGTCCCGCTATTAACGTAGGTATTTCGGTATCGCGTGTGGGTGGTAATGCTCAGATTAAGTCAATGAAGAAAGTTTCGGGTACGCTTAAGCTTGACCAAGCTCAGTTCCGTGAACTAGAAGCATTTGCTAAGTTTGGATCAGACCTTGATGCAGCCACTAAATTGGTAATCGAAAGAGGTAAAAGAAACCAGGAAATCCTTAAGCAAGGCCAATATCAGCCAGCAGCTGTGGGTGACCAAGTAGCTATTATCTTTGGTTCTATTAACGGTATCATGGATAAAGTTCCAGTAGCTAGGGTTAAAGAGTACGAAACTGAGTTTATCTCACTTCTTAACTCTACTAAACCTGGTATCATAGAAAACCTGGCAAAAGGAAAATTAGAAAAAGAAGATACAGACTATATTATCAAGTGCGGTAAAGAACTAGCCGAGAAATACGCTTAATCATTATTATAAATGGCTTCATTAAAGGAAGTAAGAAATAGGATAGGTTCTGTAAACTCTACAATGCAGATTACCAAAGCCATGAAAATGGTGGCGGCAGCTAAATTGAGGAGGGCACAAGATAAAATTGTACAATTACGTCCCTATTCCCAGAAATTGAACGAACTCATAGCACAGGTATCGCAAGTAACCGAAGTAGGAGCTTCAAGTCCGTATACGCAAGTAAGGGAAGTGAACAAAGTTCTTATGGTGGTGGTGACATCTGATAGGGGATTGTGTGGAGCTTTCAATACTAACGTTATTAAGGCAGCTCAATCTTACATTTCCGAAAACTATGCAGGTAAAGATGTAACAGTACTTTCTATAGGTAAAAAAGGTGCGGAGGCATTCCAAAGACGTGGCGACAAAGTAGAAGCTACGTACACAGACTTGTTCTCCAGGCTTTCTTTTGATGTAGTTAAAGAGGTAGCTGAGTTAATTATGTCTTCATTTGAGAACGGTGAGTATGATGAGGTGATTTTGGCTTACAATGAGTTCAAAAATGTAGCAACCCAAATTGTACAGACTCAGAAGTTTCTTCCTTTGGTGAATGACGATAAAGAAACAGCTACTCTTAATGTAGATTATATCTTTGAACCTTCTGAGGAGGAAATCTTAATGGAATTGATACCGAAGTCTATCAAGTTGCAATTGTTTAAAGCTGTCTTGGATTCTAATGCCTCTGAGCATGGAGCTCGTATGACTGCTATGGATAAAGCAACAGATAATGGAGGAGAGATGCTTAAAGCTCTTAAGATAGAATATAACAGGTCACGTCAGGCGGCTATCACTACAGAAATCCTAGAGATTGTAGGTGGAGCAGAAGCCTTGAAAGCGTAATTGTTTATTTAGATATTTCAATAGGACAGTCTTTTGGCTGTCCTATTTTTGTTTATGTGCTGTTTGTGAGATAGATACTTTTTAATCAGTGGGTATTAGACATTACAATCTATACTATTGGTTTTATCTGTAAGTGAATTCTAGATTAGGTTTAGGTGGCTTAAGTTCTTTCTTTGAGGAATTTATTTCTGGGCCTATTGGTTGTATTTTTGTAAACTTTAAATTTAAATTATGTCCATAGATTTTTCGCAGATTCCGTCACCGTGTTATGTTTTACAGGAGGATTTACTGCAAAAAAACTTAGAACTCATACAAGGGGTACAACAAAGGTCAGGGGCCAAAATTATTGTGGCTTTAAAGGGATTTTCGCTATATAAGACCTTCCCTACCGTAAAAAAATACCTTTCTGGAGCTACAGCTTCATCTTTAAACGAAGCACGACTTATAGTTGAAGAAATGGACTGCTTGGCTCATACCTATTGCCCAGCTTATAAGGAGGAGGAATTCAATGAAATGATGGAGTACAGTTCGCATCTAACGTTTAATTCACTAAGTCAGTACGAGTTGTTTAAAGATAGAGTTTTGGGGCATAGAGAGAAAATTTCGATGGGATTGAGGATTAATCCTGAATATGCCGAGGTGGAGGTCGATATGTATAATCCGGCAGTTCGAGGTTCGAGGTTAGGAATCACCAGAAACCTTCTTGGAGATACGTTACCTGAAGGAATTGAGGGTTTACATTCACACACCATGTGCGAAAATGACTCCTATGTACTGGAACGAACACTCGTACATATTGAAGAGAAGTTTGGAAGTCTTTTACATCAGGCCAAATGGCTCAATCTAGGTGGAGGACATTTGATGACTCGTGAAGGATATGACCATGAGCATTTGATTGGCTTAATCCAAAATCTAAAGAAGAAATATGATATAGAAGTCATTCTAGAGCCGGGTTCTGCTATCGGTTGGGAAACTGGTTTTTTACGTAGCAAAGTTCTTGACATCATAGATTCTTTGGGAATAAAAATAGCAATTTTGGATATATCCTTTGCTGCTCACATGCCTGATACGCTAGAAATGCCCTACAAGCCCAAAGTTTGGGGAGCAGACTCAGAAGCGGTTGAAGAAAAGCATGTTTATCGCTTAGGAGGAATGACCTGCTTGGCAGGAGATTATATGTCGGAATACTCTTTTGATGAACCTCTAAAAGTGGGAGACACGGTGATTTTCAATGATATGATTCACTATACCATGGTAAAAACTACTACGTTTAATGGGGTTGGGCTTCCATCCATAGGCATGATTAAAGAAAACGGAGAATTTCAACTGTTTAAATCATTTGGCTACGAAACATTTAAGGATAGAATATAGTTTTTGAGCTTAATAGAGTCTTATACTTAAGTTAAAATATTTGTCACAGATGAGGTGATAACTTCCCAAAATCTGTGCATCTGTGGCTTTCGAAAATTTATAGAACATGAACAAGAAAGAACGTTACCAAAAGGTAATTGAATATTTTCAGGCCAATATGCCCAACCCCGAAACGGAGTTACATTACAGAAACCCGTATGAGTTGTTAGTGGCTGTTATTCTTTCTGCCCAATGTACCGATAAGCGTGTGAATATAGTTACACCTGCTTTGTTTCAGCGTTTTCCCGATGCTCTGTCTCTGTCTAAGACAGACTCCGAAGAGGTTTTCGAATATATTAGAAGCATTTCTTATCCGAATAATAAGGCTAAACATCTGGTGGGTATGGCCCAAATGTTGGTAAATGATTTCAAGAATGAGGTTCCAGATACTGTAGAACAATTGGTTAAGATGCCAGGGGTAGGAAGAAAAACGGCCAATGTCATTGCTTCCGTAATCCACAATCGTCCTACAATGGCTGTGGATACACATGTTTTTAGGGTTTCGCACCGCTTAGGTTTAGTAACCGTAAAAGCTAAAACTCCGCTTTTGGTAGAAAAAGAATTAGTCAAATACTTTCCTGAAGAAATTATTCCTCTGGCTCATCATTGGCTTATACTTCACGGCAGATATACTTGCATGGCCAGAAACCCTCAATGCAGCTCATGTGGTATAACAGAACTCTGTAACTCCTACGAAAAAATCCAAAAGCATGGTATTGCCAAAGTAGATGCCGGATTGCCAAGTATTAATTAGTCTTGAGTACCAACTTGCTATTTGTCGTTTATTAGTTTCAAGTTGTAAAGAAATTGGACTTGAAATCAGGAAGTTCGAAAACAGTTTCTACTTCCTGAATTACTCTGCAAAAAGAAAATGACTTAGTAACTGATAGTTGAATCTTTTTCGTAGATATTAGTTTCATAGTTCCACCTACCGGCCTGGTCTAAACAGGAGTCAATTACAATGAATTTCTGTACTTTTTTGTATCAAAGAATAGATAGGGAAATTAGTAAGGAAATACATGCTGGCAGGATCGATTTTTTCTTCACTATTTATTGCTCACTATTAATTCTCTAACAGCCATATACGCCATCAAGCCGGGGCCGATTTCTAGAGCTTTTTCATCGATATCAAAAGTAGGGGTATGTACACCTGAAATGATTCCTTTCGCTTCGTTTCTTGTTCCTAAGCGATAGAACGAAGCATCTACTACTTGGCTGTAGAAGGCGAAATCTTCTCCTGCCAACCAAAGATCCAAATCTACAATGTTTTCCTTTCCAACATATTCTGTTGCGTATTGCCTGATATTTTGCGTCAGTTTGGGATTGTTTTCTAGGTATGGGTATCCTTTTTCTACAGTAAATTCACAAACAGCTCCCATAGCGTCGGCAATTCCTTCGGCCATCTTTTTCATTTTTGCTAAACCCTCTGCACGCCACTCTTCATTCATACAACGGAAAGTGCCGTCAATATAGACTTCGTTAGGGATAATATTTGTGGCTCCATCCCCGGTTATCTTGCCAAACGTAAGTACAGATGGAAATGTTGGGTTTCGGTTACGGGATATTACTTGTTGTAAAGCTACAATAATATGGGAAGCTACCAAAATCGGGTCTATACACATATGGGGGGCAGCTCCGTGACCACCTTTTCCAATAATCCTCATGTACACTTCATCGGTACTAGCCATATACATCCCCTCACGGAAACCTATCTTGCCTACTGGTATATTTGGGGCTACATGTTGGCCTATAATACTGTTTACTTTAGGATTCTCCAGTACCCCTTCCCTAATCATCATAGATGCTCCACCGGGAGCTTTCTCTTCTCCTGGCTGGAAAATAAGCTTGACTGTGCCTTCAAACGTGTCTTTTACTTCATTTAAGATACGTGCCACGCCAAGAAGTGAAGAAGTGTGTACATCATGTCCGCAAGCATGCATTACTCCCGGATTTTGAGATTTGTACGGCAAATCATTTTGTTCAACAATTGGTAAAGCATCTATATCAGCCCTTAAAGCCACTGTCTTCGTATGAGGATTATTACCCTCTACTAAAGCTATTAAGCCTGTACCCGCTATATTCTCTTGGGGGACTAGTCCTATGGCTTTTAACTCATTAGCAATAAACTCTGCAGTTTTAAACTCCTCAAAAGACAACTCCGGGTTTTGGTGGATATGTCTACGGATTCTTACTGTGTCAGAGAAATTTTGTGATGATAAACCTTGGATTTTCTCGAGAATAGCCATAAATGGAAACGCTTTCTTACAAATGTAGGGATAAGTTTTGAGTAGTAAAATATGCAATATGAGTTCTGACTATTGGCTTCTTAGTTTTTCCCAGATTGTTTCAGGTAAAATGCAATATTTACTGTGATATCATCAATATTTAACCCTAAAACAAGAGTATTTTAACCAAAAGAAAGTTTTAGTTTTTCATTCTAACCATAATTCTTAAAGATTTGAGCTTCCAAAAGTCTGATACAAGGAATTAAATCTTCAATTAATACTGGATGATCCTACAAAAATATTTTGGTTAGAATAGCTTGAATAAGCCTGGTTTCCAGTATAGTTTATAGAAGCATAATATAATGGCAAAGAGATACACTAGCGAAACAAAAACGGGATTGAAGAAAAAGTATGTATATTCTATAATATCGCCTTTAAGTATTTTTGAGGTCGCTTCTAAATTCAAGAAGTAGGCTAGACTTATAGAACCATAGATGAGAAAGCGTTTTGTATATAAGGCATAAGCCCCTGCAAAAATCATTGCAGCATGTACATATCTGGCGTGCATTTCGGTGTTGAAATAGAAGAATACGAGCGACATTAAAACACACATTAATAAGACCTTTTCAATGGGAAAGTCCATCTTAACTTTTTTTCCAAAAAGGATATTCCAATTCCATCTAATAATGGGAAGTAGAATGAGTAAGGTAAAGAAGGCATAGAGCATTAATCCATATACATGATAACTTCTTCCCCAGAAACCTGTTTTATTATACACTAACTTCGGAGTGTCCATAACCAGATGCCAAAAATTGTATGCTCCCATACTTACAAATGGATATCTACCCTGAGAATCTCTGGCTACTTCTACAACCATCATTCCATCACCACTAACAATAAACGGTAATAAGATTAGAGTTTGTAATACTAAGCCTGGAAGAATCATTTTTAGTAAATATGGAAAGCTAAACTTTTCAAGAAAAACTATCAAGTTAAGACAGAATACTATGGGAGCATAAGAAACTGCCTGCAATTTCATGTTTAAAGCTAGTACAAACCAGATAATGCTCCAAACGGGGTTTTTCTTCAGGGCGTAAAATACAGAAAGGAAAAGGAAGGTAGCGTAGATCCCATCTACTTGTCCATAAAGAACACTGTCATAGAAAAAAGCTGGATTAAAAACTATTACCAGGGATAAAAGAAGTACTGAGAAAGTATCCTTGTATTTGTGTTTTACAAGCTCAATTATGAAGAACACCCCTATTAGTTCGAAGAACACTGTTACATACTTCAAACTATTAATATTGAGTATTATGCTTTCGGATGTATTATATACCAGACCGTATAAGAATAGGACGTAATGATACAATGGAAGATAGTTAGACTCTATCTTATAAATGTTACCTAAGCCGTTTCCTAAAATATAATTTGCCCAATTTATCCAGCATCTTCTGTCATATTTTCCAGGGGTTGTAGACTCCGGGATTATAAAAACAAAAAGCGATAGAATAAGTAAAAAAAAAGCTAAGGTGTACCTGTTCTCCCTTATAAATATGAAAAGTCTATGCATGAATCAGCCTCTATGCTAAAAGGACTACAATATTACACAATATATAGAGACTTAATTCGTCCGAAAAATAAAAAAGAGTGAAATGATCACTCTTTTAATACCATTTTAATTTTATTGTTAATTATTAACTATTAGCAACTTTAGAAAAATGGGCATCAAGAATCCATAGTATTGTACTGGCATCAGTGTCGCCCTCAATCACAATGTCTGCTCTCTTATAAATATCTATTCTGTCCTCATATGTTTTTGTGAGAGTATCTATCAAGAGCTCACTTTCTAGATTATATAATGGACGGTTATTTCTCTTAGAGTTCTTCATTCTCTCTTCAAGCTTTATAGGTTTTACATCTAAAAAGATACTAATTCCACTTTCTTTAATGAAGTCCATATTTCCACCACTACATGGCGTACCTCCACCTGTAGCAATGACTAAACGCGAATCGATATCAATTTTCTTTAGTTGTTCTGTTTCAACCTTTCTAAAGTATTCTTCACCTTCCAGGTTGAAAATTTCACTAATTTTCTTCCCTTCATGTAATTCAATTTTCTTATCCAAATCAATGAATTCGTAATTTAACTCCTTTGCTAATTGCCTCCCAAGAGTACTTTTACCTGAAGAGGGCATACCCAACATAAATATATTCTTAGTCATTTATACAAAAAACTAGTTTATTTGATTAATCCCTTAACTTTTTCATTATCTGGAAGTTTATTAAAACTCCACTTCCCCTTAACTACCCCATCTCCTAACAAAAGTACCACGGGATTATTCCTTGCTATTGTTTTCAGAACTTTCTCGTCTGAAAAATAATAAGGATAGTTTAGTTTATTTTTACTTATAAAATCTCCAACCTCATA
>CAZBAV010000026.1:0-17778 GCA_964489955.1 uncultured Lacihabitans sp. | reverse complement strand
CTAATTTACTTACCAAATCACGGTATTTCTTAAAATCTACATTTTCTAAATCATCAATAGTTTTAATGATTAAGACAATTTTATTTCCAGTGAAAGCTTCCTCTAATCCATCTTCACCATCTACAGTCGTTAAACTAAAGTCAGTAATTATTGCTTTTACAGCATCTGCATTTAAAACTTTGGAAGACTCGTATGTATACTTTGTAGTATCCATCAAATACTCCATAGACTTTACCTTTTTCCCAGATTCGTTGTCTGTGAAGATGTACTCAATTTCCAACTTAACGTCGGGCTTCTTCATTTGCTCGGGTATACTTTTTGATACTGCATAGGGTAGTAGATCTATTACAGGTAAATAACTTAGGCTGTAAATGCCTATCCCAAGTGAAAAAATAGAACCTAACAAGACTGCCGGTGTTCCTGCAGAGTTTTCTTTGAACATTTTTCTGGAGAAGAAAACAATTAGTACAAAAACCATAGCTACAACATTCTTTAAGAATGAATCCCATGGGTCTAGCTTCATGAATTCCCCAAAACAACCACAATCAGTAACCTTGTTAAAGTAAGCCGAGTAAAAAGTAAGAAACGTAAAAAAAGACATTAGTAACAGTGTAACCCATGCTGTCATCTTTGGCTTGAAGCCGAAAAGAAGAGCTACACCTATTAATAATTCTAAGCAACAGAATAACAGGGACAATACAACAGAATTGGTAGAAAGTATACCAAAAAAGCCACCTAGCATCGGTACGTCACCCGCAAAAACCTCAAAATACTCTTTTAACTTTATGGCGGTACCGTAAGGGTCTATGACCTTCAAAAATCCCGAAAAAATTAGGTAAGCACCTAAAAGGATTCTTGAGAGATTAGCTAAAATTTTCATGTATCAAACTCAATTAACTATGACAAAATGCTGATTTACTTATTGTTGGGCAGCACTTTGCTCTTGTACTTCCTTTAATTTAATTAAACAAAAAACAGAATAATTTATAATGTCTTGATAGCCTGATCTAATACCCTCCGATATCAAGGTCCGTCCTTCATTATCCTCTATTTGCTTTATACGTAATAACTTCATTAAGATGATGTCTGTCATGGAGCTAATCCTCATATTACGCCATGCTTCATTATAATCGTGGTTCTTGTCGAAAAGTAAAGTTTTTACATCTTCTACTTCTTTTTCATATGCCGCATTTACATCATCAATTTCTCCTTCGGCTTCTGTGTTAGTGAGAAGCATCAGAGCCATAATACAATAGTTTATAATCCCGACAAATTCCGGATATTGCCCTTCTTCAACTCTGGAAAAACCTTTCTCTTGTAAGGTCCTAATCCTTTGAGCTTTAATAAAAATTTGGTCTGTGATAGAAGGAAGCCTAAGTATTTTCCAAGAAGTTCCATAATCCAAATTCTTCTTAGAAAAAACCTCGTAGCACGCAGCTATTACGTTAGAATATTCAATTTCGGTCTTAGGCATCAATATAATTCAATAGTTTTTAGTTCTTTTGCAAACTATGAAGAATACATTAAATATCGGTGGTAAAATTATGGGTTTAACCCAACCTATTGTAATGGGAATCTTAAACTCTACTCCAGATTCATTTTACAAAGATAGTAGAATAAATCCTTGCAGTGAAGAATTTTTAAAAAAAGCTGGGGAAATGCTTGCCGAAGGGGTCTCAATACTAGATATTGGAGGGTATTCTACTAGACCGGGTGGCGAAAATATAAGTGCTGTAGAGGAGGCCCAAAGAGTAATTCCTATAATAAAATCGTTAAAGAAGCACTTCCCAGATGCTCATCTATCAATTGATACTTTCAGGGCAGAGGTAGCTAGACAAGCCTACGAAGAGGGGGCAGCTATAATTAATGATATCTCTGGGGGATGTTTTGATAAAGAGATGTTTTCGTTTATAATCCGGACAAAGATTGCCTATATTTTGATGCATGTAAAAGGTACCATAGAAACTATGCATCAGCAAGAAATGGAAGAGGATTTCATTACAGATATAAGTAACAAATTACTCACTAAAGCCAATTTTCTACGTAAACATGGGGTGAAAGATATAATTCTTGACCCAGGAATTGGATTTTCTAAAACTGTAAATCAGAACTTTAAACTTATAGGCCATCTAAAGGAGTTATCCACAGAACACTATCCGTTACTTATGGGACTTTCTCGGAAGTCTCTGATTTATAAAACGCTTAAAATAAAGATAGGGGAAGGTCTGCCTTTTACTATGGCCTTAAATTTACTTTCTTTATATAATGGTGCTAAAATTATACGGGTCCACGATGTGAGGGAACACCAACAAATTATAGAACTTTATAAGAACATTAAATTTTGACCGTAAAATAAGTTTTAAGACTAAATTAATAGGATATTTAAAACCTCGTTAGATTTTTTTAGTACTTTTGTAGTAATTCTTTTACAGTAACAAAAAATATTAATGTACTATGAAAAAAGTATTACTTTTTGCTATTTTGATTCTGGGATCGGTAGCGTCTTTTGCACAGCTACCTGTACCTACGTTAAGTGATGCAGAGAAAGTCACTAAAACTGATTTGTGGATTGCTGTGTCTGCCAGCCCTGCAGATACAAATGTAAAAGCTTTCGAACTTCAAATAGATGCTAGATTTTTTACTCATGAAAAAAACTCTCTAGACGCAGGAGCTTTCAATGTTAAAAACTTGCTGCCTGGTACAAGTTATACTTATAGGGCTAGGTCTTTAGGTTCTTTAAGTTGCCTCACATCCCCGTGTCCTGATTCTCTTAAGGGCGATTGGACAGGTTGGAAAACCGTTACAACCCAAGAAGCAGCTCCGAAGAAAGCTACTATAACTGAAACTAGTACTTGTCCTCAATATGTGGGTCTAAATTGGTCTTATGCACAAACAGGAGGAGCTGTGGTTTCTTCACATATTGTAAAGTCTTATGGTGGACCGTGGTACAACGTAGGTTATGTTACTGGTGGCGAAACTTCTTTTTATGATTTGGATGTAGCACCAGGAATGGCTACTCGTTATTCAATTATAACATATAATGCTTTAGGTGAGGCTACTTGGTCTGATGAGGTTGTTGTACATGTAAAGGCATATACTGCTCCAAATGCTGCACAGAATCTTAGGGTGAATAACGACGCTACTAGTACCTCTTCAATAGCTATAGTATGGGATAATGGAGAAGAAGATCAAGGATGCGGTAGTAACATTAGAGAGGCATACTATATTTTAGTTAAAAGACAATTTGTGGCTGATTATGAGTTCTGGGGTGTTACTTATCCTTATGCTGGGGATTACACCATTAATGGATTAGAAGAAACAGAAACTGTAGATATTATTCTGAGGCCTATAAGTAACCAAGGTATTTGGGGAGCGGATGCTCACATTACAGCTAAGACACACGGTAAATCTGTTAAACCAAGTGGTATAATTGGTGTTAGTTTTACTAATAATCTAGGAAACTCTGCAATAGGAGTTAGTTGGAATCATCCTGGGGATGACTCTGATTATTATGTGGTTGAGTATAGTACAGATGGAGTAAACTATACTGCTCTAGGAATGGTGACTAATGAGGTAAGAGTGATAAACCACCTTAATCTTTCTGAGGGACAACCGTATACATATCGTGTGAAGGCTGGAAATTACAGATATGGTGAGTCTGACTATGCATACATGGACGGATATGTTGAAACAGCATTTACAAGTGTGCCAGAAATGGCATATGGTCTAGTTGGGAAATTGAATGGTTCTACTATAGAACTTACGTGGAGAGACAATAGTAATAAAGAGACTAAATACTTAATAGAGAAATCTAATAAATTTGATGGTACTTTCGTACAAGTAGGTGAGGTTGGAAGAAATGTTACTTCTTATAACTATGCTATTGGTAACGATACCAGTTCTGTATTCTTCTTCAGGGTTATTGCTGCAAATACACTTGGTGAATCTGAAGCCTCTAATGTAGCAAAAGTTACCAAAACTACAGCTACAACAAGCGGTGCAAGTGGTAGCTTAAGGATTACTACGTATCCAAATCCTACTGTAGATGTAATTACAGTTGATTTCCCTGCTGAGATTTTCAATGGAAGCATGGATGTTAAAGTTTATAACCAAGCTAACCAATTAGTAACTTCTAAGAAATCTAAAACTGGAAACACTAGTGTAGATTTGAGAAAACTACCTTCTGGTTTATATAATGTTACAATTACTTCTGGTGATGTGACAGAGTTTAAGAAAATTTACAAGTTGTAATACTGAGAAAGAATTTTTGAAAAGGGTGGCCAATCGGCCACCCTTTTTTTATACATTGTAAGGTGGGGTGCCTGAGACACCTGATTGTCTGGAAAGTAAGGGTATTATTAGATAGAATTGTTATCCATTTTCTGAGTAAGTGCGATTTTTAAAGCCAAAGTGTACAGCGATTGGAAAATAATTCCAAGATGAATTTTCATAGAATATGAAATACTTGGAAATTATCAGGATAGTTACAGGTATCGTTTGAATAGAAATTGTGCTTTTCTGATTATAGAAATGCAGATGCTCTAAAATTCTGTATTAGTTATAATGTGAATTCATTAAGCCTCTGGTACCAGCTCAATTTCTAAGTCCTCCAGATTATTATTAGGGAAGATTTGACATGCCAGGCATGAGTTATAGTGAGGAATGCCGTTTAGGTCTGTAATATGTGTGTTAGTGTCAGCCATTGGCAAGAAAAGATTAGCCCTTCTTATTATCGTATTTCCTTAACTAGGGCCTTTTGGACTTCTATCGAAACAGTCTACCCAAGAAACGGTTGAAAGGCAAGCTGTTTAGTCTCCAGTGATAATTTGTCAGTAGAGATTATTTAGTAAGTAAAATAAGTTTGGTAAAGTCAACACTCGAATCTGCATGAGAGGTATGCTTCTCTCTGTAGCAGCAAAGTTACTCGATTAAACTGCTCTTATTATAAACTAAAATTGGTAAAAGTACATTATTTGCCGTCTATCCCAAATGCCTTGCTTTAGGGAATAGAATTGGATAGTTTAGAGTAAGAACTTAAACGTTTACAACTATGAAAGGGTACATTTTAAAGACGGGGAGTTGGTTTAGCAGTGAGCTGTATGGTAATAATATTTCCTTGGGTTCTCTTTCTTGCAAAGGTTTTTGGAGGCCTACTTTTACAGTGAACTTACCAGAAAATAGAGTTATTAAATTGAGGACAGAAAAGGAGAATGGCATAACTCGTATTTTGAGTGAAATTAATGAGGAAATGATTAGCTATAAGCTTAATTGGAAGTATATGGGTTATGATGTCTGGATTAAGGGCAAGCATTATTTCTTCCGCTCGAATGAAACACGTGGTAAGGGTTATGGCTTAGAAGAGGTAAAAACAGGTAGTGTAGTATTATCTGGTACTCGCAAGTTAGTTTGGAGTAAACTTAAATATGATGTTTTCATAAATATGCACCATGAAATGGATGATAACCTTAACATTCGATTTTTGTTGTTGTATTTCCACAGATTGATACACGGTATTGAGAGTTTACACCCTAATATGAGGTTGCTGCCATCTCTAAGAAATCGTAAGAGACTACGTGAGAAGCGTTTGCTATACTAAATAAAAAGCCAGGGCTTAGCTTATTTATTTGATTGATAATAGTTTTTCTTCTATTTTTTCCAGCTTTTCCAATTGATTGGCTTGGCTTTCAACCAGTACTTTGATTTGTTCTGCAAGTAACAAATCTACTTTTTGGTGTAGGGTCCGTATTTCTAGTTCGGCCTTCATATTTATGAGGTAATCGTTTTCACCACGTTGACGGTCTTTCTCTTCTTGGCGGTTTTGGCTCATCATAATTATGGGAGCTTGTAATGCTGCTACACAGCTGAGTATAAGATTCATTAAGATGAAAGGATAAGGGTCAAATTGGTCTTTACCTTTGATTAAACTATTGTAGCCAATCCAAGCTATGAGGATAACCATAAATGAAATGATAAAAGACCAGCTTCCTCCAAAACGGGCTACTTTGTCACTGATTTTTTGTCCCTCGGACAGTAACTCCTTAGGTGGGTGAAGAAGGTTTTCAATGATTAGGTTTTCATCGTCAATAGCTTTGTTAACAATGCTCTTAAGTTTTTCTAGTTGTTCAGCCTCGGTTTTTAGTAAGTCTGCTATCTCTTTACCCATAGTTGTATAATTTTACCTGAAAGCTAAGTGTTTTTTTTGAGAGAAAAAGATTTTGAATGTTATAGATTCAAATGGGTTGCAATTGGCTATAGACAGAAGACTCGTTACAGTGAATTTGCATTAATGATGAATATTTTACCAATTAGTAAATTTAATAAGAGCAGAATGATGCCAATATTTATCTTTTTCTAAGGATTTTGTATTTTGCTAAACGAAACCAACTTAATCAATGAAAAGAATAACTCTTATAATATTGTTGCTTTCTTTCTTCGGAAGTGTCAGAGCCCAAACTTCTCCCAAAAAACTATTGAATTACTACAATTGGCCTACACAATTAGGCACTGTAGCTCAAGCGGCTCAGATTTTTGGAGCGTATGATTACCTCATTTTGGGCGACAACCTTCAGATTCCTGCCCATGGTGACCACCTTAATACTAAAGCTATTCTTTCCCAGGCTAGTATAGCAAATACCAAGGTGTATGGCTATATAGATTTGGGGGTGAGGAGAGATGATACAGTGAAGACCCATAATCACTCTATGGCTGAAGTGAAAAAACGAATGAATCAATGGAAAGCTATAGGGACTGTGGTGAAAGGAGTTTTTCTTGATGATTTTGGTTATGATTATTATGTGTCTCGAAGCAGGCAGAATGAAGCAGTGGCCTACGCCCATTCTATCGGATTGTCTGTAATAGCGAACGGCTGGAATCCTGATGACGTTTTCGGTACGGACTACAATGCTACGTACAATCCAAGTCAGGTGGGTACACAGTTAAATTCTAATGATTTTTATTTGTCGGAGAGTTATCTAATCATGTTAAACGATTACCAAAACCCAGCGGAGTGGAAGTACAAAGCGGACTTGTTGAAAAATTATCAAAATAGTATAGGGTTTAAAATTCTTTCTGTTACTACAACTACCGCCACGGGAGCGTATTCCGCTTCGAAATTTCACTATGCCTGGTATGGAGCTGCATTATATAATCACGAAGCCATTGGCTGGGGTGAACATTATTTCGGGGCAAGCCAACCTTCAGCTCCTCTGCGAGCAAGACCCACTACAGTGCCTACAGGTGTTTTTACCGGAAATGTGCAGGTTGCGGGCAGCGAATATTACAGGAATACATCCACTGGGAAGGTTTATATTAATACGAGTAGCAAAGCTTATGGTTTTGCTCCCTTTTCGTCGGTTTGTATGAGTAACGTCGCTGTTGGAAATTGGAGCAGTCCTAGTTCATGGACTTGCGGTTTTGTACCTACCAGCACTACGGATGTGATAATAAGAGCAGGGCATAAGATAACGGTAGATATTAATGCTTCTTGCCGAAAATTTACAGTTGAGAAAGGAGCTGTTTTTCAGGGAAATACAGTTTTTTTGTCTAAACCATAAGTTTAACTTTAAAGGAAACCTGTGGCTTCTTCTACTTCAAAGTACGGGTTTAAAAATGCATGGACAGGTTTTAGTCTGCCAATTTTTCTAAAAATGTGTCTACCTTATTGAAGCTAAACCCTGCAGCATGTAAAATCACCTTTCCATCTTTATCCAAAATGATGGTGCGAGGATAAGAGTAGATGCCTACACTTTTGGCTAAGTTTTCGCCTTTATGCAGCATGGGGTAGATAGGCTTATGCTTATCAAAAATAAACTCCAGATCTTTTAAGGTATCCTTATCATCCATGTTTACACTGAGGATATTTACGGGTTTATCTTTGTACTTTTCAGACAACTGCTTCATGTCTTTAAAAGCTTCCTGACAATACCCACAGTTTTTTACCCAAAATTCTAGAACTGTAACTTTTCCCTTTGCTCCATCAGAAGACATGGTTTTAACAAGATTTTGAGGCTGGAAGACAGGTAAAGTCCAAACCGGGAAGCTGTTCCCGACTTTAATAATTGGATTATTGGCTACTTCTACCTTTTGTCTATATTCAGGATAACCTGCTAAATTCCAGAACATAGAGTCTGGTTTAACAGGTCGGGTGTTTATGTTCAGAAAGTAGTTTTTTGTTGCGTAATCCACCTTATCACTTTTGGTGTAAACTAGTAAATAGGGCAGATAGCTCGTTTTATCGATAACAAAAGTATAGGTGGAAATAATAGTTTTGATTCCTAAAGTGCCTAACCCGTGGGGGAAAATGATATTTCTTCCTGCAGGTAAAGTGACTTTTAGGCAGAAGTATTCCTGTCCGTTCAAAGTAGTATCTGCTAAACTCATTTTAGTTTCACCTTCTCCTAATATCTTAGGCAAAGCCACCCTTAAATCTAAAACAGAATGGTAGATACTTGCCGCACCAATATCGCTTTTTTCTATTTCGTATGTTTTATCCTTTGTTTGTAGAAAAATCACGTTTTCTTGGGTGTATAACCTCTTGAAGTCATTTCCTTTTCTGATGGTTCTGTAGACGTCAGCGGAGTAATTTGTATTAAATTCTACATAGATGTTACTGGTGTCTTTATGGAAGTAGTTTTCGGAAGGATTATATATTTCGAAAGCTCTATCATACGATACGTATTCAAGCTTTTGTATGGCATCGTTTAACTTTATAAAAATCTGGTTTGCGTTTGCTTGTGCAATGAGATTCAATGAACCAAAGACAAAGAGCAAAGTAATTATTAGCTTTTGCATATTTAGAGTGACGTTTATATGTTCAAAGCTAAGATGGTGGCGACCTTGAGAAGGTAGTTTTTAGATTTAGCCAGCTTTTTTTTCGGCAAGATAGAATTCGTCGAAAAAAAACGGTCACTCATAGTGTTTATGTCAAATTGTAATTTATAGTGCTGTATTTTTAAAGTATGAATAAATATTGGAAAGTTGAGCTCACAAGTATAGCGTTTGTCACGTTTGGTTTATACATTTTTTCCTCATTCGAATATAAATTCTATGAACAGAAGTCAATGCCTTCTTTTTATGGTGATATTGATTTGACGCTAATCTGGGGCTTCTTTTCGTTTTTATTTGCCGTAGCTTATTATTATTTATTTCTCAAACCGCAAGTCTTAAATAACCGGCATTGGCTCGTCTTTATATCTATACCTTTGGCGATTTTGATAAGTAATTATTTTGATAAGTATGTAAGAGACTTTGTTCTGATGCACTTAGAATTCCTTCCTGAAACTATTGTAAAGTATCACAAAAAATCATTTCTCAACTTTAATAAGTCAATGACCACCATAAGTTACAAGCTTTCTCATATGTTTCTTTCATTGGTGGGGATAGCCTATTTAGTTAGAGCTTTACAACAAAATGAAACAATAAAAACCTTAAAGGAAGAGCAGCTGATAACCGAGCTAAAGTATCTTAAGGATAGACTCAATCCGCATTTTTTCTTCAATACCTTAAATAATATTTATGCACTTGCAGTAGAAAACTCCAATAAAACTCCCGGAATGGTGGCGGGTTTGTCTGCTTTTATGAGGTACATGCTATATGAATCAGACAAAGAGCAAGTTTCTCTAAAGCGGGAGGTGGAAATGATGGAAAGATATGTAGAATTGGAGAAAATACGTTACGGAACAAATTTTGATATTACATTCGATTCTCAAGGGACCGGAGAAAAGGATAGTATTCCACCGCTGCTTTTTTTACCTTTTATAGAAAACGCTTTTAAACATGGTTTAGAAGACGAAATAGAGAACGGATTCGTTAAAGTAGCGTTTGTTAAAGTTGAGAATCAGTTGATTTTTCAAATTGAAAATAGTATTCCAAAAGGCAAACCGAGACATAAGGTTGGAGGTATAGGTTTAGAAACAGCAGAAAAAAGGCTGAAGCTAATTTTTGCAGAGAAGTGTGTGGTTGATATAGTTGAAGACAAAATATTTAGGGTACAAGTAAGTGTTAATTTTGAGCCATGAAATGCATAGTAGTAGACGATGAACCGTTAGCTCGACAGTTGTTAGGTAAATACATAAATAAGCAAGACGGCATAGAATTGGCGGCAACCTGCACCAACGCTTTGGAAGCCTTTCAAAAGCTGAACGAGGTAGAAGTTGACCTTATGTTCTTAGATATTCGCATGCCCGGAATTTCCGGATTAGACTTTCTGAAATCGCTTAAAAAACCGCCGATAACTGTTTTGACGTCCGCTTATAACGAGTATGCAGTAGACGGGTTCGAGCTAGAGGTAGCTGACTATCTCCTGAAACCAATCACCTATGAACGTTTTGAAAAGTGTATTGCTAAGATTCAGCGGAGAGATGAAGTTGAAGTTCTTGCGGAAGTCACTCACACTTACTTCAAGGTTTCTCGTGAGCTCGTCAAAGTAGAACACAGGGACCTTTATTGCATACAGTCCATTAAAGATTATGTATTGGTAAAGACCACTAAAGGCAATTACATTTCCTACATGACTATGAAAGCTCTGGAAGAGTTGTTACCGAATTCTCAATTTTTTAGAATCCACAGGTCATATATCGTGAATCTGGATTTTGTGCAGCACGTAAAGAAAAGTTCAGTTGTGGTTGATAAGGAGGAACTTCCACTGAGTGAGGCATCGAGAACGGCTTTTTTGAAAAAACTCTCATAATGGTAAACTGAGTCTGTTAGACATGAAAAAAAGCGACTTACAGATTTCTGCAAGTCGCTTTTGATTTTACTTTAACTCAAAAACCACATTTACTGAAAGGTTTTTCTTAATGCTTTGCGGCACTTCAGAGATGAAGCCTCCATCGTTAGCTGACTTTGCAAGCATATATTCCGCTCTGAACACAGGGTCTGGAGCTTGACTATCTGATATGAAGGTTACCTTTCCTAGTTTTCTTCCAGAGGCTTTTGCCATTACTTCCGCTTTTTTCTTGGCTTGAGCAATAGCCTTTTCTATAAGATCACTATGGAAATCATTTTCTTTCGAAGAAACAAATGCTGTGTTTACATTGGTAAAACCTGCATTTACAAGATTTATCAGTAGGTCAGCATAATTGTTCAGATCCTCCATTTTTACTTTTACATTCTGGCTAGTGGCAAAGAATTCCTTATTCTTTCCATCGTTTGTATACTCCATCTGTTTATTGAAACTGATAAGGGTATAGGTTATGTTTTTTTGAGGAATTTTTAATCCATTCAAAAATTTCAGCAAATCTGCCTCTGCCTTTTTATGCTGGTCGAAAGCCGTTTTTACGTTGTCATAGTTTTTGTAAGTCAATGTGATGTCAAACATCACCTGATCTGCCGGAATCTCGATTTCGGCTTCACCTACTACATTGATTTTTTCTTCTTGTTTTATTTGTCCCATTGCCATTGTTGACATAAATAGTGAAGTGGCTAAAATGATTTGCTTAATCATCGTTGTATTTGTTTAAATTATGTTCGTTAGACTGGAAGATCTCTCAAATGGTTGTGCTAAAAACAATATTTAAGTTTTTATTAACATGGTTTACATAAAAAATATAAATGCATTAAAGCAAAGGATTTCTTATTTTTACGGTTCTCTAACAAAAAGCTCGCAGAGCAAAGTTTCTTGGTGATGAAGAAGAACCCTTTTATACTTTTATTTTTCCTATTTTCTTTTTCCGGTTTTGCACAGCAAAAAGCCTTAAATAGTAGTGAAATCTATTTGGGTTTACAGCGATTAAACACGTTGGGTAATGCCATGTACATAGCGGCACATCCGGACGACGAAAACACTTTGCTGATTACGTGGCTGGCCAAAGAAAAGAAAGTGCGTACGGCTTATTTTTCTGTAACAAGGGGAGACGGAGGTCAGAACCTGATAGGGCCTGAGCAAGGAGAATATGTAGGCTTAATACGTACTCATGAGCTACTGGAAGCCCGCAAGCTGGATGGAGGAGAGCAATATTTTTCCAGAGCTATAGACTTTGGATTTTCGAAGCTTACAGATGAGGCTATGCGTATTTGGGGTAAAGAAAAGATACTTGAAGATCTGGTTTACCGTATACGGAAGTTCAAACCCGATGTACTAATAAACCGTTTTCCGCCTGATGAAAGGGCAGGGCATGGTCATCATTCTGCTTCCGCAGAGCTTTCTATTGAAGCTTTTGATGCAGCCGGAGATCCCAAACGTTTTCCTGAACAGCTAAAAGAAGTAGATGTTTGGAAACCCAAAAGACTGGTTTGGAACTCTTTTAACCGGGGATTTACTAATACAGCCCCATCGGAGAAAAATTTTATACAAATTCCATTGGGGGAATTTAATCCCATTTTAGGAGAATCCTATACCGAAATAGCTGCAGCTGCCCGCAGTAAGCACCGTAGCCAAGGTTTTGGAAGTGCACCTACTCGTACAGAGCGTTACGATTATTTGGTACATATAAAAGGTGAACCGGCTAAAACAGATGTTTTTGATGGGGTGGATTTATCTTGGAAAAGAGTAGATGGTGGTGTAAAAATCGGAACAGCTTTGGATGCTGTTATTCGTAATTTCGATTTTAAAGCACCAGAAAAGTCAGTTAAGGATTTAGTAGCTATTTATAATTGGATGTTGACTTTGCCTGAATCTCCTTATAAATATGAGAAACTAGAGGAGTGTCAGGAGCTTGTTTTTGCGTGTGCTGGGGTTTATCTGGAAGTAAACTCTTCCACTAATGCGGTTTCTCCCGGCCAAAATCTAAAATTGTTTACTTCTGCCGTAAAAAGAGGACTTACTCCTGTCAAAATTTTAGGCTTAAACATAAGTGGAGAAGTAAAAAAAGATACAGTTTTCAATTGGACTTTAGAAAATAATAAGAATCAGGAAGCTGTTTTTGATGTGCAAATTCCTTTAACGGCCGCCATCTCTCAACCCTATTGGTTACATCAAAACAAAGGCACGGGTCAATATGTGGTTTCGGAGGAAAAGTTCAGAAATCTACCTATGGCTCCTGATGCATTTTGGGCTACATTCACGCTAGAAGTTTCTGGACAAAAAATGGAGTTCAAACAACCAATAAAGTATAAATTTACCGAGCCATCGCGTGGCGAGATCTATAAGTATACCGAAATCAGACCAGAGGTGATGCTTAACTTTGAACAAAACGTTTTTGTGTTTCCCAAAGGACAGAGTAAACAAGTAGGCATTATTGTGAAAAATAATATTGATGCCAATCAGGTTTCGGTTTCCCTTAATTTGCCCAAAGGATGGAAATCATCGCCAGAAGTAGTACAAGTAGTTTTTGACTCTAAAAATCAAGAAAAACCTGTTTATTTTACGGTGACTCCTGGAGTGGAGGATGGAGAAATAAAAGCGGTGGCTACTACAGAACGGGGTAAGTTTAGTTATGCATATAAGCACATTTATTATGAGCATATTCCTGAATTAAACTTATATCCGGAGGCAGCCGCTAAGGCTATAAACCTGGACGTCAATATTACCAATAATAAGCTGGGTTATATTATGGGTGCGGGAGACGAAGTTCCTCACGCATTGCGTCAAGTGGGGTATAATGTATCTTTACTGGATGCAAACAGTATTAAAAGTGACCTTAGCCAGTTTGATGCCATAGTGGTTGGTGTACGGGCATACAATACCGAAGACTGGTTGGCTAATGCCCAGAATGTCCTTCTAGAATATGTGAAAAATGGAGGTAATTTGGTGGTGCAATACCAAACTCAAGCATTTTACGGTCGGGTAAAAACTAGCGAAATGGGGCCTTATCCTATTTCTATTGGTAGGGGAAGGGTTACGGACGAGGACGCCCAAGTGAAATTTGTCGATAGCAAAGCTGCACTACTAAGTTATCCTAATAAAATAACGGAGAAAGATTTTGAAGGTTGGGTTCAAGAACTGGGATTGTATTTTGCGGAGCAATGGTCGGATAAATATAGCACTATATTGTCTATGAAGGATAAGGGAGAGACAGCACAAGAAGGCTCTGTTCTTTATGCCAAGTATGGTAAAGGAAACTATGTTTTCACCGGTTTAGCTTTGTTCAGGCAGTTGCCTGCCGGTGTGCCCGGTGCATATAGGTTAATGGCAAACTTTATATCTGCTAAATAAGTGAATTTTAGTAGAGCCCTAAATAGCATCGAATACGTATTTCTAGTACTTTTTTTACTGGTATACCTCATCTATTTTATTAGGATATTTGGGGCTGCCCGGAAATTAAAAACTACTGCTACAAGTTCGGTTTTTAAGTTTATAGTTCGGGCTTTATATCTGGGTTTAATATCTTTGGCTTTATTAGGGCCCAATTTTGGAGTAACAGAAATGGAAGCACGTGCCTCGGGCAAAGACATTATTTTGGCTTTTGACCTGTCTGAGTCCATGAATTCTAATGATGTTAGTCCATCTCGTTTAGATAAAGCCAAAATAGAAGGATTAGGCCTAGTAGACCGCTTTAAGTCGGATCGGATAGGAGTGGTTGCATTTAATTCTGAGTCGTATCTGCTAACACCGCTTACTTTTGATCAGGAAAATGTAAAAGCTACAATCCAGTCACTATCTGTTGGTATGCTTCCACAAGGCTCAACAGACTTTAATCCAGTCTATAGCGTTTTTAATGATAAATTGGGTTTTTCTTCCCAAAACCGTGCGAAAGTAGGTGTTTTAATTACGGATGGGGAATCACATTATGCTTATAGCAGGACACTGGTTAAGAGCCTTATTGACAAAAGAGTTAGTGTTTTTTTTATGGCTGTGGGCACCTTAGGAGGAGGCAAAATACCAAAGATGGGTGGATATAAGAAAGACAAGGATGGCGAAGAAGTGGTTACTAGTTTAGACATTAGTAGTATTAGTCAAAATGCGAAAGCTCTAAACGGGCAATATTATATTTTGAATAACCACCAAAACGATGTTCCGAAGCTAGTAGATAAGATGTCTCTTGTGGTTGGTTCATCAGATGACCTCAAACTACAAACGGTTACCTACAATAAATTCGTTTTTTTTCTTTTACTTGCGTTGGTTTTCATAGCATTAGATTTCTTAGTTACCCTCAAAGTCTTAAAAATTTAAGTGCAATTCTTTATTTATTATATAATCTTTTTTCTTTTTAACCCTCAGTTTTACTCCAATATTGAGCAGAAGAATGCTTATATAGAGTCCTTTAATAAAAGTATGTTTAAGAAGGATTTCAGGGAAGCCATTAACACTTTTGAGAAATTAGAGATTGTCCATCGCGTTATAGATCCACATTTAAGGATTGATGCGGCTCACGCCTATTTTGTTGTGGGTGATACTTCTAAAGCGAGATTTAATTATGAATTCTCGAAAGACTTGGCAGATCCCATACAATCATCGGAAGCAAGGAACCAATTGGGGATTTTAGCCCTTATGCGTGGAGATAGCACAGAAGCTATACAATTATTTCGTTCTGCTATCGAACGTAATGCCCTTTCTGATGCTGCCAGATACAATTACGAACTCATTTCGACATTATATAAGCCAAGATCCTTAACTCCACAAAGCCAAACTTCTGATGCTCCCCAAACTGTGGTGGCTTCTGACAACCAGGAAGATGAACTTCAGAAAGAAGACGAAGGGGCTATATCTAGAGAAAGGGCCTTGCAGCTACTCGATAATTTACGCATGTCTGAAATGAAAACGGTACGTCCGAAAAATAGTAAGATTGAAATAGAAAAAGATTGGTAATTTTGTCACAAGTTTTCAATAGAATTGCATGAACACCATAAGTGAAACGGATTTCCGTTTTAAAAATCAAACCTCTTTTTATAAGGGGAAAGTGAGAGACGTATACGGTATTGGTAAATACGTTTTGATGATAGCATCGGACCGGATATCGGCTTTTGATGTCGTTTTACCACGTCCAATACCTTACAAAGGACAAGTTTTGAATCAAATAGCTGCCAAAAATCTGGAGGCAACCCGCGATGTGGTACCTAACTGGCTTATAGCTGTACCAGATCCAAATGCATCATTAGGTTTACAATGTACTACCTTTCCTGTAGAGATGGTAGTGAGAGGCTACCTAGCCGGACATGCATGGCGTGAGTATAAGGCAGGCAAAAGACAGATTTGTGGTGTTGCTTTGCCTGAAGGGTTGAGAGAAAATGATAGGTTACCTGCCCCAATAATTACACCTACAACCAAAGCACATGAAGGCCACGATGAGGACATTTCGAGAGACGAAATAATGGCTAGTGGTTTGGTAGAAAGCAACAAGTATCTACAGTTGGAAAAATATGCATTGGCCCTTTTTGCCAAAGGAACAGAAATGGCTAAGGAGAATGGCTTAATCCTGGTAGATACAAAATATGAGTTTGGCTACATTGATGACCAGATATACTTAATAGATGAGATTCATACACCCGATTCATCGCGATACTTTTATGCAGATACGTATGAAGAAAACCAAAACAAAGGCTTAGCCCAAAAACAGCTTTCTAAAGAGTTTGTAAGAGAATGGTTAATAGCCAATGGTTTCCAGGGTAAGGAAGGACAGCAAGTACCGGAAATGACCGATGAGAAAATTGAGGAAATTTCTAATAGGTATATTGAGTTATACGAGAAGTTTACCGGCGAGAAATTTAAAAAGAAGCCAAGCGAAAATATATTGAAAAGGGTAAAAGAGAATACAGATAAATTCTTGAAAAATATTTAAAGTTTTATGGAAATCCTTAAAAGTGAAAGACTTAATAATCTTTCTTATGCTATTAGAGGGCCTATTTTTGATAAGGCCCTAGAGTTAGAAAAACAAGGGAATACAATCCTTAAGCTAAATATTGGTAATCCGGCTCCTTTTGGGTTTGATGTGCCTCAGGGTATCATGGAAGATATGTCCCGGTTACTGAAAAACGCCGAGGGGTACTCGCACCATTTAGGTATAATGGAAGTGCGGGATACTATCCGTCAATACTACGTAGACAGAGGTTTTGAAGGAATAAAATCAGAAGAGATTTTTGTGGGTAATGGGGTGAGTGAGCTCATAATTATGTGTATGCAAGCCCTTTTAAATCCCGGGGATGAGGTTTTGGTGCCTGCACCTGATTATCCCTTGTGGACAGCCTCGGTAGGTTTTGGAGGAGGTAATGCTGTACATTATGTGTGTGATGAAGCCAATGAGTGGAACCCAGATGTAGCGGACATTGAGAAGAAAATTACGCCAAAAACCAAGGCTTTAGTAATAATAAACCCCAATAACCCTACAGGGGCGGTATATAAAAAAGAAGTATTACAGAGCATTGTAGACTTGGCTGAAAAACACAATCTGGTTTTGTTTTCGGATGAGATATACGATAAGGTTCTTTACGATGGTCAAGAGCATTTGCATGTGGCTACCTTGTCTGACAATGTACACTTTATGACTTTTGGAGGTCTTTCTAAAAACTACTTTGCCTGTGGTTTTCGTGGAGGTTGGGTTATTCCAAGCGGGAAAGTCTCAAAATCATTCCTAGAGGGATTAAACCTATTGGCATCTATGAGGTTATGTCCTAATGTACCTACCCAATTGGGCATTTCGGCAGCTCTAAAAGATGATTCCGTAATAAAAGGTATGATTGCTGATGGAGGCCGCTTAAAAGAGCAAAGAGATTTAATTTATGCAAAAATGTCAGCAATAGACGGTGTGAGTTGTGTAAAACCTAAAGGGTCTCTATATATTTTCCCTAGGATAGACTTAAGTAAGTTTAACATTAAAGATGATGTAGAGTTTACTTACGAGCTGCTGGAGGAGCAGCATGTGTTGGTGGTAGCAGGTACAGGTTTTAATTTTATTGATAAAGAAC
>CAZBAV010000025.1:0-53219 GCA_964489955.1 uncultured Lacihabitans sp. | reverse complement strand
AAATACAGGACGGGCTAAAAAAACTTGGGTTTGAGACCCCTCACTTTAATAAGTAAGCTAGCTTCAGCTAATAGAGAATGGCATAAAAACGAAAACAAATACCGTAGACCATTCAATTACACGTTAGGTCTACGGTATTTTGCTTATTAGTCGTTCTTGTACTGAAAACCCAGCTTGGTAAGACCTGACTGGACGTCTGAGTCTCGCATAAAGACTTTCCACAGGAGCTGAGTGCGGTAATTCTCTATCATACAAATTTGAGGACCTTGGTCTATTGCTAAATAACTATTTGCAAACCAATTATAGTGGATACTAAAAGCATCATAAAACCCATGCTCTCCCCAAAGCTTATCTCCTAGAACATAGTAAAAGTAACGGATAGCATCCATAGATGCTTGGGGCGTATAAGGCAAGGACGATACAGCAGCAGTAGGACTTATAACACCCACATCGTTACCGGGATGATGTGCAGAATACCCCACTACACCATCGCTGGCTGTTAATCCCCATGCAGTTGAGCCATAACCAGCAAAACCTTTAGGATTGGTTTTGCAATATTCATAATTAATCTGGGAATGGGCTTTAACGTGCCCTTCAAAATCAACTCCACCCTGCCTAAGACCAAAAGGGTTCATACCCAAAAAAGAGTAATGTGCAAAGAAAAGAGGCCCACCATAATCCTCTCCAAGGGGCAAGGTTAAGCCATAAAAAGACTTCCCGTTCACGTAAGCTCCACTACGGGTAAATCCCTGCTGGTACACCGAAGCACTGATAGGGTAAGTTGGTGATGAAGCTGCCAAGACATAAGTAATCAAGCACTCGTTCCAGCCTTGCACTTGCAAGTTTATATCCCATTGGTAATCTGGAGACCAATGCCATACAAGAACATTATCACGTACAAACCATGACCATTCTACTTCCTCCCAAATTTTTGTTACAGCCTGCCGCAAGGCAAGTTCATTTGCAGATGTAAAATATTGTCTAGCAGCTAGCAAACCTTGCAATAAGAGGGATGTTTCTACAATATCCGCTCCATTATCTTTCTGGCTAAATGCTACAGTTTTCCCTGTATTACCATTTACCCAATGAGGAAAAGCTCCATGATAGGTATCTACCTCTCGGTCTAAAAAGTCTAAAATTTTCAAGATTCTATTATATCCTTGGTCTCTACTTATAAAACCCCGCTCTATTGCAACAAGAATAGACATCACACCAAAACCTGTTCCTCCGGTCGTAACCACATCGCCAGAGCTGTTCCGCTCCCTAGCCATTCCCGAATGCGGATGACCAAAGTCCCAAAAATATTTAAATGTCTGCCTTTGTATCAGAGTAAGAAGTTCTTCATCCGAAATCCGCGGAAACTTATCACTAGAATCTACGCCAGTCCTAAATTCCACGGCACGTCTTGTGTGCAAAACAGTACCAGCTTGGGATTGGAGCAAATGAGAAATAACCAGCTCATAAGAAGACATAAAGTCGAGGGGAAGCTTTGGCGTAACCATATAGGTTTTCCTATCGCTTGCCAATACAATATCAATCTCGACAGATGAGCCGCCAACTTCCTTTAAGCTGATGTAGTTATTGACATTAGCTAAACTAAGCGGAGCTGAAAAACTAATGCTGACAGAAGGCTTAACTGCCACATTGGTTACTTGTTCTTTGCCATCTATAAGTGTGCCTATATATGTAAAGTCCTCTGGCTCTGGTTCATCCTTCTTAGAACACCCGGTAAGACACCACACTAACAAGACAATTTTAAATACGCTCTTCATAAAAATGCTAGAAATTGGTTAATATACAACCTTATAATAAGACCATATTAACCTATAAAATGCTTAAATAAGGTATAAAACAATCCACGTCATTCAGGTAAGGTTTTTTTTCTTCGTAAACTCTCCTCTCCTTACTGGATGAAGAGTTAGTAGACACTTAAGCAAATAACACTGGAAAGTAAAGATAAAAAATTAGGGGACCGAAGTCCCCTAAAAACTATTCTTTATTTGTATACAGAGCCGTTATCTCTGCATCAGTAAGAGCCTTACTATATAGCCTGAATTGATCCACCCCTCCTTTGAATGTAGTCATCCAAGAATCTGGGGTAGTTCCCAAAATAATGTGGGGAGGCCCGCCAATAACAAACTTCTCAGACTGAGAAAGATTAGCTTTACCATACGGTGCACCTGCATTATCCACGCGTTTGGTTAAAGCTTGTTTTTTACCGTCAACAAACACTTCCATAAGAGATGTTGTCTCGCTATAACGTAAAACCCAATGGTGCCATTGGTTATCCATTACGCCCGCAATACGATTTGCTCCCACAAATTCCAGCCAGTTACCATGTACAACAAATTTGGTAGCCATTAAGCCATTATTTGACTGTCCTCCATCTTCCATTAATTGGAAAACGTTTGCTCCTGGCCATTCTCCACTAAGTGTAGGATTAGAGAAAATAAACTGAGCACCCGATTTATCCGGAGCACTAAGTTTTAACCAGTATGAAACAGTCAAACTTGTGGCAGTCCTAAAGTCATTAGTAGTACGCATGGTAATGATGCTATTGTCTGCACCGGTTAATTGTACAGCCTCTCCTTGTATACCAGCTACAAAGCTAGTATTTTGTCCTTTACCAATGGATTTCTTCATATCCTCTACAAAATCGCCATTAAAAGGGACATAAAACTTTAAATCTCCCACAATTGGCTCATCTGTCTGGAACTCTCCCAAAGGTGGCTTGTCCATCTTTTGACAAGCCGTAATAGAAGCTATAGCTGCTATAGCTACAATATATCTTTTTATATTCTTCATTTGTAATCTCTATTTAATATTACCATTCAGGATTTTGCACTAACTTTCCGTTCGACTTATCGATTTCCGTTTGTGGTATTGGCATATACCTGTGTCTGTTTGTATACCCTTGAGTACCCAATTCTTTCACGGCATCACCCCAACGTACCAAGTCATAAAAACGTACCCCTTCCATAGCTAGCTCTATACGTCTTTCGTGTTTAATAGCTTCACGCATTTGGGTTTGGTTCTGGAAAGTCACTTTAGGGAGTACATTTCTACCTTCTCTTGCTCTTGCCCTTACCATCTCAAGATATTGTTCTGCTTTTGCACCATTCCCTGTTTCATTTGCTCCTTCAGCAGCCATCAGAAGTACATCAGAATAACGTAACATACGCTTGTTAATGTAGATTGCAGCCCAAGTATTAAATCCGTTAGCTTTTTTGTAGGCTTCGTCAGCATACACTTTTTTATTCCAATATTTTCTTTCTAGAGGACCTGCCGGAACGTTCTCTTTTGAAGAAGGAAGAACCCTTCCATATCCACCAAATTCCGGATCGTCAGACTGTCCTGAGAATAAAATAGTAGAATTCTTTCTTGTATCACCTGCTTCATACGCAAGTACCAACTTTTCAGTAGGCACATTCCATCCCCATCCAAGGTTCCACTCTGGCATACCAGGGTCACGAATCCCTTGCGAAGAAGCCCAGTCACTACCGTATGTAGTTTGCCCGGCGGTAAAGAAGTCGAACTGTAGTTCCCAAATGGATTCAGAAGAGTTTTCACCTTCATTCTTGAATATCTTGTAATAACTAGGTAGTAGCGAGTACTGCCCAGAATTAATGATTTCTTCAGATACACTTAACGCTTTTGCATAATCTTTGTTCCAAAGTGCCAACCTTGCCCGTAAAGCATTTGCCGAACCTTTTGTAAGTCTACCAACGTACGCACTACCCCAGTTTAAAGGTAGAAGCTTAGCTGCATCTTCTAAATCTTTATCTATGAAGGCCAAAATTTGTGCTACAGGAGATTTTGCGATATTTCCTTGTGCAGCATTAGTAATAGCAAAGTCAATAAGAGGTATATCTCCATAACAACGTGCCAAATTAAAATACGCATATGCCCTAAAAAACTTAGCTTCTCCTACGTTTTGCATTGTACTCTCATCTGTAAGGCCCTCATCTTCTACCAGTTTAAGGGCATTATTTACTTGTGTGATCATCTCGTAGTGCTTAGACCAGTAGCTATTAGTAAACCAGTGGTCTTTGGTATAGTTAAACTCATCTGCTACTACCTCATAATCACGTCCGTCTGAAAGGCTACTACCTTTGCGTGAGTCATCATCTCTAAAATACTCAATGGTCATAGAGGGTAGGATACTCATTTCATTACTTCTGAGCATACCATAAATACCGTAGACCTGTCCAGTAATACCACCTTGCTCTATATCATCAAGGGTAACCTTTAAGGGCTTCCTATCCAAAAAATCTTTTTCGCATGAAACCGAGACCAGTAACATGGGAGCTATAATTAATGCCTTTAGAAAGTTTTTCATTTTCAATTACTTTTAGAATGTAACGTTTAGACCAAATGTTGTAACAGTAGGAATTGCTCCTCCACCATTGTCATTACCTAAGTAGATAGAAGCATTCCTATCTCCGGGAGTAGGACTACCAGCTCCAAACTCAGGAGTATAACCGTAGTTATTGGCCCATGTTTTCAAGTTTTGGATGTTTGCAAACGCCCTAAGGTTTTGCAACTTAAGTTTATCTGTAAATGCTTTAGGGAAATTATATCCAACTTGGATATTCCTTATCCTAAAATACGAACCATCTTCCACTGCAAGTGTAGAGTATTGGTAGTTAATTCTGTGGTCTGAACCCAGAATTGGCACCCAGTTGGATGTACCCGGACCGTTCCATCTTTCTAATTGGAACTTCGCATAGTTTACTCTCTGAAACTCAGATTCTGTACTGTTCCAACGTCTATAAATCTCATTTCCATAGACACCTTGGAAATCTATACCAATATCAAATCCTTTATACTTTGCTCCTAAGTTTAATCCATAAGTAAAATCAGGAGTTGGGTTTCCTATCATCGTACGGTCATTTACATCAATGACGCCATCCCCATTTACATCCCTAAATTTAACATCTCCAGGACGTACAGAACCCAAACCTACTACTTCATGATATGAGGCTATGTCTGCTTCGCTTTGGAACAAACCGTCTACTATATAACCGTAGAAATAACCTAGTGGATATCCCTCCTGTACCCTATTGATACCGTTTATTATTGCATAATCTTTAGACACTAGCTCTAAAACCTTATTGTTGATAGTAGTGATATTACCACCCACCGTTACACTCAGGTTATCAGAAAGTTTTTGGTTCCAGTTGGCTGAAAGCTCTATACCCCTACTTCTTATACTACCAATGTTTGTTAAACCATCTTGTGCACCATGAAGGCCAGGCACTACCGTCAGAAGGTTTTTGGAAGTACGGTTATAAAACGCACCTTCTACACTCAAACGATTTTGGAAGGCGGCTAACTCAAACCCAACTTCAGAAGTTAAGATAGACTCCCACTTAAGATTTGGATCTGGTAAGTATGACTGTGTGTAAGCCGGATACAATGTCCCACCAAACACTGCAGAGTTTCCCGTATTAAGTTCAGGATAAGCAGGGTAATCAAATCCGTATGTATTTTGGTTACCAAGCTGTCCATATGAAGCTTTGATTTTCAAATAATCTATGGCTTTTACATTAGAAAGAAACTTCTCGCTAGTCACATCCCATGCTGCACCTACGGCATAAAAGTCCTGCCATCTGTTAGCACCTAAGAACGCAGAAGAGCCATCTCTACGATATGAAGCTGATAAATAATACTTGTAATTAAAGTTATACATACCCCTTACAAGGTAGGAAAGCGTAGCTTTCTCTGTTTGCCAAGTACTTCCTGTCATAATCCGCATAGAGTTTGGATCTGCAAAACCACTATTAAGATACCAGAAACGTGGATCATTAGGTATTTCCAGAGAACTTGGACTAGAACCCTGAGCCGCAGAACCACCTACCGATGAGTGCTTAACCAAATATGAAGTCATACCTGCTGTTGCACTTACATTGTGTTTTTGGTTAAAGGTTTTCAGGTAGTTAAAAATGTAATCTTGCTGAAACTTGGTAAGTTTAGAATTAGTCTGCTCCACACGAGTTAAACCTAGCTCATATCCCTCAACTTTACCTGTAACCGGAAAATACACATATCTCCTAGGGAAATAGACCCTATTCTCATAATTTTCTATATCACCATACCAAGTAGCCCTAAAAGTAAAGTCTTTCAAGAAGCGAACCTCTGTAAAGAAGCTACCCACACCTCTCATGGTGTTACTTCTAAAGGTATTGGCATTATTCTCAAGCTCAATTAGAGGGTTATAAATCCCCGATGTTTGGAAAGGAGGCAACATAGCCGGAGAAAACCCATCTGGTCCATAGGCAGGTCCTATTGGCACTGCTCTTCTAGCTTGCTCCAAAGCACCATTAGCTCCACCCCATGGGTTTTTCTGAGACATCCCAGAGATGTTCACTCCCACTTTCAAGAATTTTGTAAGTGTAAGCTCATCATTGAAGTTTAATGTAAGACGCGATAAATCCTGCTTCTTAATTATACCTTGGTCAACTGTGTAGCCAATACCAAACTTTACCTTGTTTTTCTCTGTGCCCTGCATGATTGTAAGGTTGTTTGCGGTAAACATTCCTGTACGGGTCATTTCGTCAATAAAATCTGTATCTGCCGTCCATGGTGAATAATCAAAAGCAGAGTTATCACCAACATTTCTTCTTTCTTCTTCATATAACTCTTTAAACTCGCGGGCGTTTGCCATTTCAATCTTCTTCTCCAAGTTTTTAAAGCCAAAAGTGGTATTAAAGTTTACCGACATTTTGCCCTCTTTTCCTTTCTTGGTTGTGATAGCAATGACCCCGTTAGCTCCCCTAACCCCGAAAATAGCAAGAGTAGAAGCATCTTTTAATATTTCTATAGACTCAATATCATTAGGATTTACGTAATCCATATTGTCATTAAAAATACCATCAATTAAGAACAAGGGACGTGTAACACCTGTACTTACTGTACCTCTAATACGTATATCTGGTGTAGATCCAGGCGTACCGTTATTAGTTACCTGCACCCCAGCTGCTTTACCCTGTAAAGTATTAAGCGGGTTGACATTTGGACGATCTGCTAAATCTTCGGCCTTTAGGCTTACGGCACTACCCGTCAGATCTCGCTTACGGGCAACACCGTAACCAATCACCACAACTTCGGATAATTGCTGCAAATCTTCTTGTAACACCACATCAACAATGGTCTTATTACCTACCAAAATCTCCTGTGTTAAATAACCTACATAACTAATTACGAGAGTTTCGGTAGTCTCCGCATTTATCCTGAAGTTTCCGTCCACATCCACAGAAACTCCACCGGTTTTTCCCTTAACACTTACAACAGCTCCTATGAGAGCCTCACCTTTCGCGTCTTTCACAGTACCCTTGATTTCGCCAAACTTGGCACTTGCAGCAAGAGGTACAGCCAACACAGACATCAGTACAAGTCCAGCCACCAGAGCGGGACTTATGGCGTGGTGCAGATACGCCTTCAAACGTTGAACTTTTTTCATATGAAATAAAAACTGATTAAAAATTTCGATTGGAAATGAAAACTGTCTTAAGGTATAAAACGGGTCAAAACAATAAAAACAAAGTCATATTTACTGTAACATATGTTACTTAGAAGAATCCTATTTTCTATAGAGACAGTTGCATGCTTCATTTATAGCCCTTAGTGGAATAACCTTTACTGGTATCATACAAAAGTATATAACGATACCGTTTAAAAATTTAAATTTATAGAAGCAAAGGAAAATTAAATGTTCAAATAATCCTATACTAATTTAACAAAAAATTAGCTTAATACAATGTTTTATAGAAAAATTTAAACATTTGGATGTTTCCCGTCTAAATAGGCTATTTAATAATTTTTTTTTAAAAAAAAATAAACGAAAATGAAGCTCCTAAATTAGAATAGTTCTAAAATTAAGAGTGTCAGTTTAGAAAAAAACAGGGAATTTTCACTGTTCATTAAAACCCATAAAGAGGAAATCAAACGGGTCTATATATTCACCGTTTTTCTTGAGAGTATAGTGTAAGTGCGGGCCTGTAACCTTACCTGTGGCACCTACTTTACCTATACGCTGGTCTCGGCAAACTATATCTCCCTTTTTGGTCAGGATTTTACTGAGGTGCCCATAGATAGACTCAAAACCATAACTATGCTGGATCTTTACAAAATAACCCAAATCTTCTTGGAATCCGGTAGCTACTACTTCTCCTTCTCCACTAGCTACTACGTACTCACCTACCTTACCTGCTAAATCTATACCCCTGTGAAATTTTAAGACTTTGTGTACTGGGTGATTGCGGGCTCCATAAAAAGAATTAACATTTATCTCCCTCTCCAGGGGATTTCCTGCCGGGATGCTATTTAGAAAATACGTTTTGAACGGATCATTGTGTATATACATGACCATCTGGTTCAAATCTGTCATTGGAGCAAGTTCTTCCTGCCAATAATCTTCTACCGTAAAAAGAGAGTCTGTACCTTTGTAGAAACTTTGTGAAAACGAAAGTTGTGTACTAAAAAGAAAAACAAGAATTAATCTCATCTGTTGTGAAAATATTCAAAAGTATAATTGAGACGCAAAGTTACTCAAAAAGTAATCAAGTTGGTTTTGTACCCACTATGGGTGCTTTGCACCAAGGTCACATTTCTTTAGTAAAGCGTGCTAAAGATGAAAACGAAAAAAGTGTATGTAGTATTTTTGTTAACCCTACCCAATTTAACAATCCAGAAGACCTCTCTAAGTATCCACGTACATTAGAAGCAGATTTAGAAAAGTTAGAAAAGAGTGGCTGCGATGCCGTTTTCGTGCCAGAACCAGAAGAAATCTACCCCGAAGAAGTAAAACTCTCATTTAACTTTGGAAGGCTTGAAGAAGTACTGGAAGGCAAATTTAGGCCTGGGCATTTTAATGGTGTAGGAATTGTGGTTTCTAAACTTTTCAATATAATTAAGCCATCCCGTGCATATTTTGGGCTTAAGGATTTGCAACAATGTGCCGTTATTAACCGCCTGGTAAAAGACCTTAGTTTTAGTCTAGAACTTATATTGTGTGATACCGTACGAGAAGGTGACGGTCTTGCGATGTCATCCCGTAACATGCGACTGTCAAATTCCGACCGCCAGAAAGCACCTTTCTTATACCAAACGCTCATAAAAGGAAAAGAGAGTATAATGGCTGGTCAAGATATACCTGGTATTCTAGCAGAAATACATGAAGCCTACCAACTTCACCCCAGTTTTCAATTAGAATATTATGAAGTTGTAGACTTTGAGAGCCTAGAAAGCATCCACTCTTATAATCCTCAACAAAAAACAGCAATAGTAGTTGCGGCTCATTTGGGCGGAGTTCGTTTAATTGATAATATTCTTTTTTGAACAATACCTACCCTAAGAATTGTTTAACCAATGTACATACGAACAAGAATTAGGATGAACTGGAATGAATTAAACCAAACAAACCAAATAGAAGATTTAATAGCTGAGTCGGAAACTACCCCAGTTGGTATTTTTAAACACAGCACACGCTGTTCTATAAGTGCATCTGTGCTTGACCGCCTGGAGCGAAAGTGGGACAAACCGACCATTAAAATGTATTATCTGGATTTAATAAAGCATCGCGATGTATCTAACCTTATTGCAGAGCGATTTAATGTAGAGCACGAGTCGCCTCAGCTAATAATTTTACAAAATGGGCAAGTAGTTTACCATGATTCGCATTATGGTATCAGCGTCGATGGTCAGGAGGTAGTGGTTTAATACGCCACTACCAAAAAATACTCTCTAAGACGCTCTATGTAAAACTTATGTTGCGAAAAATGGTCTTCTAACTTAATGGTTGCTTCCAGTCCATTTGGCATTTCGTGCAAGAAAAGGTTCTTTCTGAAATCTACACTCCTTTTTCCGTAGAGTTTATAAAGAGCTTCTTTAGCAGACCAATATATTGTAGCCTTGTCTTTATCGTCGCCCACAGCTTGCAATTCATCAGGAGTGTATAAACGAGGTAAAACGCGGAAAATCTGATCGCGGGGTCTTTCTATATCAATGCCCACTGGCGAACCCTCACAAAATACTACGCCTACAAAATCACTCGTGTGTGTTAGGGACATTTCATATTCTCCAGCCACCAAAAAAGGTTTTCCATGTTCGTCTTTTTGGCAGCCTATGTACTCCATTCCTTGTAGTTCAGCAGCTTTTTCTAAAACAAATTTCCCTGCTAAATACTCCCGTTTTTTCTCCTCCACTTTAATAGACTCCAGTCTCTCCTCATGATAAGCCACTCTATCCTTGAAAAACTCCAAGGGTTCAGTAAGCTCCCATACTATCAGGTGCAAGTGGTTATTGACTGTTTTATTGAAAAATAGAGGCATTGGCATTAAATTTACGGCAATATTACGATTAGCCCTTGTTTAATCCTCTAACTACAGGCACATTTTGTATTTTTGAAAGGAATTAATTTGACTGTATTTAAGGTTATGAAACAAAGAACGTCCCCAAACATAATCAATAAGAAAGCATATTTACGGGTTTCAGCTTAAGTTCAAAAGCGAATTAATCCAAGAAAAACAGGGATTATATACCAATAGTTAAAAGTATTGTCACCATGTCCGTATAAAATATAAGTAAAACAGCCCGACAGCTCCAATGAAATTCGATATAGAAAAAATAGCAACCTACAAAGGCCACAAGGATAGTATATACTACATTGGGGCAGGTCAAAACCAAAACACCTTTATGTCGGCATCGGGTGACGGTCATGTAGTAGAATGGGCAAATCCTGAAGAAGGAAAACCTTTGGCTAAGGTTCAGAATCCTATATACGCTATGGCCTTTTTACCAGAAACTAAAAAACTTCTTATAGGAGAAAACTCCCAAGGCATACGTATAGTAGACTTAAACGATAAGAAAGAGGAAGCCTTCCTCAAAATAGGCAAAGCTTCGTTTTTTGCGGTAGAACCCTACCAAAACCTCACATTTATAGGAACTAGTATGGGTTACGTGCACATAATTAACCACGAAGAGAACAAGTTTGTACACCATATACAGGGAGCGTCTCAAAGTGCCCGCAGCATAGCAATAAACCCGCAACTTGGGGAATTTGCAGTAGGTTTCTCAGACCACAAAATAAGAATTTATGACCTAAAAAGCTTTACACTTAAGTACACTTTAGACGCTCATAACAACTCCGTATTCTCACTTTTGTACCACCAGGACATGCTGGTTTCCACAGGTAGAGACGCACATATAAAACTTTGGGAAGCAAACCTATCTTACATATTGGCCACCTCTGTGCCTGCACACAATTATGCCATAAATAACCTCATTTTACTAGATGGAACACCTTTTTTAGCATCTTGCAGCCTAGATAAATCGATAAAAATATGGAACATGTCCACTATGGATTTACTTAAGGTTATAGACAAGGGAAAGTTTGCATCACATGGCACATCAGTAAACAAACTCTGGTGGAACCACAACTCTCAGAAACTATTCTCCGGTAGCGACGATCGCACAATATCTGAATGGAAAATATTTTAATTTCCGCCCATTTTTGTCTTATTTTGTACCTTAAAGCGAAACAAATGTTTTTTAGGTGAAAAGTCACCTTCAGGCATTTCTTGCGTCACAACAATAAAATCGGACTATTCCTAATAATTTTGATTGCAATATGAGAATCTCGTCATTGGAAATAAAACAACACGAATTTGAAAAATCTTTCAGGGGTTATAATGCGGAGGAAGTAAATAGCTTTCTTTCTAATATAGCTCAAGAATGGGATAGAATGCTAAACGAGTTAAAAATGCTTAAAATGCAACTCGATATAGCAGAAAAAGAAGCTTCTAAGCTAAGAGAAGTAGAGATGACTCTATTTAAAACTCTTAGGAATGCAGAGGAACAAAGTATCCAAATGACAGATACTGCCCAGAAAGAGGCCAGTAAAAGAATAGAGGAGGCTACTTCCCAAGCACAACTTATAAAAGCCGATGCCGAGGTAACTGCAAGACAAATTGTACAGGATGCTGACGCCCGTGCCACAGAAATACGCAGTGCTGCCCAAGCTGAGTTGGCTGAAATGGATCAAATGTTTGCTAATCTTGAAAACAAAAAGAACGCTCTTCTAAACCAACTCAAAGGCGTAAATGCAGAGTTAAATAGTTTATTAGATGGCAATGAGGTTAGTATAGAAACAGTTATAAAATCTACGCCTTTGGCTCCAAAGGTAGTGGAAGAAGAGGAAGAAATACCTGCAGGGATGAGTTTTTCTTCTGCTGTAAATGAGATAAACCTAGAGAGTTCGACTGAAGATGTTTCTGATTTAGAAATTATTGAAGGTATTGGACCTAAAATTAAGGAGATCCTTGTACAAGCAGGTATAGCTACTTTCAGGTCGCTAGCCACTACTCCTGAGTATAAACTAAGAGATATTTTAGTAGCTGCCGGCCCTCATTTTGCTGCTCATGACCCAAGTACTTGGAATGACCAAGCTCTATTGGCAGAAAGTGGAAGATGGGATGAGTTAGAAGCCCTTAAGGAGAAACTTGTTGGAGGCCGTCATGTAGAAGAAACTCCACAGAATGAACCAGCGGAAATACAGGAAATAGATGCTGCAGAAGAGAAACAAGAAGCTGTTACTACTGAGGAAATGCTTGATAAGGTAAACAAAGTAAAGGCTGCTATCCGTAAAGCTATGGTTGAAAAACCAGAGGAGCAAGCCCCTTCAAAAACAGTAAATGAAATGCTTGGGGAGAAAAGACAACAAAGCAGTTCCTTTTTTGATGGCATATCCTAAATGGGAAAGATTGTACTAGAAGGAATGGAGTTTTTTGCCCATCATGGATATTCTGATGAGGAACAAAAAATAGGAAATAAATACGCTGTAGATATTTATATTGGTGTAGACATAGAGAAAGCTATGTCTACAGACCACCTTGCCGACACGGTTGATTATAGCGTTGTTTATGCTATTACGGCCCAAGAAATGGCCATAAAAAGCAGACTTCTTGAAAATATAGGGTATAGAATCTTAAGGGCTGTCAAAGTAAAATACAGTCAAATAAATCATATAGAAATACACATTTCCAAATACAACCCTCCTGTAGGAGGAGTCGTTTACCGATCAAAAATAATTTTACAAGAATCTTTTCATTGAAAAAGACATTTACCTTACAGTTCTGGCTACTCTGTACTAGCTCTTTCCTGTTTTTTTCTAGCTTTAATATGCTCATTCCAGAGCTACCAGACCATCTTACAAAAATGGGCGGCGGGGAATTCAAGGGGCTTATTATAGCTCTATTTACCGTAAATGCCGGTATATCCCGACCCTTTAGCGGCAAACTCACTGACACCATTGGCCGCGTTCCTGTAATGGCTTTTGGCTCTCTTGTATGTGTAGTTTGTGGTTTCTTGTATCCTATTTCTACCACGGTTATGCCTTTCCTCCTGCTTCGTTTGGCACATGGCTTTTCTACTGGTTTTAAACCTACCGGAACTGCAGCATATATTGCTGATATTATTCCGGCAGATCGCAGAGGTGAAGCCATGGGCTTGCATGGCTTACTAGGAGGACTCGGGATGGCATTTGGCCCTTTTATGGGAGGCTGGATTGTGCAACATTTTGACATAAACATCCTTTTTTATGCTTCGTCATTTTTGTCCTTTTTATCTATAGCCATTTTGCTTAATATGAAGGAGACTTTACCAAAAGAGGCCAAGCAAAAGTTTAAACCTAGCTTACTAAAAATAAACAGGAGTGACATCTTTGACTGGAATGTAAAACCTGTAGTAATAGTAGTTTTCTTTACTTCTTTTGCGTACGGAGCTGTCATTACTCTAATACCCGACTTAAGCAAGACTATTGGTATACAAAACAAAGGATACTTCTTCCTTGTATATACTCTTGCTTCCATTGCCATACGTTTTATTGCCGGCAAGTGGTCTGACAGAGTTGGCCGTACCCAAATACTATTGTATGGCTGTTTTGGCATATTGTGCGGCTTATTTATACTCATTTTCTCTGGTTCTCTGGTTATGCTAACTATAGCAGCCGTCATGTTCGGCATTGGCAATGGTATCGTTTCTCCCACATCACAGGCCTGGACCATAGATCTGGCAGACAAACTCCATATTGGCAAAGCCATTGCTACTATGTATATAGCATTGGAAGCTGGAATTGGCCTTGGAGCACTATTACCTACATTTATTTACCAAAATAAAATAGAAAACCTACCTACCACCTTTATATTTACGTTTTTTGTGGTGGCGGTGTCATTCGTTTACCTCATTTATTATAATAAGACAAAAGCTAAAGCATGGAAATCATAGACGGCAAACTGATCTCTGCCCAAGTAAAAGCAGAACTAAAAATAGAAGTTGACAAAATAAGGGAAGCTGGTGGGAAGATTCCCCATCTAGCGGCAATTTTGGTGGGAGACAATGGAGCTTCTGAAACCTATGTAGCAAGCAAGATAAAGTCATGCGAAGAAATCGGGTTCCAATCTTCACTGGTGAAGCGTAACTCAGATACTACAGAAGAAGAACTTTTGGAAATAATTGCAGACCTTAACAATGATGCAAATGTAGATGGCTTTATAGTGCAGCTGCCTTTGCCAAATCATATAAATGTAGATAAGGTAATAGAGGCTATTGACCCTAAAAAGGATGTAGATGGTTTTCACCCAATTAACGTTGGGAGAATGGCCAAAGGCTTACCAGCCTACATCTCTGCAACACCCTTTGGTGTCCTGGAACTATTAAAAAGATACAAAATAGAAACTTCCGGAAAACACTGCGTAGTAGTAGGTCGAAGCCAGATTGTAGGTTTACCCATGAGTTTACTTATGGAAAGAAATGATTATCCAGGTAATAGTACAGTGACTCTGGCACATAGCAAAACCCAAAACATTGGCGAAGTTTGTAAGCAAGCCGATATCCTTATAGCCGCCCTAGGTAAACCCGGCTTCATTACCGCTGATATGGTAAAACCTGGTGCAGTAGTAATTGATGTGGGTTTAACCCGCGTACCCGATTCTAGTAAAAAATCCGGATTTTCCCTAAAAGGTGATGTAGATTTTGAAAGCGTTGCTCCTATAGCGTCTTACATAACACCAGTACCAGGTGGAGTAGGGCTTATGACTGTAGCAGCACTGATGTACAACACCTTACTTGCTACCAAAAAAGAGATTTATGGGTAAAATTTTAGTTTAAGGTCTCCTATATAAGTCCATACACACTTAACTTTGTCTCATAGAAAAACATGCACAATGAAAATTAGACTATTTTACTTAGTACTTTTTTTAATATGTACATTGCACCTAGCCAGTGCACAAGTTCGTTTCCATAAAACCCGGTCATCAGACCCAGCAAGCACTGTATCTATCACTGATTCTGTTCAGAGGAGCATAACACTTTTACCCGGCTTTATCTGGAAAGCGGATTCAGCCAAAGCGTATAGGACTGTGATTACTGGAATATTACCTGTAACTCCTGGGACGATAACTATTGAATGGCCAAAAAATGGACAAATAACTCAAAGAAACAACACTAACCAGGGATGGATACATGTAAAAGGCACCTACTCAGACCCTTTCTTAGAGAGTATAAAAATAGAGGCGACTCCCGTACAGGGTGGTACATATACCACTAAAACTATTCCTGTTTCTGGGGGCACTTATGAAGCTGCCATACAGGTAGTAGGTGGTGACTATAATATAAAAGTAAGTGAGAATGTGTCAGACGGATATCCCAAAGTACCAGCAGGTAATACCACTGCTACACGAGTAGGGGTTGGCGAAGTTTTTATGATATGGGGACATAGCTTTGCTGAAGGCGGGCACCCTGACAATTATGACGAGCCGAGGATAAATAGAGCGGCTACAGACGAAAGATCACGAACAGTCCCAGCCATAATGTTTAATCCTGCTTATGACAATGAGTACTTCCATAACATCCCGGGTTTGCCCTTTGAGTTTCATAAGATTGTGGACAACGTAGGCCCAATGGTAAATAACAGTTGGATGTGGGGAGCTTTTGCAGATAACCTCGTTCAGCGTTTTGGTGTGCCTGTACTTATGTATTCTGCGGCTTTTGGAGGATCAGGCGTATTTATGCACCAACATAATATTAATAACGAGTGGTTCCCGTGGTTTCCCAACTTTGCCGAAAACCGTTTTCCTCACAGAGGTATAACGGCAACCATGACCCATTATGTACCTCGCAGTGGTATTAGAGGAGTGCTTGTTCACCATGGTATAAACGACCAAAACCACTTCTGGCCGTTTGAAAGTAATTTCATGAACACAGTTCATCATATTCGTAATAATGAAGCGTTTTTTCCTGGCCTCTCTTTTGTACTATCTCGTGATGTAGCCATGGCGGACGTAAATATGACATTAGACAATATGATTACCAATCAAGCCAATTTCTATCCGGGAATAGACCTAAGACAGGGCTCTACAAATGGCTATTGGAGAAAAGATGAATATGGATGTGGCGGCTGTGGTCATTACAAAAACACAAATACTGCACTTAACAAATATTTAGAACTGTGGGTAGCCGCTTTCCCGGATACCCTTGTAACTTCGGGTACATTTAAAGAAGCCAATGTACCTTCTGGCCTAAAATTCTAAACTATGAAAACAAACCCTATCTTCTATTATGGACCTTATGTTATACTAACCGCTTTTTTTGCCTACCTTTTGTATGTGGTAAATAAACAGGTTTTAATTAACACTACGTACGAAAACGGCTATACTTTAGGAGATTGGCTCATAAATTATGAGGATGGGGGATTTAAAAGACGGGGGTTATCGGGTAGCTTTTTTATCTGGCTTTTTGACAACTTTAAATTGCCTATAAAAAAAACCGTCTATTTATTCCAAATGGTCTTTTATGCGGTTTTTGCGGTTTCCTATTTAAGACTGGTCTTTATAAAAAAAATCTCGTGGGCTTATATAGGTTTAGCACTCAGCACCTGTACATTTTTGTTTTTTCTTTATGAACTAGGCAGTATAGGCAGAAAAGAGGTAATCCTGTTTGCTACCTATGCATTTTTCCTTAACTTATTGTCATTTAGAAAGATAAATTCTAATATAATATGGGTATACTTGCTGGTAACTGTTCCATTGGGTATACTTTTCCATGAATTGTACTTCTTTTACCTTCCGTTCTTCGCCATTCCACTCTTTTTAAACAAAGAGATAATAACGCCCAAAAAATTCTCTTCTATTTTTCTCAGTATTGGAGCTATAGCCATAGGCATCGTACTAGCACTGAAGCTTTGGGGCGGGGAAATAAATCAAGGAAACACCTTTAAAATATTAATGGAAAGAGGCGTAGGAGAATCTATGCAAAACTTGGGGAATATGGGAATTCTTACATGGAATGACAATTTCGACAAGGGAGACTTCTTTGTACTAGCAAAATACTATTTGTATGGTATTAGCTTTGCTATCGGATCTCTCCTGTTTTTCTTCTATAACTCCTTAGAACGTGTTTTCCAACCTAGCACTTTCTGGTTATTACTTTTGGGTACGCTAATTCTAACCTCTCCAATTTATTTAATGGCTATAGATTGGGGCAGGTGGATTAACATACATTTTGTGATGATGCTTCTGCTACTTACTTATTCCGTAAAGCAGACAAAAGACAAACCAATGAACTACCAGAAAAAGGTTATTTACTTCTTAATCTTGTGTTTGGTTTTAGCTATTTTTTGGTGTTTTGATTTGGTTGATAACGGTTTTTATTTTAACCGTTTTTGACGTATTTGTCTTGCCATCACGTATATTTGCACTTTCTTACACAGATTAGCTAACTATTTGTAAACAACAAATAATTCTTAATGACTATTTTGGTTACAGGTGGGGCTGGATTTATCGGTTCTACCCTCTGCTTAAAACTTAAAGACAAATATCCTGATTACGATATTATAGCTTTTGATAATCTTAAAAGAAGGGGTTCTGAGCTTAATCTTGCAGATTTCAAAGAAAAAGGAATAAAGTTTGTACATGGAGATATCCGCAATGCTGAGGATTTCAATGAAGTACCAGGTTTTGATGTCCTCATAGAAGCATCTGCTGAACCTTCGGTAATGTCCGGCTTAAACTCAGACCCTACGTATGTTATAAACAACAACCTATATGGCTCTGTAAATTGTTTCAATGCTTGCTTAAAAAACAAGGCAAAGCTTATTTTCCTTTCTACAAGTAGAGTATACCCAATTGAAACAATTGAAAATGCAGCATTTGTAGAAGAAGAAACCCGTTTTAGCTTTACAGATAATCAACAGGTTGCCGGAATTTCTAGCAAAGGAATTTCTGAAAAATTATTACTCGATGGAGCAAGGTCTTTCTACGGCACTACCAAACTATCTAGTGAACTTTTCATACAAGAGTACTCTGCTTTCTATAACCTTGACGCAGCAGTAACTCGTTTTGGCGTAATAGCAGGTCCAAGGCAAATGGGAAAAACAGACCAAGGCGTCGTAACCCTTTGGATGGCAAAACACTATTGGAAACAGTCTCTAAAATATATAGGTTACGGTGGTTTAGGGAAACAAGTAAGAGACATATTGCATGTAGATGACCTGTGTAACCTTATAGATTTACAAATCCACAACATTGCCCTTTTCAATGGAAAGGTGTTTAACGCTGGTGGTGGGATTTCATCAAGTGCTTCCTTACAAGAAATGACCCAGATATGTGAAGAAATCAGCGGAAACAAGATCAGTATAGGTTCTGACCCCGTTAACCGGCCGGCGGACCTACGCATTTTTGTTACAGACAATAGTAAGATAGAAAGCGAAACCTCTTGGAAACCTCAGAAAAACGTAAAAGACGTTTTCTCTGACATATATACTTGGATAAACGAAAACGAACATAAACTTATAGATATATTAAAATGAAAATAGCTATAGTTACAGGATCTGCAGGTCTTATCGGAAGCGAATCTGTGAAATTTTTCGCAGACAAAATGGACTTAGTTGTTGGAATAGACAATGACCAAAGAGCATATTTCTTTGGAGCAGATGCGTCCACAGACTGGAATAAAAATCATCTTGAAGAGACTATCCCGAATTACAAGCATTATGCTGTGGATATCCGCAACTACAGTTCTTTGGAGGAAATCTTTAAGGCGTACGGAAAAGATATAGAGTTGGTAATCCATACTGCTGCTCAACCAAGTCATGACTGGGCGGCTAGAGAGCCTTTAACAGACTTTACTATAAACGCCAATGGTACTTTAAACCTACTAGAATTAACTCGTATATACTCAGAGAAAGCTGTTTTCATTTTCACATCTACCAACAAAGTATATGGCGACACGCCAAACTACTTACCGTTATTAGAGCTAGAAGACCGCTGGGAGATAAGCCAGGACCATGCTTACTACACGCACGGAATAGATGAGCACATGAGTATAGACAACTCTAAGCACTCTCTATTTGGAGCTTCTAAGGTGGCAGCAGATGTGCTTGCTCAGGAATATGGCAAGTACTTTGGTATGAATGTAGGAATTTTCAGAGGTGGTTGTTTAACCGGCCCGAATCACTCAGGAGCACAGCTTCACGGTTTCTTGGCATACCTAATGAAGTGTGCTGTTACGGGTAACCATTACACTGTTTTTGGCTATAAAGGAAAACAGGTAAGGGATAACATACATTCTTATGACCTGGTAAATATGTTCTACCATTTCTACCAAAACCCAAAACAAGGCGAGGTATATAATGCAGGTGGTGGAAGACATTCTAATTGCTCTATGAAAGAGGCAATAGTTCTTTGCGAAGAGATTACAGGAAACAAAATGAATTATTCTTATGCCGAAGACAACCGTATAGGTGACCACATTTGGTATATATCTGATTTGACCAAGTTTAAAGCACACTATCCGGAGTGGGATTATAAATACGGCTTAACCGATATTTTGACCCAAATCTATTCTCAACAGGCAAAAGTAAGCATATAAAAATTGTGAAGTTAAGTATAGTAATACCAGCCTACAATGAGTCCTTATCATTAGGCGAAACCATAGGAGGCATAGTAGAGGTTGTATCTAAAGAAAACATTGACTACGAAATACTTGTGGTTAATGACAATAGTAAAGACAACACCTTAGAAGTTCTTGCAGCATTAAAGGAACAACATCCCGTGGTGAACTATGTGACCAATTCTGGACCAAACGGTTTTGGTTATGCAGTAAGATACGGTCTTGAAAGGTTTAATGGAGATTGTGTGGCGGTTATGATGGCCGACTTATCTGACTCTCCTCATGACTTGGTACAGTTTTACCGTGCTATGGTGGCTGGAGACTATGACTGTGTTTTTGGAAGCAGGTTTATAAAAGGAGGGAAAACTATAGATTATCCACCAGTAAAAAAAGTTGTAAACCGTATAGCTAATGCCATCATAAGAATGGTAATGGCTATTCCTTACAACGACGCTACCAATGCCTTTAAACTATACAAAAAATCTACGATAGAGGGGGTGAAACCGTTTTTAGCCCCTCACTTCAATCTTACTATAGAACTACCATTAAAAGCCATTATCCGTGGATATTCGTATACGGTTCTACCCAATTCTTGGACCAACCGTAAATATGGGGAATCTAACCTTAAAATACGGGAAATGGGAAGCAGGTACTTTTTTATACTGATGTACTGCTTTATTGAAAAGTATTTCTCCAGAGGAGATTTCCAAAAGAAATGGTGAGCCGCAAATGTGGCTCTTTTTTTTGTCCAAAAAAAACGGGACTACCCTTAGTAATCCCGTTTTTATAAGCATTATTTCAGTTGCTTCAGTATTTCCTCAATAGCCCTATCTAATTGCGGATCGTTACCTTTTAATCTATCTTCGAACGTATTACGTACCTGGATATCCGGAGCTACACCTGTTAATTCTAGATTTTGACCGTCCAAGGTATAACATCCCCAACCCGGAATACGATAGAATGAACCATCTACCAAGCTTTTTCCCGAAGTAAAGATAATCCAACGGTACGTTTCTGTACCGATGATGGTACCCAGTTTGAGGGCTTTGAAACCAGCTGCTGTCATTTCGGCATCACTTAAAGAAGATTCGTTTATAAGCAAAACTATCGGCTTGCCAGCCGGAGCAAAGTTACTTTGTGGGGCACGCTTACCTCCACGATATTGCCATTGCAAATAAGGTCTTTGAGCAAGAAAATTCAGTACCTTATCGTGCACATTTCCACCACGGTTAAAACGAAGGTCTAAAATGGTAGCTTCTTTGTTCTGTTCTTGTTCCATCATATCCAAAAGGAAATTCTCAAGAGATTCTCCACCCATGTCCTTCATGTGAGAGTAAGCAATACGGTTTTTGCCTTTATCGTCTACACGGGTCTTATTCTCCAAAATCCACTCATCATAAAGTTTACTTTTAAAGGTGGCATTGCTTTCCGGATGAATTTTCACCGTAAACGTCTTTCCTTTTCTATTAAACTCTAACTCTATTTCATCTGCTTTCGTAGGTGTAGTAAAGTAATAGTAGCGGTCTGTACTTGCATCTACTGCTATTCCATTTACTTTGGTGAGTACATCGCCTTTCTGTACATCTACATCCTTATTGTATCCAGCTGTTTTGCGGGCTATATAATCAACTTCAAATGGCTTTTCATTATCAAAAACAATTCCTGTTTCATTTGTAAAGAACCTCAAACGCACACTTTCATCCGCCCCAAAAGAACTAAATCCTAAATGAGAAGAGTTTAGTTCACCTAACAGGTCATTTATTAATACACGGAGATCTTTTCTACTGTTTACAAAAGGAAGAAACTTGGCATAGTCATTTCGTTTTGCTTTCCAGTCTAAGCCATGGAAAGTCTCATTATAAAAGTTCTCTTCCAGCCCAGCCCAAACTTCATAATACATTTGGTTAAACTCGTTCACCAGATTTTTCTCAAACTTATGGCTGATGCTTATTTTCTCTACTTTGTTAGATTCCGGAGAATAAGTGTGTACGTCTCCTCCAATTAACACAAAAAACTTATCTCCTGCTTTCAGGAAAGAAGAATATGGTCTATCTGAAACTTTTTCTGTTTTAGTTTCCTCAAAGTCTTCCATTAATGTGCGATAGAATTGCGTTTTGCCTTTCTCTTCGTTAGAGTTATAAATGACATAATTTTTATCTTTAACAGAAAATGCAAAAGGGCCGTATTGCGTTGCAAACCTAGATGACACCAACTCTACCCTATCCAAAATTCTATCCGCATTTATTTTCAGTGGTTCCTTGGTTTTGGTACTGTCCGCAGCTTTTTTCTCTGCAAAAAGCTCATCAAATTTATTGGAACGGAAAGGCTCAGAATACCAATCTAAAGCCAAACGATATACCGAAGCATTCTGCAAACCAAATGGATAAGAAGGTGTAGTCCTGTTACTTGTAAAATAGATATATTTCCCATCCGCAGACCAAGACGGGTTAGCTTCAGTTACACCTGTTTTAGTAAGGTTTATTGTCTTCTTATCTTTAATATGATACACAAAAATATCCTGCTCAAAATTCCTTACAGCCGTAAAAAGCACATACTCACCATTGGGTGAAAAAGAAGGGCTTGAATTCTGGAAACCCCAAATTTCGTCTTTCACAACAGCCTCAGATTTCAAAGTAGTCAGGTCTAAAACACGTACTTCGTCACGACCACTTAAGTAAACAGCCTGACTAAGATCCTGATTAAACGTAATATCGCGGTTGTTTCTATCATCTGTAGTTAGCTCCTTAAGACTTCCGCTTCCGTCTGCTTTAACGGTGTAAAGATTCAAATAGCCATTGCGGGTCTGATTAAAAAGCAGCGTTTTATTGTCTTTTAACCACTTTACTTCTACAATTCGCTCTTTGCTATCTAAAACCTTACGCACAAACTTGCCCTTAATGTCTGACACAAACAGCTCTCCACGACTACTAAATGCTATCTTTTTCCCATCTGGCGATACATCAAAGGATGATATATTTGCATCCGTTTTAAATTCCTGGCTTTTTTCAAGCGGCTTATTGAAACTCACACTATACTTCAATGGCTGGGTTTGCTTGCTGGCCACATCATATACAAAAAGCTTATAATCTCGTTCAAAAATCACTTTTTCGCCATTAGCAGAAACCGATGGTCTACGAATCGAAGTTGGGAACTTAGTAAGTGCAGTCCGCACACCATTGTTCAAAGAATACAGATTATACTCTCCGTTATTTTCATCAGAAATAAAATAGATAATCCCGTTTTTATCAACCGTCGGATTTAAATCCTTACCATTGTAGCTGGTATGCTGGGTGTATTTTTTTGTTTTGGGGTTATAACCTAATAAGTCCGGATTGTTTTCGCCTTTGTAACGTTTGCGAGTAATCTGTCCGTCACTCTCCATTGTATTAGTGAAAATATACTCGCCAGAAGGCGTTTCAGCTAGGGCATTAGACGTATTGAAAAAGTTAGAAAAAAGACGTACCGCTGTACCACCAGCAACCGCCACAGAGTAACTGCCAAAGTTATTATAGCGGTCAGACGTGAAATAGATTTTCTTGCTATCCCAACTCCAGTTCTCAACCCGATCAGCGGATTGGTGATAAGTTAATTGCTTAATATCTCCCCCATCAAGCGGCATCACATAGATATCATAATTCCCGTATTGGTTAGAGCTAAAAGCAAGCCATTTACCATCAGGCGATACACGGGGATTGATTTCTATCCCCTCCAATGCGGTAATACGCAAGGCCTCACCGCCAGCCAGTGATACTTTCCATATATCACTATCGAACGAAAAATAAGCCGTTTTCCCATCAGAACTTAAGGTGGGGTCTGTGGCAAAATGCGGTGTGTTTTGAGCAAAGCTTAAGCCGCCAGTCAATAGAGCTCCTAGAGCCAGTAATAGTTTTTTCATTTAATTATAGAATAATTGGTTGTAACAAATTTAAACTGAAAACTTGTATTTTCTTGAGATAGGTCTGTAACAAATATTTAGCAAAATAATTTTAAAATGCAACAATGTTGCGAATATATAATTCTATAGTACTTTTGCATCATAATTTTTTGTCTAATATGAAAAAATACGAAGTAATTATTGTGGGCGGAAGCTACGCCGGGCTATCAGCTGCCATGGCTTTAGGCCGCTCGCTACGCAATGTCCTGGTGATAGACAACATGTTACCGTGCAACAGCCAAACTCCACACTCCCAAAACTTTTTGACTCAAGACGGCGAAGAACCTGCTGCTATTTCGGCCAAGGCCAAAAAGCAGATTGAAAAATATAAAACCGTGGAATTTTATACGGGAAAAGTAACCGAAGGCGAGAAAACAGGAAACAGCTTTCTCATAAAAACCGAGGACGGTTTAACATTTATAACAAAGAAACTAATTTTTGCTACGGGTATAAAAGACCTGATGCCAGACATAGAAGGCTTCGCTGAATGCTGGGGAATCTCTGTGATTCACTGCCCATACTGTCACGGCTATGAGTTTAAATCTAAAAAAACGGCTATCCTAGCCAATAGCGAGCGAGCTTTCCATTTAGCTTCTTTGGTAAATAATCTCACCGATAACCTTACACTATTAACTAATGGAAAACCTGAATTTAGTGAGGAACAAATCCAAAAACTAACTAAACATAATATCCAAATTATTGAAAATAAGGTTACACACATTAACCATATAGACGGATATATGAAGAGTATAACTTTTGAGGATAAAACAAATATAGACTTCGATGCCATGTATCCCGCTATTCCATTTGTTCAACATTCAGACCTGCCTGCATCTCTAGATTGTGAACTAACAGAGATGGGACATATAAAGATTAATACATTTCAACAAACTACTGTAGATGGTATTTTTGCCTGTGGAGACAACTCCAATCCAATGCGATCTGTTGCGGCTGCTGTCGCTGCCGGAAACGTAGCCGGTGCTATGGTAAACAGAGAATTGATTGAGGAAAATTTTTGAGGTCTCGCAGAAAACAGGCGTTATACTGCTAGTATTCCCTCTGGACAATAGCCCTTCGTGAATTTACTTTTACTAAATCTTAAAAAGGGCCCGCCATTCTCATGGCGGGCCCTTTTATGTATGATTCTCAAAATCTTACCCCAACTTCTCCACAGAGTTGTAAATAAACTGGGTTAAATCTTTACCTGTAAGCATACCTTGTGATAATAGAGCCAAATCTACCAACTGCTTAGCAGTACCGTTCTCATTTCCCTCTTTGGCTATTTTCTGGATGATTGGATGATTACCGTTTACAACCAAATTGTACATAGTAGGCATATTTCCCATCATTCCGGCTTGCCCGTTGACTTTAGACATGTCCATATATCTACGCATAAACTCAGTCTGTACAATAGAAACAGGAAGGTCATCTACCGGCTGAGCCTCTATTTGCACAACATTATTGCCAATAAACTCTTTGAAAGTTTCTTCCACCTTTTTCTTCTCGTCTTCGCTTAAAACTACTTCAGAGTTCAGCCCTTTATCAATAATTTTATCAAGAGCCTCAGAGTCTACACGTTTAAATTTAAGTTTCTCTATTTTCATTTCTATGGCATTGATGAAGTGTGCATCCAGCACGTCATCAAAAACCAAAACGTCATATTCACGTTTTTCGGCACCTGTGATATAAGAATCCTCCTTGTTTACGTCGTTTGCATAGAGAGCTATCGCATTTCCATCTTTATCTACCTGATTGGCCTCGAGTTTAATTTTGTACTCATCAATAGTAAAATGCTCTCCCTTGGTGTTTTTAAGTAAGATGAACTCCTTGGCTCTTTCAAAAAACTTATCGTCGGAGATTACACCGTATTTCACAAAAAGACCAATACTTTCCCACTTTTCGTCAAAGGCTTTACGGTCTTCACGGAAAAGCTCAGCTAGTTTTTCGCCTACTTTTTTGGTAATGTAGGTATTAATACGCTTCACGTTCCCATCGGCCTGCAAATAGCTTCTAGATACGTTTAGCGGAATATCCGGCGAATCAATTACTCCATGAAGCAACTGCAAGAACTCAGGTACAATGTCCTTCACGTCATCTGTAATAAATACCTGCTTGCTGTAAAGCTGTATTTTCTCGCGGTTAAGTTGGAAATCCTGCTTCACTTTAGGGAAATATAACACACCCGTAAGATTAAACGGATAGTCTACATTCAAGTGAATCCAGAAAAGCGGATCTTCTGAGTAGGGATAAAGCTCTTTGTAGAAAGCCAAGTAATCTTCGTCTTTTAGTTCCGATGGCGTTTTTACCCAAATCGGGTTCGGATTGTTGATTACCTTTTCCAGAAATTCTATAGTCGTTGGCAAAAACTTACCGTATTTACTCAGGATTCCTTCTAATTTATTTTCGTCCAAAAACTCTTCTGAGTCTTCGGCTACGTGAAGGATTATGTCAGAACCTCTTTCGGCTCTTTCGGCAGCGGAAATTTCAAACTCGGTGCTACCGTCGCTAAACCAACGAACAGCCGGTGCATCCTGGAAAGATTTAGTAATGATTTCCACCTCCTTGGCCACCATAAAAGCCGAGTAAAATCCAAGACCAAACTGACCGATGATATTCCCTTTGTCAGACTCTTGTTGGTATTTCTCTACAAACTCCTTCGCTCCTGAAAAAGCAATTTGGTTGATGTATTTTTTCACCTCGTCGGCAGTCATACCAATTCCGTTATCCGAAATGGTAATGGTTTTAGCCTCTTTGTCAAATGACACTTTTACTTTAAGCTCGCCCAATTCTCCGTCAAATTGACCGATAGACGAAAGCTTTTTCAGTTTTTGAGTGGCATCTACTGCATTCGAAACCAACTCACGAAGGAAAATTTCGTGATCTGAATACAAGAATTTTTTAATGATCGGAAAAATGTTTTCGGTATTAATCGAAATGGTACCTTTTTCGGTTGTCATAATCTATATCGTAATTATTGATTTAAAACTATTTCTGCCAATTCTATTTCAAATGCTGTTCCAAGGGGGTAAAGTGTGACAGATTGGCAGAAAGCTGTAATTTTAAAAAATTATTTTCTAGAGTTGTGACTGAAATGTTTATCACATTTTTTACTCATAAGTCAAGTGGACTAACTAATTATTCCAAAATAAAGTTGACATTATTCTTGAAATCGGTGCACAAGTGATGTTTTTTTACACCAAAAAAATGACAAGGCAAAGCATTAGTCTTACGACTCCTAATGATGAATGGTTAAAATTTATGGTAGAAAACCAAGAATATACGAGCAAAAGTGAGGTGGTTAATGACCTAATACGTAGAGCCAGAGAAACGGAATGGATTAGGGCAAAACTTATTAAAGCCGAACAAGGTGGATTTACACAAATGACCCGCGATGAAATATTAGCTCAATCCCGAGAGCAATTACGGAGCAATGGCAACGTATAAACTTAGCGAAACAGCCAAAGCAGACCTTATTCGAATTCACCAATATGGGTAGCCAGATTTGGTGAAGCTCAAACAGATAAATATTACTTTACTTTCTTTGACCAGTTCAAGATTATTGCAAATCACCCCTTGTTATTTCAAACCGTTGATGACATACGCCCAGGATATAGGAGATGCGTATGTGGCTCTGATAGTATATACTACCGTATTAATCTAGACATTGTAGAAATAATGAGTATAATAGGCTCTCAGGATTATGAACTCCTGTAATTACCTTGTAGAGATTCATTCCCGATACAATACGCTTTACTTCAATTGAGCTTTAAAATTCTTAAAGCAAAAATTCAAATACTGTTATTAGGGTGGAGAATGTAACAGATTGTAAGGAGTGTTAATCTACTTTCACAAGTTCATACCCATAAAGAGTATCATTTTTTCTTCTTTTACAGTATCAGTGTGCTTTGTCTGCAAGTGTATCATTTGTAGAATAATACTTTTCAAAATGAAAAATACTTTTAGAATTATGTCTCACCCCTATTACGTCTTTTAGATTCAATTTCTCATCCTGCCTACTTTCGTAATAATGCCATACTGCTCTTTTACCTCTTACGTTATTTACGATAGTAACTTCCATTTGAACAAATTTCCTTTAAACTATTGTCGAGTCCGAAAAAGAAATGATATGTCCAGTTTTGTGTACCAAAGAAATTGTTGAATCATTTACCTGCTCAAAAAAGACAAGCTGTACAGAATTTTTTGGCTTAATCTCTATACTTTTTGAGGCCGATTGGAGATAAATCCCAGATATATTTTGATCTTGAGATTTTAAAGTACCCGAAACAAACAAAAAAGTTAAAGAGAGTATTAGAATAGAAAATATCTGGTTCATGGAGATTTACTTGTGGATATAGATTAATTGAAAATATTTCTGACTTGCCGCAGTAATGTAAAATTAAGCAAAAGTAATTAAACAAGGTGAGCAACCATTTTAAACAATCTTTCTTTCCTTGAAATACTAATATTTAACAAACTTACGAGCAATAAAAAAACTTAACTTCCCCCAAAGACCAATATCTCCCGTAGGGAGTACCGCTTTGTAACAAAAGAACAACCACAAGTGTGCCGTAGGTACACGCCATAAGGTAAAGGATAGCTCCTACGGAGCGAAAAGGACAAAGGGTGCATACTTTCAACAGAGCTTCAGTGCCTATGGCACATCTTGATATGGTAAAATAACATCCTTTCAGTCCTAAAATTCAATATTAAAATTCCAAAGTAAACCTTTGCAGTTTTAAGACCTAAGAGACTCGTCTAGCACCATATTAAAATATTCTTCTTTGTATCATATAAGCAACGAAGCTACTTTCTATCAAGCGTCTCCTATCCTACCAAATAAAAAAATGGACCTCCAAAACTTGGAAGCCCATTAATTGCATAAGAACCCTAATACTTTTTACACGCTAAATGTATAAATACTACCCAATTTATCCATAATACTTTTAGTATCAATCTTTAAATCGATTAATTTACCCGATGCCAAATCAAATACCCATCCGTAAATATTAATTTCTCTTTCTTTAAAAGCAAGCTGAACTTCCTTCATTTTAGCTACGTTCAGGCACTGCTCTTGCACATTTAGCTCTACTAATCTTTTGTATCTTGCATCCTCATCTGTTATCGCTTCAAGCTCTTCCTGATGAAGTCTGAAAACATCTCTAATGTTTCTTAACCATGGATTCAAAATACCCAAATCGTCTGGCTGCATAGCAGCCTTCACACCGCCGCATCCATAATGTCCACAGACAATAATGTCTTGTACCTTCAAATGCTTAACAGCATAAACTACTACTGAAAGCACATTAAGGTCATTATTTGGTGCCAAATTGGCAATATTTCTATGAATAAAAACTTCTCCTGGTTGAGCACCCATAACCGTTTCTGCAGTTACTCTACTATCTGCACACCCAATATATAGGTATTTTGGAGCTTGTCCGGCCGCTAGTTTATCAAAATACCCCGCATCCGCCTTAAGCTGCTGTGCAATCCACTCCTCGTTGTTCTTAAAAATTTGTGCTATTTCCATATAATAAAAGTATTAATTTTTATTTAAGTTTCTTTTCTCCTTCTAAACTCCCAAAAAACTAAATTCTGGTTATCCTAGAACGAAATCCGACACGAAAATACTGCACACAAATGCCAGAAACAACAGCAGGAATAGCCACAATACGAATTCTAATTACTTTTTAACACCAGTATTAAAATGAATTAAGAAGCCGACTAGACATTAAGTTTAAACCCTACTCCATGAATGTTTTCAAGCTTTATTTGTGGATCTTTCACCAGCATTTTTCTTATGCGGGTAAGAAATACATCTAAGCTCCGCCCCAAGAAATAATCGTCACGCCCCCATATGGCCACCAAAATTTCATCCCTTTTCACCACTTGATTTTTTCGTTCCAGAAAAAACTTTAACACTTCCGCTTCCCTATGGGTTAGTTTATGCACAGTCTCATCATGCTTTAGGGTAAGTTGTGAGAAACACATTTCGTATTCTCCACAAGTAAAAATATCATCTGTTACCTGCCCATGACTGATAGAGTTCCTTTTTAAGAAAACCTGTATCCGCAAAACTAATTCTTCAATACTAAACGGCTTTGTGATATAATCGTCCCCTCCTATTTTAAGCCCTGCTATTTTATCCTCATGCAGACTTTTTGCCGAAAGGAAAATAATCGGAACTTGTTGGTTTTGTTCCCTGATTTTCTCTGCAAGCGAGAAACCATCCAATTCCGGCAACATAACATCTAATAAACAAAGGTCGAACTTCTCCTTTTTGAAATTCTTCCAGGCCTCCTTACCATCTGCATAGTGAGCTACCTCAAAACCCTCTTCTTCTAAACTATCTTTTGTGACAAAACCCAGGTTTTCATCATCTTCTACGTATAATATCTTAGCCATTAATCGGAATCGTTATCTTAAATGTAGTACCCTTTCCTATTTTACTTTCTACTCCTATCTCCCACTTATGTAGTTTTACCATCTCCTTTACATAATTTAAACCCAGGCCAAAGCCCTTCACATTATGAACATTTCCCGTTGGTACTCTATAGAACTTGTTAAAAATTTTCTGTACATGCTCTGGTTCTATTCCAATACCCTTATCTTCTATGTATATATAAATATGGGCATTGTCACTTTCAGTCCTCAAAGTTACGTTAGCAGGTGGTCTAGAATATTTTTTTGCATTGTCTATCAGATTTCGCAGCATATTCATCAAATGTAGCCTATCGGCCTTTACTGTTGTTTTGCTGGCATTTAGTTTCAATACAAAATCCTCGCCAAGATCCATCCTTACACTCTCAGATGCTTCCCAAATTATCTCATGGAGATCTTGCAGTTCCATATTAATCTCAATATTCCCTTTTCCAATCTTAGCGGTAGTCAATACCGCCTCCACTTGATTTTTAAGCCTGTTATTCTCTTGTTTTATGATGTCTATATACTTCTTCTGTCTCTCTGGCTGGTCGGCCATTTTACCAGAAGAAAGCACATCCGTAGCAATCCTTATGGTTGAAATAGGTGTTTGAAACTCGTGGGTCATATTGTTTATAAAATCCCGCTGTACTTCGCTTAAACGTTTTTGCCTTAAGATAACAAACATGGCATAACCAAAAAACACAGTAAAAACCAAGGTAACAAAAGAAGAAATTACCCAGATATCCAGCTTACTGGTGAGATAACTCGTTTTATTCGGAAATTTAATTCCAAAATAATTAAGAAATTTATCGGTCTTAGGCAAAGTCCCTTCTATCCTTCCCCTGCTCGACTCGAAATTATTATTGACTAAACCTCCGTAGACAATTCTTTCAGTATCACAATCATAAATCCCGTATTCAAAATTTGTAACGATATTATTGCTCTGGAACTCCTCTACAAGCATATGTTCCAAAAAAATGGGTTCAAGAGGTCCACGTAAGTTTACTACAAAATAATCGGAAGAGAGCTGGACAACTGGGTTGTCTATGATTGAAAACTGGTAAGCTTTAGATATCTTATGAGCCACGTTCCTCAGACTCATCATGACACTCTGCCGAAACTGCTGTTCTTGCAAGTCAAACGCCTTCTTAGTCCAGTAGATTTGGATTCCTATAATTCCACAAATGGCAATGACTCCTAATAAAATCACCGCCCTAATGGTTTGCCTGCTCAATTTATTCTAGTTAAAAGTGAATGTGATTACCAAGTTTTACAAAAATACAGGAATTTGCTCAAACTCCATATACTTTAATACCTCTTAACAAATCGTTTACCGTTTAAAAAACACAAAAAACCTCATTAAGACTAGAAAAAAAGCCACTTATATGACTAAAAAAACACCGGATTGTGACCTAGTGCGGCTGGTATAAGAAAAACTTCTATGTATTAAACCAAAGCAGTAAAGGAATTATCTTAATTTTGCGTTATTATTTACCGAATTCTAATAGCAAATGCAGATTAAAGAGATTCTTAGTTTAGAGCCGGAAGGACAAAAAGTAGTGGTTAAAGGTTGGGTTAAGACCAAGCGTGGACAAGCAAATATAGTGTTCATTAACATAAATGACGGCTCTACTATAAAGAATATTCAGGCGGTAGTAGAACCGGACAGTGTATCTGAAGACATCCTGAAGCTAGCAACAACCGGTGCTGCTGTATGTGTGACAGGTACTTTGGTTAAATCTGGTGGAGGTGGCCAAACTTCTGAAGTACTGGTATCAGCACTTGAAATTTATGGACCAGCAGATGAGACTTTCCCCATCCAGCCAAAAAAACATAGTCTAGAATTTTTGCGTGAGAAAGCCCACTTACGTTTCAGGACCAATGTATTTGGAGCCATATTCAGGATAAGACACCATTTGGCGTTTGCAGTTCATAAATTCTACCACGAGAGAGGCTTTTTTTACCTGCATACACCTATAATCACGGCTTCTGATGCAGAAGGTGCAGGCGAGATGTTTCATGTGAGTACATTCAAACCAAACCAGGCTCCCACCACGGACACAGGCGAAATAGACTTTTCGCAAGATTTCTTTGGAAGAGAAACAGCCCTTACTGTTTCTGGCCAGTTAGAAGGCGAACTTGGAGCTATGGCTTTGTCTAAAATATATACTTTCGGACCGACTTTTAGAGCCGAAAACTCTAATACTACCCGCCATTTAGCTGAGTTCTGGATGATAGAGCCGGAAGTGGCTTTTAATGAGTTGGAGGACAATATGAACCTGGCAGAAGACTTTGTGAAATATGTTATCAATTATGCCCTGGAAAACTGTAAGGATGATCTAGAGTTTTTAGAAAGTAGGCTCACCGAAGAAGAAAAGCAAAAGCCACAAAATGAACGCTCGGAACTATCATTGATAGACAAGTTGAAATTTGTGGTTGAAAATAATTTTGAAAGGTTAACATACACAGAAGCAATAGATATACTTGTAAAATCTAAACCTGCCCAGAAAAAGCAGTTCCAGTATGAGGTGGCCTGGGGTATAGATTTACAGTCTGAACACGAAAGATACCTGGTAGAGAAACACTTCAAGAAACCGGTGATTCTAACCAATTATCCTAAAGACATAAAGGCCTTCTACATGAAACAAGATGAGGATTCAGGTGCTGCACCTGGCCCAACCGTAAGAGCAATGGACGTGCTCTTCCCAGGAATTGGCGAAATCATAGGAGGTTCACAAAGAGAAGACAATTATGAAAAACTTCTGCAAAGAGTACAAGAAGTAGGCATAGACCCGGAAAATATCTGGTGGTATCTGGAGACCCGTAAGTTTGGTTCAGCTCCACACTCAGGTTTTGGTTTAGGTTTTGAGAGATTGGTACTGTTTGTTACAGGTATGACCAACATCCGTGACGTAATTCCTTTCCCTAGAACCCCGAAAAACGCTGACTTCTAAACTACATGCTCATACCCCTATTCATATTCTTGGCCGTGATAGGTGCAAACGTAATCATAAGCGTGTACTTAGAGCGTAAGCTATCTGCTTTTATCCAAGATAGGCTAGGACCTATGGAAGTAGGGAAATGGGGCCTGCTACAGTTAGTGGCAGACTTATTCAAGCTTTTCCAAAAAGAGGACATTATACCGGATAATGCCGAAAAGAAAATGTTTAAAATAGCCCCATACATTATTTTTGGGGCTGTTTTTACTGTTTTTGCATTTATCCCACTAGCTCCTGGTGTACAGGGTGTAAACGCCCAAACAGGCCTATTTATGCTCATAGCCATTGTTTCTATAGACATTTTGGGCATCTTTATGGCTGGATGGGCTTCTAATAATAAGTATTCTTTACTTGGGGCAATGCGGTCTATGGCACAGATTATCTCTTATGAAATCCCGCTAGGCTTAAGTATTTTATGTGTAACCCTCATTACCAGCACCCTTAATCTCCAAGAAATTTCTACGCAGCAGGGTATTCTTTCACAAGAAACCAATTATCTTTTGGGAATTAAAGCATTGGGTATAGAAACCACTAACATCGGCGGATTTCTCACATGGAACATCCTACGCAGTCCCATACTAATTCCTGTGTTTGTAATATTCTGTATAGCTGCTCTGGCAGAAGCCAATAGAGCACCTTTCGACCTCCCGGAAGCTGAATCGGAGCTTGTAGCGGGTTTTCAAACTGAGTATTCGGGTTTCCGATGGGCCATCCTATTTTTGGCCGAATACGGCATAATGCTTCTCATGTCCTTACTGGCCGCCATATTGTTTTTTGGAGCGTGGAACACTCCACTACCCAATATAGGTAATGTAAAGCTTGCCGACTGGACCACTGGACCAGCAGGTCATTGGAGTCAATATCTTTGGGGAGGATTTTGGTTATTTTCTAAAGCTTATTTCGGTATGTTGGTACAAATGTGGGTTCGTTGGAGTTTTCCTCGCCTACGAGTAGACCAGCTCATGAATTTGTGCTGGAAAGTCCTTACTCCTATTTCATTAATGTTACTACTGCTCTGTGCAGGGTGGCGTATCCTGATGGTTTGGTAAAATGGCAAGAAAAAAAATCTCTGAAGAACTCCAAGAGGCTATCCTTTCTATGCCTGTAAAGGAAAGAAACAAGCTACTAATCCGGCTAGTTAATAAAGATGAAATCCTTGTAGATCAACTTCAATTTAAGCTTCTGGAAGGCACACCACAAGATTTAGAATTTAGAAGGCAAGCCATAAAAGAGAAAATTGACCAGGTATTTGCTACAGAAATCTACAATATGGATTCCCTCTTGAGACAAACAAAGGGAGTGGTGACATCCATAAATCGCCATGTAAAAGTAACCAAAGATAAACTAGGAGAACTTGAAACACTTCTCTATCTCTTTCTGAAGGCAAACCAGCGATTTCCTACTCTCTACAAATTTTCTACATATAGAAGACCTTTAGCCGACAAATACAGAGATTTTGCAGATTTAAAGTTCAAAAAAGTGCAAAAACTCTTCGAAGAAGTCCACGAAGACTACCGCATAGAGTTTGAAGATAACGTAGATTCCTTTAGAGAGTTTTTAGACAATTAAAAGAACTACGCAGACCAGGGCTAACACAGAAATTCTTGCAATTCTTTGTCTCCATTAATAAAAAAAGGAAGAAACAATACCTTCTGTTCCTTCCCATATCCATTCAATACCACAAAAAAATGGGGTTCAGAGAACCCCAACCATAATCATCAGAAAGGCACGTAGTCCTTAAACGTTCTTTTTATATTACCGGGCGTGGGTTGCTTTTTATTTTCCCAATGGGCTTTCAACTCCAAAGCCACTAAACCTTTAAGGTTCATTGCTGTGTTAAAATCATCTATTTTTTTAAGAAAATCGGCACCTCTTCTTGGAGCCTTCAAAGAAAAATCCCTTGCAAAAATATCACCCTTAGTCTGTATCTCGTTTTTCTTTTCTATTACATAGTTTAGTCTATCTATAACGTCTTTCATAGACTTCCCGATAACCTCTGTAGCTTCCAGCGTACTAATAGTAAGTGTGGCTGTTCCTCCCACTGCAGATATCATCTTTTGCTTACTTGCGTCTCCATCTGCTATTACTCCAGACAGGCCCGTGGTAGCACCTAACCCTGCATTTACCACTGACCTGTTCTTCTTTCCCTTTCTGGCTCTGTTGTAGTCTTTCTTCAGCGTTTCCTCTACCTCTTTTAATTGCTCTAGTAATTCCCAGGCATTAATTAATGTACCCGAATATAAACTATAATTTTTCTGATCAAGTTCCGCTTCATTTACGGTGTTTTTCACCACAAAATGAATTCTCTTTACCTCTCTATTCTGGGTTTTATCCAATACGAAGAAGTCTATATAAAAGCCAACTGTATCTGTAGGGTCTTGTACAAAGTCATAACCAGGACTCCAGGTAAACTCATACTGTGTAGCAGAGTTTTTCACCAGAAGGCTATCGGGAAACTTATGCGTATTGGTCACATAGTCCATTAGCTCCAAATCTTCCTCTCCGTTAGGGTCAGACAAATAAAACCTTAAGTTCACCTTTTCGTTTTCTTTAAGTTTTATTACATCTGTATTTGGAACAACCGTTATCTGAGGCGGTAAATCCATTTGAGTAGCTTCTATTTTTATCCGTGCCTTGGTACTTGCCCTTGCTGGCTGGTCTTGAACCACGAAATCTACATAAATAGGATTTGTTTTTAACGCTTTAAACTGCGTAATAGACGGTGTCCATGTAATCTCCCCCTGAGTATTCATGGTCATTCCCTCCGGCATAGATTCCAGGTTTGGGATAAATACAATAAGATCATTGTCAGGATCTTTAACCATATCACTGGTTATTTTGTATACGTTAGTATGATTATACTGTACATAAAACGAGTTCAGTGGCTCTATGTGGGGCGGTCTGTTTTTATGAATAACCTTAAAGTCAACATTAGCTGTAACTCTGTTTTCATTTTCATCTTTAGCCTCCACAATTATCTGGAAAATCTTTTCCTTTTCTACCCTATCTACCAAGTGGAAGTCTGGAGTCCATGTAAAATGGCCCAAAGAATCTAGATTCATACCCACCACTTTCCCCTGTTGGATATCAAATCTATAGTACTTCTTAAGCGTATCGGGTAGCAGTTTCAATTCAAATGAAAACATTTGTCCCTCATTTATCACGTTCCAGCCTGGAGTACGGGGTATCACAATCCTAGGTGTTACCTGCTGGGCCATCACCCCAAAATGAATGAAGAAAAAACCGAAAAACAAAAATCTATTTATCATTGCACGTATATTTATTTTTTTGGTATCACCACACAAGGAAAGCCAAACAAACAGCGGTCTTTTATAAAATCTGCCACTTCTTTGGGTACATTTTCCTCCCACCCTTGCTCCCCTTTCTGGATAAGGTTAAGCATATCATCTGTAATAATATTTAGGTTCGCTTTATTGTAGTGATAAATATCCTCAATCTTATTATTAGCAATCAGATACCTGTACAGGTCCGTTAAATGAGCCTCAGGATTAAACCTAATGCAGTTCATTATAGTTCCTTCTTTCAAGGTCGGATAAATATAAGCCTTGATATTCTTACTAAACAACGTTGCAAAGGATTGCAGTATTTCGCCCGGCAGGTCTTTATAGTTCTCTTCTTCGAAAATATACTCCAAATTAGGGTACCCCATAATTAAGCCTATCTTTCTCTTGCTGAATACCGCCAAGTAACTCACCAGTTTGTAGTACTCCACAAAATTACTGATCATTACGGTATGCCCCAATGCACAAAGAATATCTACTCTATCCAAGAAATCCTTTTCGTCTATATATTCGCCTGATTTAAGTCCTTGTAATGTGAGTTCGAATAGCACCAATACTTTTTCCTGATCTACATCTGGCTCCTCTGTAAACTGCTTTAAGCCATTCTCCAGCATATCCATGTGTACAGCTGTCACAGGTCTGAAACGGCCTCTTAACATTAGGATATTCTTCTTGTATAAAATATCCGAAGGCTGCACGTTTTTGCCATCAGGACCAAAAATAGCAACATCAGAAAAGCCATTACGTACCAATCTCAATGACATCAAGCGATCATCTACTTCCTTAAAAGCAGGCCCATAGAACTTAATTGAGTCCAGCTGAAAACGGTCCATTGCAATATTGTCCCGCAGAGATTCTAAAAATATTTCAGGATTTTGATAATAATAAAAACAGGCATACATTAGGTTCACCCCAAGTACACCAATAGCCTGTTGTTGCAAAAGCGTATCGTTATCCAACAAACGAACATGTATTATAACATCATTATATTCTCCACCCGGCTCAATCTGGAAACGACAACCAAGCCAGCCGTGCGGATGGTTGTTTTTATGATAATTAAGCGTAACTACAGTATCTGCAAAAGAAAAAAACTGGGTTTCTTCCCCTCGTTTTTCATCTAATCTCTCAATCAAAAGATCATATTCATGGTCCAGCATACTGTTCACCCTTTCCTGGCAAACGTACCTTTTATCTTTAAGCTGCCCATAAATAGAATCGGAAAAAGTCATATCATAGGCAGAAACCGATTTCGCTATGGTACCAGAAGCCCCTCCTGCCTTAAAAAAAGTACCGGCCACTTCCTGTCCCGCCCCAATTTCAGCGAAAGTCCCGTATATCCTGTTATCAAGATTAATCTTTAATGCTTTCTGAAGAGTTCCTAAGCCAGAAACATACTTAATAGACATGCCATTTCTTTGTTTTGTACCCAAAGTGCAAATATACAAAATATCTATTGCCTTACGAAAGACAAAAAACGAAAGTCAGACATCGTCTGCTTTTCTCTTGTATTTGATAATCCAATAAACAATCCGGCAAAATAATTACTGTTAAAAAATGGATAAAAATGGCTTGCGTTTATAGCCCCCCATAACAGAACCTGTACCGTAACTGTCCGACAAATTCCTATAAAAAATAACAAACCTAAAATAGAGGCAAATCCAAGACCATAATTTTATAACATTTTATCCAAACTTTTTATTATTATTGCCTCGTCAATTTTGACAAGCTCTCACATTACTAAATTTTACGTAAAAAATGGACATTTCACAATTACTTACAGGCGGAATAGGCTCAACCATTACCTCATCAATAGCTAAAATGCTAAACATAGATGAAAGTAAAGCTAAATGGGTAGTAGGTGCCGCTGTGCCCCTTATGATAGCCGCCCTAAACTATAATGCAAAAAACAAAGGCCAAGCTGCAAGTATAGACAACGCTCTTAACCAACATGCTGGCGGTGGGATATTTGACAACCTAGCCGGGTTACTTTCGGGAGGTGGTAGTGCAGACGGAAGCAAAATCGTTGGCCACATGTTTGGAAACAACACGGGTTTTGTAACCGACAACCTTTCTCAAAAATCGGGCTTGTCTAGCAACCAAGTAGGTACTTTACTTTCTGTACTTGCTCCTGTGGTTATGGGAGTATTAGGACAGCAAAAACAAGCACAGTCTGGTGGTGGCGGTGGCTTAGGAGATTTAATAGGCTCTGTATTAGGCGGTGGCGGAAAAAGCTCCGGTGGTGCTGGTGGCTTATTAGGAGGTCTTTTAGGCTCTGTATTGGGTGGTGGAAAACAACAGGCTGCTCCAGCCGGTGGTTTAGACATAGGTGGTTTAGCTGACCTTGCCGGTACATTCTTTAACAAAGGGACAGACTCTAACCAGAGAGGAAATGTATTGGACTCTCTAGCAGGATTCCTAAAATAATATACTCAGGTATCTAGAAAAAACAGGGTTTCTTGCAAGGATCCTGTTTTTTTATGGTATATCAATCCTCTTTCTCCAAGGCATTATAAAACCTCTCTGGACCCGCCAAGATAGCTTTGGTAAGTTCAAAATGATCGGTTTCTGTATAATGCTTTTCAACTATCTGGCCATTCTCAATATGCCAAACTTGTGAGCCCGGCATAGCCAGAATAAGTGGAGAATGCGTAGCAATAATAAACTGCGAGCCCCGATTTTTTACCGCATCCATAATAATCTTCATTAAACTAAGCTGCCGGGCAGGTGATAAGGCAGCTTCGGGTTCATCAATAATATACAACCCTTTTCCTGTAATGCGGGAATTAAAAAACTTAAGAAAACCCTCCCCATGGGACATCGCATCGAAGTTCTCTGAATATCTGTCTGTATAAGCTCTGCGTTCAGCTTTAAGTGTACCCAAGGCACGCTCTAAGTCTCCCCCATTCCATGTATCGGTAATCTCTTTTATTTCAGCATCTAGTTCTGCTATACTTCGGAGAATATTCTTCACAAAACCCAAAAAATCCTCCGCCCGTACAAAAAAACCAGAAGAAGTTTTTTCCCCATACCGCAGGCTCAGCATCTTTCCCAGACTCCGGGCTGGTTCCATAAGTGGATCATCTTCTAAGGACATACCACCAACAGACGGCACATTACTGGCATAAGCCAAAGCCTCCAGAAGCGTGGATTTTCCAGAACCATTTTCTCCTACCAAAAAAGTAACGGAGCTATTAAAAGACAAAAAAGGAAGGTTCTTAACAAGTTCTAGATTAAACGGAAACTCTCCTGTTTCTGGCAAATTCCGAAGTCCAAACCCGTTAAGTATCATAATACCACTTCTGCGGGTTTTAGAATAGCATTTATAGCTCTTAAAATACCGGGAGCGTCATATCCGCACTCGGCATATAATTGGTATTGTTCTCCATGTTCTACAATACGGTCTGGAATACCAAGACGCTTAACTTGCGAGCTATATCCATGGTCTGCCATAAACTCAATAATAGCAGAGCCTATACCGCCTTGTAAACAACCATCTTCTACCGTAATGATATATTTGAATTTGCGGAAAACTTCATGTAGCATTTCTTCGTCCAGAGGCTTTGCAAAACGCATATCGTAATGTGCCACACTAAAATCACTTTTTCCAATGGCATCTGCAACCATATTACCTATTGGTCCAAAACTTAATATGGCCAAATCTTCTCCATCTTGTAACTTACGTCCTTTTCCTACTTCAATTTCCGAGAAAGGCTTCCTCCAATCCGGCATAACACCCTCTCCTCTTGGATACCTGATAGTGATAGCTTGTGTTCCCGCCTGGAACGTATCTGACTGAGCCAAAAACATTAAATTACGAAGTTCCTCTTCGTTCATTGGAGAAGACACCACCATATTAGGAATACACCTCATAAAAGCTACATCATATGCCCCATGATGGGTAGGTCCATCAGCTCCGGCAAAGCCCGCACGGTCTAAGCAGAAAATAACAGGTAGGTTTTGGATACAGGCATCATGTATAACTTGATCATAAGCCCTTTGCATGAAAGAGCTATAAATGTTACAAAATACTGTAAGCCCTTGTGTAGCCATTCCAGAAGACAAGGTTACAGCATGCTGCTCCGCAATACCTACATCAAAAGCACGGTCTGGCATCTTTTTCATCATAATGTTTAATGACGAACCAGAAGGCATAGCAGGTGTTATACCAACTATTTTAGGATTTTGCTCCGCCAGCTCCACAATAGTATGCCCAAATACATCTTGGTACTTAGGAGGTGTAGGAACAGTATATACTTTCTTCTTTATTTCTCCCGTAACTTTATCAAAAAGCCCCGGAGCATGCCATTTTGTTTGGTCCACTTCCGCAGGTCCATAACCTTTACCTTTTACTGTAATACAATGTAGAATTTTAGGTCCGGGAATATCCTTCAGGTCATTTAAAACCGACACCAAATGGTCTATATCATGCCCGTCAATAGGGCCGAAATACCGTAAATTAAGAGCCTCAAAAACATTGCTTTGGCTTAGCAAAGCACCTTTCAAAGCGTTTTCTACCTTAGAAACAATCTCTCTGGCACTTTTACCAAAAGAGCTCATTTTTCCAAGAAGATTCCATACATCATCTTTAACCTTATTATAGGTTTTAGAAGTAGTAATATCTGTAAGATATTCTTTTAATGCCCCTACATTAGGGTCAATGGCCATACAGTTATCATTAAGAATAATGAGTAGGTTGGCATCTTTCTCCATGCCCGCATGGTTCATTCCTTCAAACGCCAGACCCGCTGTAAGGGCACCGTCACCAATAACTGCAATATGCTGCTTGTCCTTCAAGCCACTGTGCCTAGAGGCCATAGCCATTCCTAATGCTGCCGAAATGGAAGTAGAGGAATGCCCAACACCAAAAGCATCGTACTCACTTTCTTTCATTTTGGGAAAACCAGATATACCTCCGTACATACGGTTGGTATAAAACTGGTCTTTGCGGCCAGTTATTATCTTATGCCCATAAGCTTGATGACCTACATCCCACACAAGTTGGTCATAAGGAGTATTATAGACATAGTGCAAAGCCGTGGTTAATTCCACCACACCCAAACTAGCCCCAAAGTGGCCTCCGTTTACCGATACCATATCTACGATATACTGTCTTAACTCTTGACAAAACTGGGGCAGCTGCTCCGCAGTAAGTTTTTTTAGGTCCGCAGGACTATCAATTTGTCTCAGGAGTTCACCTTGGCTTACTATCATCTTCTATCTATTACAGCATGAATTAATCTGCATTTTGGCTAGCCTTATGCAGTCTTTGTTTTTCTTCGGCAGTAAGACTCTCGTATCCAACCTTACTTATCTTATCCAACAAATGGTCTACTTCGTCTTGGCTCGGCTCTGTATCTCTTACAGGAAAAGGCACTACTTTACCCCTTGGTGTTGTAACCGGCTTTGGGTACTTCTTACTAAAGCTCTTCTGTTTCGGCTTCCCTATTCCCTCTATCCACATAAAAAGGCCTTCTGCTCCGGATGTAAGGTTCACACCTGCTCTAAGAAGTTTCATTTGTAAATAACCAAACGCAGCACCGCCCAAATCCATTACGCCCATAGGTGGGTTTAATAAAACGGATACTAAAAGCAATATCAAGACCAATAAACGTGTTTTTACCCTCATGGTAAAAATCATCAACTCACTGTCTGGGTTTAAAGCCACGTATGCATACATTATTGCAAATCCCCCGGCAGACGAGCCGTATAAAAAGCCTTGGTAATTTAAAGTTGGATTAAGGCGTTCAAAGAAGCCCCATACAAGTAGGAAGAAAACAGCCCCGAAAAAAGCCCCATACAAATAGGTAATGACCATTTTCTTTCCTCCAAGGAGGTCAGCCAACATGTTACCAAACCAGTAAAGAATTATAATATCAGAAAGTAGTGGAAGTAGCCCACCGTGAGTAAACGGATGCCAAAGCAAAGTCCATGGATGCGAGACAATACCTCGCAGTGTGCTGCCCATCCAAAGGTTTTGTGCAAAGGGCTGTGTATTATTCTCCACAAAAAAACCAGACATAAAACTAGCCAAAGCAATGCCCACAAACACCAATACATTGATGACTATCAGCTTGGTCACCTGATTGCTGTTTTTCCGGAAAACATTCAATATGTCATTATATACGCTGCCCATTAACCAACAAATGTACTAACGAATTTAATAAAATCTTCTGTTTTTATAACCTAAAAATTGCAATAATATTACACCGGTAATCAAACCTCCTATATGAGCCCAGTGAGCTATACCTGAACCTACGCTATTAAATCCTTGAATTATTTCAAAAACAGCATAGGCACCTACCAAATATTTTGCCTTAATTGGTACGGGAATAAACAGTAACATCATCTCTAAATTGGGGTAGATCATAGCAAATGCTATAAGGATACCGAAGATTGCTCCAGACGCTCCAACCGTTTTTTGGTTTGTAAATGCCTTCAAAAAATCGTAAGTTTGTGGATAATTACTCCACTCTATATAACTTACACCCAAGTGAATTACCGCTGCACCTATACCCGTTATAAAATAGTATTTCAAGAACTTATTAGAACCCATGTAGCTCTCTATTGCAGGTCCAAAAATAAGTAACCCAAACATATTGGAGAACAAATGCCTAAAGGAGTCTTGGCTATGTAAAAACATATAAGATACAAACTGCCAAGGCTTAAAATTAGGGTTTATTCCGCCTTCACTTCCTGGAATGAAAGGATTATATAAGGCAAACCACTCCATCAGTACATTATTGGGAGCAAGATTTGAGGCAAAATATATACCTATATTAAGTATTAAAAGGTTTTTTACAACCGGGGTGATTCTTCCAAACATGTTATCCGTTGTTAAATAATAAATTCCCTATCTTTTCTAACGACAAAATGGCCATCACTGGTTTCCCATCGGGACTAATTGCTGGCATAGACGTCTCAAAAAGTTGGTCAATAAGACTTGCGATTTCAGTTTTCTCTAGCTTACGCTCCATTCTTGCCGCGTTTTTCTTCGCTAAAGTTTTTGCCAGGGCTTCTTTCTTGTTTATAGCCCTGTTGTTTTCATTTTCTTTAAAAGACTCCAAAATATTTCGGAAAAGTACACCTTCATCTTCATCCATAAATTGCGAAGGTATACCATTAATCAAATACGTATTGGTTCCAAATTCTTCAATCCCGAAACCAATGCTACGTATCATATCAATAACATCCAAACTCAACGCATAGTCCAGGGCACTTAAACTAATCGTTTTAGGAAACAATAGCTGCTGGGAGTTGGATGTAGGTGTATTAATCTCCTTCAGATATTTTTCATAAAAAACTCTTTCATAAGCATATCTCTGTTGTACCAACATGAGTCCGCTCTTTACTTGAGTAAGAATGTAGGTATTGTGTACCTGTATGGCCACTGTATCTTCGGGCTTCTCATACTCTTCAGTATGGTTGGCTTTACTGGGAAATAATACGGTCTGCAGAACTTCCTGGTTTGCTCCGGACTCAAACAGTTTTTCCCAGTTTTGCACATTATCTCTATTATTTATTTGAGAATACCGATGTGCATCAAGTGGCTGTGTACTCCTCTGGCTTACTTGGGACGGGCGAAAATCATAACCGGCAGTAAGATTCCCCAAGTCTACGCTAGCTTCAAAATCTATACTGGGAGTAAGGTTATACACCCCCAATGATTTCTTTACTGCCGACCGTAAAATGGCATAAATAGCCTGCTCCTCGTCAAACTTAATTTCAGTCTTTGTAGGATGGATATTGATATCAATTTTACTCGGATTAATCTCTAAGAACAAGGCATAAAAAGGATGTGTCCCCTCCGGAATAGTAGATTCAAAAGCACTCACCACCGCATGGTTAAGGTACGCACTTTTGATAAACCTCTTGTTTACAAAAAAGTACTGATCTCCTTTCGTTTTTTTTGCCAGTTGAGGTTTACCTACATAACCCGTTATTTTCACCAAATCTGTTTCTATTTCGCAAGCGGCCAACTGGTCACGGTAAGATTTATCCAGCGTATCTACAATACGTTTACTGAGTTTTCCTTCCGGCAGGTTTAGTATCTCTATATCATTGTGAAAAAGTGAGAACTTCACCTCGGAGTGAGCCAATGCCACCCTTTGAAACTCCTCAATAATATGCTTCATTTCCACAGGATTACTCTTTAGGAACTTCCTCCTGGCTGGCACATTAAAAAACAAGTTCTTGATAGCCAAGCTAGTCCCTACTGGGGTCTGTATTAAATCCTGCTCTTTAAACTCTGATCCTTCTATACGAATATGGGTCCCCAGTTCATCTTCCGCCCTGCGAGTTTTCAGTTCCACTTGAGCCACCGCTGCTATAGACGCCAGAGCCTCCCCCCTAAAACCCATCGTACGAATATTAAATAAATCTACGGCTTCTTGGATTTTGGAAGTTGCATGACGTTCAAAACTCATCCGTGCATCTGTGGGTGACATCCCTGCACCGTTATCAATAACTTGAATAAGTGCTTTGCCTGAATCTTTTACAACTAAGGCTACAGAAGTAGCTCCTGCATCAATAGAGTTTTCCATCAATTCTTTCACAGCGGAAGCCGGCCTTTGTACCACCTCACCTGCGGCAATTTGGTTGGCAATAGCATCTGAAAGAAGTTTGATCTTATCCATTAATTCTTAAAATAGTGTGCAAAGTTCTCGAATTTTCAAAGAAAATCCCAATCAAGAAACATCCAAACCGTACTTTGTGAGCAAACGTCCCAAATCCTGGGATAGAAATCTGGCTTTTTTCATAACGTTAATTTCAGGATCTATGGTAAAGTTATATGCCTTCCGAAAATCAGCTTTCACCAGTTGCGTACGCTCAAAGTGAGCATCTGCCAAATTACAGTTCTCAAACACAACCTCTGTGGCATCAGCTCCTGTAAAATCTACAGATTGCAGAGAACTATCCTTAAAACGGGTTTTCTTAACTTTCACCCCGAAAAAGGAAGAATGGTCTACAACACAAGAAGTAAAAGACACACTTAGACCCAGCGTATTACACAGATCGAACCGGAAGCCCATTAGTTTACTCCCCTCAAAAACTATATCTCTGAGAGCGAGGTTATCGGTTTTTACCATAGTAAGATTGCAGTTGACAAATGTGCAATCTATAAATATAAATTTTGAGAAATCCAGACTTTGGAAATCGCAATTCTTGAATTGACAATTTTCGTATTCACCAAATGGTAGCCCGCCTTGTAAACCGTCATAGGTTTGGTCTTCAAAATACATGTATTTGCCCCTGGGGTTATTTATCTTTGTAAACCTAAACAAGCAAAACTTTCAATCGGTTTCCGAGTATGATAGACGATAGCCTAAAAAAAATAAACCGAGTGGTAGCCATACTCACCTCTTTACAAACCAAACGGATTGTAAAAGCACAAGACCTAGCAGACCGCTTTGGAGTAAGCCTCCGCACCATTTACAGAGACGTAAAGGTCTTGGAAAGTGCAGGTGTACCCATACTTTCGGAAGCCGGCATTGGCTATTCTCTAATGGAAGGCTACCGACTGCCGCCTGTGATGCTATCTAAAGAAGAAGCAGCAAGTCTGGTTACGGGAGAAAAACTAATGGGTGTTTTTCTTGACAAAAACTTACAAGATGCCTACAAGTCTGCCACCGAAAAAATAAAAGCGGTAATGAAACCCCATGACCGTGACTGGGTAGAGATGCTAGATTCACAAGTGGAGGTTAGAGCTAACCGCTCCCTGTTTAATGATGCCTTACCACATGCCCTGGAATCTGTCATGAAAGGGGTAGCCGGCAGACAGAATATTGTGCTGCTTTACAAGGGTGTAAGAGGTGAGGAAATAGAGCGGGAAATAGAACCCGTGGGCGTGTTCAACCAAAACAATTATTGGTATATTTTTGGTTTCTGCCTTTTAAGGATGGACTACCGTCAATTCCGTACCGATAGAATTATACAAATCACTAATACCAACCGTAGGTTTTCTAAACAACACGGAAAACTTTCTGACTATCTGGACAGTTACGTTCCCCAAAACAGGATTTATGTAAAGCTTCTTGTGAACCCTAAGACAGCACATTTTTTATCCCATTCTAAATATCATTATGGCTATGTTTCGGAAGAAATAACGGAAGATGGCATTGTTATGACCTTTGAAACTCCAGAAATTAATATGGCTTTCCCACGGTGGTGCATTTATTATGCTGACTGCATTACTGTTTTAGAACCCCTAGAGCTAAAAGAAAACGTTAAAGAGATATTCTTAGAGCTGGGTAAACATATTGAGTAATTTGGTTTCCTGTGGGCAATCCCACAGAAAACCAAAACATATATTACCTTTCCCAGAAGAACGGAGGTTGTATTCCCAAAGCACGCAGATAAACGTACCCTTGCCCGCGGTGGTGGATTTCGTTCTCAATGAAATACATAATATTGTGGATTACAGGAAAAGAGTATTCTCCAAAAAGGTTATGAACTTCCTGAAACTTCTCCGGAGTAAACTGACTCCACAATTCATTAATTTCTTGGGTGTCTTTATCCCACTGAGCCAATACTTTCTCCTTAGTATCAAGCGAACTGTTCTCTGCATAATTCCCCTTTTCGCCTGCAAGTATTTCCTTTAGTCCGGGTACGCCAATTGCTAAAAACTCTTTGCACATTTCGCCGAAAGGACGCATCCCACCTATACTAAACTCAAATAAGTCTTTCTCCGAGAAAGCTTCAATAACCCTACGGGTAAGATTACGGTTTCCTTGCCAAATCTCTAATAATTCTGCTTGTGAAATAATGCCCATGTCTTTGTATTGTTTTAATTTTCTACAAAGCTAGAATTGGCAAATGACAACAGTCTGTCAACAGGGTTCTATAAGGATACCCGTAGTGCATTATAAATTGAACGTTAATAAAACACTAAATTATACCATATACAGGTTTTTGAGACCGTCTGAGCCTGACGGGGTCACCCTGACGAAGTCGGCGAAAGAGGTTATGACTGGGCGTCCCCTCTAAACCTATGTTTTTGCTCGCAGCGGCGGACCGCCTACTTTTTCAAAAAAGTAGGAAAAGAAAAAATAGTTATCTTAAATTAAAGAAATAAAACACTTATTACTCGCAGATTGGAAATTATTAGATAACACACCACGGGTAAAGAGTCTATTTAAACCTAACAATGGCTGCAAGAAATGAATGCTACAGAACAGAAATTCGCTTCTTGAAAAGGCAAATTCACAAACCAAATGTTACTTGGACACAGGTCTAATCAATTTCAATAACCACTCCACCAGAAACAGGGCGTGTAACGCAGGTAAGGATATAGCCCTGGGCTATTTCCTTTTCTGTAAGTCCGTCATCTTCATCCATTTTCACTATTCCTTCCACACATTTTCCTAAGCAAGCCGTGCACATTCCTGCTTGGCAAGAATACGGCAAATCAATATCTAACTCCAAAGCCGCTTCTAGCACCGTCTGGTGTGGTTCTACATCAAAAACATGGGTATCTCCATCGTATAAAACTGTTACACTTTGGGTCACTGCTGTTGGTAAAATTTCCGCATCTTCTAATACAGGGGCATTAAATCTTTCAAAGAAAACATTCTCCTCCGGCACATCAAAAAGAGTAAAAACTTTCTGTACCTCATCCATCATCACCTCTGGCCCACACATATAGAAGAGATCGTTCTTAAAGTCCACAGCCTGATCCTTCATGAACATAATGGCATTGGCCTGGTTGATTCTCCCTTTGTGTCCCACCCAATATTGACCTGGCTGGCTCAGGATGTAAGTTACTTTAAATCGACTAGGATTTTCTGCCTCCAAACTATCTAAAACCTGACGAAAAATAATGTTATTCTCGTCTCTACATCCATAAATCAAAAGTATTCTTGTCTCTTTTTGAGCTTTTAAAGCCGACTTAATAATAGACATGAGAGGTGTAATGCCGCTTCCCGCACCTATCAAGACTAGATCGCGACTTTTATTCGTATCCAGCACAAACTTCCCCATGGGTTCTATAACCTCCAGGAAATCGCCTTCTTTTACATTATCAGCCAAATAATTAGAAACCAAGCCACCTTCTATCCTCTTCACAGTAATAGAAACAGCACTATCAGTATGAGGAGAGCTCGACATAGAATAACTTCTCCTCACTTTTTTACCCTCCTTATCGGGTACAATTACCGTTAAAAACTGGCCGGGAAGGTAATGTATTTGTTCGTTGATAGGATGCCAGAACCTTATTGTAACCGTATCTCTTGTTTCTTGTACTACTTTCTGTACTTGTAGAAAATATGTTTTCACGCACTTGTATGGTTTTTACCCTCTCTCTTCCTGAAAAAATTATCAAAAAAGCGGCTTGCAAAATAGGCAAACCCAATTCCGCTAATATCCGCCAAAATATCATTAAACTCAAATGATCTCCTAAACCCTGCAGGCAAAGAAGCCTGAATATACTCACTAGCCACCGCAAATGCCAGTATCACTATAACAGCAAGTAAAGAGTTCTTAGTTCTCTGAAACCATAAAAAAGAAGTACCCAAAAACATTAGGCAATGAGCCACTTTATCATTGAGAAGACCTGGTGTAACCGGCACATCCACAGCAGGACTAAAAAGGAGAAAACATAATAGCAAGCTAGCCAAAACCGCCAAATAAGGTTTTCGGAGCAGCCCTAGAAAAGTTTCAAACATCCATTTTAGCGTGTAATCCACTTATATTCATACTCAAGCTCAGGTATTTTTGTCCTATCTGCAATCCTCCTAAGGCGTGCAGGTAAAGCTACCAAATAATCCCTTGCTTTTTCTGCAGCAGAGTTTAGACCGCCTACGGACTCTATACTCCAATCCTTTAGTAAACTCTCTAGTATTTCTATGTAATCGATGGTTGTGTATACTCCCAATCTTTGTGCCGAATCCGAGAAATGCGAAAATACCCCTCCGATCTTATCTCCTGTTTCACGTAGAAAATGGGCAGGCATAACAATCTTCTTTTTCATCATGTCTTCAAAAGCCAGCATCACCTCAGAAGGATCAACTTCGAAAAACTTAGAAATAAATGTCTTGTATGCTTTGGCATGCCTCATTTCATCCGAAGCAATTTTCCCACAAATCTTAGATAAATGAGCGTTCCCATGTTTTTTTGCCAAGGTAGCCGTTCTCCTATGCGAAATGTTGGTTGCTAACTCTTGGAAAGAAGTATAAATAAAATTACGGTAAGGATCTGCATCTGTACCAATATCAAATCCATCAGCAATAAGCCATTGAGTAGAGGTTTCCATTTCTCTCATATTTACCCTTCCGGACAGATATAAGTACTTATTAAGTAAGTCTCCATGGCGATTTTCTTCAGCAGACCACCACCTAACCCATTTAACCCAACCACTTTCTCTGTCATGTACCTGGTTTATACCTTCTACAGTCATTAACCAAGATGTATATGTAGGCAAAGCCTCTTCTGTAATACAGTCTCCAACCAATACCGCCAAGTAATCATAAGGAAGCTCTCTACAAGCCTCTTGTAGCTCCTTTACTTCCGACAGGAAATTCTCTTGGGTAGAGTCTGGTAAAAAATCTGACGGCTGCCAATTAGACTCTATGGGATTTAAAAACTCAAGAGATAGAGCATCTATCTCCTTTCCCACGTGTTTCATTACTTCTACTCTTAATGGCTCCATTACTATTGCTATTTTATTCAGTCTGGGCAAAATTAGTGAATTATTACATACCAATCTTTAGGGCAACAAACAATTCTCCACACAAAATTTACCAAAGTCACATAACATTAAGCTAACTTTGCCGCACTTGTAAAATATAACGTTGAAGAAAATACTTGATTACATCTTAGGTAGTTTGTATCTCCTTTATTTTGGAATGCTCATGGTAGTATTCCATGTCATACAGTTAGTTGTATTCAATCTATTTGGGGCGAGAGCCCACCAAAGGTCGGTAGAAATTTTTAACTTTTTTATCGTTTATGGCTGGCTAATAACAGGTTCTACAGCTTCTTTTAGTCAGAAAATGAGTATCCCAGAAGGGAAAACCATCATTTTTATATCTAACCATCAAAGCATGTTTGATATCCCCGGCATTATCTGGTTTTTACGAAAACATACACCTAAGTTTGTTTCTAAAAAAGAGTTGGCCAAGGGTATACCAGGTATTTCATATAATCTACGGGTTGGCCAAGCCGCACTTATAGACCGAAACGATTCTAAGCAGGCCATTACTGAGATAATCCGTTTTGCAAAGCATATTTACAGCAACAATTTTTCTGCGGCCATTTTCCCTGAGGGCACGCGTTCCCGCACCGGAAAATTAAAGCCCTTTTCGGTTGGAGGAGTAGCCACCCTGCTAAAAAAATGTCCGGATGCTTTAGTTGTACCTATTTGCGTGATTAATCCCGCTAAGTTTAACCCGAAAGGCTTTTTCCCGCTTACAAGTTTCACTAAAATGTCTTGGAACACCTTAGACATAATATATCCCTCTGGAAAAACTGCGGAAGAGGTTGTGAAAGATGCAGAAACCCAGATTTCGGCTTTTTTAAATAATAAATCGGTGTGATTTCTCAAAATTTGCAGGATATTTGTACCCAAAATTTGCAATTTTTCCCGCCAAAAAAAGTTATAGCTATATCTTCCTATGGTAGCAAAACAGTTCATAAATACTAACATTCCCAGTCTCTTCTACTCTGATACAGTAGAAAGAGCTTTAGACTTACTGAATGATTATAAGCTGTACAGTTTGCCACTCGTGAAAGATAACAGTTTTGAAGGCTTTCTATCCGAAGACACGCTGTTGGCATATGATTATTCATTAAAGTTATCAGAGATTCCCCCTATACTTGCTACCCAGCTTATATATGCCGAAGACCCCCTTCTGGAAGCCATACGTAAAGCTATAGAAACAGAAACAGATTTGCTTGCTGTGGTGGACTCTGTAAGCCAAGATTTCCAAGGGGTTCTAGAGAAGGCCGTTTTATTTGAAAAATTTATTGGAACACTTTCTTTAAGTGATGTTGGAGGACTAATAGAAATAAACATTAAAAGGAAAGATTATTCCTTAGCCGAGATAACACGAATTATAGAAAATGAATCGGCCCGTATTATCAGCCTTTTTATTACCAACGACGACCACAATGATTTAATAATCTCGCTTAAACTGGATGTAAGTCACTTAAGTGCTGTTGTTAATACCCTCATTAGATTTGGCTATGACGTGGTATCTTACCACAGTTCTGAGCCCGTAAATAATATTGAAAAAGACAGATACGAGTTACTCATGAAGTATCTAAATATGTAGTTTATGAAGTTTGCTATACATGGACGTCCATTCAAGCCCGAGTCAATAAGCGAAATCCAAGAGATTTTCTCCCAGTTAAAATATAACTCCATATCCTACCAAGTTTCTGAATCTTTCCACCACCTGTTATCAGACTCCGGGATTGGGTATGATAGCAGTCAGATTTTCAGGGAAAAAGAAGAGCTGACAGATATAGATGTAGCCCTGAGTCTGGGTGGTGACGGAGCTTTTCTGGAAACCCTCGGCCTGGTGGCACACAAAGAGATTCCTGTTCTGGGTATAAATTTCGGAAGGTTAGGTTTCCTTACAGACATAGCCCCAAAAAATATAAAAGAAACCATATCTAAAATTAAAAACGGGGAGTATAGCGTAGACGAAAGAATCATGCTTCGTGTAGATGCCAATATGCCCATTTTTGAAAAAGAAATGGACTTTGCACTAAATGAAATAGCCATTTCCAAAACCGACACCTCCTCTATGATTGTAGTCCACGCCTACATAGATGGAGAGTTTCTGAATAGTTACTGGGCAGATGGCCTCATGGTTGCCACACCAACGGGTTCCACAGGATATAACTTAAGTTGCGGTGGCCCTTTAGTTATGCCCATCTCAAATGACTTCATAATAACCCCGATATGCCCCCACAATTTATTTGTAAGGCCTATAATTGTATCGAGCTCCAGTAAAATAACACTTAAAGTAGAAAGCCGAAGCAATAACTATTTACTCTCCATGGATTCCAGGGCGAAGATTGTAGGAGATGATATGGGAGAATTGACAGTAAGCCTCGAAAAATTCAAAGCCAAGCTGCTTAAAATTGATGGAATGAGTTTCCTAAGTACCCTCAGAAACAAACTCAAATGGGGTGAAGACGTGAGAAACCGAAATTAAAACTATATTAATAAATAATTAAGCAATCTTCAGAGCGTTGATAAAGGGTAGAGAAGTTTGCAGAATTTTACAAGTGCTATGCGTCTAAAAAAAATATTACTTTGGGGTTTGTTAGCTGTCACACCGGCAGTAGTCTTGGGTCAGCAAACAAATTCATTTAAAAGTAAAGATGAACGTTACTCCACATTTGGAATTGGGGCAGGAACCTCACATTATTTCGGAGACTTATCTCCTTATCGTACTTTCTATCATGGACTTTATTCTAATGTAAGGTGGAACGGTACCGTCCAATTCCAGAGACAATTTACCCCGAGACTTTCTGCTGGAATGACCCTCACTTATGCCCGCTTATTCGGAAACGACGCTACTTACGGTGGTACTGGAGCAACAACTAAAGGCTCAAACCGGCTCCGCAACCTACATTTTCGCAGGAATGGGACCTTTCCCGTAAATGGCCCCCAGA
>CAZBAV010000024.1:0-53374 GCA_964489955.1 uncultured Lacihabitans sp. | reverse complement strand
AAAAAGAAACTTCAAGGAATTATCGGAAAGGTATTCAAAGAAGTAAGCTTTGCCCGTACAGCTCAATTCCTGGATGATATCAAAGAATTAGGATTCCAGTCGGCTTTCAAAGGTGGTCTTTCTATCGGTCTTGGTGACATCATGATTCCTGAAGAAAAACAAGGATTGATTGAAAACGCCAGGGTAGAAGTAGAAGAGGTTCAAAATAACTATATGTTTGGTATCATCACTGAACGTGAGCGTTATAACCAAATTATTGATATCTGGACAAGGGTAAATACTCGTTTGAGAGAAACGCTTCTTCGTCAGTTAGAAAATGACAGACAAGGATTTAACCCAGTGTACATGATGATGCACTCTGGAGCAAGGGGTTCTCAAGAGCAGATTCGTCAGTTAGGTGGTATGAGGGGTCTAATGGCCAAGCCGCAGAAAAACATTGCAGGTTCTGTTGGTGAGATCATTGAAAACCCAATCCTTTCTAACTTTAAAGAAGGTCTTGACGTTCTTGAGTACTTTATCTCTACGCACGGTGCTCGTAAAGGTCTTGCAGATACAGCCCTTAAAACAGCCGATGCCGGTTACTTGACTCGTCGTCTTCACGATGTGGCTCAAGACGTGGTTGTAAACTCAGAAGACTGTGGTACACTTAGAGGTATCAATGTTTCTGCCCTTAAAGAGAATGATGATATTATTGAACCACTTTCTGAGCGTATTTTAGGACGTACAGCGGTGCAGGATGTAATAGATCCGTTAACTAAAGAGCTAATTGTAGAAGCCGGAGAAGAAATCACAGAAGAGATAGCAGAAAGAATAGACAATACTGCTATTGAAACTATAGAAATCCGTTCTGCACTTACCTGTGAAACCAAAGTAGGTATCTGTTGTAAATGTTACGGACGTAACCTTGCATCTGGACGTATGGTAGATGTGGGTGAGGCTGTAGGTGTTATTGCTTCCCAGTCTATTGGTGAGCCAGGTACGCAGCTTACACTTCGTACGTTCCACACCGGTGGTGTGGCCGGCGGTATGGCTACAGATGCCAACCTTAAGGCGAAATTCTCTGGAACTGTAAGTTTTGAGGATGTAAGAACAGTAAACCTTGCTAATAAAGAAGGCGAAGTTCAGAAAATAGTGATTGGTCGTAGAGGAGAATTAAGGATTGTAGATGCAGATACAAAACAAATCCTTGTATCAAATAACGTACCTTACGGTTCGGTTCTAGTGGTAGAAGACGGACAAAAGGTAGAGAAAGGCGATCCACTTTGTAACTGGGATCAGTTTAACGCAGTTATCCTTACAGACTTTGATGGTACTGTAGAATACGACTCAATTGAGGAAGGTATCACATACCGTGAAGAATCTGATGAGCAAACTGGTTTCCGTGATAAAGTAATCACAGACTCAAAAGACCGAGCTAAAAACCCTGGTTTGATTATCCAATCAAAAACCGGAGATACCAAAGAATATAACCTACCTGTAGGTGCACGTTTGATGGTAGATAACGGACAGGAGCTTAAGGCTGGTCAAATCCTAGCGAAAATCCCAAGAGCGGTGAACATGAACCGTGATATTACAGGTGGTCTTCCAAGGGTAACTGAGCTTTTCGAAGCCCGTAACCCATCTAACCCTGCTGTGGTTTCTGAAATCGACGGTGTAGTTTCTTACGGAACTATCAAGCGTGGTAACAGAGAAATCTACGTAGAGGCTAAAGACGGTACTAAGATGAAGTACATGGTGTCTCTAAGTAAGCTTATCCTGGTACAAGAAGGTGACTTCGTACGTGCTGGTGAGCCGCTTTCAGACGGAGCCATCACTCCAGCTGATATCCTTAGGATTAAAGGACCAACCGCAGTACAAGAGTATCTGGTAAACGAAACCCAAGCGGTATACCGTCAGCAAGGGGTGAAAATCTCTGATAAGCACATTGAGGTAATTGTACGTCAGATGATGCAGAAGGTAGATGTTCTAGATGCTGGTGATACTATGTTCCTAGAAATGCAAGCGGTAGACAAGTGGTCATTCCGTGAAGAAAACGATAAGATATTTGATAAGAAAGTGGTTGTAGATGCAGGTGCGTCTGAAAACTACAAGCCTGGTCAGATTATCTCTAGCCGTGAGTTCAAGGATGAAAACGGTCGTCTGAAACGTGAAGATAAAAAACAAATGAGTGTACGTGATGCACAACCTGCCGTATCACAAGTAATACTACAAGGTATCACTACTGCCTCATTGGGTACAGAATCATTCGTTTCTGCGGCATCATTCCAGGAAACTACCAAGGTACTTTCTGAAGCTGCTGTTAAAGGTAAGCGTGATGACTTGGCCGGATTGAAAGAAAACGTGATCGTGGGTCACCTTATCCCAGCCGGAACAGGACGTAGGAAATACCAAAAAATCCAGGTAAACTCGGTAGACGAAATCCAAGCCGCTAACGCAGCCCGTGTTTCTGAGCCTAGAAAAAGAGAATATGTGGACTAATACGTTTCTAAGTATTTAGAATAGAAAACGCCTCACTTTTAAGTGAGGCGTTTTTGTGTTATAAGAAGGTTTGTTTTGCTTTTAGCTCACTCCAAAACATTTAGTTTACTTCTATGATCATAGCCGTTTTAGCAGGAACAGTAAGGGTGCCATTTGCTTCTAATTCTCTGTCTGATACGATATCCTTTCCTTTAAATGTAGCACTTACCATTTCGGAGTAGTGATCCAGGTTTAATGTCACATCTTTGGCATTTTTGTTTAAGAGCACCATTACTTTCTCGTTGTCGGTATATCTAAAGTAGACGTAAACATCATTAGACTTTGGAACATAGTGTTTAAACTTGCCGGAAACGGCTGGATTATTCTTTCTCCAGTTTAGTAGTTTAGAGAAGTATTCCTTTGCCATGGTCTCTTCTTTGCTAAGGTTTTTACCAGATTTTGCATCCTTGGTGTCTTCTGCCCATCCGCCATAAAAATCGCCTCTTCTCAGTCCATCGTTTCCGGGTTCAGAGTTGGTCATTAAGACCTCTGTGCCATAGAAAAATTGCGGAATTCCACGCATGGTCATATACATAGCAATCCCTATTTTCCAGTCAGAGAAGTTTCCATTTAAACGAGAATAGAAGCGATCCAGGTCATGATTGTCCGGAAAAATGAGTTGGTTGTATGAGTCAGAAAATTGGTAATCTCTGGCAATCCCTTGGTACATTTCACGCCATGATGAGAAGTATCCGCTGGCTTGTGTAAGGCTTTGTACTATGAGGTTGTTTAAAGAAAAATCCATTACACTAGGGAGGTAACATTGGTAGCCGTCTGGGTTGTTTTTGCCTTTTTGCCAATAGGAAATAAATGCCGGATCATTTGTCATTTCTTCACCTACTATATTCATGTTTGGATACTCTTCTAAGATTGCTTTTGTCCAATCAGAAAGGAAATCTTTATCAGAATAAGAAAAGGTATCTACTCTAAGTCCTGACAAGCCTGAATACTCTATCCACCAAATTGCATTCTGAATCAAAAACTTGGCAACTAGTGGATTCCTTTGATTTAGGTCTGCCATGTGGTCGTCAAACCAGCCATTTAGATAGTCTTCTTTATCTATCTCTGTGGTATAAATGTCCAGAATTGTGCTTTTTTCGTGGTTGGAACGGGTTCTTTTTTGAGCATAGTTAATCCAATCTTTTGATGGTAGGTCTCGGATAAAATAGTATTGTGTACCCACGTGGTTGAGTACGGCATCCCATATTACGCCTATTTGCCTTTTTTCTGCTTCTTTTACAAAGGTTTTAAAAAGCTCATTGGTGCCAAAACGTGGATCTATTTTGTAAAAGTCCGTAGCAGCATATCCATGGTAGGAGTAGTTCGGCTCATTGTTTTCTGTGAGCGGAGTATTCCAAATTTGGGTGTAGCCCAGCTCTTTTAGGTAGTCTAGATGGTTAATAAGACCCTTTAAATCACCACCGTGGCGTTTATGTTCATTTTTCCTATCGATACCCGTTTGGTTCATGAATGGGAAAGAATCGTTGGAAGGATCTCCATTGGAGAACCTATCCGGGAAAATTAGACAAATGGCGTCTTTTTGCGAAAAACTAGCCCTGTTAGCACTCTTTGCCTCTCTTTTTACCAATGGGAAATCTTGAGTTTTGATAGTCTTTTTGTCTTTGTCAAAAAGGAGTTTGACTATTCCGGGCTTTGCATTTTCTGAAATCTCTAAGGTAAGAAACAGGTAGTTAAGATTCTCTACTTTTTCGGTCTTTAGAAGTTTTACACCGGGATATTGGATACGCGGTTCTAGGTTTTGGAGGTCTTTTCCGTAAACCAATAAAGTGATGGTGTTGTACTTCATGCCTGTCCACCAATTTTCTGGCTCAATCCGCTCTATAGTTTGGCAGTAAACAGAAAGTGTTACAAGAATGGAGGTAAGGGTAAGGAGTAATTTTTTCATTATCTAATAAGGTTGAATAGGCAATATTAGACTATTAATTTTTACTAAACGTCCCAGCAACTCTCTCTTGGAGTACCACTTTTCAGATTATGGGAGAAAGAAATTGGATGTAGTTTCGGCTTATGAGTCGTTAAGCAGGTCTTTTTATTGGGGGCTATGAGCGGTAATTTATTTATAACCCCAAGCCTCTCAAAAAACCTTCCCGATAATTTTGTCCTAAAGGAACCTCTAAAGAACCTAAGAAAATCCTATTACCATCAATATGGGTGATTTTAGAAAGGTTGATGATAAAGGAACGGTGTATACGGTCAAAACCTTCGGAGGGTAAAAGCTCCTCAAAAGCCGTAAATGTCATGGGGCATTTTAGGGTTTGGTTTAGGGTTACTACTATCGTATAGTTTCCGTTGGCTTCGCCATACAGAATGTCCGAAAGGCTCACTTTATAGATTTTTCCTTCCGATCGAAGAAAAAGGCTCTTATCTTCTTCTATAGTATTCGGGGGCAGACTCGTAGCAGCAGAAGTATCCCTTACTTTATCCAAAGCCATGATAAACCGTTCCAGCGAGAAGGGTTTTACCAAATAGTCTACTACGTCTAATTCAAAAGCATCTGCCGCATATTCCCTATAAGCGGTAGTAAAAACTACTTTTGGTTTATTTTTCAGGGTTCTCAGAAACGACATTCCGTCTATTATAGGCATGTTTATATCTAAGAATATTACATCCACTGCTTCAGACGCCAAAACAGTTTTAGCTTCCAGTGCGTTGGTACAATCACCCACAACCTTAATCTCTGGGAAATACAAGCAATAGTTCTTTATCACTTCCCTTGCTAGAGGTTCATCATCTACAATTAAACAGTTCATTTGAGCTGCAGTTTTACTTTATATATCTGTCCGTTGTCTTCGGTTTTAAGTTCATATTTTTCATGGTAGAGGAGGTCTAACCTTCTTTTGGCATTTTCAAGGCCTAGGCCGCTGTTTTTGTTTAAGGAGTTCTGAGCTACTTGCTCTTTATCATACGTATTAGATGCCGAAAACAAGATGTTATTTTCCCAGATCTTGAGGTTTATGTCTATTATGATATTATCTGCTGCTGTGTTTTTTGAATGCTTAAAGGCATTTTCTATAAAAACAATGAGGAGCATTGGAGCTATTTTTATATTCGGGTTTTCTTCTAAGTTTACACTTAAAGAAAGTCTGGAGTCTAGGCGAATTTTCTCGAATTCTATGTAGTTTTTGATATATGATAGCTCGTCATTAAGCGGCACAAACGCATCTCCGGTTTGATACACCGAATATCTCAGAAGGTCAGAAAGTTTAAGTAGCAGATTTGGTAATTTATCATCTTTTATGAGTGAAAGACTATACAGATTATTGAGCGTATTAAACAAAAAATGCGGGCTAAGTTGGGATTGTAACAGCTTAAGCTCATTCTCACTTTTTAAGATTGTTTTTTCTGTTTCCTGGGTTCGATTTTCAAGGATTACTGTGGTCGCTTTTATAACAAAACCACACAATATGCTCATGGTAAAGAAAGAAATTAAGACCAAAAGTATTCCTGTCAATGCATCACTATATTGAATTTTTTTCATCATTATTAGCATGAAAAACAAAGTGAAAAGGAATACTACAACCCACCCCAAAGCTGCATAGTAAGGGAAAGTAAAGGTTTCCTTAAAAACATTGGCAGCTAAATACCGACCAACAAACGCCCCCATAAAAACCATAATTACAGTTCCTGTAGCTATTGACTCAGAATCTCGGGCCTCCATGGTACTGAATACCATATCAAAGTAGTTCCAAAACGGAATACTCAGTAATGCAAGGGGAATAAAGTATCTTTTAAAAAAGCGTTTTAAGTCCATCGGATTTGTTTTTGGGAGTAAATTTCAAACGCTATAGCTTTTCCTAATAACAAAGATGACAAAAACCTGTGAAAACCTTACATAACCTTGGTTTTTAATGTCGGATGTGTTTCATCAGCTTAAAAGGGGTTTATATCAGTAAACCTTCATTGTACGTCCTTTGGACTTTCAAAAGGTTGTCTATTAATCAAGTTTTGCCTAAGAATTACTTAAAACTTTACTGTCTTTCGACAGGTAAAACAATTAAAATGAAAAAGTTACTATTACTACTATTGTTATCAACTGCCCTAAAGGCTCAAACTATTTCGGGTGTTGTGCGAGACAAAAAAAATGAAATTCTTGCAGGTGCTACGGTATTACTCATGTCTGATAGCACTTTGGTTCAAGGTAAGTTTACCGATAGTCTGGGAAAATTCCAGTTTGATGGCCTTAGTACTAACCAACAATATTTCCTAAAAATTACTATGATTGGTTTTGTTCCAATGCAGTCTGATACCGTAAAACCATCCTATTTTTTCTCCAGCTTGTTTTTGAAGGATGCTGCAGATATCACACTTGAAGAGGTGGTGGTGAAGGCACAAAAGCCAATGATTGAGAATGAAATAGACAGAACTATTGTAAATGTAGACGCTATGCCAGGTGGGAACACAGGTAATGTTTACAGTCTTCTGGAGAAGACTCCCGGTGTAAACGTCCGCGACAACAACATTTCTTTAAACGGGAAGTCCGGTGTGAGTGTTTTTATTAACGGGAGACCTACAAACCTTGGCGGTCGTGATTTAGAAAATTATTTGAAGTCTCTTTCTGCAAGTGATATTGAGAAAATTGAGTTGATAGATAACCCTCCTGCTAAGTATGATGCAGCGGGAGGTGCCATCATTAATCTTAAACTTAGACAAAGCCGAAAAGCAGGCTGGGCAGGAAGTGTGAACTTAAGCCATAATGTCGGAAAGTATTGGAGAAATTATGACGGACTGAGCCTAAATATGAACCAAGGGAAACTCAATGCGTACGCTTCAGGAGGATATTTTAACGAACGTTACGAAGACCTAGAGTTTAGAAATACCCATTTCTTGAAAGAGGATTATCATGTAAAAACAGATTCAAGAGGTTTTACACAAAGTCGTGGTTTTAGCTACCATGGAGGCCTTGATTATTTCTTGGATAAAAAGACAACACTAGGTGTTTTTTATAGAAACTCCAGCCCGTTTGTACCTTCAAAAGGAACCGTATTAAATACCGTCAACCATGTTACTGAGACCATTGTAAATCCAAATTCTGAACATAAAACGTATGACGGGGCGTCGGCTTATATGACCCGAAAACTGAATGATAAAGGAAGAGAGCTATCACTGGAAATCAATCAAGTGCGATATATGAATGATGCTACTTTACGATTTAACAGGGCTCAGCCATTTGAGTATGTTTTGGATACGAGGATTCGAACCCGTTCTGCTAATTTGGACTACATTCATCCTATAAAAGGAGGGAATCTTGAAGCAGGAGTTAAAACCTCTTTTATGCACAACGACAATGACAATCGCTATTTTGACATCTTAGATAGGAAACAGGTAGCCGACTGGTCAAAAACTAATCATTTTCTTTATGATGAAAACATTAATGCGGTTTATGCAAGCGGAAGCAAACGTTTTAAACGCTGGGATATAAAAGCTGGAATCCGAATGGAAACCACGCATGCGGAAGGAACTCAGCTTGGAAACGAAGTGGTGCCACGTTCGGGATTTGAGCGTTCATATGTCAATGTTTTCCATAACCTTTTCCTAAGCTATAAACTGGATTCTGCCGGCCAGAACACTCTGGTGCTTGTGGCTCAAAGACGCTTATCCCGGCCTTATTACTTGTATCTGAATCCGTTTTTGGTGTACAAAGACCCATACAATTACAGCACAGGTAATCCGGAGTTGAATCCGCAAATGCAAAATAGGTACGAAATTAATTACAGACACAAGGGAATCTGGAATATTGGAGCTCATTATAATCCTTTTACGGATGTGATTTTACCCACTACCGAAACCCGGGACAACATATTTTATACCAAAAACGACAACATTGCGGAAGGGTATATGTATATGCTAAACGTAGGTTTAAATACACAATTTTTTAAATGGTGGCGGGTAAACTACACGGCTCGTCTGGCTCACATTGGCTTGAGAGGCACGCTCTACGTAGAGAATCTAGACTACAGCATAAATGTGCTGAGAGGTGAGTTGAACAACAACTTCAGGGTTTCTGACAAACTGAGCATTTCTAATTATGTAAATTATACCACCCGCGATTATAACGGTCAAACGGTAATAAAAGGCAGAATTATGATAAACTTAGGACTGCAATACAAGTTTTTAAAAGACAAAGCGAGTCTGAATGCCTCATTCGATGATATTTTCTACAGTTGGAGAAGCCGCAGTTTCAGTACCAATATTACCAATGCCTACATTACATCACTAAGTTATTCAGATAGTCGAAGAGTGGGAGTGTCACTAAACTATCGTTTCGGCAACAACAAAGAGATGAAGAAAGGAAAGTCTAGTAACGCAAATGACGATAGGATCTAGGGTTGTATTTTATTGCCACAGATACATAAGTGAAAGAGAGGCTTGTAGAGGAGGTTTGTGCATCTGTGGCATACCAGTTTTTGGGAGAATATAATTGATTAGCTAAAACTATTGTACCTGAAAACAGAAAAACTAAAGCTCTTTCCGCTATCTTCGCTACTTTTTGCAGAAAATTAGAATGAAGAAAGGTTCGGCAGTTTTAGCATTTATTGGGATAATTGGTATCTCCATCAATCTCAGAGCACCTCTTACGTCGGTGAGCCCTGTGGTGTATGAAATCATAGAAAGCTTAGGTCTTAGTAATATTCAAGCGGGTTTAATCACGACTCTCCCTCTTTTGGCATTTGGTTTTTTATCCATTTTTGCTCCGCAGCTTGCCGCCAGACTTGGTTTAGAAAAAGTATTGTGGCTGTCTATGGCTGTCCTTATTATTGGTCTTTTGGTCAGGGTTTCAGGAAGTGCAAGTCTGCTACTTGTGGGTGCTGGAATAGTAGGTGTGGCCATTACTATGGGTAACGTACTTATGCCGGCCTTTATAAAAGCAAAGTTTCCGGATAAAATGGGTTTAATGACAGGGATAAATGCCCTATCTATGAATATTACTGGGGTTTTGGCTTCCGGGTTTAGTGTGCAGATAGGCTTACTTACAGGCTTAGGATGGAAAGGTTCTATGAGCATTTGGATTATTCCCGCCATTTTGGGTTTTCTAATATGGATTCCACAATTGAAAGCCAAAGCAAATGGACCCCAAAAGATTAGTAAAAATGGATTTATCGGGCTATTAAAATCCCGAACGGCTTGGTATATTACCATATTTATGGGTTTACAATCTTGTCTTTTCTATATCCTTGTGGCCTGGTTACCCGTAGTTTTGCAAGACTGGGGAATGACAAAAGAAGAAGCAGGTTGGGTGTTTTCTTACATACAAATGACGCAATTGCCAATTATGTTGTTTGGTTCTATGCTTACGGCAAGAATTAAGAAACACAATTACCTTATTCTTTTTACTAGTTTTATCCTGTTTGTTGGCATTTTTGGTATTGCATTCTTTAAGACAGAATACATTATCCCCTCTATTATCTGTATCGGTATTGGTACAGGTTTAGCATTTACTATTGTGCTGATGTTCTTTGTACTTAAAACCGAAACACCTATACAAGCTGCTCAGCTTTCGGGTATGGCACAATCCTTCGGTTATTTGATAGCCGCAGCCACTCCACCACTTTTTGGTTGGATTTTTGACTGGACAGCGGATTGGACTTATTCGATATTGTTACTCGCTCCAATAACGCTTGTCATGTGTATTATGGCAGTGTTAAGTGCTAAGGGGAAGGTGCATTAATGCTCTCCATAACCTACATCATCCATTTTTCCCTTAAAAACCTTAAATTGGATTACAAAATAGGCAATAACCAGGATAGCTGCCACAAAGAACCAACGTAGTCCTATGGTAAGTCCATATTCATGGGCTGCCACATTATATACCGTCAATGACGGATTTATGCCATTGGTAGAGGGTAGTAGGTTTGGAAACATAGATGCTACGGTGCTACTGAAACTTCCGAATATGAAAAGTGAAGAGAAGAAAAAGCCTGTACTGTCTTTTTTGAATTTCTTAACCCTAAAAAGTCCCAAAATACCTACAGTGGCAAGAATGGGAAAAATCCACAACCACCAGTGGTTTTGGAGGTTGGTGAGAGGAAAGGGCTTTACATAATGCCAAGTAGAAGCTGAAAGAATTACCAATGCAGTCAATAAGAAATTAAGACGATAAATAGCCGTTTTTAACCGTATATTCAGGCTAGAAGATGTTTTGAATATTACCCAATTGGCTCCATGAATAGTAAGTGTAACCACAGCTACTAAACCAAGAAGTATGGTAAACCAGTCAATAACGCCTTGATGTTCTGCTAAAGGGTCAAAAGTAGGATTCCAAAGTGGAAGGAAGAAGTAATGGGCTTCTTGGGTAGAAACCCCGTTTTTTACCATACCTAGATTTACACCACGAACTACATTGCCAAGGGCAGCTCCAAAAAACAGAGAAAGTAACAGGCTGGCTACGCCAAATGCCTTGTCCCAAATGACTTCCCACATGTGATTGTGTATTTGGCCACGTAATTCTAAGCCAATAGCTCTGAAAATCAAAAGCCAAAGAACCAGCATAAGCGGCAGATAGAAGCCACTAAAAGAACTGGCATAAAGTGTAGGAAAAGCAAAGAAAAGTACTCCTCCCGCTGCAATAAGCCAAACCTCATTGGCATCCCAAAAGGGGCCAATGGCATTGGTGACTGCTTTTTTTTCTTCCTCACTTTTAGCAAAGAAAAGATGTACTATTCCCGCCCCGAAATCATATCCATCTAGAATAACATAGGTAACTAGCATTATAGCTAAAACAACAAACCAAAAGATTTCCATGACGGCTTATTTTACGGCAACTTCAGGCCCTTTTTTAATAATTTTTGTAACCAACATAAGGAACAAAAGTCCCAGTAGCATGTAAAGGCCCACAAAGCCTAACAATGTAAAAAGTGCATTCCCTGAGGAGACAGTTGGTGACACGCCGTCTACCATCCGCATTAAACCAAAAACCAACCAAGGTTGTCTTCCCAGCTCGGCTGTATACCAGCCGGCCGTATTAGCTATGTACGGAAACGGAACCAGAAACATCATAATCCATAATATCCATTTAGTTTGGTAAAGTTTCTTACGCCAAAGTAAGAAAACGGCTGTAGCCATAACTCCTATGAAAATGGTGCCTAAACCAACCATTATGTGATAGCTGTAATACAAACCAGGGACATTGGTAGGGTGTATTTCTTCCGGGAAATCGTTAAGTCCTTTTATTTCGGCGTCCCACCTTTGATAGGTGAGGAAACTAAGAATATTAGGTACCGCTATTTTATTGTCCAACTTTTTGTCTTTCATGTCTGGCTGGCCAATAAGGATAATCTCGGACCCTCCTTTCTCGGTTTCGAAAATACCTTCCATAGCCGCAAAAGTAGCAGGCTGGTGTTTAACAACATTTTTGGCAACCAAGTCTCCTGTAGGAAAAGCTACCACTACAGAGGCTATAAGTCCGAAAATAACGGCTGTTTTTACGAATATTTTCCCGAAACGGCTGTGTTGATCACTTAATAAGTAAAAGGCTCCTACTCCAGCCATAAAAAAGGTACTGGTGATTAGAGAGCCTGCCTGGTTGTGTAAATACGAAGGCAGCAGCCAGGGGTTACTAAACAAAGCCCCGAAATTATTGAGAACAAATTTACCATTGGTCAAAATCTCATATCCTACGGGATGTTGCATCCAGGAGTGTGTAGCCAAAATCAAGAAACCGCTGGCCCAAGAGCCAATGAAAACCATTAGGCCGGACAGGAAATGTAGCTTTTGTCCGAGAAGCTTTTCGCCAAATAAAAACATGCCCAAAAAAGATGACTCAAGGAAAAAGGAAAACATACCTTCCATGGCCAAGGTTTGTCCTATTATTCCGCCAGTAAGTTCAGAGAATTTTGCCCAGTTGGTACCAAATTGGAACTCCATTGGAATACCTGTAACTACGCCCATAGCGAAGTTCAAGCCGAAGATTTTCATCCAGAATTTTGCAGAGTCATTGTAGTCTATATTGTGGGTTCGCAGATACATCCACTTAAAATATACAATGAGCAGAGAAAGCCCCATAGTAAGCTGCGGAAATAGATAATGGAAAGTGATAGTAAAGGCAAATTGTAGCCGATTATATAAAATCATATCTTCCATAATACCAGAAGTTTATTTGAAGCTAAATTTACGCAAAGTTTAACACTTCTGGAGTAAAAGAGTTGAACTATTACACAAATCTATATCAGTATTCCCTTAGCTAGAAAAACAAGAGCTAGGTATTCTTGAGAGCTGAAAAAAAGTCTATCACTATCACAAAACTCTCGCCTCACCCAAAGCGATTCACTAGCTTTTTTGTCCTGCTAAAATATTGATACCTCGGTTTTCAATCTTTGGACTTTACTGTATCTCAAGAATCTGGGGATTCTACTTTTCTGCCTCATTTATAACCTAGTGACATCTCTTCCAGATCGAGCCTGTGTTCGTGCATTTTTACAATTTCTTCTTCTACTTCTTCACTTTTATTTAGCTCTCGAAGCCATTTTCTTTGGTTTTCTATAATCTCTAAAAGGACATTTTTGGTTTCTTCCGTTAAATGCATTTTTGCGTCAGTTTTACTGATGGTCTCGTATTTTTCGGCTACGCTACTGAATCTCGGATGCTCACTAAAGTTCTCTTTGGTAAATTCGAAAGTTTTCTTATTCAGTTCCTTATAAATAGCATAATACTCGTCTTCTGGAGAGACCTTTTCGTCCTCCGTCCGGATATCCAGTTTTTTGATTAGGAATGGTAAGGTTAGCCCTTGTAAAATGAGCGTAACTAAAATGACTACAAAAGTGATAAACAGGATGAGGTTACGCTGTGGAAAGGGCGTGCCGTCTGCCAATACAGTTGGGATAGACAGAGCCGCTGCTAAAGAAACCACCCCACGCATGCCCGACCAGCCAAGTAAAAATGGGGCTTTGTAACCGGGATGTTGGTTATCGGCCAAAGTTATAAAATTCCGTAAAACAAGTGTTACTAATACCGCTCCATAACTGGCCAAAATACGGACAATAATAAGAACGGCGGTTATTAAAAGGCCGTAGCCCAATGCGGTACGCAGGCTTACATCTCCTAAGCCATCTACTATTTCTGGCAGGTCAAGGCCGATCATTATAAACACCAATCCGTTTAACACAAACGAAAGGGCCTCCCAAACGGTGTTACTTTTTATGCGGCCTTCTGCTGATAAAAATATATGCTTTTTGCTGGCTAAGAAAAGACCACCACATACCACGGCCATCACGCCCGAGCTATGTACTGTTTCTGCAGCTATATACATGACATAGGGTGCTATTAGGGTAAGAACAATGTCCATTTCTGCATTGGTAGGAAGTAATTTGTGTGCTTTGTAAAACACAAAGGCCAAGAGTAAACCGATACCAATACCTCCGAATATCATCCAGGTAAAACTAAGGGCCGCATCCTGCCAAATAAATTGACCTGTGGCCACGGCTGCTAAAGCAAACCGTAAGATAAGAAGGGATGAGGCGTCATTAAAAAGACTTTCTCCTTCTATAATAGACTTAAAACGGGTAGGCACTTTCACAAACTTCATGATAGCACCGGCACTCACAGCATCGGGTGGGGAGACAATTCCACCTAACAAAAAGCCCAAAGCCAGAGAAAAACCAGGTATAAATTGGTTGGCTACTATGGCTACAACTATGGCAGTAAGAAAAACGACAATAAAGGCAAAACTAGTAATAATCCGCCTCCATTTCCAAAGCTCCTTCCATGACGTTGCCCAAGCAGCTTCATACAGAAGGGGAGGTAGGAAAATAACAAAAATTAACTCGGGGTCTATGTGTAATTCAGGAGTAGAGGGTACAAAGCAAGCCGCAAGACCTCCAAGAACCAACACAATAGGATAGGCCACTTTTAACTTATTGGCCAATAAAATCAGAAAGATGATGAGGACTATTACTAGTAGTAAGAAGGGGAATTCGTGTATCATTGTATGTATAATAAATGTTTTTTGTGGGTAAATATTTTTATTCTTCCAAAACCAAGATCCATGTCTTTATTCCTGCGACTTGGTTACCTCTTTTATCTCCCGAATCCCTCTTAGATAATTGAGAAGATAAAATGAGTGGCTGGGTTTATTTTAAAGAGTGGTCATCCTCCCTTTTTGGGAAGTAAATGTAAATGAAAAGTTGAAAAAAAAGTGCAGCTAGACAAAAAAACTGTGAATGGTTATCTTGTCTAAAAAGCTTTTTACCCCAAAACTAATTTAAAGTAACTAAGAATTTTTATTCAGAAAGGGGCTTTGCAGATCTCTGTTTTATATAATTCTACTGCAGATAGGAAATGCTAGAAAATATTTGAGATCAAATCTATCTTTTTACTCTCCATAAATATAAACTGAATTTACAATAAACTTTAAGCCCAAATTTCTTTTCTGTCTTTGATAGCATTGCTATAGTTTCTAATTTAGCATGAAATCAACCTTTCATAATGAAGCAATTTTTAATTTTATTTCTTTTCAGTTTTCAGCTTTTAGGTCAAACCGACTGGCAGCCTGTTCCGGGTAAACCTATGACTCCCTGGGCAAATCAAGTATCAGTTAATAAACCGCTAAATGATTATCCGAGGCCGCAATTGTCAAGAGAGATTTGGCAAAACCTGAACGGGTTATGGGATTATGCTATTCTCCCGGGAAAATTGAGTGCTAAACCAGCCGCTTTCGAAGGTAAAATACTTGTTCCGTATCCAGTAGAATCTGCACTCTCGGGCGTAGGAAGACGAGTGGGGAAAGACAGCACACTTTGGTATAAAACAGAAATAGATTTAGATAAAAGTTTCGGAAAAGACAAAGACATTCTATTGCATTTTGGTGGTGTAGATTGGAAGATGGAACTGTATGTGAACGGTACGAAAGTGGGGGAGCACGAAGGCGGATTTGACCCTTTTAGTTTTAATATTACGCCATTTATTAATACTAAGAAAGGGAAAAAACAGGAGCTGGTAATTGGTGTTTGGGATCCAACTAATGATGGGCCACAACCAAACGGGAAGCAAGTAAAGAATCCGCATGGCATCTGGTACACGCCCGTGACGGGCATTTGGCAGACAGTGTGGTTAGAGGCGGTGCCAAAAACACATATAACTTCTACAAAGCAAACTCCAGATATAGATAATAAGCAACTGAATATTTCGGTTAATGTGAGTGCTGCTGAGGCAGGAGACGTTCTGAAAATTGAGGCATTTGATGGAGCAACAAAGATAGGAGAAGCAGAAACCATTTCAGGTAAGAATGTGGCTTTGACAGTAGCAAACCCTAAATTGTGGAGTCCAAACAGCCCGTTTCTTTACGATTTGAAGATTTCGCTGGTTCGTAATGGTAAAATTCTGGATGAAGTAAAATCTTATTTTGCTATGCGGAAAATATCAATGAAACCAGATGAGAAGGGTATACAGAGGATGTTATTAAACGATGAGTTTTTGTTCCACTATGGCCCGCTTGATCAGGGATGGTGGCCAGATGGTCTGTATACTGCTCCTACTGATGAAGCACTGAAGTTTGATATAGTTAAAACCAAAGAAATGGGTTTTAATATGATCAGAAAACATATTAAGGTAGAAGCTGCCAGATGGTATTATCATTGCGATAAGTTAGGGATGTTGGTTTGGCAGGATATGCCGAGTGGTGATTTGGGCGGAAATGACTGGGATATGCGTTTAGGTAATATTACGGGACGGAAACTGGAGAAGGATCGTACGTTTGAATCAGAAACCATTTTTAAGAAAGAGTGGAAAGCGATAATGGACGCCTTACATAATTTCCCGAGCATTGTAATTTGGGTGCCGTTTAACGAAGCCTGGGGACAGTTTAAAACCAGAGAAATTACGGAGTGGACCCAAAAACATGACCCAAGCCGCTTGGTAAATAGTGCCAGTGGAGGAAACTTCTATCCCACAGGAGATATTTTGGATATTCACCATTATCCCGAACCGCAAATGCCGGATCCGCAATACTTCGGGAAAACGCAAGTTTTAGCTCTAGGAGAGTTTGGAGGTCTGGGCTTGCCAGTAGAAGGTCATACGTGGCAAGCGAAAAACAACTGGGGTTATCAAAGTTTTAAAAGCAAAGAAGACTTAAGAAAAAGGTATAACGAGTTTATTCAATCTCTAAAACCCCTGATAAAAAGCGGTCTTTCTGCGGCTGTTTATACGCAAACTACAGATGTGGAAGTTGAAATCAACGGGCTTATGACCTATGATAGAAAAGTGATAAAGTTTTCAGAAAGTGAAATGAATGCTATCCATACTGAGCTTTATAAGATAAAATGACCGCTTGTAAAGTAGTGCTGTTTTCTTTGTGTTTAGCATTATAATTTCGAGAATTAAATGAAACTAGCATTGAAAAAATACGAATACAAAGTAATTACAACAACGGAAGAAGGATTTTGGGATCCAAGAGTGGAAGAACAAAAGATAGAAGCAGAATTGAACAAGTTGGGTTCTGAAGGCTGGGAATTAACTTCCGTTATTGATACCAATAACTATCAAGGAAAGACTAAGGAAATTGTGTTATTTCTTAAGAGAGAGAGCAGGTTTTAATCTGCTCTCTTTTGTATTTGGTGATTTTGGGCAATCACGTAATCAATTTATACCCGTATCCTCTGATGTTAAGAATAGAAACATTAGGGTCGTTTTTCAGTTTCTTTCTTAGCCTAGAAATATATGCATCCATGTTTCTGGCACTGAAAAAATCGTCGTCACCCCACAGTTCTAACAACACTTTTTTGCGGTCAAGTACTTGTCCTTTACAGGCTAGAAGTTCGGTCAAAAGTCGGGTTTCCTTATTGGTCAGGCTTTCTGTTTTTGTTCCAAAAGCAAGTTCTTGCCGAGTAGGATTAAACGTATACAAACCGATGATGAAGTTCTCTTGACTTACAGGTTTTCTTGTTAGCAGTTCATTTATCCGTAAAAGTAACTCCTCAAAATGAAAAGGTTTTCTTACATATTCATTCCCTCCGAGTCCGTAGCCCTTCAGTACATCTTCCTTTTCGGACTTTGCGGTTAGAAAAAGTATAGGTGTAGTGCTATCTCTTTGCCTTATTTCCTCGGCTACATCCCAGCCGCTAAGTTTGGGCATCATTACGTCTAAAATGAATAAATCAAAATTTTCAGATTGACTCATTTTTATAGCTTCCAATCCGTTTGAAGCCCATTTTACTGAGAAGTTCTTACGTTTTAGCCCATCCACTAAAACTCTAGCTAGGTCTGCTTCATCTTCGGCTAAAAGGATGTTTTTCATTTCGGAAAGTTTAATAAAAATGTGCTGCCTTCGATCGAACTCTCTTTCAGCCGAACCTCTCCACCCAATATTTTCATTACCTGTTTGACATAGCTAAGCCCTATACCGTAACCACGAACATCATGAATGTCTTTTGTAGGAATTCTATAAAACCGCTCAAAAATCTTGTCTTTATGTGCGGTAGGGATGCCAATTCCATTATCTTTTACAAAAATGTGTATACTTGAAGGACTCTCTTCCGTACTGATTACCACTTTTTTTGCCGGGTTTTCATTGTACTTTGCTGCATTGTCTACAAGGTTGTTCAGAATTTTGGCAAGTAGTTTAATGTCCGTCGTGAGCGTAATATCAGAGTCTACGATATTTTCGATTTCTATGCCGCTTGAGCTTAGGTTGTTTACTAGTCCGAAGATATTGACGGACTCATAATTTGGTACAAGTTGCCCGGCTCTTGCCTCGGTAAGTATTTCTGTCGTGATTTTGTCCAGATTTTTGGTATTGCTCAGAATAATGTTGAGATAGTTTTCTTGCTCTTCTTTACTTAAATCAAAATCTCTTATGGCTTCGGCTGTTATTTGTATGGTAGTAAGTGGCGTTTTTAGCTCATGAGTTATGTTGGTAATCAGTTGGTCCTTTTGCTCATTAAGTTTTTGCTGAGAAAGTAGCGTTCTAAGCATAAAAGAGAAAGTAAACACAGAAATAAGAGTCAAAAGTGCGGAGCCAATTAAGCTTATGGCTTGCTTACGGATAATGTAGCCATAAGGATTCTTGAAAAATGCCTGAACATATTCCGGTTCTCCAACCCGCGAGATTTTTGCATTGACTTTTCTGGTGGCTATAAGTCCTGAGCTTTTATTGACAGGATTTAAATAGAAAGGCTCGAATACAAAGTCTTCATCTAACTTTTTTCTATATATTTTATCTATTTCTGTCAGAGGAATTGGCGTTTTAAAATATCGCTCATGTAATAGATCACCAATGTTCTGTGTATAATACCAAACAGTTCCTTTTTGTAACTCATAAGCTACATCTTTAGTGAAACTAGCAATAAACCTTTTCCTGATAGGCGGAGTTACAGAATCTATTCTTTCTGTGATGTCCTCCTTACTAAAGCTAACACGGTGTTGTCCGGGCTTAGACGTGTCAATATCGGAAATTGTAAAGATTGATATTTGATTTTTTTCACTCCATCTGGTAGAAATCCTTATTTGGGAAGTGTCATTTAAGTATTCCGCAAGCTCGCCTATTACTTCGGTTCTTCTTTCTTGAAATGATGTATTTACGGCATTCTTAAGGCCATCGTTAATTTTTCGTTCGAAAACCTCTTGCTCACTTTTGTAACCCGAATAAAGAGAATGCAACTGCAGTCCCACTATAAGAAATAATGTAGTAGAGAGCAAAATGATGGCTATAAGCGTGTTTCTCTTCAATTTTTTAAGACTGATTGTTCAAAAATAGCTTATTCATCTGCGGACTTTATTATCCTTTCACACTAATTCACACTAATTGATAGTGATTAACCTATTTGGAGAATATTATAGGGCAGTTTTGCTGAAAAAAATAATTATGAAAAAGATAATAATGTGTATTATGCTTGCTTTAGCAGGACATACGTTTGCCATGGCTCAGGAGGTAAAAATGACGGCCGATTTTGGTGTAGAGGACAAGGTTACAAACTATATTCTAGACTTTCAAAACATCAGTATTGAGCATTTTAAGTTTTACGGAGAAGATTTAAAAGGGAAAGTAGCTGTGGTGGTTTTAAAGGAATTCAAAAAGGGGAAGTTGGTAAAAACGGAAAAGCTGTTTGACGGAGAGGAGAGTCGGGATCATTTTAAGATCGATAGTTCGTATTTTGATTTTCGTTTTTTTGCTAGTTTGGATAACGAGAACAGACAGTTAAGAACCTGGATTCGTGCCCATCGATTTGGAGCTGGAAAAAGGCAATATGTTCTTCAGAAAGACAAATTTGGATATGCCATGAAGGACTTTTTCGGAAGTAAAAAAGAACTTATGTTTGGGATTAATGATGAAATTCCGCTTTTAGCCATGATTACTCCGCATAAACAAGAAAACGGTTGGGGTTCATATTGCGAGGTGGTACAGTCTGAGGTAAAACCAGATGATCTCGGAAAACATTTTGGAATCCCACATTACTTTTTGGTTACAGTAGTTTTTAAATAAAACAAGGACTCCCAATTCCTGAAAATCTTTTTTATTGATAAGCTGTATGAAAAAACTTCTTTTTATTGTTTTAATTAGTTTGCAGATGGCATGGGGACAAGAGCCTGCCCAAGTCGGAAATGTAGCTCCAAACATGACCTTTAAAAATATATTAAACTTTGAGAAAAGTTCGGCAACGCTGAGTGACCTTAAGGGCAAAGTGATAATTCTAGACTTTTGGGCTACCTGGTGTGCTCCCTGCATAAGTTCGTTTCCGAAATTAGAAAGCATTCAATCCAAATTTGGTAATCAATTACAGATTCTGACCATAACAGACGATCCAAAAGAGCGAATAGAACTTTTTCTTGGAAAACGAAAAATGTCACTTCCTGTGGTATTGGATAGTGACAGGACTATTACCCAAATTTTCCCGCATAGGAGCATTCCACATTTGGTAATTATAGATAAAAAAGGGGTGATTAGAGCCATCACAACATCGTCGAACATTACCGAAGAAACCATTCAGAAAGTGATAAATGGAGAATCTATATCTCTGGAAGAGAAACAAGATGCCATGGATTTTGACCCCAATGAGCTTCTATCTGGAAACGGAAACTTTTCTTATCAAGCGACATTCACTCCTTTCAAAGAAGGTTTTCCAAGCTTTTCAAACACGAAGGGGGCTGAACCGTACACGGGCAGACGTATTCTGGCGGTGAATTTATCTCCGTCTACATTATTTGAGATAGGTAACGGATTTCCACCCTCTATACGTACATCCATTGAAGTAAAGGAGCCTTCTAAGTTAAAATGGAGTAAACAAAATGCCGTTTGCTTTGACCTCATAGTACCGGAAGAGCTAGGAGAAAAACGGTTCGAAATAATGAAAACACAACTCTTAACCTACTTTCCATACACTGTAAATGTAGAAGTGCGAGATAAAAAAGTAAAAGTGCTTTCGAGAATAGAAAACGAAGAATCGATGCCAGAGTCGAACCCACAGACGGAGTCAACGAATAGTTATAGCGGAAAAGGACTTTCAGCAAAAGCATCACCTATGGAAACTTTGCGTGATTTCTTAGAAGGGATGTCTCGTGTTCCTGTAATTGATGAAACGGGTTTAATGGGTAAATATGATTTCGAAATCCCTTGGTACAGCGAAAACCCAGCTCAAATTCATGAAGAACTAAAGAAAATAGGTTTAAAACTCACAAATTCCGAAAAGAAGCTAGAGGTTTTGGTTATTAAGGATAAAGAATGAATCAGTGTCAGAGATGTGGGTTGTGCATCTCTGGTGTTTTTCTAAAACACCCTACCAATGATTCTCTACCCTTTCTGCGAAACCGAGGAAATCTTTGATTTCGAGAACGGTACCGTCATCTAAAACTACTTTTCCATTGAAATATCCAAATACTTGGTGTTGGTCGGTTTTTATCATCAATACTTTTATATAATCTTTTCGGTCAAGAATGGGCTGAAAGTCCATTTCGAAGCGATTATCATTGGATGTGAATTTCCAAGGCGATAAGTAATCCAACTCGCCATTCTTTTCTGGAATATGAAATATCACTTGGTCTAGTTTGTGAGCTTTCCCTTTGTAGAAAAGCATGTTTTCTGTGGCTGCTGAGGTGTCTCCAAAACCGTAACCGATGTTAAATCCGAAGCTTTCGCCATTCATATAACCCGATGCCGAACCCCAAAACCAGGTGTTTTTGAATGTCCAAACTCCACGTCCCCAATCCAGAAGTCCAAGGGCTGTTTTGGGGTCAAATACATATTTTTTATTTCCGACGCTGAAGTTCCCTTCCGCTTTCAAACAATTGATTTTCTGATTGTAGTAAAAAGCCTTCTTGTCTTCCGGAAAGGGAGTAGCTATAACCATAGAATCCTCAGGTTCATCAAAGAGAGAAATGTCACATTCGAATGCGGCATTTCCTTTAAAATTCTCAAATCTTACATTTAGTTTTCTTCCTTTTTTCTCGTGTTTAAAAGAAAAAAAAGCATCTTTTCGCTTCACTTCAATATTTCCCAAAACCGAGCTAGAAGGCAATTTCAATTTACCAAAAGTAAGCGGAATCATCTTGGATTCTGTGATGTAAGTTTTATCTCGAAAATCCAGAAAAGAAACACTCACGACGCCTATGTAAGAGTTGTCTGCCACAGTAAGGGCAATGCCGTAATCTTGGTTATGAATGAGGTAATAATCCCACTCTTTTATTCTGTACCCAGCCGCTTTTATCTGACTTCTGTGATATTCTTTTATCATCTCGGTAGCGTAACCTGCTTGATTAAGCTGCCCGTTTTCATCCAATAAAAGACCTGATTCTAATTTAGTTTGCATTTTGGTTTTGAATAGAGTTCTTAAAGATACTTTTTCATTTTCGAAAAGTAATATTTCTTGGCTGCGAACATGAGGTAGAGGATCAATTGACTGAATTAATCCCAACTCGGTCAATACGTTGCCCCAACTTGTAAATTACCTCCGCTGTAAAGACTGTATTTTTAAGGTCTTTGGGTTAATAACTAGTCCGTGGATTAGTTCAGACCCACTTAATCGTAAAAACTAGTTTGTAAAATGAAAGATTTCCCTCAAAGTTTTGTTATTTATACATGGAAAATCCCCAAAGTATAAGCCCTGACGTAAAGAAGAATCTACCCGTGATTTTAGCCATTGCTATTTTCATGCAAATGCTGGACTCCACCATCTTAAATACCTCACTTCCGGCCATTGCACGGGATTTTAACGAGCCATCACTCAATATGCAAAACGCCATCATTGCGTACGTTTTAACGTTGGCGGTACTCATGCCCGTTAGCGGCTTTTTGGCGGATAAATACGGCACAAAACGGATTTTCATCTTTGCAATGCTCATTTTTGGTTTAGGGTCTTTGCTTTGCGGCTTTTCTCAAAACTTAACACATTTGGTCATTTCGCGAGTGATACAAGGCATAGGTGGAAGTATGATGACTCCAGTGGCTAAACTGGCTTTGATAAAAACCTTCCCTAAAAACGAGTTAGTAAAAGCCATGAACTTTGCCATAGTTCCTGCATTAATTGGTCCAATTCTCGGTCCTTTGGTGGGCGGTTATATGGTACAATATTTGACTTGGCACTGGATTTTCCTAATAAACGTACCTATAAGTTTGATAGGAGTGCTTATGAGTATAAAATACCTACCCAACTATAAATCTTCGGTGCTGGACTTTGACTTGAAAGGCTTTCTGATTTTTGGAGGGGCATCGCTTTTGCTGTCTATCGCAGTTGAACTCTTTACCGATTCCCACCACGTAACTCCCATACTTTTAATGCTGGTTTTGGGTTTTACGCTCATATTTTTCTACTTCAGACATTCGCATACAGACAACAACCCCATTTTCCCTTTTAGTTTATTTCAGGTGAGAACATTTCGTTTGGGCATTTTAGGAAATCTGGCAACCCGGCTGGGTATTAGTTCTATCGGTTTGTTGATTCCGCTCATGGTGCAGATTGTTTACGGAAAATCGGCGGTGATTTCCGGTTGGTTGATTGCCCCCATGGCACTTACTGCCATTTTTGGAAAGCAATTTGTAATCCCTATCTTGAACAAGTACGGATACCGCAAAACCCTGATGACCAACACCGTCATTATTGGGTTCATTATTTGCTTGTTTGCCATTCCGTCTATACATACGCCTATTATATGGTTTTTACCGTTAGTGGCCGTTTTGGGTTTTTTCAACTCTATTCAGTTCACTTCTATGAACAGCATTTCAATTGCTGACTTGAGGGACTACCAAAACAGCAGCGGCAACTCATTAATTTCGGTAAATCAGCAGCTAGCGATTGGATTCGGAATATCTTTTGGTTTGGTTATGCTCCGTTTATTTGAAAATGCTACAGAAATAACACATAATAACCTCCATTCAGCTTTCCGATATACTTTTTTGGTTATGGGTATCACCACCATCATTTCGGGTTTTCTCTTTAGAAGATTACACGTTTCAGATGGCAAGAATTTGCAGGTGAGGGAGAGTTGAATATATTTGTAAAAAGTACACCCTTTGTTTAAAACTTTACAGCAGCCTTTTCCCCGACCGGAGCGAAGCACTATTCAAAAAGTGCTCAACTCTCTCTTTGAGGGAATAGGAGTAACGCTGTTTTTTGTCATTTTTCAACCTTTTGGTATTAGTGGCTGGCAAGTGGAAAACAAACTCTTGTATCTGGCGGTGTACGGAGGCATTGTCTTTACAGTTACATTCTTATACAGAGTTGTTTTTCCTTTGGCTTTTCCAAAATACTTTTATGAGTTAAATTGGACGGTTGCGAGGGAAATAATTGGAATTTTGTGCATTTTAGTCGCTATTACAACTTGTATTCTTTTGTATCATCATTTGATTTTTGAACATTCAAACAGCCAATTGAAGAATAGCTTATTTATCTTTTTTTTAGTGGTTGTTATTGGGAGTGTACCTATTACAATAAGTGTACTTTCCCGATTTGCTTATCTGTACAAAAAGTACAATAGAGAAATTAAAGTGACCTCCAATGTTCCACAAAACTTGTACTTAAAGCTAGTGGCAGATAACGAAAGAGATATGCTGGAAATAGATAACTTGCTTTACATAGAATCAGCAGACAACTACTGTTCGGTTGTTTTCTTGCAAGATGATAAACCAAAGAAGGAACTCTTGCGAAGCAGCCTTTCTCGTTTAGAAGCTCAGATAAATGACAATCGAATAATCCGCTGTCATCGGTCTTACATTGTAAATCTCAATTTGGTTTCTGCTGTTACAGGAAACGCCCAAGGCTACAAGCTGCATTTGGAAAAAGCCAGAGAAATTATTCCCGTCGCTCGCAAATACTCACACATTGTTGACTCCATTCGTCCCTAGTCATACCAAACATCCCAAATTCTTTGCGGTTTATCCCAAAGGGTGGCGTTTGTTTTAAGACCTTATTTCAGGCCTTTAGTTTTGTCAAAAAAACAAAACTATGGAAAACGTATTTAAAGTATTGCTGGGAGTTCACATTTTAGGTGGAGGTATAAGTTTGGTATCTGGCTTGTTTGTTATGCTAGCCAAAAAGGGAGATAAGACACATAAGCTAGCGGGAAAAATATATTTTTGGGCTTTATTGACAGCTTCTGTGGTGGCCATACCAATGTGCTATCTGCATCCCAATCTGTTCTTGTTTATAGTAAGTGTTTTTACCAACTATATGCTCATAACTGGTTATCGTTTCCTAAGCATTAAGAATCTTTCAGACGTAAAAAGGTATGATTACATACTTTTGATTTCGATGCTTATTACCGGGGCCGTATTTGTAGTTTGGGGGGCGATGCTTATACTCAATTCAAAAAATTTTGGATTAGTTTTGGTGGTTTTTGGCCTGCTAAGTATAAACTTTTGTAGACAAGACTTTTATACGTACAAGGGGAAATCTAAGTATAAAAACTTCTCTTTGGTTTTGCATTTACAAAGAATGATAGGTAGTTACATCGCATCTGTTACGGCTTTCGTGGTGGTAAACAACACCGTGCTTCCAGGAGTGGTTGCCTGGCTTTTGCCTGCTGTGATAATTGTGCCATTAATCTGGCGTTGGTCAAAGAAATATCAGGTGTTGAAGGTTTAGGAAGGGGCTTCTTTACCATGAATTTCTAAAGTCTGCTTTTGCCAGCCTGAGCTTCTTTAGTAAAGTTTATCCCTATCCCAAAACAAAAAACCCGCCAAGCGGCGGGTTTTGAATATAATATCTAATGCTTATAATTTTCTTTTGCCTGGTTTTCCAACCGAAATCATGGCACATCTGAAACCGATAGTGGCAGTAGAAGAGTCCTGATCTAGGAAACGTCTTGTACCCGGAGATAGCCAGTAAGCTACGTCGTTCCATGAACCTCCTTTATATACTCTCACTTTGTCATCAATAAGTGAGTTGTAATTTTGAGAGTCATAGTTCTTCGCCTCATCTTGGTAGCCACTTCTACGTATTGGGTTTAAGTCACTAAAGTCTCTGTAAGAGTTAGGCCTATATAAGTCATATACCCATTCGTTTACGTTACCTGCCATTTGGTATAAACCAAAGTCATTAGGGTAGTAGTAATACACAGGTGCAGTAGTTTCCCATGAGTCATTTTTCTTACCTGCTACCCCAGCGTAGTCTCCACGACCTCTTTTGTAATTTGCCTGCATTGTTCCTTGGCTCTTACCTTTCGCTCTTCTCATAGAAGAACCGTCCCAAGGATAAATACGGTTGTCAAAGTTTTCGTCCAGAGTTTGTGTTCCAATAGTTGCTTTTGCAGCATATTCCCATTGAGCTTCTGTAGGAAGCATAAAATTAGGCAGATTTATGCCAGTTTCTATTGGCACTCTTCCTGTTCTTGCTGGTGCAGCAGCAGCTGCGGCTTGTGCGTCTTCACCTTTTTTACCTCTCCTGCCACCTGTCTTTGGCTTGTCTCCATATTTAGCAAACATTTCATTGTTCACCACGGCAGTTCTCCATAGACAGTAGTCGTTTGCTTGAACCCAACTTACCCCCACTACAGGAAATTCCCTAAACCCTGGGTATCTGAGATACTGGTCTACATAAGGGTCCATAAAGGTGAGTTCGCTTGCCCAAACAGTAGTATCTGGTAATGCAGAATCATAAAACTCTCTTGTGGAGTCTTGGCTAATAGCATATAGGTATTCTAGGTAATCTAGGTTAGAAATCTCTGTTTCATCCATGTAGAATGAACTCACAGTTACGGTACGTTCTATGTTATCTCTTGAGAAAACAACGTCTTCTTCCAGCGAACCCATTGTGAAACGGCCTCCTTCAATGAAAACCATGTTTGGTCCAATAGGCTGACCCTCGAAACTAGCTACGAAAAAGCCATCACCTTCTTTTTTTGCGTAGGCGGCTCCCGTGGTACGGCTTCTTTTTCCTGGGTCATTGGAGGATTTTTTCCCGCTGCTACATGATGCAGCTATCATTGTAATTAGTGCTAGGAAAGAAACACTTGAGATTAATCTCTTCATTAGAATTTATAATTTATTACACGAATTAGCAAAAGTAAAGTAATTTATTTAAATAATAGTGCCCTCTATATGGCTTTTTAGTTTAGAAAATAGGCTTTCTATCTGGTTTAGACTGCTCACTTGCTCTACCTCAAAGACTAGTTTTTCCTTGATCTGCTTCAAAAGACACTGTTTTGGGTTCTGTTTAATGAAATCAAGAATTTTGCCAAACTTCTCGTTTTGAAAATATTCTTGGTGTTTTTCAGAAACGAAGTAGCCCCGTAACTTATTATTTTTTAGTGTTAATTTTTCAAAACCAATAAAACCGGCTTTCCATCTGATTCTAACTATCTTAAACAATTCCTCTACCTCTACGGGCAATGGACCAAAGCGGTCAATGATAGAATCCCTGAAGGCCTGAAGCTCTTCTTCTGTTTTAAGGCTGTCTGCCGAGTTGTATACCGAAAGCCTCTCTGAAATACTAGTGATGTAGGTTTCAGGAATGAGAATCTGTAAGTCGGTTTCTATTTGTACATCTTTTGGCTGGAAGTCTTTCTGACTTAATTCTTCTTCGAAAAGACTCCTGAACTCAGTTTCTTTTAGTTCAGAAACGGCTTCGTCCAAAATTTTATGGTACATGTCATAACCCAGGTCATTGATAAATCCACTTTGCTCAGAGCCAAGTAAATTTCCTGCTCCACGAATATCCAAATCTCGCATGGCAACCTTGAATCCATCACCTAAATCCGAAAACTCTTCTAGGGTTTGCATCCTTTTACGGGCATCGGAAGTAAGACCTGTTGGGGGGGGGACCAAAAGGAAACAAAATGCTTTTTTGTCAGACCGTCCCACACGTCCACGCATTTGGTGCAAATCAGATAAACCAAACATGTTAGCCCGGTTTATGATAATGGTGTTGGCGTTGGGGATGTCCAGACCAGATTCTATGATGTTGGTAGAAATAAGTACGTTGGTTTCATGTTCTATAAAACGCATCATTACTTTTTCCAGGCGATCGCCCTCCATTTGGCCATGTGCCATCCCGATTTTTGCTTCCGGCACAAGTCTTTGTATAGTATTGGCCAGCGTATCTAAGTCACTTATGCGGTTATGAACAAAAAACACCTGCCCTCCTCTACTGATTTCGTAAGCTACTGCATCACGAATTACCTCTTCCCTAAAGGTGTCCACTTGCGTTATTACGGATTGGCGATTGGGAGGAGGAGTGGCAATAACCGATAGGTCTCGTGCTCCCATTAAAGAAAAATGTAGTGTACGTGGGATAGGCGTGGCTGTAAGGGTAAGAACATCTACATTGAGTTTCAACTCCTTTATTCGGTCTTTTGCTTTTACCCCAAATTTTTGTTCTTCATCAATAATAAGAAGCCCGAGGTCTTTAAACTCAAGAGTTTTGCTTAGTAGTTTTTGGGTGCCAATTAGTATATCTACTTTCCCTTCTTTTACTGCTTTTATAGTGGCATTACTTTCTTTTGTGGTTTTAAACCTGTTTAGGTATTCCACATTTACCGGCATATGAGCAAGCCTTTCCGCAAAAGTGCGGTGGTGCTGCATAGCCAAAATGGTAGTAGGAACAAGAACAGCTACCTGTTTAGAGTCATTTACTGCTTTAAAAGCTGCACGAATGGCCACTTCTGTTTTTCCAAAACCCACATCACCACATACCAAACGGTCCATTGGGTAAGGTTTTTCCATGTCTTCCTTGACTTTGGCGGTGGCTGTACCTTGATCGGGTGTGTCCTCGTACATAAAGGAAGATTCCAGCTCTATTTGGAGGTAATTGTCCGGACTAAAAGCAAAACCTTTTACTTCTCTGCGTTTTGCATATAAGGCAATAAGCTCTTTGGCTATGTCTTTGACCTGTTTTTTAGCCTTGTTTTTCTTGTTCTCCCAATCTCCAGAGCCTAGTTTACTCATGGTAGGAGCATCACCTTCTCTGCCAGAGTATTTAGATATTTTATGTAAGCTGTGGATGTTTACATATAGGAGGTCATTGTCTTTATAAACAATCCGGATGGCTTCCTGCTTTTTCCCGCCTACATCTACGGTTTCCATTCCCGCAAACCGCCCAACTCCGTAATCTGCATGGGTTACGTAGTCGCCTGTTTGTAAATTCTTTAATTCTTTTAGAGTAAGGGCTTTTGACTTAGAAAAACGTTCTTTTTCCTTAAACCTATTTAGGCGTTCAAATATTTGGTGGTCTGTATATACCAGAACTTTAGATTGTACGTCTATAAAGCCTGTGTGTAAGTTCGCCGAAACATAATTGAACTTAAACTGAGGGTTAATTTCTGTAAAGACGGATTCTAATCGGTTAAGTTGTTTAAGAGAATCAGATGCTATAAAAATGCTAAAGCCTTGGGCTTGGTTTTGCGTAAGGTCTTCCGTAAGTAGCCGAAAATCTTTATTAAAAGAGGGCTGAGGCTTGCTTTTATATGTAAATGTTTCCGCTGTTTTTTGGTAAGATTTTTTGCCAAAAACCAATGAGGGGTAGGTGAATAGAATTTCCCGAGCCTGATTTTGGTCAAAATGAGAAACCTCCGGTTTTATAGTCAGGTTTATATCGCCTGCTTTTTTGTCTTCGTATACTTGGGAAACCTTGTCAAACTCCAATTCTATTTTGTCTAAAACAAATTCCATGTCCCTACTAACTATTAGAGTATCGGTAGGCAGGAAGTTAAACAGAGGCACAGTTTCTTCTACCTGTAACTTTTGGTTCAGGTTCGGAATGATGCTTATTGCATTGGTTTTTTTGCTTGAAAGCTGCGATTCTGCTTCAAATGCCCGAATGCTTTCAATCTCATCTCCCCAAAGTTCTATCCTGTACGGAATATCGGCGGAGAAAGAAAAGACATCGAAAATACCACCTCTAATAGCAAATTGGCCCGGTTCATAAACAAAATCTGTTTTCTCAAAATCATAGGAAACCAATAATTCTGTAACAAAATTAAAATCCAGGGTGTCGCCAACCTTCAACCTCAGGGTGTTGGCTACGAGAGTCTTTTTATTTACTACTTTTTCGCAAATGGCCTCTGGATAAGATACCATAAGCAAAGGTTGTTCTCCTTGGGTACTTAGTTTATTAAGCAGTTCAGCCCGCTGGATTACATTGGCATTTTCTACCGATTCATAGTCCCGTTTAAAGGATGCCGGAAAATACGCAATCTGCGGACTGTCGAAACCAAAGATATTCTGTAGGTCGTTAAAGAAAAATAGGGCTTCTTCCTTGTCCCGAAGCAGCACCAGAGTATGCTGGGGCTTATTTTGGTAAAGGGCTGCCGTCAGAATGGATTCTAAACTTCCCTTTAAGCCATCAATTAGGGCATGAGAATCCCTGTTTTGTGCAGAAGCAATGGTCTTTACAAAACTGTCTTGTGTATAAATTTTTAGGAAGTCCCGTGCGTTCAACTGTTTTAAAAAAAATTGAGGTGCAAAGATAAGCCTTTTTTTTAAAGCCATTTACTACAGACTTATCCAGGAAACATCATTTTACTTTAAAAACTATCTTTTGTAGACTTTACTTAAAATGAGTGGTACATCTCAAAATTTCGAGAGGTACAATATATTATTTACATAATTACTGCGTAATTTTAGCTTTTTAACTAGGCTTTTTGCTAAAATATGAACGAAAGGGAAGCTGGCATTGAAAGACTATATCCTCGGATTTTGGGACGGATGGGGCCAAGATATTATTATCTCATACAATTAAGAAAAAAAATAGAGTTTGTATTCGGGAAGTATTTTAATTTTAAAGACTGTGTTTTGGCAGATTATGGGTGTGGTAATAAACCATATGAGTCTGTCATTAGCCCGAATATAAAGGAATATATTGGTATTGATTTAAAAGAAAATCCGATTGCAGATATACATATATTGCCGGAAGGACAAGTGGACTTAGAAGACAATAAGCTGGATGTGGTACTTAGTACGCAGGTTTTGGAACATGTGGTAAACCCCGCTCTCTATCTTAGTGAGGCCTATCGGATATTAAAACCCGGGGGACATTTAGTGTTAAGTACCCATGGCTATTGGATGTACCATCCCGACCCAACAGATTTTTGGAGATGGACTTCGGCAGGTTTAAAAAAAGTGGTTTCGGATACTGGTTTTGAAATCGAGTATTTCTCTGGTATAATTGGGCGTCCGGCTATGGGCATGCAGTTAGTACAAGACGGACTACTATTCAAGTTTCCAAAATTTATGAAGCCGGTTTTGGCCTTGTTTTTCCAACCGCAGATTTGGCTTTTAGATAAACTTAGTAGCCAAAGTAGTAAAGACTCAGATGCTTGTACTTTTATAATTGTAGGGAAAAAACCTCAAGTCTAATGCGTATTTGCTTTTTAAGATCTAATAAGTATTCTTATTCGGAGACCTTTCTAGATAATTTAGTTAGTAACCTGTCTCCCGCAAAGGTTCTTTACGAAGGGTGGTATCCTACTGTAGAGTCAAATATGGAAAAGTCTTTTTTGCCATTTCCATTTAATTATTTGTTGTTTAGGGGGGGATTTCGAAACCTGTTCCCGAAATTGTACCATTCCTTTTATAACCGAAGCTTTGCTAAGTATTTACAGAAGGAGAATATTGATCTTGTATTTGCCAATTACGGGCCTATGGGGGTAGCCGTAAGGGATGCTTGTAAACTGGCAAATAAACCTATTCTTGTTCACTTTCATGGGTTTGATGCATCAGATTACAAAGTACTGGATAAGTATAAATATTCGTATAAGGAAATGTTCCGGCAAGTAGGGGCTGTAGTGGTGGTGTCAAATGACATGAAACAAATGTTGATGTCTATGGGGGCAGAAGAACAGAAGGTGTATCTAAATCCATATTCAGTAAATTCAAATTTGTTTACGGTGGGAGAACCCGAAAAGAATGAGGCTATATTTATTTATGTAGGACGTTTTGCAGGTAAGAAAAACCCTTCGCATCTTATTAGGTCTTTCTCAATAGTTTTAAAAGAGATTCCGGAAGCAAAACTTATCATGATAGGAGACGGGCCGCTTTGGGACTCAACTATGAATTTTGCAGAGCAACTGGGAATAAGTAAAAATATAGAATTCAGGGGAAAGAGGAGTCCTGAGGAGATTGCAGATGCGTTAAAAGAAGCTCGGTGCTTTATACAGCATTCTGTAAGGGCAGAAAGTGGAGATATGGAGGGCACCCCTAATACCATTCTGGAGGCGTCCTGTTCTGGTCTGCCAGTGGTGAGTACTACCCATGCAGGAATAAAAGAAGCAGTTGTACATGGAGTTACAGGTTTTTTGGTCGAGGAAAACGATTGGGAAGGTATGGCTGCTTATATGATAGAATTAGGTAAGAGTCCCTCTATGGCTCAGCAGATGGGCAGGGCTGGTGTGGAACACATTCGCCTAAATTATTCATTAGAAAGACAGATGGCTGTTTTCGAAAATATTTTTCAGAAATTGACCGCAAACAAAATATAGCAACGGGCTAGTTTTATGGGTATAATCATTCGGGAGAGCATAAAAACTTCTATTATTTCATATATAGGAGTAGTTATTGGCACAATCAACGTCCTATTTATTTACAATAAGTTTTTAACTGCCGAAGAGTTTGGGTTCTACTCTGCCATTTTAAGTTTTGCAGTGGTTTATTCGGGGTTTACAAACCTTGGTATTCCTCATATATGTGTAAGGTTTTTTAACCGGTTCTCTAATGAAAAAGAGAAATACCAAGGTTTTTTCACCGTGCTACTTCTTCTTCCTTTGTTTGGCTTTGCGGCTTTTTTTGCCCTTTTTTATGGCTTTCGGGATTTGTTTGGTTTTTTGTACGAAGAATCACCAATGCTGGTAGAGTATGCGTGGGCACTTCCAATACTTACATTTTTTGTACTATACCAATCTGTTTTAGAAGCATATTGTAGGGCCCATTTAAAAGTGGTAATTCCTGTCACAATCCGAGAGTTATTTCTAAAACTATCCAATAGTTTTTTAGTGGTTTCTTATTATTTCGACTGGTTAAGTTTTTACCAGATGATAGTAGGTTTAGTTATTGCCTATGGACTTTCGGTTTTGTTTTTGGCACTGTATATCATATATCTGAGAAGATTTTACTTGGTTTGGAGGCTAGACGTTTTTAAGTCGCCTTATTTTCCTGATATGGTAAGGTATGGACTTCTTACAATGGTGGGCGGTGCGGCAGCTACTACTTTGCCACACTTAGAAAAGGTTCTTTTACCTATGTATGAAAATGGGCTAGCCAATACAGCTATTTTTACCATTGCAATGAGTATTGGAATCGTAATATCCATTCCTAAAAATACTATAGCATCCATCAGCGAACCTATTTTAGCCAAAGCCTGGGCCGACGATAATCGTGAAGAAGTTCAAAATATTTATTCAAAATCAGCTTTAAACCTCTGCATCATAGGCCTTTTCTTGTTTGCTGGAGTCTGGAGTAGCATTGATTCTATTTTTGAAATCATCCCGAACCCGGATAGATACAGAGAAGGTAAATATGTGGTGTTATTACTCTGTCTTTCTTCATGGTTTGATATGGCCACGGGTTTAAATAGCGAGATTTTGAAAAACTCCCGATATTACAGTACAGAGCTTGGCTTCTTTATTGTTAGACTTTTGGTTTTGCTAGGGGCCAATCTCTTATTTATTCCTATGTTTGGTGTATTGGGTGCAGCTATAGCAATTTTGTCTTCCACGGTTTTGTACAACTTGGTAAAAATGGGATTTATTTATGCAAAATTCCGCTTTTTCCCTTTTGGTAAAAACTTCGTAAAAGTCCTTGTTTTGGGTGCGATTACGTTTTTATTGACTCATTTAATAGATTGGTATGCAGGAAGCGGCTTTTGGGAAAATATACTCGAGATAATTGTAAAAAGTATAGTAGTGACACTTGTTTTCGGTGGAGGAGTATTGCTTTTGAAAGTATCAGAAGATTTGAATACGACGGTGTCTACTGTTTTCAAAAGAATACGTGCTATGATCAAGGTTGGGTAGGGAATTTCTAAAAAGAAGGAGTCTCTTTTAAACCCAAATTATGCTTTAATCTATCTACTGAGTCAAAATGCTACTTCTATATAAGCCTTAATGTCTCCAAAACGGTAGCTCACTATGTGTTTTTTTGCATTTTGCTTCTATTTCGGGTCATTTCGTCTCGGTAAAATCTATAATGTACGGTTCAGATTAAAGCTAAATTCTGTGCACATTTTTTTCTAAATTGGAAGTTATTTCCCAGTAAAAAGAGCTAATTTTGCACCCGAAAAAATTAAACTAAAGTAAATAATGGCCAACCAATTAGCCGACAGAATCAATAACCTTGAGGAGTCTTCTACGCTCTTAATGTCTAAGAAGTCTAGAGAATTAGCAGCATTAGGACATAAAGTAATTAACCTTTCTATAGGTGAGCCGGATTTTAAAACCCCTAAACATATCTGTGACGCAGCCAAGGAGGCTATAGATAAGGGTTTTCATAACTATACGCCAGTTTCTGGGATTCCGGAACTTCGTAAAGCTATTGCAGAGAAGTTTAAACGCGATAATAATATAGATTGGAAACCGGAGAATATTGTGGTTTCTACGGGGGCGAAACACTCCCTTGCTAATGTCATTTCTGCTTTGGTTAACCCAGGAGATGAAGTGATTGTTTTTGCACCGTACTGGGTAAGTTACTCCGAAATGGTAAAACTGGCCGAAGGGAAAACTGTAGTTTTAAATGGGAGTTTCGAGAATAGTTTTAAAGTAACAGCAGAACAATTAGAAGCTGCTATTACAGACAAAACGAAAGTGGTGATGTTTGCTTCTCCAAACAATCCAACAGGGTCGGTATACAGCGAGGCAGAACTCCGTGCTATAGCCAAAGTTATAGAAAAACACCCTGGCGTTTTTGTGTTGGCCGATGAAATCTATGAATACATAAACTTCCTGGAAGAAGGACACTTTAGTATTGGCTCTATACCTGAAATTAAAGAGCAAGTGATTACTGTAAACGGTATGGCTAAGGGTTTTGCCATGACAGGTTGGAGAATAGGATTTATTGCAGCTTCCAAGTGGATTGCAGATGGAGTAGAAAAACTTCAAGGACAAGTCACTTCGGGTACTAATCACATTGCTCAAAGAGCATCTGTGGTTGCCTGGGATGATATGACCGCCGCCCAGACTATGAAAAGTGCATATTTATCAAGGAGAGATATAGTAGTAGGTTTGTTAAGAGAAATTCCGGGATTCAAAGTGAACTTGCCTGAAGGTGCATTTTATGCTTTCCCAGACGTAAGCTATTACTATGGAAAGTCTGACGGAGAGGTAACTATACATAATTCAGACGACCTAGCTTTATGGCTATTGGAGAAAGTTTATGTAGCCACTGTGGCCGGTTCTGGCTTTGGAGCTCCGGATTGTATCCGTATTTCTACTGCGGCATCGGAGGAGTCTCTAAGAGAGGCTATTGCAAGAATAAAAGAAGCAGTTTCTACACTTAAGTAATAGCATTGGAAGATTATACCTACCACCGGCCTGTAATGTTAAAGGAATGCCTAGAGGGTCTAAACATCCAGCCGGGTGGAGTATATATAGATGTAACTTTTGGTGGCGGAGGCCATTCAAAAGAAATTCTAAAACACCTTAGTACTGGGCATCTTTATGGGTTTGACCAAGACGAAGATGCCCAGATACAATCTCAAAAAATAGTCTCACCAAACTTCACTTTCATAAGGGCAAACTTCCGGAATATTCGGAAGTATCTTAAGATATATGGAGTGAATAAAGTAGACGGAATTTTGGCTGATTTGGGTATTTCATCCCACCAAATAGATACACCTATGAGGGGATTTTCTACTCGTTTCGAAGGGAAGCTTGATATGCGTATGAACATATCTGTGGGTATACCCGCTGCTGACGTAGTAAATACATATACCGAAGAACAGCTACATAAGATTTTTGGGATGTATGGCGAACTAAAAAACGCTCGCTCTGTGGCCAAAACCATCACTTTAGGTAGAAACTCACATCCTATTAATACCATATCTGAACTCAAGTCTGTATTGGCAACATTAGCTCCTAGAGGCAAAGAAAATAAGTTTTTTGCTCAGGTTTTTCAAGCTTTACGGATAGAGGTGAATGAAGAAATGGAGGTTTTGCAAGACTTTCTTTTGCAGGTTCCAGACTTGCTCAGTCCCAATGGGCGTTTGGTGGTTATGTCTTATCACTCTCTGGAAGACAGGCCTGTAAAGAACTTTATCCGTAGCGGAAAGTTTTACGGAGAAGTAGAAAAAGACCTCTTTGGTAACGAAATAAAGCCTTTGGTAGCCTTAACAAGAAAACCAATAGAAGCATCACCTGAAGAAGTGGTGCAAAATCCTCGAGCCCGTAGTGCTAAGCTTAGGATTGCAGAGAAATCGGCATAATTTTTCCTATTTTAAAATGGGTAGTTATTTTTTCTCTTCCAACTTTTCTTTTGTCCAGAATTCTATATACTTTTGAGGACTGCATTTCCTAAATAATTCTTAAGTATGAGTCGGATAAAACGTCGTTCACGAAGTGGGTTCACTGTGCGTGGAACAAACTTCATCAAAGATTTTCTATCGGATACGGCCGATTGGCTTACCTTTAATCTAGGCCTGGAACAACGCCTCTCTTTAAGTGTATTACTCAAAATCATGTGGGTGTGTTTTTTGGTGGTTGTGTACATTTATTTCCAACACAATTATGATAAACTTGTCCGTAAAACTGCTGATGCAGAAGAAGCTGTGGATAAAAAGAGGGCAGAGTATATTTACCATAAGTCTAAATATTTGTATTCTAGCAAGCAGTCAGAAATTGAAAAAAAGCTGGGAGACAGGGGCTTTAGTAACCAACATCCACCAATAAAAATTACTATTGAACCTTAAAGTTATGGCAAATAAAAACGATATCATCAACACCTTTACCTGGAGGGCAAAGTGTGTTCTTGGAGTAGCCATTTTTTTTGGCGTAATGGTATGTTATAAGATTTTGAGGTTCCAGACCAAAGAGAAAGAGGAGCTTCTGAGCTCTATTCAGGGAATACAGATAAAAGAGCAGACTATATATGCCCGGAGGGGAAATATTTACGCATCTGATGGTACAAGTATTCTGGCCACATCAGTATTACAGTATAAAATGGTTTTAGACCCAACTGTCGTTTCAGATAATTACTTTAATGAAAATATTAAGAAGCTTTGTTCTGGTTTAGAGACCTTTTTTCCTGAAGAATCGGCTAGTCAATTCCAAGAAAGAATTGTCCGCAAGAGGAAATCTAAGGACGCCTTTATGTATTTAAGTTCCAGGTCTCTAAATCTGAAAGAGAAAGAAGAGCTTTCTCAATTGCCTTTTTTTAACATCCATCGCAGTAGGGGTGGAGGTTATTTCGAAGCAGACACAGTTAGGTTCAACCCCTTCGGAAATCTGGCAAAAAGGACAGTGGGTACTATGGATCCCAAAAATAAACAAGAGGGGGCCACAGGACTGGAGGCGGAGTTTGATGAAAACTTAAAAGGAGTAAATGGTTCTGGTATTTATGAACGTATTCCTGGTGGAAAATTTAAACCTGTAAACTTGGACTCAGACCTAAAATCCATATCAGGCTTGGATTTGGTAACCACCTTAGATGTAAATTTCCAAGATATAGCAGAGAGTACCCTTAGGGAGCGGGTGGCGGCCACCCAAGCTAAGTATGGGAGTGTTGTAATTATGGAAGTGGAAACAGGAGAAATTAAGGCTATGGCAAACCTTAGTCGGAAGGTTGGGGCTGACGGGTCGGTTTTTTTTGCTGATGATAAAAATTATGCAGTGGCTGTAGGGACAGAACCAGGGTCAACGTTTAAAACGGCGTCTATGTTAGCCATTTTAGAGAAATCTAACCTAAAACCTACGGACTATGCTGCCCATTGTAACAAGGAAATATCACACTATGGTGTGCCGTTTAGATGTACAAAGGCCCATGGTGACCAGAATGTACAACAAGTGTTTGAAAATTCGTGTAATATCGGGATTTACCAGCTGATGAAGCAAGCTTTCGGGTTTTCCCGTTCAAACGAGTATTTCGACTACCTGGCAGATTTTAATCTATACCAGAAAACAGGATTCCAACTTACTGGTGAGCCTGCTCCGGAGTTAAAGAATGGTCAAAGTAAGAACTTTAGTAGTACCACTGTGCCGTGGATGTCTATTGGTTATGAATCTAAGCTAACTCCATTACAAATGTTGGTGTTCTATAATGCCATTGCCAATAATGGGTATTGGATACAGCCCTTGTTGGTTAAAGAAATCCGTAGCGGAAACACGGTGCAGTCTGTCCTTTCTGCCAATAAGCATAATAAGCCTATTGCATCCCAAAAAACTATAGATTTGTTAAAAAGTATGATGGTGGGAGTGGTGAAAAGAGGTACAGCAAAAAACATTGATTATGGACAGTGTGCTGTAGCCGGGAAAACGGGGACAGCCATTAAAGCAAGTGGTAAAGGGTATGAAAGTGGAAAGCATTATGCCTCATTCATTGGGTTTTTTCCGGCAGATAATCCCAAGTACTCTTGTTTGGTAGTTATAGATGAGCCCGTGGGCGTTTCTACTCATGGAGGTGATGTAGCGGCACCTGTGTTTAAAAGTATCGCGGATAAGATTTATGCATATGACATTAGTATGCACAAATCGCATATAGTGAAAAATGATGGAGGTAAGAACGCGGGAGCACTTGGGCAAGGCAGAGCCTCGGACCAAGCACTTATAGCACGGGAACTTGGTCATAAGAATAGACCCCAAGGAGACGGCTGGATCAAGCCACAAACTGTGAGGGGAGATTCTGTGATATGGGTACAAAAGGATATTGAGAAGGACATTAAAAATGTAATAGGACTTACCTTAAAGGATGCCCTACCCTTATTAGAAAATAAAGATTATATTGTTAGACATACAGGTACGGGAAGAGTGGCGGAGGTGGCTTTCTCCGGTAGACGTGTAAATTTAGTATTGAGATAAATGAGTTTTTTCAGTGTACATGATGCATACAGAGAGCAGTCGCTCTTGCACCGCAGGTTTAAGCACCAACAGGTTTTAGACTTAATAGCGGCTTCGGGCTTTAAGTCTGTATTTTTGGGGCATTCCTTCCAGGGACGTGAGATAAAGAAAGTGGTTCTGGGGAGTGGTAAGCGGAAGATACTTCTCTGGTCTCAAATGCATGGTAACGAGGCTACCGCTACTATGGCCATATTTGATATCTTTAATTATTTTAAGGAATCACAAAGTAGCGAAGCTAAGACAATCCTACAAAATCTGGAGCTGCACTTTGTACCCATGATTAACCCTGACGGAGCTGACCTGTTCCAACGGAGAACATCCCAGGAAATAGATATGAATAGGGACGCAGTTGCGTTGCAATGCCCCGAAAGTCAGATACTAAAGGGGCTAGTAAGTGATTTACAACCTGAATTTTCCTTTAATCTTCATGATCAAGCTATTTACTATGCAGTAGGAGATTCGGACAAGCAGGCAACCATTGCTTTTTTGGCTACGGCTTACAATGAAGCCCGGGAATGGAACCAGGTGCGTACTAAAGCAATGCAGGTTATTTGTAGTATGGATCAAACCCTACAGGAAATTATTCCCGGGAGAGTTGGTCGGTTTTCTGATGAGTTTGAGCCCCGGGCTTTTGGAGACAACATCCAAAAATGGGGTAGCAGTCTTATACTAATTGAGTCTGGAGGATACCTTGAAGATACCGAAAAGCAATATATAAGGGCTCTGAATTTTCATAGTATATTACATGCTCTACTGGTTATTGCCAAAGAAGACTATACTCACCATACTTTGAAGGAGTATGAAGCTATACCTGCCAATAACCGTTCTTTTGTGGATTTAAAGATTACTAACCTAGCTTTTGGGACAGAAGAAAATTCTTATGTTTGTGACTTAGGTATCCTCAGGGAAGAAAAAAATACGGAGGGAGCAAGCGATTTTGTATATGAAAGCGTTATAGAAGAAATGGGGGATCTCTCTGTATTTCATGGAATAAGAACATTTGATGCAAAAGGCGGTCGGATTATGCCAATAGATAGTTTCCCCCAGTTGAAAGAATTCCATAGTATTAGCGAAGCTCCCAACCAGATAAAAACGGGAGAAACGGCCACATTTGTGATAGACTACGGAGAAACCCAAACCCTAGTTATAAACGGTGAAATTATTTAAATTACTTATTCTCTTTTTATTAGTAAGTCACATCTCTTTTTCTCAGGAGCGGTCTATTTACGGTCGGGTTGTAGATAGTACTAAGTATGAAGGTATAAACGGGCTTATTATCCAAAACAAGACTTCTGGTCAGCTAGTAAATACCAATAAGATTGGTGAATTTTATGTGCGAGGTATAAAAGGAGACTCGCTTATAATTATGGATATTGGTTATAACAGGGTAGGTGTAGTATATGACGGAATAAATAAGTACCCTGTAATCGCAACGAAGCAACAGCCCATAATGCTGCAAGAAGTAGTTATTAATGAAAAGCGGATGAAGGAGCTTCAGGAAGAAATAAACAATTTTCTCGTCAATCCTAATAGCGGAGGGGCGATTCGAGAACAAATTTTAGCAAACTTGGTAAGCACTCAAACTACTACTCCGGGTATCGGAATTTCTATTGACGGTCTTTATGAGCTGTGGAGTAAAAAGGGAAAAGTAGACAGAAGGGTGGCCGACCTAAAGTACAATGACATCAAAGAGTTTTATGTAGACTTAAAGTATAATAAACGTTCAATTTCGCAAATTACGAAGCTCGAAGATCATGAGCTGGATGACTTTATGCAGTATTGTAAACCATACGATGACTTTATATTGAGAGCGAATGAGTATGAGCTAACACATAAAATTCTTACGTGCTTAAAAGAGTTTAGGACTACCCGGGTTTTCCGGAAAACGAAGTAATCTCCTTCTTTCCAGAATAATTAGGTCTACTACTCTATCATAACTCATTATTCCTTCTTGCACGCCATTAGACTTTAGGAAAAAGCTATAAAAAGGAGACACGACATATTGTTGCACCAGGTTGCGGTAGGGAGCCCAGCTCTCATAATCTAGTTGTCGGTCTTCTAAAATAACAGAATCTAATTGTGCAAAAAGAGAGTTTGCCGCTGTACTATCTGCCCACCATAGCTTGTTCAAGGAACGAAAAACCACCTCGTAGTTTGCAGAATATCGAAATAGAGGGTCAGGGTGGCTTTTACCCGTATAGTAGGCTATAAAATTTGCTTCGTCTTCAGAAGCTATACCTGCCTGATGAGCCATTTCGTGTAAAGTGACACTAGGTAAAGCTATAGTGGGATGTATTTTATTTATATTAGCCTCACCACTCCAGAAGGTATATATCCCTCCTGCACCCATATAAGCTATAAACTTGCTGCCGGTGGCGGCTTTTATGGAGGGTGTATGGTATTTTAAGAAAGGCAATTCTTTTTCAAGATTCCGAAAGGCTTGTGGGGCTTTAGTGAAAATGTCTGTTCTACTTAGGCTTTCTATAGTTGTTGAATCTAATAAAGCCCTTGTCGCGTTGGTCTCGTTAACCAGGTGCTCGCATAAATCTCGTAGTTCTTGAACATTTATATTTTCCTGTGCTGAAAAATTCATGAGCTCGCTTAAGGGTTTTCGATGGTATAAAAATCCCCAAGTAAGCATAAAAAACAAATATATGGGAGATAGCCATGCAATAAGTGTGGAGGTGTAACCCCAGAAGGATTTTTTGCGAAGGAAAACTAAACGGTAGTTTTTTACAAGAAAAAATATAAGTAAAAAACCAGCAAGATATATCAAAATTAAGCCTATTGAGAACGGGAAGAACGAAGTAAGTGACCTTAAGATAAAGCTCAAGGGCCTGAAAACATAAGGTACATAATAGTTTTCTATCCAGTCTGGTTTGGAGGCCAGAAACTTAAAAAGAATGATTTGTACTACCAGAGAGGCAATGCCAGCTTTCTTCATCTTGTTCATAGACCAAATCTACAAAAAAGCCCGGGAATTTATTCCCGGGCAATCTCCTTGTGTTCTTTTATTTACTGTAATGGAATTCCCTCGCAAGTTCTTCTGGTGCTTCCCGGGTAGTATCCACAAACAAGTACCCCTTCTTCGCCATTTTGCAAAGCTTGATTTACAAGTTGTTCCACCTCTTTGGCAGACTTTACAGCTGTATTTCCGACTATTGTTATAACAAATCCTTTCTGTAGTTCTGTGTATGTAGAGAATAAGCCTCCTTCGCTTATTTCCTTTATCTTTACGCCATTGCGGAGACCTAAATTACTTAATTCTTTTGCATCGATGTTTTCTAGTGTAACTCCCATCTTGCCAAACGCAGTAGTAGAAGAAGGGTCTCTTTTAATGATGTCACTGCCACCTTTCTCATTTTTAAGGGTAACAGATACATTTCTTTCTTTTCCATCACGATCAACCACAAAGGCCACCTTTTCACCCGGTCTCTTACGGCCTATAAGCTCTAAGAATTTCGCTTGGGACTTGGTGTCAATTCCGTCCGCTTTTACAATTACGTCGCCTTTTTTCATCCCTGCGGCATCTGCTGCTCCACCTTCGACAACTTCACCTACGTAGATACCCGACTGAGCTTTTACATTAAGTTCTTTAGAAACCTTGCTGTTTAATTCCACAGTACGCACACCCACATAACCTCTTTGTACATCGCCATATTTAATAAGATCGGTAGATACTTTCTTCACTATTCCAGCAGGTACGGCAAACGCATATCCAGCATAGGCTCCATTAGGAGACGCAATAGCTGTATTAATGCCTATTAAGTGTCCGTTTAAGTTAACTAGTGCTCCACCACTGTTGCCAGGGTTTATGGCGGCATCGGTTTGTATGAAAGATTCTATTGCATTAATTGGCTCTGCATTCGTTTGTTGTTGTTGTTGGCGGCCAAAGGGGTTCTGCTGTTGCTGCCTGCGTCCAAGAATGTTAATGTTTCTGCCTATAGCAGAGATAATACCAGCTGTAACAGTAGATTCCAGGTTAAAAGGGTTGCCTACAGCCAATACCCATTCTCCAATACGAGCTTCATCTGAGTTACCAAAAGTTATAGCAGGTAAGCCTTTTTCTTGGATTTTTATTACTGCAATATCAGTAGAAGGATCGCGCCCTACTATCTCTGCTGCATATACCTTCTTATCGTGTGTAATTACTTCTAACGAACTGGTTCCCTCCACTACGTGGTTATTGGTTACGATATAGCCATCATTAGAAATTATTACACCAGAACCTGAAGATTCCTGGTTTTGAGAACGTGGCTGGCCAAACATCTCATCATCAAATCCAAAAAATTGTTCAAAAATAGAATTAGAACGCCTTTGTGTTCTTGTTGTTGTAGCTTTTATGTGTACTACAGATGGCGTAGATACTTCTGCTGCATATGTGAAATCTCCGGGTTTTCCCGCAGGGAGGTTGGCAAAAGAAACCATAGAGGTTCCCGCTGAACCCGGAGCCTCAAGAAGGGCAATATCTCCTTTTCCTGTAAATGTACCTACGGCTTTTATCCCAAAGATTGTTCCCAAGGAAGCCAGAACAGCTATAAGGGCTGTTTTCATGTTATTGCTTAATTTCATAGTATTTATAAACTTTTATTGATTAATGGGTTTATAACAGATAAACGCAAATCTAGCTTACAAAATGTATGAAGGAAAGTCCTTCTTAACAAATTTTAACTAAAAAGCCCTGCCCAAAGGCAGGACTTTGGCATTTACTAGTTAATCTCGATTAAACGAGGCTCATTGGTTTTGGCTTCTTCTTTCTTTGGTAAGCCCAATATTAGGATGCCATTTTCGTAGTTTGCCGATATCTGATACGTGTCTATTGTTTTTGGTAACCTAAAGCTCCTACTAAATGAGCTATAGCTAAATTCTTTTCTTACATACCCTTCGTTACTTTCTTCAGACTCGGATTTTGTGTGTGAAGATACCGTAAGGGTTTTTTCATTGACTTCAACTTTAAAGTCATCCTTTTTGAAGCCTGGTATAGCTAGCTCAATTTCAAACTGCGTGTCGCTTTCTTTGATATTTGCAGAAGGCACAGATGCAGTTGGTGTAGGGTTGTTAAAAAGTTCGTTGAACAATAAATCATAGTTTCTTACAAGCGATTTCATATTATTATTTTGTTTTAGTTTAAAAATCATTGTACGAGTCATTGTTCAAACCTCAAACCAAACCACAAAACAAGACAAAGTGGCTTGAAATAAAAATTCATCAATAACAAAACAAGACAAAATGTCTTAAATGTTGACAAGATTACATTTCACCTGCAGCCCAATACCTAAAAAGAAAGAGCCTTGGGAATTTCTCCTAAGGCTCTTTCTTTTGTTATACTTGCGTTTTAGATATAAGTACCTAGTGTTATTTTTAGCATAAAATGCTGAAATACGCACGACGTTATGTATCTAATACTTTTAGTTTTTAACTGTTAACTTAATACCAACTCATAAGTGAATTACCTCACCGTAGGCTGCTGCTGTAGCTTCCATTATGGCTTCTGACATCGTTGGGTGTGGGTGTACAGCTTTAAGGATTTCCATTCCTGTAGTTTCAAGCTTACGGGCTACTACAGCCTCGGCTATCATCTCAGTTACGTTCGCTCCTATCATGTGGCAGCCTAGCCATTCGCCATACTTAGCATCAAAAATAACTTTTACAAATCCTTCCGGAACTCCAGCAGCTTTGGCCTTACCCGAAGCAGAGAATGGAAACTTGCCAATTTTTACTTCGTAGCCTTTTTCCTTAGCCGCTTTTTCGGTAAGTCCAACCGAAGCAATTTCCGGTGTACAGTAAGTACAGCCAGGGATATTGCCATAATCTAATGGCTGAGGATGATGTCCTGCTATCTGTTCTACACAAATGATTCCTTCTGCTGATGCTACGTGAGCAAGAGCCTGGCCTGGCACTACATCACCGATGGCGTAATAACCAGGTACATTTGTTTGGTAGAACTTATCGACCAAAATTTTACCTTTGTCTGTAGCAATACCTACTTCTTCTAATCCAATACCTTCAATATTTGCGGCAATACCAGCGGCAGAAAGAACAAGGTCAGATTCTATCGTAATTTCGCCTTTTGGTGTTTTAACAGTAGAAACACAACCTTTTCCAGAAATGTCCACTTTTTCTACACTAGAACTTGTGTGTATAGTTACACCCAGTTTCTTGTATTGCTTAGCTAGTTCTTTAGAAATATCTTCATCTTCTACAGGAACTATATTCGGCATAAATTCTACAATGGTTACCTCTGTGCCCATACTGGCATACACATAAGCAAACTCAATTCCTATAGCTCCTGAACCTATCACCACCAAAGATTTTGGTTGGCTCTTAAGGGTCATGGCTTTACGGTAGTCTATAACTTTTTCTCCGTCTATCTTAATGTTCGGAAGTTCTCTCGCTCTAGATCCGGTAGCTACGATGATATGTTTGGCCTCTATAGTGCTAGTTTTACCATCCGCAGCTTTAACCTCGACTTTCTTGCCTGGCTTTACTGTTCCAAAACCGTCTATAACGTCAATTTTGTTTTTCTTCATCAAAAACTGAACACCTTTACTCATGCCGTCAGCCACACTTCTTGAGCGGTCTATTACAGCTGTAAAGTCAGCTTCTGCTTTACCTACAGTAATACCATAATCTTTGGCGTGCTGTATATATTGGAAAACCTGTGCAGATTTTAATAGAGCTTTGGTAGGGATACAGCCCCAGTTTAAGCATACACCTCCTAGATTTTCTTTTTCTACTACGGCTACTTTTAAGCCTAATTGGGAAGCTCTGATAGCGGTAACATATCCACCAGGACCACTTCCTAAAATCACAACATCGTACTGTGCCATAAAGTATGTTTTAAATAAATGATGGCAAATTTAAGGAATAATATTTAAACCAAAGGGTCTGTACAAAGTAATTCGGGATGTATAGTTTTAGCAAGAGGGACTTAGAAAGCTTTAGTCATATTTCTTCTTTTACTATAAAATTGGCTATTTTGGCTTGAATTACTATTGCTATCTTAGCTTTATTGAAGTGGAAAATAGCAAACAGTACCGCATAGAAAGCCAGTAAGCATACAAAACCAACCCAAAAAGTACCTGTATAATGGTTTATGGCCATGGCTATAAATATGTTCAGCACAATAAAAAACATGAAGACAAACAGCACAACCAGTATCTGCATAATGAGCTTAGCCGCTATTTTTTCTATTTTGCCAAGTAACTCTAGTTTCTTTAACTCAAACTTAGACTCAGCCAGCTTAAACACATTGTCCCTAAGTTCTTCTACTTTTAAAAAATCTGAAATGGAAGACTTGATACCCATAACATTTGTTTGTTTTATGTTTCTTTCTTCTGAAAAGTTCAACGTCTGATATTCGAAGCAATTGCCTTAGTTTTTTATACTAACGAAAAGAAGGTAATTGTGCGACGTATAACAAAGGTAATCAATCTACGTTCTTGTACAGCTAAGCTTTCGATGATTTAAGATTTTACCGGGCTTCAGATCTTAGCCCTTTAGGCACCTTTTAATCGTTACATCTATTTAAAGTCAAAATGACCGTACCAATCTGTGGGACAGGCACGCTGTGTTGTTGAATATCGGCTGAAATAACTAGAGTGAGTAGAAAGCGGATTTATTTCTCATATCGCATCCACGTTTAAAACGACTCCTACAGACTTGTATTTTTTATCGCTAAGTAACTGTATCACTTGCTCTTTCAGGTATTTTTTAGTTGCGTTTATATTCATTTTGTCTTTTTCCAGTTTAAGTAAAATAACAAAATGAAATTTGTTGCGTATCCGCTCCACCAAACCTCTTTCGGGACCTTTTACCCGATTTTCACCTAAAAATTGTTTAAGTTGGTATGCCAATTGACCAGCAGCTTGGTGGGCCAAAACCTGGTTATTGTCTTTTACTGTGATTTCTATCAGGCGGGAAAAGGGAGGATAGTTGTAGCTTTCACGCTCTGTTATTTCGGAGGTATAAAAACCTTCATAGTCATTGGCGATAATAAATTGCAATACGCGGTTTAGCGGATTACTGGTTTGTACCAATACTTTACCCTCTTCGTCGCGTCTTCCAGCACGGCCGCTTACTTGCGTAATCAGCTGAAACGTGCGTTCTGCCGCCCGAAAGTCGGGAAAATGTATCATGCGATCAATGTTTATGACCCCTACCAGGTTTACATGGTCAAAGTCTAGCCCTTTAGAAATCATCTGCGTTCCCACAAGTATATCTATGCCGCCTTTTTCAAACTCCCCAATAATATTTTCATAAGCATTTTTGCTTCGGGTAGTGTCTAGGTCCATTCTCAATATTCCGGCTTCAGGAAAAAAATCATGGAGGTCATCCTCTATTTTTTCAGTACCGGTTCCTACACTTCGCACTTTTACAGAGCCGCATGCTGGGCAGGTTTGGGGTGCAGGCTCTGTGTGGCCGCAGTAATGGCACACCATGGTTTTCTCTTTTAAGTGGTGCGTAAGAGTAACAGAACATTGCTCACAGTAACCTATCCAGTTACAATCATTGCAGTTTAAATAGGGGGCGTAACCTCGTCTATTTAGGAAAATTATCGTCTGTTTGTTTGCTTTTATACTTTCTTGTATGCTACTTAACAGGATAGAACTAAAATCCTTTATCAGGGTCTTATTGTCTCTCTCTACCCGTAAATCTACTGGGATAATTTGAGGTAATTGGGCTTGGCCATACCGTTCTGTAAGTTGTACCAAACCATATCGTTTATGCATTGCCTGATAAAAAGACTCTACACTGGGTGTGGCAGATCCAAGTATTACTTTTGCTCTGATTTTATTTGCCAGCATAATGGCTACATCCCGTGCATGGTATCTAGGGGCAGGGTCAAACTGCTTATATGAACCTTCATGTTCTTCGTCTACAATGATCAAGCCTAGATCCGGAAAGGGTAAGAAAATAGCCGACCGAACGCCAACCACAAACTGAAATTTCCTCTCCAATACGCCTCTCCACACCTCAACACGTTCATTATCAGAAAATTTAGAGTGATAAACTCCCATGCTGTCGCCAAAAACCAGACGTAACCGACGCACTATCTGGGTAGTTAGGGCTATCTCGGGCAAAAGGAATAGCACTTGAGAACCAGACTCCAGAACTTTCTTTATGATGTCAATATACACTTCGGTTTTACCACTACCCGTTATCCCTTGGAACAGCACGGTTTCTTTGGTAGATAAGAGGCTAAGAATTTCATCGGAGGCCGTTTGCTGTGCAGGAGAGAGTGTTATTTCTTGTGCAGAAGACTGTCCGCCACTTCTAAAACGAGATACTTTTATCTCAAATGCTATTAAAATGCCTTTGTCTATCAGGGTTTTTAGGGTCGATTCAGAAATACCAGCTGCCCGCATTTCCGTCTTCTCTACGCCTTCCTGGTTTCTGACAGCAAGTTCATCCGCAGGTATTAAACTAAGATATTTTAGAATAACCTCCTGCTGCTTTTTATATTTGGTAAGAGTTTCTACTAAAAGTATGGCTTCTTCATCATTAGCATACTCTTCATTAAGCCTGACTTTCTTGATCAGTTTTGGGCGATATTTATCCTGTATTTCCTCAAAAACCACTATTGCATGTTTAGCAATTAGACTCTTCAAGAACTTGGTGATATCTTTTTTTTCAATAAGGCGTGCAACCTCATCATAAGTAAGAGAATCTTCATGAATGAGGATATCCATAAAGGTCGATTCGGCTTCATCGAGAAGTTCTGGGTGGGCAAAATCCGGGTTATATTGTATTCTGGATTGGCTACTTATTTTTAAGCCTGCGGGTAAGGCTACATTCATTACTTCTCCCACAGAGCACATGTAGTAGTCTGCTACCCATTCAAAAAGCCACAATTGCTGTGCAGTAACTACCGGCTCTGTATCCAGCAGGTCTTGTATGTACTTTGCCTGGTATTTTGGAGGAGGGGTATTGTGTATTTTCATTATCAATGCCGTCATCACCCTTGATTTTCCAAATTCTACTACCACCCGGGCCCCGCGTTTTACAAGATGTGCAATTTCTCTGGGGACGCGGTAAGTATAATACAATGGAATGGGTACGGGCAGTACCACATCTATAAAATGGTTATTGGTCGACATATCCATGTACAAAATTAACTAAATATCAGTATAAAGTTTAATCAGATTAGATATGGGGCTTAAGTGGCTAAGATTCGTATGAAAAAATCCAGATAGAATTATTTAGGGTGGGGATGCGTTTACTATAAAAGAAAACCAGAAAATATGTACGTAGATTTTAATACTTTACCAAGTACTGCCAGGGTATGGTTCTACCAAGCAGATAGGGATTTAAATAAAGAGGAGATTGGGAAAGTTGAAGAAGGATTGAAAGAATCTTTAGACGGATGGAATACCCATGGTTCACCTATGAGAGGGGCGTTTAAAGTTTTTTATAATCGAATAGTAATTTTAGGAGCTGATATAAGTTTTCAAGAACCTTCCGGTTGTTCAATTGACTCATCCGCACGCTGGTTAAAAGTTTTAGGAGATAAGATTGGGGTAAGTTTCTTTGACAGGGATATTGGTTATTTTGTAGGAGATAAGCTTCGCTTTTTCTCAGTTTTTGAAGGAAAAAAACTCATTTCGGGGGGGGGTATTACCGAAGAAACCGTTTTGGTAAACCATCAGATTGCTACGGTGGCAGATGTGCTTGATCAATTTAATGTGAAAGCGAAGGATAGTTTTTTGGCGAGACATTTCCAAAAAAGGCAAGAGGTTGTTGATTGATAATTGTATTTTTCTTAGTTTTACTTCGATTTAACAAATAAGCTAAAATGACCTTCCAACTATCAGAAGAACACCAGAGCATTAGGCAGGCTGCCAAAGATTTTGCACAAACCGTACTTTTACCGGGAGTTATAGATCGGGATATCGAGTGCCGTTTTCCAAAAGAAGAAGTAAAGAAACTAGGAGAACTTGGTTTCATGGGTATGATGGTAGATCCGGCTTATGGCGGAAGCGGACTAGATACTCTCAGTTACGTGTTAGCTATAGAGGAAATTGCTAAGATAGATGCATCTACCGCAGTGGTCTTATCGGTAAATAATTCGCTTGTATGTTATGGTTTAGATAAGTATGGGACGCCGGAACAAAAAGAGAAATACTTAAAGCCCTTGGCTATGGGCCAAAAAATAGGGGCTTTTTGTTTGTCTGAGCCTGAGGCCGGCTCTGATGCCACTTCACAAAGAACCATAGCAGAAGATAAGGGAGACCATTATCTAGTAAACGGGATTAAAAACTGGATTACAAATGGTAATTCCGCCGATTTTTATATAGTTATTGCTCAAACAGATGCGGAGCTAAAGCACAAGGGAATAAACGCTGTTGTAGTAGAAAAAGGTCAGAAGGGATTCGAGATAGGAAAAAAGGAAGACAAAATGGGTATTCGGGCATCGGATACGCACTCGCTCAACTTCAATGATGTAGAAGTCCCGAAAGCAAACAGACTGGGAGAAAACGGTTTTGGTTTCAAATTTGCTATGTCTACTCTTAATGGTGGCCGTATTGGTATTGCTGCTCAAGCTTTGGGAATTGCAGCGGGAGCCTTAGATTTTGCACTAAAGTATGCAAAAGAACGGAAAGCGTTTGGTAAACCTATTATAGAGCACCAGGCAATACAGTTTAAGTTGGCGGAGATGCATACCAAGATAAGTGCCGCTCGTTGGATGGTATACAAAGCCGCTTTAGATAAAGACCAAGGACGGGATTTTGTAGAGTCTGCCGCTATGGCAAAATTGTTTGCTTCGGATGTGGCAATGTGGGCTACTACAGAGGCTGTCCAAATTCATGGAGGATACGGTTACGTGAGGGAATACCATGTAGAAAGACTTATGAGGGATGCTAAGATTACCCAGATTTATGAGGGTACTTCTGAGATACAAAAACTAGTGATAGCCCGGGAGCTTATGAAGAAATAAGGCCCACTTTTAGAAAAACTTTCCAGTTTTTATAGGTTAGTGTGAATTTTTTGTGTCCGAAATACATTATTTTGTGGAGAAAATAAAAAAGTTCCATAAATTGGGCAGATTATTTGTGCGACTCTAAACATATACTTTGAATTTTAACACATGGAAGACTATAACAAGATTATTGAGTCATTAGGGGTGAAATTTGGAAAAGCGAGGCATATAAATATACTTCAGTCTATCCAGATTAAGAATTTCTATGATGTAGAAAACACCTTATTGGTTCTTTATAATGGTGACGTTAGGATAGAGGGCGTAGAGGAAAAAGTACAAGCAGGTGATATCTTGTTTATTCCGGGAGGTAAGGCTACAAACATTACCTATGGCTCAGGTGAGCCGAAGCAAATTTCTTACGAGGAGTTCATGACCAACAGGGATCAGTATTTTGAGCCGATGAATGATCCTAAGGAAATAGGTATTGTAAAGAATTCTTTTGGCTTAGTTGCTTTTGAAGCTAAGGTTTTTGATTCGGTAAATTTCTTCACCTCTCTAGATATTCCGCCATTTTTTATAAAGCAAAACACCAAACTGGCTCAGTTAATTAAAGACATTCTGATAGAAGACTTTACAGCCGAGGCAGGAAGAGGAAGAGTAATTGCTATTAAGAGTGAGGAGGCTGTAATAGAATTGGTAAGGTATATTTTAAGAAATCAGCTGTTTGTAGAACAGTTAGCTACCAATAGTACATATTTCAAAGACCCGCGTCTCATAGATATCTTTACATACATAAAGGATCATTTGTCTGGAGACTTGTCTAATAAGCAATTGGCTAATGTGGCCAATGTGTCTGAAGATTACGTAGGACAGTATTTTAAGATTCTTACGGGAATAAATCCTCAGGATTATATAGAATACCAAAGAATGGAAGAGGCTGTGAATCTTTTGCGAACAACCAAAAAAAGCATACGTGCTATAGGAGCTGAGGTAGGTTATAAGGATACAGCTTATTTTTGTCGACGTTTCAAGATGATGTTTGGTATCCCTGCCGGGAAAATGAGGCGTAGAGAGTCCTTAATGATATAGAAACTGTGAAAGGTGGGGAAATTCCCCACCTTTTTTTATATCTCTTTGGCTGCTAAGGATAAAAGTGGAATCTCCAGACCAGATGCCATCATACGTGTTTTACTCCGATGAACCAAAGATGCCCAAAAACCATATTGGTTCGGAATCATTATGAGTAAATCAGCTTTTACGTTTGTTATTTCTTTTTGGATCTCTTCTACTACCGCTTTAGATTCTACATTTTTGTAAAAGTACTGGGTGTCGTTTTCTCCTTCATTAAATAACTTTTCGGTAGCTTCTTTTGTGCCTTTCTTTTTAATCTCTTCTACTTTATCACTAACATGGAGAATTTCTACCTTATGGGCTCCGAAAGCATCAGCAATCTCTTTAATGCTTTCTTGTGATTCTTTCTGTATTTCTTTTAGAGCATCTGCTGCAAAAAGTATAGTGTGTATTCCATCAAACTTGGCACCCTCTGGCACTGCTAAAATAGGAAACTGCAAACGATGTATTACACCTGTGGTAGTATTACCCATTAAATCCTGCTCAAATGATTTTTTGGGCATACCTAATACCAAGAGACTAGCATTATGGGTTGTTAAATTGTATTTCAATTCTTCATAGAAATCTTCTTTGTGCCATGCGGCTTCTACCTGTATTTGGTATTTGTCCTCTATTTCTTCTACTCTTGTAGCCAGCCTCTTTTTGCTTGCATTATAAAGTTCATCAAAAGAACGTGGCCCAACCCGCGAGTTTAGCGTATGTACTGGTATTTTGTATAGGTGAAAAAGAACCAGTTTTGATTCCGTCTCGCGGGCCGCCGCCCCAGCATATTCAACAGCGTTTTCGGCTTCAACAGAAAAGTCAGTAGCTACAATAATCGTTTTCATAGGCTTGCTTCTTGATTTTTTCGAAAGTTAGATCTTGAATAAACCTTATATGATGATTTTGCTCATGTTTCTACATGAACCCTATCAGGATAGATAGTTGTATGTTAAACCCAAAATTTTACAGTAAATAGGTTAATGTATAGTTCGGGTTAAACCTATAATACTAATCAGCTCATTTACATTAAAAAATAAGAGTTTACGTCCCAATCAATTCTCTTTATCTGGATAGACTAAACTTGAAGACTGTTATGTTCCGATTAAATTAATTGCTGATTACTTTATTTATTTTTCTGAAAAATGGGCCATCATAAGTAAAGAGCCAGCAGTGCCGTCCATGGTAGGTTCGTTGGTGCTGTAGTCGCCAAGATCATCATGGTATACTACATATTTGTTTTGTAATTCGGCAAATTCATCGGGCTGTACTAGATGAATTCCAATAAGATTATTGTAAATACTGGCGTATACCGGGCCATCTACGAGGCCTCCAGAGATTTCTAAGCCTTTTAGAGCATACAAACTGGTGTGGACTTCTCTCGGGTTCTCTCCGTGCTCAGGAATCCCGGTAAACATAGAC
>CAZBAV010000023.1:15299-54996 GCA_964489955.1 uncultured Lacihabitans sp. | reverse complement strand
CGATAAGGAACTAAGAGATCATCTTGGTTTTACATTGGATCGTATAGCATTAGGAGGGATTTATGATCACTTGGGTGGCGGCTGGACACGTTATTCTACTGATGCGTATTGGAAAGTGCCGCATTTTGAGAAGATGCTTTACGATAATGGACAATTGATGGGACTTTACGCCCAAGCCAGCAGACTTTTTCCAGAAAGCGAAATCTATCCGTGGGCCACAGAATTAGCATATGGCTGGCTAAAAGAGCATATGGATCAGCAAGACGGCGGCTTATACTCTGCTCAAGATGCCGATTCTGAAGGAGAGGAGGGGAAGTATTATGTATGGCAAAAAGAAGAAATAGAACAAGTCCTTGGAGTAGAAAGTGAAGCTTATAATTATGCATACGATATAACAGAAGAAGGGAATTGGGAACATGGAAATAACGTATTGCATTTAGAAACCTTGCCAACTAATTGGGAGGCAATTAAGCAAGCAAATATAAAACTGAATGAAGTTCGTAAAGGTAGGATACTGCCCGGTTTAGATAACAAGGTTATTACAAGTTGGAATGCCCTCATGCTTTCTGGCTTGATAGAAAGAAGTAAGGTGATTGGCTCTGATTTTTCTTTTGCAAAAGCCAAACTAGATTACTTAAATGAAAACTTAACTCAAATCTTCGAGAACGAGGATGGAGACGAAGCTCTAGGCTTAAACCGTTTGGGTGGAAGTAAACAGATCCCCGCATTTTTAGAGGACTACGCCACACTTATCCAAGCTAACATAGATATGTATAGTTTGGTTTTTGAGGAAAACTATCTTGCTATAGCAGGAAAACTAGCTAAATACTGCGTAGCCAATTTCTATGATTACCACGAGGGCTTATTTTTCTATACAGACATCACGGCAGAAGTCTTGATAGCTCGTAAAAAGGAGATTTTTGACAATGTAATTCCTTCTTCCAATTCTTTAATGGCAAAGGCTCTTTACTTTTTGGGTCGCTTCACAGCCAATGAAGAATACATAACGCTGGCCAAAGGAATGTTTGGTAAAATGAAGCCGCTTACACTGCAAGATCCACAATGGTTGGCCAATTGGGTAAGCCTAGGTATTTTGTTTAGTAAGCCTCAAAAGGAGATTGTGGTTACGGGTCCTGCATTTTTAGAGTGGATTTCAGAAATCCGCAAAGTTGACTCTAGTGCCATTATTTTAGGGGCAGAAAATGAAAGTGATTTGGCACTATTAAAGGGACGTTTTTCTGATAAGACACGTACATTTATATGTGAAGATAAAGTCTGCGGTCTACCAATTAATAACGTAGAAGAGGTTTTAAGCCAGATGTAATGAAAATCCAACAGCTTTCTGATTTTGCAGTAACTCTTACTTTTGAGAATATAATCTCTTTGGAAGTGCAGCAGAAAGCATTTGCCCTCTCCCAATTTATTATGGGTAAAGGGTTTTCGTGGGTACGGGAAGTATATCCTGCTTATAACTCGGTTACGGTGTTTGTGGAGGAAGCATTTTATGCACAAAACAGAGATTTGAGTACTTTCTTTGCTACTTTGATTACTGATTTTTCTCCACAAATATCCGAAAGTAACCAAAAGGAATTACAGATAATTGGTGTGGACTATTCTGGAGAGGATTTAGCATGGGTGGCAGAGTATTGTGGGATATCGGTTAGTGAAGTAATTGATTTGCACACCGAACCTGTTTATACCGTGGCTATGGTGGGTTTTTTGCCGGGGTTCCCGTATCTGATAGGTCTTGATCCAAAACTACAAGTGCCAAGAAAAAGTACGCCAAGGTTAAGGGTAGCAAAAGGCTCAGTGGCTATTGGTGGTTTGCAAACAGGTATCTATCCGTCAGAGAGCCCGGGTGGCTGGCAGCTTATAGGAAAGGTGGCTCTAGAATTGTTTGACGTGACCCAGTCTACACCTGCGTTGTTTTCGGCTGGCGACCGTATAAAGTTTAATGCTCTATGAGAATACTTAAAAGGGGCGTACTTTCTACATTTCAAGATCTGGGCAGGTTTGGCTACTTGTCGCACGGAGTAAACGTGTGTGGAGCCATGGATACCTACAGTTTAAAAATATTAAATGCTCTTTTAGGTAATAAACTAGACGAACCTGCATTAGAAATGCATTTTCCTGCTGCCCAAATCCTATTTGAGGAGAAGACTTTTTTTGCTATTTATGGGGCTGATTTTAATCCAGTATTAAATTCGAAACCACTCACTCTTGGTAAAGTATACTCGGCTGCTGAAGGAGATATCTTACGTTTTACAAAGAAAAATGCAGGGGAGAGATGTTACTTTTCTGTTGTTGGCGGATTTGGTCTAGATAAATGGTTAGGCTCTTCTTCTATTAATTTAGCTTTGGGGTACCCAGAACAATCAGATAGCATTATACTTGATGTATCAGACTTAAAAAGAAAAAAGCAACTGATACCACTACATTTTAGTCAGGAATTAGAAGTGCGTTTTGTTCCTGCTTTTGAGTATTTTGATTTGTCAGAAGAGCATGGTTTTACGGAGACAGTTTACGAGATTTCTCAAGATTCAAACCGTATGGGCTATAGATTAAAAGGAAAAAAGGTAGAATTGTATAAAAGTGCCGAAATGATTTCCGCTCCGGTTTGTCGTGGTGTAATGCAATTGCTGCCGGATGGGCAGCCTGTGGTTCTCATGTCTGATGCCCAGGTAAGTGGTGGATATCCGAAATTGGGTTATGTTACGCCTGTAGATTTGGATTTATTGGCCCAAATGCCAGTTGGTGGAAAAATAACATTCAAGGAAATAAGTGCAGAGCAGTCTCGGAATTTATTCTTTCAACAAAAAGATGAAATATCACGTTTAGAACAGACTCTTAAATTATGGATATAAACTGTGACCTTGGAGAATCTTTAGAGTTACTAGAAAATGGTCTGGATGAAGCTTTAATGCCCTATCTGACTTCAGTAAATATAGCTTGTGGTTTTCATGCCGGGGACCAATACATTTTAGGAGAAACTATAAAAAATGCCCGAAGATACGGACTGAAATTGGGTGCACATCCTGGATTTGATGATAAAGCTAATTTTGGGAGAACAGAAATTGAATTGACCCCGAATGAAATATACGATTTGGTACGACAGCAGCTTCAGATTTTTGGTGAATTAGTAGGAGGGAAGTTTCATCATGTAAAGCCGCATGGAGCGTTGTATAACATGGCAGCTGTACGGGAAAGTTATGCTCGAGCTATTGCTCAAGCGGTTTACGATTTCGATTCCAGTTTGGTGCTGTACGGACTCTCGGATAGTTTAAGTATAAGTAAAGCCATGGAAATTGGATTAAAGACTTATTCTGAAGTTTTTGCTGATCGTGCGTATAATGAAGATGGTACTTTAGTTTCTAGAAAAACTGTAGGTGCCGTACTATATGATTTAGAAGTAGTAAAAAAGCAAGTGTCCGCATTTGCCAAACAAGAAGCTATCGTTTCTATAGAAGGAACGCCACTCACTTTAAAAGCAGATACCATCTGTATCCATAGCGATTCTCCGAATGCCATTGCCCTCGCTCAAGCCGTATCCTCTGTATTAAGTACATAAATTACTCCCCTACTAAAAGCTTTAACGGTTTTATACTGTAAAATTTGGGCCTAGATTTCCTCGAAACTTTGCCCTAAATCTGTGCATTTGTAGCAAAATAATAATGTAAAACGCACTTTAAACCCGGATTATGCATTAGAGATTTTAGCGAAACGAAATGCTATAAAAGAGAAGCAAAATACCGAGAAAAACATAGTAAACTATGAGTTTTGAGGTATTGAAGCTTATATGAAATAGCATTTTGTTGCAGTAGATAGGCTAATGGATAATCCGGGTTGAAATAATTCTTTCAAAAAAAATGAGGAAAGTCTTGTATAAAAAATATTAAACTATTATTTTAGTTGTATAAAACTAAAATAATAGTTATCAATTATGGAAACGGGACTAGATGAAATTCTATTTGAGCACCGTAACAAGGAGTACGGAGCTTATCATTTGAGAAAGAACTTTGGTAAAAACCTTTCTAAGGCTACCATCATTGGTTCTTTGTTATTTTCAAGTGCATTGGGTGGGGCATTTGCCTTTAACAAGTTTGGTGGTGGGCTTAATGAACGGGAGGTAAAGGTAATTCTAACTGCTTTCGATTTGCCAGAAGAAGAACCCGAGGAGGAAATAATAATACCCGAAGAAGAAATTAAGCCTTTGGTAGAGGAGCAGGTAGAAGAATTTGCACAAGAAAAGTTTTTACCTCCGGAGCCAATGAAGGATGAGCTGGTTAAATTTGAGGAACCACCTCCAACTACCGATAAGTTGGAAGTAGCTATAATTTCCAATACAACAGTAGCGGGTGCAATACCAACATCGTCTTTTACTCCGCCGCCTCAACCCGAAGTAGCTAAGGTGGTAAAGATAGAAAAACCAGCGGAAGAGGAAGTATACATGTCTGTAGAGCAGCAACCTCAATATCCCGGTGGAGATAAAGAACGTAAAAGATTTTTGGAGCGGAACTTACGGTTTCCCACAGCTGCCCAAAGTGCAAATATTTCGGGAATAGTGCAGATCCAATTTGTAGTAGAGCGTGATGGATCTATTTCTGGAGTTAAAGTTCTAAAATCTTTAGGTTTTGGTTGTGACGAAGCCGCAATGGACGTAGTGAAGAAAATGCCCAGATGGACTCCAGGTATGCAAAACGGGAAACCGGTAAGGGTTTATTTCCAGATGCCATTTGTCTTCAGGCTTGGAGAGTAATTTACTATGCTGGGTGTGTTTAACCCGAATTGTGCAATGAGATAAGCTGATGCATGATTCGGGTTTACGCTTTTGTACGCTCTCTATCTTCTCAAAGTAGATTATCTACGGTATCCGGAATGAAAACATCAGTACCAATCCGGATAATCTTCACTTTCTAGCTTCTCTATTCTAGCTCGAATTGCTCCCTGAGAACGGCCAAAAAATAGTGCAAGCTTTGGAACAGTTTCTCCATCATAGTAGAGTTCCAGTAGTTCGTCGTCTAGTTCTTCTGTCCACGGTTGGTAAGCCTGGTTCGGTTTTTTTTGTGGTTTCTTGCTTTCTATCTTCTTTGTTTCCCTTGGAAGGCTTTCTGCCTCCTTCATTATTATAATTTTTTGACTTTTGGTGAAGTCAAATGGGGCTAAATCCTCTGGTAAAAAGAGGGTGTTTCTGGAGCGGGTAACAGCTACGTAAAGAAGATTTATCTCTTCGCTCAGTTTTGCTAGATTTAGTTCTTCATCTTTGGCGTTTTCAAGGATATTTTCCAGTTTATCTTTCGTAATAAAATCGTTAACTAGCTCCACACTATCGTATTCCATCCCTTTGCATCGATGTACTGTAGAGAAAACCATTTGAGCCATTCCCTTGTCTTCTACGTGCTTCTCTTTTAAGGAATTCAGTATTTTTGGTAGACTGTTACCATATTTCATGACAATTTCTACCATCATAGCCACTTGTAAGTCTTCGGTTTTTTGTATGTAGTCTTCCAACTCTACCAAATCTTTCATCATCTTTATTATCGGGTCCTTAATAAGGTGGTAATTGCTGTTATAAAGATTTAGGACGTCATATAATGAGGTGCCTTCTTCGGCATATGAATAAGAGTTTATGTTTCCTTCGAAATAAATATTTTTAGCGGACTTATTGTTACTTATGTATTCAATTGCCCTAAGGAGCAAACCCAGATTAGTTCGGGCAATAATGGCTTTTGTTTTTATTTCGTTGTTGGTACCCACACCCGTAATTTTGGTCTCTGGTTTTAGGCCAACCAGGTCCTTGAGATTAAGAATTCCATTTGCTAAATTGGCAATTTCATCCCCGAAACGGAAACTTGAGTTTAGATAGAAATCAGTAAAAGCGGTCTTCTCTAAAGAGTTTACAGCATAACGCCATCCATATATCTGTTGGTGGGTATCCCCAACAATTACTTTAGTGGCTTTCTGTTTTAAAAACACGTCTAACATTGCCTCACTGGCATCTTGCCCTTCATCAAAAAGAATATAGTCATAAGGTAGTTGTGGCGTGGATAGCTGGAATTTCTTTAGGTAGAAATCGTGAATAATTTCTATTTCACCTGAGTTCATTTTAGAGAGTAAAACTCGGGTAGCCTGAAGAATATAATCGTAATACTTTCTTACAAAGACTTGAGCTGTAGTGTCTGTAATCGTATCTAAGTAGTTTATTTTTTGTACTTTATCCTTATTGCTGTTGCAAAAGTAGGCCAGAAACTTATTTACGTGGTTAGCAATGATAAACTCATCATGTTTTTCGCCATTTGCCTGTAGCTTCAATATATCTGCTATTTCGCTACTTTTATAACTTTGAGGTTTAACAGAATATTTGCTCTGAAAAACGATGTGTTTATAGGCTAGCGAATGGGCAGTTTCTACGGTTATATTATATATTCCCTGAGCCGTAAACTTTTTTTTGGCTTCCTGTTTTACAGATTTATTAAATGCAAGATAAAGTATTTTACTTGTGGAAGGCCGTGTACGAGCATACTCAATCACAGTAGTGGTTTTACCTGAACCCGCCACTGCGTTTATCTTAATATTACCTTGCGAATTTATGATATCCTGTTGTTCCTTTGTGAGCCGCATTTTTTACAAATAAGTTGCAAATATAGAGTATGTCCACTCTTTACGGAAGATGTTAGGCATTAATGACAGACTTCGGTTTTGCTCAACCTTACAGGCTCGATCTTACAATTCAGTCTAACAGCCTTTTCTGATTTAATTCTTCTTCACTAATTCTCCACTTAAAGTAAGCAGGTTTAGGCTGGCAACTCGAAGGTTAAACTGGGCATTTACAAAACGGTTCATGATGGTGTTAAACCGTGTTTGGGCGTCGTTTATTTCTAATATTGTAGAAGCTCCCAGCTTAAACTTTTCAGCCGAAATATCAAGGTTTTCTTGGGCTGTTTCTATGTTTTGCTGTTCTAATGCAAGGAGTCTTTTACTGGTCTCGTACTCGTAATATGCCGCAGTAATCTGGTTATCCAAGGTGTTCAGCATGTCGTCTTTCTGCAGGCGTATAATGTCAGCATTGATTTTAGTAGTTTGAATATTCCGTTTTATCAATCCACCATCTGCTATCCTCCAACTGGCAGTAACCCCTGCGGTTAAACCGATAGTTTGGTTTGAGGTAATAAGCCCTGCATTGTTTGCACTAAAAGTATAACCAAAGTTGCTATTTAAGTTTACAGTCGGTTTTCGGAATGACTTGGCCTCTTTTTGCTGGATTAAGTTGATGTCTTCTTGTTTTTTCAGTGTCAAAAACTCTGGGTTTTGGCTTCGTGCCTGGTCTAAAAGATAGTTGAGGTCAAATGTAGGGAAACTTTCTTCCGACTTTTCTACCGCAAAATCTATATGTGGGTCACGGGCGAAAATCCTGTTCAACGCAATTTTGGCATTCCTCAGTTGAATTTCTGTATTAGTTTGGTCAGTTAACTGTATGGTCAAGTCTGCTTTGGACTGGAGGTAATCCAATTTCGACCCTCGACCTATTTGCCAACGTTCTTCTGTAATTTTTAGCCTCTCTTCGTAATATTTAATAATCTCGTTTATAAACTCAAGCGTTGTCTGTAACCTTTGTGCGGCATAATACGTTTCGTTTAAATTAGAGATGGTGTTCTGTAAGGCTACTAACTGTTGCACCTCAGAAAGTTGGCCAAGAGCTTTTAGTCTTTCAAAAATAGCCTGCATGCGTTGGCCATTGTACAGTGTGTATTGCAAGCTCACATTTGTACCGGGAGAGTAAGCCGTACCAAAGCGGTCAATAACACGGCCATCTACAAAGTCTTGATGTACCTGGTTAAAATTTGACCCGATGTTAGCATTCCAATCTACCACTGGACTCATGCCTGCATTACCTTTGAAAATTTGATTTTGAGCCAAATCTACTTGCTTTTGGGCTACTTTTAAACCAAAGTTTCCTTCCAAAGCCAAATCCACAGCATCGGAGAGTTTTAAGGTATCTTGGGAAAACGAGTTTTGTACTCCAATGCTGAATAATACGATGTAGAATATCTTTTTCATATACATTTTCAATGTAGTTTACCGTTAAGGAAGAGTTGACGGTTTAAAGCATAGACTCTTCTTATCGGTCTTAAAATCTTTTATTTCTCAGCCATTTCATCGATGGCTTTCATCCTTTCAAAATTCTTTTCGCGGCTCAAGAAAATATACATAGCCGGAATAACATAAAGAGTCAGGATAAGAGAAAGCATTACTCCGCCTATAATAACAATACCCATAGATTTACGGCTTGTACCCGCTGCTCCAAAGGCGATGGCAATAGGTAAAGCACCAAAAGCTGTGGCCAATGAGGTCATTAATATCGGGCGTAAACGCAAAGTAGCTGCTTCTAAAGCCGCTTCCGCTTTGGACATTCCTTTTTCTCGTAATTGGTTTGCAAACTCCACGATTAAAATACCGTTTTTGGTTACAAGACCTATAAGCATAATCATACCAATCTGACTGAAAATGTTTAGGGTTTGGTCAAAAAGCCATAAGGAAAGAACCGCACCTGCTAAAGCCAAAGGAACAGTAAACATGATTATAAGAGGGTCAATGAAACTCTCAAATTGCCCTGCTAGAATTAAAAATACAAGTACTAAGGCTAAGCCAAAAGAAAGGAGGGTATTAGATGAACTTTCGGCAAAGTCTCTTGAAGAACCCGTAAGAGCTGTCCTGATCTGGGTGTCTCCCAATTCATCACGGATAGCATCCATAGCTTTTATTCCGTCGGCTATAGTTTTTCCCGGAGCCAAGCCAGCAGATACCGTAGCACTTAGCCAGCGGTCGTAATGGTAAAGCTGTGGAGGACTGCTGTTTTCTTTTACAGTTACAATGTTATCTAACTGCACTAATTGACCCACATTATTCTTTACGTGCATGCTTTTTAAGTCAAAAGGCTCATTTCGATCGGTTTTTTCAAACTGGCCAATTACCTGGTATTGACGGCCATTCATAGTAAAATAACTAAAACGTTGTCCCGCAAAAGCAAGGTTCATGGTTTGGGCTACGTCTGCTACGGCTACACCAAGGCTTTTAGCTTTTTCCCTGTCAATATGTACAGAAAGCTCCGGTTTGGTGAACTTCAAGTCAACTGTTGAGGTACTAAAAGTAGGATCTTTCTCTACCAAATCAGTAAATTTGGGAAGATACTCACGCATTTTCTCAAAATCATGGGCTTGGATCACATAACCTACAGGTAAACCACCACGACGGCTAACCGAAATGGTTTGCTGCTCATTTACAAACGTACGTCCAAGTGTATGGTTTTTTGCGATGTTAGAAATATCGTTGGCAATTTCACTTTGAGATTTACTTCTTTCTGACTTTGGCGGTAACATAATACGCCCAAAGCCGGTATTTGCTCCGCCAGAACCGCCAAAAGATGGGGAAGTTACAGACATCACACCTTCCAGTTCCGGTATGGAATCCTTAATGTTTTTAGTTACATCCCCCATAAACTGATCCATGGCGTCGTACGCCAAGCCCTCTGGTCCAAGGAAGTTTAAGGATAAGGCACTACGGTCATCTAATGGGGCAAGTTCAGATTTGAGGTCTTTACCAAAGAAAAACACTAGAAAGCCCACTACCAGCATGATAGGTGCCACCATCCATTTTTTCTTCAGGAAGTTAACCAAACTATTTTGGTATCCGCTTTCCATTTTTTCAAAATAAGGCTCAGTAGCATCGTAAAAACGGGTTCTCTTAATTTCCTTACGGTTAAGGTAGGCATTAAGCATAGGTGTTAGGGTAAGAGAAACAAACGCAGAAATCATTACGGCACTAGCTAATACCACCCCAAATTCTTTAAATAGTTTCCCTACGAAGCCTTCCATAAAAATCACGGGTAAGAATACCGCAGCCAAGGTGATGGAGGTAGACATTACTGCAAAAATGATTTCATTGGATCCCTTTATCGATGCCTCAATAGGATTCATGCCCGCTTCTATTTTCTTATAAATGTTTTCGGTTACTACAATACCATCATCTACCACAAGACCGGTGGCTAACACTATAGCCAAGAGGGTAAGAACATTTATAGTGAAGCCAAAAATGTACATGATAAAGAAAGTGGCTATCAAGGACACCGGTATATCAATTAATGGACGTACGGCCACAATCCAGTCGCGGAAGAAAAGGAAAATGATGATTACAACAAGTACTATGGCTATTAGAATGGTTTCTGCCACCTCTATTACCGACTGTTCTATGAAAATAGTGTTGTCAAAGATTACACCCATTTTTATATCATCGGGTAGGGTAGACTCCAGCTCTGCTTTGCGTTTATATGCCTCTTTGGCAATATCCAGATAATTGGCTCCCGGCTGGGGTTGTATGGCAATACCGTTCATAGTTATGCCATTTAATCTTAATATAGTATCAGGATTTTCCGCTCCTAATTCTGCGTAACCAATATCTTTTAAACGGATTACTATTTCACCCACATTGCGAACAATCATGTTATTGAAATCTTCTACCGAAGAAAAACGGCCTATGGTTTTTACCACTAATTCGGTTGAGCTACCTTGGAGCTTTCCAGATGGGAGCTCAACATTTTCACGTTCCAATGCAGTACGAACATCTTGTGTAGTTACTGCTAGGGCAGCCATCTTGTTTGGGTCCATCCAAATCCGCATAGAATAGCGTTTCATTCCCCAAATACGGATTTCACTTACGCCTTCAATGGTTTCCATACGTGGAGCCACGATGTTTTCTGCAATGTCAGACATCTCCAAAATGCTGCGTTTGGCACTTTGTAAACTGAAAGATAAGATAGCATCTGAGTTGGCATCGGCTTTTCTTACTACCGGAAGGCCGTCCAGATCACGGGGCAGTTGTGACACGGCGGCAGTAACTTTGTCACGGACATCATTGGTAGCTTTTTCCATGTCCATGTCTAGGTTAAACTCCACAGTGATGTTTGACCGACCTTGGTTGGAAGACGAACTCACAGATTTTATACCTTCTACACTATTTAAGGCTTTCTCCAGAGGTTCTGTAATTTGGGACTCTACAATGTCTGCATTTGCTCCAGGGTAACTGGTACTTACGTTTACTACGGGCGGGTCTATTGCAGGAAATTCCCTTACGCCAAGGTAGTTAAACCCAATTGCACCAAAAAGCACAATGAGAAGGTTTAGCACGATGGCCAATATGGGACGTTTTATAGATAAGGTTGAAATTGACATGTCTTTATACTTATTTAGTAACTACTGCGTCACCATTTTTAAGGTTAATTAAGCCACTGGTAATAAGGGTGTCTCCTAAGTTCAAACCTCTAAACACTTCTATACGACTCACTCCGCGAAGACCGGTTTCTACCTTTACTTCTTGGGCTTTTCCGTTTTTCTTCACAAAAACCTTCATACCATCTACTACAGGTATTACTGCTTCGGTTGGAATCATGATAGACTGAGAACGGCGGATATTCATTAAAACATTTACAAACATACCAGGTATAAGATTTCCGGCAGTGTTTTGTGCCACAGCCCGTATCTTAAGTGTACGTAGATTTTGGTCTATCGCAGGGTCAATTGCAAGGATCTTTGCAGTGTTTTGTTGGGTAGAGCCGTCAGTAGTAAAGTTTACTATGCTTCCAATCTTTACTTCATTAAGGTATTTTTCGGGAGCTGCAAAATCAATTTTTATCGGACTAAACTGTGTAAGAGTAGTAATTACATTTGCGGGAGTAACATAAGCTCCCAAGGAGATGTTTTTCAAGCTAATCCTGCCACTAAACGGGGCACGGATTTCTGTACGACCTAGTTGGACTTTTAACAGGTCTTTATCAGCTCGTAAAGTCAAGACTTTGTTTTGGGAAATCTCGTATTCTTCTTTACTAATGGCGTTTATGTCCAACAGTTTTCTGTGACGGGCTTCCGTTTGTGCAGCGAGAGCTTCTTCAAGCTCAATTTTCTTTAATTGTGCCAAAATATCATCATCTTTGATTTTGGCAATCAAAAAACCTTTTTGGACCGTTTGACCTTCCGGGATACTAAGACGTGTTATTATACCCGATATTTCACTACGGATTTCTACTTGATCATTGGGTACAGTTGTTCCCGAGGCAGAAATGACATTCTCACTATCCTCTAAGCCAATAACTTCGTAGTTTAAGACCGGCTTTCCTCCTCCTGGACTAGCTTTTCCAGCAGCAGGAGAAGACTTATCTTCACTAAAAAAGAAAATTTTCCCTAAAACCAGAAGGAGCACTACAAGTGCGGAGTATATCAATGGACGCATAGAAAACTGTTTTTTATAAAATAAGTAAAACTTATACAAAGAAGCTATTCAGTATGGATATTATCCCTTTTTTAATAGACAAAAAAAACAAATCCGAAAACCTCAGATTTGACTAAATCTACTTACATTTAGGTTTTAATAAATCATAATGATACGGAGGAAACATTTTTTAGCAGCTGCGGCCATTATGGCTACGTCGGCTGTAGGGCCTGGTTTTTTAACACAAACTACTGTTTTCACCGAAAAGCTACTATACAACTTTGGGTTTGTTATCCTCCTCTCCATTATTATAGATATTGTGGCACAAGTAACCATCTGGAAAGCTCTTACTTTTTCCAGTACACCTGTGCAAAAGTTAGCCGATGAGTTACTAAAAGGTTTAGGGCCATTCTTTATCATTTTTGTAGCTTTTGGCGGCTTGGTTTTTAACATAGGGAATCTGGCTGGAACAGGTATGGGTGTGAATGCTATGTTTGGCGTATCACAAAATATAGGTACGACGATTTCTGCTGTATTGGTGGGAGTTCTTTTTTATACCGACAATTTCTTGCCGAAGTTAGATGTCTTTATGAAAGTTATGGCTTTGGTGATGGTAAGCTTGTTGGTGGCTATGATGTTTATGGTTGATATTGATTTTCTCAAAGCAATTAAATTTACGTTTGTGCCACAAATAATTGATGTGAAAGCTACTATAACTCTTGTGGGAGGGACTGTGGGGGGGTATATTACTTTTGCAGGAGCCCAGAGGCTTTTAGACTCAGGTGTTACTGGGCAAGAATGTCAAAAAGAGGTTGAAAGAAGTGCTTTCACGGGTATCCTTTTCACTGGATTTTTTCGCTATTTTTTGTTTATTGGCGTGCTGTCAGTTGTACTTGCTGGCACGGTACTTATGGCTGATAATCCTACGGCTAGTGTTTTTTCTTCGTACTTTGGTGTTTGGGGACAAAAGCTCTTTGGTGTAATGATTTGGTGTGCATCTATCACATCTGTAGTAGGAGCTACCTATACATCTTTGGCTTTCTTAAAAGACTTTAACTTACGGCTTGTGTCACATAAGAAACTCTCAGCTTTGGTTTTTATAGCAATTTCTCTGTTGGTATATTTGTTATTCGGCCGGCCTGTGAGCTTATTAATCTTTGCAGGCTATTTAAACGCATTTGTTTTACCATTGGGTTTAACTATTGTATTAATCAGTTTACGCACAAATGATACCCTCAAAAAACTAAGGATTTCTCCTATTTTAGAACTAGCAGCCTGGGTTATGGTGGTACTGCTGCTGTACTTTAGTATTGTTTCTCTTTTTTAAGTAAGAAAGAGGCATGGATATACCTCTTTCTATCTATATACTAGCACTAATCAAATTGCGGTGGACACTCCTTTGGAGTAATTTGAAAGAATCCGTTGTTTGGTATTGCTTCAAATCCAGGTTTTAGTGTAAAAGACTGGGCTTGCATAATGATTTTCCTGTGAGTAGGCTCAGGGAAAAACACTTTTCCAGATGCTTCTGCTTTGTTGTACGTGCTGTAAATCATCTTTTCGTTATCCTTCGCTTTAACAAAGTATTCTGGACATGAATTTCTCTCTATTACCCAGGTTCTGTCCACAGGAGTTCCAGGCTTGTAGGAAGTATTTCCACTTTGGGTAGCTCTCACGGTTATTTTCCCTACAAATCCCGGTTCAATTTCTAGATTGCCACCTCTTATGGACACTCCTTCTCCCTCTAGGACGAAGTACTTTACAGGTAGCCCAGAACTAGCAGTGGCATTTAAGGCATAAGTAAGCGTATTATAGGGCATTTTACTGTTTGGTTGGGGAAAAGTTAAAGTTTGTGCTGTGGATGCCGAGCAGTTGTGATAAAAATCATGAGCTTTGGTTTCTTTTACCGTTCCTGTAGAATTATATAAATCCAAGTATATGCGATACCAGGTCGTCCCCCTCGTATGATCACAAACCATACCTGGAAGTGTCATAGACGTACTATTTCCTTTTTTTTTCTTTCTCGGGTGTTCATGACCATCATGACATTTGACCAATCTCCATGTTACCAGAGAATCGTTAACAGGGATATCTGATGTGAATGATAGTGAATATGTACTTGAGGCTGACACTGGAATAAAATTAGCAGTATCTATACTTGTAGTAAGTATTTTTGCAGGCACACTATTTAGAGTGTAATAGGTAGAATCATAAGAGTAATTGCCATTACCGTCATCAACCGTAAGTTTTATTTTGTAATTTTCTGTTGTATTGCTACTATAAATATGTGCTATATTTCTTGAAGTATATGTGGTACCATCGCCTAAATCCCATTCATAATTTAGTTCATCTGGTGAAGAGTATGAAGGAGCAGTAGTAGCCTCAGAATGTAAGTTTACTAAGGATGGTGAATGGCCAGAACTGTGACTTCTGGTAATTTTCGCATTTATAGGAGAATGTGCTGATGTGTTTACATATTGGAATCTTCCAAGTTGACCACTAATGGTGGTATAGAACAGGCCGTCAAGTTTAGGGTTAGTTCCTATATGCGTAAGATTTCCTACATTTGTTGCGAATGTAGAGATGCCAGTTGCATTGAAATCATCGTCTAGCTTAATATAGTATATAGCCCTTCCGAGAAAGTCAGTGGTGAAAATTGTGTTTTGATACTCTGATGGAAAATCAGTCTTGGTATATAGGAATCCACCTGAAGTAGAACTACCACGTAGTGTATCTACCCCTGGAATGGTAAAAACAGTACCATCTTTTTTTACACTTCTTCCTGGAGAGTTACGGTACTCCAAAAAGGGCGGAACCAGTGAATCACCAGGAGCAGGAGACCAAGTAGGTAAGGGAGAGTAAATATGCTCCACATCTATACCTTCAAATTTTGGCCACCCCAAAAATTGAGCTTTTCCTGTAACTATACTTAATTCTTCCTTAAACGCAGAGCCAACATCGCACACCAGGAAAGTTCCTGGATTACCTAAAGAGCGGTGTGGGGAGCCTTTTAAGTCATTCATGAATGTAAGTTTGAAAGGGTTGCGGAGACCATAACCCCAGATTTGAGATCTTACAGAACCTGGGGACGAGGCTACAAAGTAGGGGTTTGATGGAATTCCCTCCCCAGTTTGTGGGTCTATTCGAAGGAGCTTACCTGCATAATTATCTTTACTGAGTACCCTTAATGTTCCTATGTTTTCGTCATTGCTAGCCCACATATTATCTATCAATGGACCTTCCCAGTCTGTCCATTCATCACTCCCAACGTCACCATCAGTTGTAAGTCCACTATCTCTTGCTCCATCGCCAATGGCAATTAGTAAAGTTCCATCATGACCAAATGCCATGCCTCCTCCTGCGTGTGAAAATGCTGTTGTTACAGGTGCCCCGAAGCGTGTGGGAGCTATCAGCACATGTCTGGATCCTGATTGTAGAACTGGGACGCTTGTTACGTTGTTTAATTTAAATCTGGTGACTCTAATAATGGAAGCCGATGGAGAACCTCTGTATCCTTTGTCTCCCAAAGCTTCTACAAACGTACTTTTATTGGCTAGCAACTCCCAATACATATCTACATTGTAAAAGGTATAAATTAAGCCATTTTCAAGATAGTTAGGGTCTAGTACTATATTCATGAAACCTAATTGGGTGAAATTAAAAACCTCAGGCGAAATATCTAATACAGGACTAGTACTTACGACACCGTCCTTAGATACAAACCATACCTTGCCGGCTTGTTCCCAAACTAAAAAGTTGCCATTAGGATCGCAAACAAATCCGACAGCTCTTCCAAGACCGGTGGCGAAATTTGTTTTTGTAAAGGTTTGTGAATGTGAAAGATGAGATAAGAATAAAAATGTAAAAAGTAGGATTCTTTTCATTATAAAAGTTATAGTTATAGAAATTAAAAAGTTTATAAGTTCTGGGACAGGAATGGTCATTAGATTATTGATCGATTGGAATATTATTGTCCAAACTACAATCCGGTTATTTAAAAAAGTATCTTGACAATCCCCAGTAAAGATTTAGTTCACTAACTAGAAAGATTTACATTATGAAATAAATTAATAGTTGTTTTGAGCTGTAAATTAAAGTTTTGGAGAAAGGGCTGTCAAGTTTTGAGAGGGTAATCTAATGTTGTTTTAATGTAGATTGGGGCATTTTTATTATTTGGTAGTCATTTTTCGTTTTGACGCATCCTAACCCGAAATGGTATAGATTTGAATTTTGTTGAGGAGATTAAAAAGTAAAGTGGATTATGCTATCAAAGGAAAAAGTATTAGTTTTGCAAAAAAAAAGCAATAATTATGTTCGGATATCAATTTCCTACTTGGTTACCTATTTTGTTTTTCGTGGTTTTGTTAGTTAGTTCATTTATTGCCGGTAAATGGCTAGTGAAGAATGATAGGAAGTGGAGGTCATAAGATACCTTCTGTAAGATGATATATAAGTGTATTGGGGAGTTTTTTCTCCAGTACACGTGCTATAATGCCACTTCTGAAGCCATTTGAGCAAATGACTACTATTTTCTCTTCTTTTGAGAGTGCTTCTATATAGTAGTTTAGTTCATGTGCAGGAATATTCCTTCCTCTCTTGTTAAAATCTAGGTATTCGGTTTTTTCTCGCACGTCCACAATTTGGGATTCCTTAAATCCAGATATTTCGTCTATATTGATTTCTATCATAATGTAGCCTCGTCTGCAAAACTATAGTATTTGTTTTCTCCATAATGTATTATGTGGTCCAAAAGACCTATTTCGAGGAGTCTTCCGGCCTCTTTTAACTGTTGAGTGAGTTTTATATCTTCCTGACTTGGGTTTGGGTTACCGCTTGGGTGGTTATGAGCAAGAGCTATTAAACTACTGAAGTTTTCTAGAGCTACCTTGAATACTACTTTGGGGTCTACTACAGTTCCTGCTACGCCTCCAGTGCTTATTTGCACGGTTTTTAAAACTTCCAATTGTCTGTTTAGGCAAATAATCCAAAACTCCTCGTGGTTTAAGTCTGATAAGTTTGGTTTTAGGTGTTCAAAAACATCTCTGGAGTTTCTTAAAAACGTACGTTTGGTTTTTTCCGTTTCCTTTTTTCTTCTTCCTAGCTCTAAGGCTGCAGTGATAGTTATTGCTTTGGCTGGCCCAATTCCCTTGACTTTTGTTAAGTCTGCTATGCTAAGACGATTGAGTTTGTGTAGGTCATGATCCACAGACTGTAGGATAATCTTTGCCAAATCTAGGGCAGAATTTTCTCTGGTTCCCATTCCTATTAAGATAGCCAAGAGTTCGGCATCGGATAGTGTAGCTTTGCCTTTCAGAAGCATTTTTTCTCTAGGCCTATCATCTTCCGCCCAAGTTTTTATGCTGGTGTTTGTGGTATATTCCATTTTGGGGTAGTAGTTCTGACCCCTAATATATAAAAAAAGGCTAATCGTAGATTAGCCTTTCTAAGAAAATATTCTTAAAAAATTAAGCAGCTAGAGCATTTACATGCTTAGTCAATGAAGACTTAAGGTTAGCAGCTTTGTTTTTGTGTATTACATTTTTACGTGCTAGTTTATCTACCATAGAAGAAACTGTTTTTAATAACGCAGTTGCCTCTGTAGAATCTACAGTAGCTCTAAGTTTCCTTATCGCTGTTCTAGCAGTTTTATGTTGGTATCTGTTTCTAAGACGCTTAGTCTCGTTCGATCTAATTCTTTTTAACGCTGATTTATGATTTGCCATCTCTTATTTAAAATACTTTCTTTAAAATCTTTCCTTTTCAGAATGCAAAAATAAGAATAAAAAATTAATTCTCCGTAATTTTATGTAAAATTTTTAAACAATGAAGCATCTGTATTCTTTCTTACTCCTTTTTGCCTTAGTTGGTTGCAAAGTTAGCCAATCTCCGTCAACCTACATAAAATCACCGGGTAATGCTTTTGATTATTTTCAAGTTGGGAGTACACATTTTCCTTTGGTGTCTGTACATAGAGGAGGAGGGGAAACTCCTGGAATACCAGAGAACTGTTTAGAGTCTTTTCAGTATTTTGCATCAAGAATGCCTTCTATAATTGAATGTGATATTGTAATGTCTAAAGACTCTGTTCTTTACATGATGCATGACAATACTTTAGAAAGAACCACTACGGGAAGTGGTAAAGTAACAGAAACCACGTGGGATTATGTACAGACTTTATCAGTAAAGGATAATTTTGGCACGGTTAGTAAGTACAAAGTTCCCAGTCTTAGTCAGACCCTTATTTGGGGCCGGGATAAGGTGCTCTTTACACTTGATGTAAAAAGGGGAGTTCCTTTTGAAAAGGTGGTGAGTGAAATTAGGGAAGCCAAAGCAGAAACCTACTCTGTGGTTATAACCTACAATGCAACAGATGCAAAGAAGGTGTATGATTTAAATCCCAACTTACTTATTTCGGTGGGGATTATGAAGGAAGAAGATTATCAAAGGCTAAGAGAATTAGGTATTCCTGATAAAAATATGGTGGCTTTTATTGGTACAAGAGAGCCTAGTAAAGAACTTATAGACTTTTTACATCAAAGAGGAATTATAACTATTTTAGGCGTTTTGGGTAACTTAGACAAAAAAGCTGAAGTTCAGGGTGATAAAATTTACCGCAATTTTATAGATTTGGGAGTAGATATTCTTTCTACCGATAGACCAGAAGCGGTTTACAAAACTATTTCGACAATTAAAAAGTAGTTGTGTTGATTAGTGATGAACAATAGGAAATTTGATAAATAACGATATTCAGCAAAATCATAATGAAATGTAAACTTAATACTACTCATCACTCACTACTCATCACCTATCACTCATTACTCAAAACTATAATACATATGAAAAACATAATCATTTTACTATTCCTACCATCGGTGCTTTTTGCCCAAAAAGATATTAAGGCGAAGATTATTACAGAATCAGACCGGATAGAACCTAAGGTCATAGAGTGGAGAAGGGATTTTCACAGACACCCAGAGTTAGGGAACGAAGAAGTACGTACGGCAAAGATTGTAGCGACTCATTTGCGTTCATTAGGGATGGAAGTACAAGAAAATGTGGCTACTACTGGGGTTGTTGGTCTTCTTAAAGGTGGTAGACCGGGACCAGTGATAGCACTTCGGGCTGACATGGACGCACTACCAGTTTCTGAAAGAGGTAACTTGCCTTTTAAATCTGAGGTGAAAACTATTTATAACTCGCAAGAAACCGGTGTAATGCACGCTTGTGGGCATGACAGCCACATGGCTATATTGATGGGAGCTGCAGAGGTTTTGGCGGGAATGAAGAAAGACATTGCGGGCACGGTTAAGTTTATATTCCAACCTGCCGAAGAAGGCGTTATTGACAAAAGTAAGCCATTTGGAGCGGATGGTATGATAAAGGAAGGGGTTTTAGAGAATCCAAAGGTAGATGTGATTTTTGGATTACATATAAATTCGCCTTCTCTTGCAGGGCAAATTTCATATAAACCAGGGCCAACGATGGCAGCAGTAGATGAGTTTGAAATTATAGTTAAAGGAAAGCAGGTACACGGGGCTTATCCTTGGGACGGAGTAGATCCTGTAGTTGCAGCCAGCCAAATTGTAAATGGACTACAGACTATTGTTTCAAGGAATGTTAAACTTATAGAAGCACCTGCAGTAGTAACAGTTGGTGCAATAAATGGAGGGATAAGACACAATATTATTCCAGAAACGGTGAAGATGATTGGAACTATAAGGACTTTAGGTCGTGAACAACGTGTTTTTGTTCATAAGAGATTGCAGGCTATAGCGGAGAACATCGCTAAAGCAAACCAATGTGAGGCCGAAGTGAAGATTAATATCATGTATCCTGTAACTATTAACGACGAGGAGTTGACAAAATTAATGGTGCCTACATTTATAGAAACAGTAGGTAAGGATATGGTAAAGGAAGTACCCGTGGTAATGGGAGCGGAGGACTTTAGTTATTACCAGGAAAAAGTGCCCGGCTTGTTTTTCTTTTTGGGTGGGAGAGACCCCAAAGTGGCTCAAGCGGATGCGGCACCACACCATACACCCGATTTCTATTTAGATGAGTCAGGTTTTAAAAATGGCGTAAAGGCCTTTTGCAACTTAGTATTTAATTACGGTGAAATTCACAATAATAAGAAAAAATAATGGCAGCAGAGCTGATAGAGATATTTCCTGATAATCCGGACCAAAGAAAGATTAGCAGGGTTTTAGAATGTCTAAAGGAAGGAGGAGTAGTTATTTACCCCACAGATACGGTGTATTCTATGGGGTGTGACTCCTATAATGTAAAAGGGGTGGAGAAACTCTGTAAGATAAAAGGGATTAAGCCCAATCAAAACAAGTTTTCAATAGTTTGTGATGATTTGAGTGATATTTCTAAGTACGCCCGGGTTTCTAATGAAGCTTTTCGGTTAATGAAGCAGTATTTACCAGGGCCTTATACTTTCATTTTACCGGCTACCAATGAGTTACCAAAGGTGATGCAAACTAACCGGAAAACGATTGGTATCCGGGTGCCTGATCATGAGATCCCCAAAATGATTATAAAGGAATTGGGTACACCCATCATTACCACATCGGTAAAGTATGATGAAGAAAACATTTTGGAGTACCCCAACGAGATAGAGGTTATTTATGAGCAAAACCAATACATTGCCGACATTATTATAGACGGAGGATGGAGCGGGATTATTCCTTCCACCATCATAGACTGTACCGAGCCGGGTAATTTTGAGGTCGTTCGGGAAGGACTTGGGGAGATAGAGCTGTAAGAAATGGGCTAATGCGGATTTCGTTTCAGCAATTAGGGCGTCTTAAAGAGCAATATTGTAAATGCTGATAGTCTATTTTTCCTTCAAACTATTCATTACTATGCTCTGTAACTAAAGATAAATTTAAAGAAGGTGTAGTTTTACACCTCCTTCATACTTAAGCCAATTCTCTTGCGGGCTTCGTCCACTTCCATCACTTTTACCGTTACTTTTTGATGTACTTTTACTACCTCGTTAGGGTCTTTAATAAACCGGTTAGCAAGGTGAGAGAGGTGTACCAATCCGTCTTGGTGTACGCCTATATCCACAAAACACCCAAAGGCGGTGATGTTGGTTACAATACCCGGTAAAACCATGCCTGTACGTAAATCTGAGATAGAGTTTACATCGGCAAACTCTACGCTTTCAAACTGTTCACGTGGATCACGACCGGGCTTCTTGATTTCTGATAAAATATCCTTTAGCGTGGGTAAACCTACACTGCCACCCACGTAATTCTTTATTTCTACTTGCTGCTGTAACGCTTCTGAACCTATAAATGCCTTTAAATCGGCCTTTAGGTCCTTGGCCATTTTCTCTACCAAATGATAACTCTCCGGGTGTACAGCCGAGTTGTCAAGTGGATTTTCGGCTCCATGGATTCTTAAAAAACCTGCGGCTTGTTCAAATACCTTTTCTCCTAATCGGGGTACTTTTTTAAGCTCCTTGCGGCTTTTGAATTTGCCATTTTGCATACGGTAATCCACAATATTTTGGGCTATACTTGGGCCAATTCCAGACACATAACTGAGTAAATGTTTGCTGGCGGTATTCAATTCTACACCCACTAGGTTTACGCAAGACTCTACCACTGTATCCAAAGACTCTTTTAGCTCTTTTTGGTTTACATCGTGTTGGTACTGCCCAACCCCAATCGATTTTGGGTCAATTTTCACAAGCTCTGCCAAGGGGTCCATTAATCTTCGGGCTATTGAAATTGCTCCGCGAACCGTTACATCTTTGTTCGGAAACTCTTCTCTAGCCACATCAGAGGCGGAGTATATAGAAGCTCCTTGTTCCGATACCATAACCACTTTTACACCATTTAGTTCTGGTTTTTTTCGAATAATATCCTTAACAAACTGTTCAGTTTCCCTGCTGGCTGTTCCGTTGCCTATGGCTACTGCTTCTGTCTTGTATTTGTTCAGTAGGTAAACCAATTTGGCTTCCGCTTCTTGGCTTTTTGTGGTAGGGTAAATTACTTCGTCTTCTAGTAAGTTCCCCTGTTCATCTAAGACAATAGTCTTGCAACCCGTTCTGAAACCCGGATCTATTCCTATCAGTCTTTTCTGACCCAAAGGTGCAGAAAGTAATAATTGCCTTAAATTAGTGTTGAAAATAAGTATGGCGGCTTTGTCCGCTTTCTCTTTAAGGCTATTGTCATAACCCGTTTCTAAACTTGGTAATAATAACCTTTTTACAGAATCTTCTACCGCAAGAGACACATGATGTTTAGGCTCGGGCATTCCTCTTAAAACTATCCGTTCTATAACTTCTTGGGCTTCTTTGGGTTCAACCTCAATTTTAACTTTAAGGAAACCTTCGTTTTCGCCTCTTTTAATGGCTAGATAACGGTGAGAAGGGATGTTCTTTGCGGTCTCTGCATAAGCAAAATAGTCCTTGTACTTTTGGGCTTCCGCTTCTTTTCCTTTTTTTAGGCTTGAGCCTAAAACACCGGTACGTTCAAAAATACTTCTAACTCTTTTACGGCACTCTGCGTCGTCAGAAATCCACTCGGCTATAATGTCCCTCGCTCCTTGCAGTGCATCGTCTACAGATTTTACTTTGTCGTTTAAGTATTTCTGGGCAATAGGATCAATGAATTTATCTTTTTGGTCAAAGATAATCTTAGCCAGGGGCTCTAAGCCAGCTTCTATGGCAACAGATGCTCTCGTTTTCTTTTTTTGTTTGTACGGAAGGTAAAGTTCCTCTAGCTCGGCTACAAAGAGGGCTTTTTCTATTTTTGTCCGCAATTCGGGAGTTAATTTTCCTTGAGACTCAATCGATTCTAGGATTACTTCCCGTCTTTTGTCTGCTTCTTTTAGTTTATCATTAAGCTTTTTAATATCTACTATCTGTACCTCATCTAGGCTGCCGGTTACCTCTTTTCTATAGCGTGCTATGAACGGAACGGTAGCCCCGGAATCTAAAAGTTCAATAGTTTTGATGGTTGAACTTTGGGGAATTTGGAGTGTTTCAGAAATATATTTAATCTGGTAATCTTTCATTACAACTTTTTAAAGAGATTTGTAGTCCTAAATGCAAAAGTCCGAAATTTTCAGTTAACAATTAAAATCTTTTTTGCCATGTATAAGTTAATGTTCTGTGCTTTAGTTATTTCTATTTTTTTTACTTCTTGTAAGTCAGAAAACGATGTTGTTGCCCTTAATACAGACGTAGTACAAATAGAGACTGGGCATTCTTTTGGGATGTGTTTTGGCTTAACTTGCTATGTAAAGTTGGTCATAGATGGCGGTAAAGCCACTCTTATGTATCAAGAGAGAAAAATTGTAGATGGTAAGGCAGAGTTCAAAGGCAGGCAAAGAACCGTAGAGGTGGATAAGGAGGATATTAATAAAGAGCTTGGGAGTCTATCTTCTGCTAACTTTAAAAAGCTTGAAGATAGGTATGGTTGCCCAGACTGTGCAGACGGTGGTGCAGAGTGGGTTAAGGTTGTTTTTGCGGATGGTACCAATAAAGAGGTTATGTTTGAGTATGGTAAAACGGTAGATGGAATTGGCGGTTTAATAGAAGCTTTACGCAAAGAAAGACTATATTTGGCAGAAAAAATCAAGGAATGACCGATTATGACTTTCTGGTAATAGGAGGAGGGGCTGCCGGCTTCTTTGCAGCTATAAATACTAAGCTTAAGAATCCTAAGTTAAAAGTAGGGATTTTGGAGAAAACCTCTAAAGTATTACAGAAAGTTAAGGTGTCTGGTGGTGGCCGGTGTAATGTAACCAATAAAGTATCAGACCCAGAAGAGCTTTCAGGCTTTTACCCCAGGGGAAAAGATTTTTTAGTCGGACCGTTTACAGTATTTAATTCCAGGCATACCCAAGAGTGGTTTGCTAAACAAAACGTAAAGCTAAAAACAGAAACAGATGGTCGTGTCTTTCCTGTAAGCGACAGCTCGCAAACGATAATAAACTGTTTCGAACGTTTATCACAAAATATAGACATCCGTCTTAGTAGTCGGGTGGAGTCTTTTTATCAAGAGAACGATAGATGGCATGTAGATCTAAAAGGTGGCGATAACCTTTCTGCTAATAAAATTATGGTGGCTACAGGTAGTGATAAGTCTGTCTGGACCACCTTATCGGAACTCGGTCTGAAAATTAAGCCCGAGGTACCTTCGCTATTTACTTTCAATATACAGGAAGAAAACTTAGTGACTCTAGCCGGAACCAGTTTTAAAAATGCTAGTGTGCGGGTAAAAGGCTCGGACTTGATGGCAAATGGTCCCATGCTGATTACACATTGGGGCTTATCTGGCCCGGCTATATTAAAACTATCTGCTTGGGGTGCTTTAGAACTGGCCGCAAAGGAATACCAATTTGAGATACAGGTAAATTGGTTGGGTGATACGAACAAAAATGAATTAACAGAGACTTTGAAACAAAGTTTCGCAAGTAATCCCAAGAAAAACATCCGTAGCATTCCTCTCTTTAGTTTTTCACAAAGATTTTGGACTTATCTATGTGACTTGGCTAATATTGGTGAGTTTCAGAAAGGTGCTGAGGCGGGGAAGAAGCAAGTGTCTGTTTTTCTGGATATTATAACAAATACAACGTATAAAGTCAAAGGGAAAAGTACCTTCAAAGAAGAGTTCGTAACTGCAGGCGGGGTAGATTTAAGTGAAATTAACCCGGAAACTTTTGAGGTAATAAGATTATCTGGCATGTTTATGGGAGGGGAAGTACTTGATATAGATGCCATCACAGGGGGATTTAATTTCCAGGCAGCGTGGACAGCTGGTTGGATAATTTCGGAAAGTGCAGCAAAACTCTAGATTTATAGTGGTTTTAGGTTGTATTTTTTATTTGTGTTGGATATTTTTGTAGAAAGAGAATAACTCGAAACCCATTATATAGCTGTGACCCATTTAATAGAACGATTTACCGAAATTTTAAAAAAAGGAAAATATAATTCTGCCACTGTGGCTGCCTACCGGAATGCTATTTTTGTTTTTTATAACACGTTTCGGGATTACCCTCAAAGCAAATTTACAGATGAGCTTATATCTGAGTACATTTTAGGATTGTCTTCAAAGTCTTCTGCCCAAACTGCAACTCAATCCGGTAAAGCAATTATCCTTTTTTTTGATAAGATTTATAATCGCAAACTTAACGTTAAGGCCACAGGGAAGTTCAAGGAGGAGCAAAATATTGAGATTTTAAGTAAGGAGGAGTTGGTGAGGTTGTTCTCTGGGATGAAGAATATTAAACATAAAGCTCTTTTAAGTCTGATATACAGTGTAGGATTGAAGGTAAATGAGACTGTGAATCTAAGGGTAGAAGATATTGATCTGGAAAAGCATACGTTAAGAATTGGTACAGAGAAAAAAAATAGGACTTTACGTCTAAGTCCGTCGTTAAATGCAGTACTGCAACAGTACATGCAAAAGCATAAACCCCAAAATTTATTGTTTCCCGGTTCAGGTGGTGAGGGTCAAAGTTCGGCCCGAAATATACAGTTGGTTTTCCAGAAAGCTATGGCGGAAGCTCAGCTTGGTAAAAATGCTAAGCTCACTACTTTGAGACACAGTTTTGCGGTTCATTCTCTAGAAAATGGAGTGGCAGTGGGTGTTTTACAAAAAATAATGGGCCATAGCAATATACAAACTACATCGTTTTATGTGCAGTTTGTACAAATAGACCTCAAAAATGTGAGATCACCGCTAGAGGATTTTAGCTTAGCATAAGCTAAAATCTGTATTAAGGATTTTCTGCATAGTTGTCAAAATCCTTTTGTTTACACTCTCACATTATCTGGGAGGTCTGGGATTCTGACATTAGGCTATTTTATGACGCTCCAATGATTTCGTAAGAGTGGGTAATCTTTGCAGAGGACGACAACTGTGCTGTGGCAGAACAGTATTTCTCCATAGAAAGACTAATGGCCTTTTCTACTTTAGCTACATCTAGGTCACCGAAGAATTTGTAGTGAATATTAATGCTCCTGAAAGGTTTCATTTCTGTACCCTCTATTTGTTCTCTATGGCCTTCAACCTCTATTTTAAGATCTTCAAGTGGTTGACGCTGTTTCTTTAAAATAAGTATAATGTCTATAGATGTACAACCACCTAAACCCATTAGTATAAGCTCCATAGGGCGTGCTCCGGCGTTTTGTCCACCAATAGCTTCTGCTGCATCTATATTTACGACCACTGGCGACTGCCCCGAAGCTTGGAAATGGAACGCGTCGTCTACCCTGTTTAATTCTACTTTCATCATCTTACATTTTTATGCCACAAAGTTAGCCCAAAAACTAACTCTGTGGCAAATTACCTCTTAATCCTTGTGTTTTTTTGCTGTTTTTTGACAACACTTTGGTAAGGCATCGTGGGATGCTTGTACCGCTACTACTTCATCTGCGTCATAACCAATATTAGAGATAGCTGTTTTTAACTTATCAGTATTCGTTTTTTTACTCAAATACACCACATTTACGGTGTTGTCGTCAAGGTTTACGTTTACAGATTTAACTCCTTTTTCCTTACCTAAACTATTCTCTATAGTTTTTTTACACATACCACATTTAGTAGAAGATGCAAATGAGACTTCAGCTGTTTTTTCTTTCTGAGCAAAAGAGCCAAAGCTAATTGCCATTACAAGGAACAATAATCCGATTACTTTTTTCATAGTTATTAATTGTTTAATTTATTTAATTTTATATCTAAATCCTGTATATATAGTAGCTCCCACCACAGGTCCCCAAATACGGCCAGCATCAAATTCCGGACTAAATGGCGTTTGGGAAGCAATTATCGGGTTTTTCATCTTGAAGCCCGTGAGATTTTCTCCGCCTAGGTATACCTCTAACTTGGGGAAATTACGTGTTACCTGTGCATTTACGTTAATAAACGAAGGGGCAAACTCCGTCTGCATATCACGGTAACTCATATGGTCATGTATGGGATGAGATACAGGGATACGCTGTTGGCCATTCACATGGAGGGTTGCATCTACTTTCCATCTTTCATATGGGAAGCTATAGCCTACATTAAATAAGAAACGGTCTTTTGGTAAAAACATTTTGTCTGTTAAAACCTGCTCGCCCATTGGTTTACCTACTGTTTGCTTATTGTTTATGTAGCGATAGGCCAATTTGAATTCCCAGCTATCTACCGGGCCATAGTTTAGTTCAAGAATAGCACTGTTAGTTCTTGATTTACCATCTAGGTTATAGAAATACAAATAGCCATCATGCTCCATATCCGAAATCATCTGGTTCTGGAAGCGGGTATGGTAGAATTCTCCAGCTAAGGACAAGTTAGGAAGGAAGTCTATAATATAAGAACCTCCGAATGTCCATGAAACTTCAGGATTAAGGTCTTCGAAAATTCGTACAGACCTATTGCTAACCAACACTCCGTATGCTTCAGCAAAAGGGTTGGGCACTCTATAGCCACGTCCGGCAGAAAGGCGTAAAGTATGGTTGTTTGCAAGCTTCTGCATTACATGAAGTCTTGGTGTGAAGAACTTTCCATATAGGTTGTGAAAATCATTTCTTAGACCCAGTAAAATACTGGTACGATCCGTGTTTTTGTAGTTATATTCAAAGAAAACACCGGGAACTACTTCATTTCTTTTAAGTACAGTTCCGCCATAAATCTCATCGAAATTGTCATTCAAAAAGCTTACTCCTGTTTTGTAACTGTGGTTGGTGTTACCAAAAATGTTTTGGTAAATAAGATTACCATACAACGTATTTTGCTTTCCATTATAAGGAGTTTTGCCAAAGAAAGACTCTGAGTCATGCACGGTGGCATTTAAAATCAAACCCAAACCCTTGTACGGCTCACTGGGAAACAGGAGGGCCATTTTAGAAAATACCTCGTATCGCTGGGTTTTGTTAGAAAATCCGTACAGATTTGGGGTAGCGTTGTTGTTTTTAAAACCATTTTGGCCACCAACTCTATCTTCTAAAAGGTATCTTCCGCCAAACTGAGCCACAAATTTCTCACCCTCATATTTCCAGCGGTTAAGAATATTTACTTGGTGGTACTTTGGTAAATCTCGGAAGTTGTCGTCATTATTGTCAATTTCCGATTTTAGGAGGGAACCATGTGAGAGTATGGCATAAGACCACTTATCGTTCTTTAGTTTACTAGCATGATTCACATTTAATTCACCCCGACCAAAATTATTAAAGTACATATTTAGGTAGAGCTTTTCCGAGTTGTCGGGCTTTTTCTGCTCTACATTTATATGACCTACCATACTTTCTGCACCATTTACAACTGAACCAACGCCTTTTGCAATATCTATGGCTTGTATCCATGTACCTGGAATGTAGTTTAGGCCAAAAGTAGAACCTAAACCACGTATGGCGGGCATGTTTTCTACTGTAGTTTGTACATAAGAGCTGCTCATGCCCAGCATTTGTATTTGCTTAGAGCCGGTCACGGCATCGGTATAGCCTACACTAATTGAACCATTAGTTTCAAAGCTTTCAGACAGGTTACAGCAGGCAGCTTTTAGAAGGGCCTTTTCTGTTATTATTTCAGTATGTATTGGAGACAGTTTGTCTATTGTGGTAGAGGCAGTTTTAATTTTCACCTCGTCTAGCTCGTTTTGGGACTCTTTCAGTTTTATTTGATAAAACCTGTCCTGATCTATTGTGATAGTCTGCGGCTCATATCCCACAAAACTTATAAAGAGTTTACTAGCCCCATCTATTTTTTTGATGGTAAACATTCCGTTTTCGTCCGAATTTACCCCTGCCGTAGGATGGCCTACCCAGTATATGGTAGCTCCAGGGACGCCGGTGTTGCTTTGGTCAAGTACTTTCCCTTTCAGCTCTTGGGAAAAAGTAACACTACTGTAAATACACAGCAGTACAATTAAAATTTTTTGCATTATAAATATGATAAATTTTGGTTTAGAAAATCATTAAAAGATGACTTACCAAAATCTCATATTAGAAATTGCTCATGAAGGATATAAAGAGGTTTTTTATAGGGAGGGGAGCTATCTGCATACCCAAAAGTGCGTGCTTCAGTAGTAATAAAATGGGCAATACCGAAATCAAAAACAGGTATTTGCAATTGCACAGCCAGAAAATCCGGAGCAGAAAAATGCTGCTGTACCGCATCGCTGGCTTGGTTTACTTTTAAGCCAACTTCACAGCATGTAGATTTCTTAATTTGTGCTTTTTGCTCTTCCAGAGGAATTTCTGTACCAAAATCACCCGCACACGTCTTGAGGTCAAAAGAGAGTGTTTTTGTTTGAGTTATAGTACAGATATGCTCAAAATATGCAAAAGAATGCGAACTGGCCAGAATGAATATGGCCATAAATAAAGATAATATTTGCTTGCATTTTTTCTGCATTGATTTTAAAACGCTTTTTTTGTTAAAAAAGTTTATCCTTTCCTAAATTAATGTTGCTTAACATAAATACATGCTAATTTTGTGCCAATAACTTATGTGAATTTTGAATCTTCAGGAACGGAATACCCAAATCATCAAAAGGCTAGGAGCTGAGCTGGGCTTTGACTTTTGTGGTATTTCTAAGGCAGAGTTTCTGGAAGGTGAAGCAAGACATCTGGAGAGTTGGCTTAATAAGAACTATCATGGAAAGATGGCTTATATGGCCAATTACTTCGACAAAAGGCTTGATCCAAGGTTATTGGTAGATGGGGCGAAATCTGTAATAACGGTAGTCCTTAACTATTTTCCTAAAGAACAACTAACCGAAAGCGAATACAAGATTTCTAAATATGCTTACGGCACAGATTATCATTTTGTTATAAAGGATAAACTAAAATCTTTTGTTGCAGCTATACAAGAAGAAATAGGAGAGATAGATGCCCGAGTTTTTGTGGACTCAGCTCCCGTAATGGACAAAGCCTGGGCAAAACGTTCAGGAGCTGGATGGGTTGGTAAAAACAGTAACGTTATTAATCGTAAGATCGGCAGTTTCTTTTTTATCGGGGAGATAATCTGCGATTTGGAGCTAAATACTGATGGGCCAATTAAGGATTATTGCGGTACCTGCACGGCTTGTATTGACGCCTGTCCTACGGATGCCATTGTGGAGCCATACCAGGTAGATGGGAGCAAATGTATTAGCTATCTTACAATTGAGCTCAAAGATGAAATACCCAAAGAGTTTAAAGGCAAAATGGAGAATTGGATTTTTGGCTGTGATATCTGCCAAGATGTATGTCCTTGGAATTCTTTTGCTAAACCTCATAATGAAAAGGCTTTTAACCCATCTGAGAAACTGAAGGATTTCAAAGACTGGGAAGAAATTACCCAAGAAGTCTTTAGTATACTTTTTAAAAACTCTCCTATAAAACGCACTAAATTAGATGGTTTAAAGAGAAATATTGCGTTTTTGAGAGAGGAGTGAGCTTATTGATAAGCATTATTTAGAAGGTTTTTTTTATAAATTTAGCCCATCTTTCAGTAACGTTCAATACTTTGTACTAATTTATTCAGGTCTTCAAGTTCTAGCAATCCCAAGCAAGGCTTCCAACAAACAAAAGAATTCTATATATTTCGGCTAATTCGAACTATATAGAACTCCTTCAATATTAAACTAAGAAGTAACTGAGTAAACCCAACTTCCTCTACATTTGAAGAGAATTTGGATTAGTTTAATATAAATACAATTAAACTAATCCTTGGTCTATCATGGCGTCTGCCACTTTAACAAATCCACCAATATTTGCTCCTTTTTCGTAGTTTACATGGCCGTTTTCGTCAGAGCCATATTTTACACACACATCGTGAATATTCTTGATGATAATCTTCAAGCGATCGTCCACTTTTTCGCTAAACCAAGCGTAACGTAACGAGTTCTGGGTCATCTCTAGTCCAGACACGGCTACACCACCAGCGTTGGCTGCTTTTCCCGGGACATAGAATATTTTTGACTTGTTAAACTCCGCTACTGCATCTATTGTACTTGGCATATTTGCTCCTTCGGCCACATACTTACATCCATTTTCTATAAGCTTTTTGGCATCTGTACCGTCTACTTCGTTTTGCGTAGCACACGGCAAGGCTATGTCACATTTTATTCCCCACGGTTTTTGACCTTCGAAATACTGTGCTTTAGGATAGATGTCTAAATACTCCTTTATACGGCCTCTTTTTACCTCTTTAATCTCGGTAATAGCGGCCAGTTTTTCGTCATTAAATCCGTCTTCGTCGTAGATAAACCCGTTAGAATCCGATAAGGTAACCACTTTTGCACCTTTTTGGATAGCTTTTTCAACAGCAAATTGAGCTACATTCCCAGAACCAGAAACAACTACCGTTTTGTTTTCTAGAGAGTCACCTTGGTTTTTTAAGATTTCCTCCACAAAATATATCAAACCATAACCCGTAGCTTCAGGACGTATGCGGCTACCTCCCCATTCAAATCCTTTTCCTGTAAGAACTCCAGTGAACTCGTTTTTAATACGTTTGTATTGGCCAAACATATAGCCTATTTCCCGTTTTCCCACACCTATATCTCCGGCAGGAACATCCAAATCCGGGCCAATATGGCGGTAAAGCTCTGTCATAAAACTTTGACAAAAACGCATTACTTCAGCATCAGACTTTCCTTTAGGATTAAAGTCAGAGCCGCCTTTGCCACCTCCCATAGGTAAGCCCGTTAAGCTGTTTTTGAAGGTCTGTTCAAAAGCTAAGAATTTAAGGACACTTAACGTTACTGATGGATGGAATCTCAGACCACCTTTATATGGACCAATCACAGAGCTCATTTGGATACGATAACCCCTGTTTACTTGTATTTCTCCTGAATCATCTACCCAAGGTACTCGAAAAATAATAATCCGTTCTGGCTCGGCCATACGTTCAAATACCTTATGTTTCTTGTATTTTGGGTTTTCTTCAATAAATGGAAGTATGTATTCAGCTACTTCGTGTACGGCTTGTAGAAACTCAGGCTCATTCGGGTTTCTTTCGATGATACTATCTAAGGTGTTCAATGGTAAAACGTGTTATTGAATAAATTTTGGAGTTTAAAGATAATGACAAAATAATTTATGGGTAATGCTATTATATAGTATACTTTTATTTTGCTTTAAAGAGTGAAAGTTTATCTTTGTATTGTGCAAAAAAGATAACCAGTCCCTATTCTTTATTTGTTGGGCTGCTGGTAGTATCTTTGGGGTTTAGTTGATTTCCATTATGAATAGTAAGTTTTTTTTAGTTTTAATTATCTCATCGCTCACTTTATCCGCACAAGTACCCTATAAGAATCCCCAGCTTGCTACTGAAACTCGTACGCAAGATTTACTAAAACGCATGACCATTGAAGAAAAGGTAGGACAACTATTGTGTCCTATGGGTTGGGAAATGTGGGAAAAAAGCGGTAATACAGTAAATTATTCCCACACGTTTAAATATTTAATTGATAAAAAATATGTAGGCTCTTTTTGGGGTGTATATCGTGCTGATCCTTGGACTAAAAAGACGCTCCAAACGGGTTTGAACCCGGAATTGGCCGCAAAAGCAGGAAATGCTTTACAGAAATATGTCATGGAGAATACAAGGTTAGGGATTCCACTTTTCTTAGCGGAAGAATCTCCTCATGGGCACATGGCCATAGGAACTACGGTCTTTCCTACGGGAATTGGTTTGGCTTCTACCTGGAACCCGGTATTGGTAGAAAAAGCGGCTTCCGTGATGGCCAAAGAAGTGAGACTTCAAGGTGGGCATATCAGCTATGGACCAGTTTTGGATCTGTCACGTGATCCTAGATGGTCCAGGGTAGAGGAAAGTTATGGAGAAGATCCGGTACTAACCTCCCGAATTGCGGAAGGGGCCGTTCGTGGGGGAGGCGGGGGAAACCTTTCTAAACCTTATTCTGTGGTGTCTACCCTAAAACACTTCATAGCTTATGGAATTCCAGAGGGAGGGCACAATGGCAATACAGCTTTGATAGGGCAGCGTGAGCTACATGAAAATTTCTTTCCACCATTTAAGGCTGCAATAGATGCAGGAGCGGGTTCGGTTATGACGGCCTATAATTCTATTGATGGAGTTCCGTGTACGTCAAATGAGTACTTATATACTGATTTACTACGTAAACAATGGGGGTTTAAAGGCGTGGTGGTTTCCGACTTATTTAGTATAAATGGACTTTCCGGAAGTCATTATGTAGCGAAAAATCTTACCGAAGCCGGAGAAATGGCACTCTCAGCTGGAGTAGATTTAGACTTGGGTGCTAGTGCTTTTGCCAACATTAAACAGTCTTTGGAAGCGGGTAAAGTAAGTCTTGCTTCGCTTGACTCCGCTGTGGCCAGGATTTTACGACAGAAGTTTGAAATGGGATTATTTGAAAATCCTTATGTAGATGCGGTAAAATCCCGAAAAGAAGTTCGGACTGCGGAACATATACAAGTAGCTCGTGAGGTAGCTAGGCAGTCTATAGTATTGCTTGAAAATAAAAAAGGAACGCTACCTTTAGCCAAAGATGTAAAGAGGATAGCTGTTATTGGACCTAATGCAGATAACGTTTACAACCAATTAGGAGATTACACAGCCCCACAAGAAGAAGGTAATGTTATAACTGTTTACCAAGGGCTCAAAAACAAATTTAAAAACGCCCAAGTTAGCTATACCAAAGGCTGCTCAATACGTGATATCTCAGACGCTGACATAGAGTCGGCAGTAAATGCTGCTCGCAAGGCCGATATAGCTGTAGTGGTAGTAGGCGGATCAAGTGCAAGGGATTTCAGAACCGAATACATAGAAACAGGTGCTGCTGTGACTAATCCTTCCACTATGGCAGATATTGAAAGTGGTGAAGGTTTCGATAGGGCCACTTTATCGCTTTTAGGAAAACAACAGGAACTCTTGGAGGCTGTAAAAGCTACAGGAAAGCCTTTGATTGTTGTTTATATACAAGGTAGACCTTTAGAAATGAATTGGTCAAAGGAAAATGCAGATGCACTTATCTGTGCTTGGTATCCCGGACAAGAAGGCGGTACAGTTATAGCGGAAATGTTAGCCGGAGAGATAAATCCTTCAGGAAGGATGCCTATATCTGTGCCAAAATATGTGGGACAAATACCAGTATATTATAATAAAAAGAACCCCAAGGGTCATGACTATGTAGAGATGGATGCAGCACCATTGTATCCGTTTGGTTATGGAATCGGTTTTAGTTCTTTTGGATATTCAGCATTGAAAATTGCTAAATCAGGTAAAACTGATTTTACGGTAAGCTTTGATTTAAAAAATGAGGGCAAGTATGATGGTGAAGAAGTAGTACAACTATACATCCGTGACGAAGTTGCTTCTGTAGTACAACCCATCAAACAACTAAAGCAGTTTAAGAGAGTAAGTCTAAAAGCCGGAGAACATAAAACGGTTGAGTTTAAACTTAGTGCTGAGGATTTGGCAATCATAGATAAAAACCTAAACAAAACGGTAGAACCCGGTGATTTTAGCATAATGATAGGAGCGTCATCTGCAGATGTAAGATTAAAGGAGAAAATAAGTGTGGAGTAGTAAATTGAGAATCATCATTTTACTCGCTTTTTAGTATAACAGAACTAACGTTTATATGAACTTAACCCAATTAAAAGAAGGTCAAAAAGCCATAATTACGACGGTAAACGAAGAAACAGTTCCCTTGAAATTGATAGATATGGGCTGTTTTCCGGGTAATGATGTAGAATTGGTCCAAGTAGCTCCATTAGGAGATCCAATCTATTATTGTATAAATGGTACACATTTGTGTATTCGTAAAGAGTTAGCCACCGAAATAAACATAGAGCTGGTATGAAGATAAATGTAGTCTTGGTAGGAAATCCCAATGTGGGAAAAACGTCGGTGCTTAATTCGCTTACCGGTTTGAGCCAAAAAGTGGGTAATTATCCAGGTATCACGGTAGATAAAAAGACTGGAACGTGTAAAATATCAGATGGACTAACGGGCAATATCATTGATTTGCCAGGTACATATTCTATAAAACCTGCTTCAAAAGACGAAGAAGTGGTGTTTGCGACTTTGTTTGACCAAGAAAACGAAAACTATCCCGATGTGGTAGTTGTGGTGGCAGAGGTAGAGAATCTAAAGAGAAATCTTTTGCTTTTTACCCAGATAAAAGATCTGGGTTTTAAAACCATTTTGGCCATAAATATGGCCGACCAGCTCCAGGAGAAAGGCATTTCTGTAGATACCAAGGCTCTTTCTGCGGCGTTCAAAACAGATGTAGTGTTGCTTTCTACCCGTAAAGGAGACGGTATCAGCCAACTGAAAGAATCTATAGCTAAATACGAAACTTTGGGTTCTGATCCACTTTTAGATTTGAAAGATGTAGATGCTCAATATTTTGAGGCAAATCCAGATTTCAAAGTTTGGGTTACCCAAGCGGATAGGGGAGAAGCCAACCAGAAACGACTACAACAGAAAGAAATCGTTAAGCGTTACCAGCTTATAAATGATGTGCTAAAAATAGCATACAGCAAGGATAGTTCTAAAGGTACGGGTTTGAAAGCCAAAGCAGATAGAATTTTGATGCATCCGATTTGGGGGTATGTGGTTTTCTTTTTGGTAATGTTGCTGGTTTTTCAGGCTATTTTCTCCTGGTCTGGAGTTCCAATGGATTTGATTGACGGTTTTTTCGGTGATTTATCAGAGTGGGCAGTTTCCGTATTACCTGAAGGTAAACTTACCGATCTTATAACCGAGGGTATTATTTCTGGTATAGGCGGTGTGGTGATTTTTATTCCGCAGATTGCCATATTGTTTATGTTTATTGCTATTTTAGAAGAAACGGGCTATATGAGCAGGGTTGTTTTTTTAATGGATAAACTTATGCGTCCGTTTGGTTTAAGCGGGAAGTCTGTAGTGCCACTTATTTCTGGTGTAGCGTGTGCTATTCCGGCTATCATGTCTGCCCGAAACATAGAAAATACGAAAGAAAGGCTCATTACTATGTTGGTTACGCCTTTTACAACTTGTTCTGCCCGTATTCCTGTGTATGTAATCATTATTTCATTGGTTATTCCAGATGAAACTGTGATGGGCTTTGGCTTACAAGGCTTGGTGATGGCAGGAATGTACTTCTTGGGTTTCTTTGTAGCTTTAGCTGCAGCTTGGATGTTGAAAAAAATGGTGAGCGTAACTGTCAAGAGCCATTTTATCATAGAAATGCCATCGTACCGCATGCCTTTGGCTAAGAACGTAATAAGCACTATGATAGAAAAAACCAAGGCTTTTGTTTGGGGAGCAGGTAAGATAATTTTGGCTCTTTCTATTTTGCTTTGGTTTTTAGGTTCACATGGGCCTTCCTCTACTTTTGGAAACGCGGAGGAAATAGTTGCTAAGAATTTTGAAGGACAGAACCTTAGTGAAGAACAAATGAGCGACGAGTTGGATGGATATAAACTCCGTAGTTCTTATATTGGAATGGCGGGTTCGGTTATTGAGCCTATTTTCCGTCCTTTGGGATATGATTGGAAGATTAGTATTGCTGTTCTAACTTCGTTTGCCGCTCGCGAGGTTTTTGTAGGTAATTTGGCTATATTGTATAATATCGGGAGCAGTGGAGAGGAAGAAACCAAGATTATTGAACGTATGCGTGCCGAGGTAAAGCCAAACGGCAAGCCCGTATTTGATTTGGCTACGGGAATGTCATTACTTATGTTTTACGCCTTGGCTATGCAGTGTATCTCTACCATAGGAATTATGCGTAGAGAAAGTAATTCATGGAAGTGGACAACGTTCCAGGTGGCGTTTATGACAGGTTTGGCTTATGCGGTTTCGTTTATAGTTTATCAGTTATTGAAATGATGCAGGAAATCCTCGTTTATCTGATTCTAGCCGGTGCGATAGCTTATTTGGTGTGGAAGTGGTTTTGGCCAAAGAAACCCAAGAAGGGCTGTGGGACAGACTGTGGATGTAGTTAAAAATACGAATTAGGAAGGCTTTGGAGATACCAAAGCCTTTTTTTGTATCGCATATCTTAATCTTGAAAAATACTTTTTGTGCAAAGCATTTATATCCATTAAGTTCTGTTTTTCGTGCGTTTAATATTTTTAATTTACTTAGGTTTATTTTAAAACGTTATAAATAAGGTTTATTTTTGCTTCCAAAAAAAGTAAAATGAAAGCGTTAAAATTTATAGTAGTTCCCTTAGCTTTTTTAAGTCTGGCATTTGTAGTCTACCAAAATTGGAAGATTAAGCCAAACTTTGTTATTGCTATAGAAAGTGCCGATTTACACGGAGGCTTTACTAAGTTTTCGGGTAATATTGTATTTGATGAAAAGGATTTAGCTAATGCTAAGTTTGATGTGAAGGTAGATGCTAAATCTATTGACTTGGGCTTTGAAACTAAGGAAGAGAACGCCAAAAAGAAATATCTGGTAGTGGATAAATTTCCATTTGTGACTTTTGTATCATCTAAAGTAGAGAAGACAGAAACTGGGTATAGCTTAACAGGGAAGTTGGGTTTACACGGAGAAGAGAAGGAAGTAACATTTCCTTTTACTTTTACCCAAAATGAATCTGAGGGGCAGTTTAAGGGGAGCTTTTCTGTGAAGTTAAGTGATTTTAAAATCCATAACGAAGACGAAATAGATGATGACCTGAAGGTTACATTGACTATTCCGGTTTCTAAATAATATTATGTGGAGTATGCTATTTAGGCGTACTCCACTTTAAATATAAATTTATTGATGGAAAATAGATATTTTCTCCATGGGAAACTCACGGCTAAGGAGGGACATAGTAGCGAGCTTGCCCGTATCTTGTTGGAAGCGTCCAAACTATTGGGTTCCGTAAAAGGCTGTCAGCTGTATGCCATTGGGGTAGAGCCCGATGGTGGAAATTCTGTCTTTGTTACAGAGATTTGGGATACCAAAGAAGACCATGACGCCTCACTCAATACAGTAGGTGTACGCGAGCTAATCATGCAAGCTATGCCAATTCTGGCAGATAAACCCACTAAAGGTCTGGAGCTGCAAATTTTAGGCGGAGTAGGAGTTATTTAATTTTCATAATACTGATCTACAGTACTATCTATTTTTGGCGGCTCCAGACTGGTAGATTTACGGAGAGAAAGCCTCCATCTGTGTAACCAGTTAATTCCTTCTGGTGATACAAGTAGGTCCCTGGTCTTATAAATAGGGTCTTTCATTGCTTCTTCCAAAGTTACAAATTCATAACCCATTTGGCTCATTTTGGATAGAATCTCATCTAAACATCTCAGATTTAAGTTATTTGGCCTTAGTGTAATTACATGGCTTATTGGTCTTTCCACAGTCTCCTGTGCTAACTCTTCACTGTATTTAATGCTTTCTAAAGTATATTTTATATACTCTTTAGCTATGTAGTTTTGGGCATCTGTGTCTGTGGCATAGCCCATTTTCTGGTAAGCAAGATTAAAGTACCAATCTTGGGTGTCTATGGTTACAGGAGCCAGTATAAGCTCTTCTTGGGCTAGGAAAGACATCAAACCATTTTTCTTATCACTATGGTCTCCCATTTCGAAATAAGGTGGTCTAAAGTAGCGGTAGGGCGTACCATATTGACTAAGCAATTGCTTTAAAAATGAATTACCTCTGGCTATATCTTCGGTATATGACTCTAATGGTGTTTCGGTAAAGGATAGATGGGAATAAGTGAGGTTTCCTATTTCATGTTTTTTCGCCAGCCATTCTTGTATAATGGTGACTTTATAGTCTTCAATATCTTTTTCAAGAACTGCACAGCTTACAAATGCTACTGCCTTTACCTTGTGCTTTTTTAAGGTTTTAAGAATGTTTTTTGTCGCATCTTGAGTTTCTTTTCTCGTCTCAGCACCAAAAAAAGGTAAATCATTGAAAGTAATGGCTACCTTTTTTTGAGCAAAAACCGTGTTTGATAGTAGGATTAGTAGTAGGAGTGTCTTTTTCATTTTATCAATTGCTTAATCATGATATCTGCTAAGAAGGCGTTTCCTTTTTCGTTTAAATGAACTCGGTCGTAAGTTAGTATGCCTTTGTCGTTATTTTCAGGATTGTTATTTTCTAAATGAGTTAGAAAACTTTTTCTTAAATCTATAAGGTTAAGTTTTCTTTCGCCTGCCAGTTTACGTATCATATTAGAGTAGTGGTTTAGGTCTCCATCTTGTGGGTTAGAGGCGTCGTTTCTTTCTCCAATAACTGTAGGAGTACACACCACTACTTTTATGCTTTGTGCTTCCAGTTTATCTATGATGCGGTTGTAAAATCTAAGATATTTATCAGGGTCTGTTCCTGTACCATGTGAGGTTTTATGCCATACATCGTTAATTCCTATATATATCACTACTACGTCAGGCTTTTGGTCTAAAACTTCGTCTAGTCTTAAGTAAAGGTCATATACTTTGTTGCCACCAATACCTGCACCTATAACCTCATAAGAGTTTTCTAAACTACTTTTCTTGATGTGTTTGTTTACCAAATCTATGTATCCACCC
>CAZBAV010000023.1:0-15289 GCA_964489955.1 uncultured Lacihabitans sp. | reverse complement strand
CTCCTTCACACCCATTTGGGTAATAGAATCTCCAAAGAAAACTATTTTTTGTTTTTTCGCTGTAAATGAAATACAAAGAGAGATGAGAATGGCTAAAACTACTTTCATGATATAAATTATTTAAGATTTTTTTATAATGTGACTCTTAACAAACCAAGCAAGAGCAAATGTGTATAAAAAAATCCATTCCATGACAAAAATGAAGATTTTCCGTATACCGAGGGTTTCTGCCAGCTCTTTACTTACAAATTCGTGGGAAGTCATTAGGGCCAAAGTTAAGACTTTTATTATTCCGCAAAAATAGAAGAGCTTTTTATGTCTATTATTTTCTCCTTTGGGTAAGACAGTAAACGAAAAACATATCATGAACAAGAAGAATAAGCCTGCAGATAGGTAATGTAAATTTGCGTAATTAAATACCCAGAAAAAGTGTTTGGAGCTATCAGTAGGGAAAAGTGCAGTTCCGCAAAGTGCTATGCCTGTAAGTATTGCCAATGTACGGTCTACCACTGAATTACTTGGATACAAGAAAAATAGAAAAGCCAGACCAAACATTAAACCTACAAAAACATCGTGAGCCGCTGTATAATAGTAGGCACTTAGAGAATGTTGGATAGTAACAGTATTGCCGAAAACATAAGCAGAAAGCAGCAAGACAGGAGGGAAAATAAGTCCCATTAAGCCAATGCCAAACTCTACGGAGCCGGTGTATTTTCTACTGTGGGTCTTACTGTTGTACATTACTATAAGTATTTAGAGGCAATTCTTATAAGGGACACATAAAAATAACTTAATTTGCAAAATATTTCCCAGAAATAAAAGTTATTTACCCAATAAATTAATTTCCTAATAGAATAATTATGCTCTTAAACCTTCTGTTACAAGAACCAGCCGTTTCCGACACTACTAGCCAAGTAGCTGCACAAGGTATCAATTATTTCTCGCTTTTGCTTAAAGGCGGTATTGTAGTAATACCAATTTTGGTTTTACTGCTTATCACTATTTATTTGGGAATCCAGAGGTACTTATACATTAAAAATGCCGCAGATATAGATTACGGCTTTATCCGTTCATTGAAAGAAAATCTGGTACGGGGAGATATCCGGGCGGCGTCTTCTTTAGCTCGGGGTACAAATAAACCAATTGCCCGCATTCTGGAGAAAGGCATTAACCGTGTGGGTAAACCTGTAAAGGATATTGAATCAGCTATGGAAATCCAGTCCAACCTGGAGGTTTCTCGGATGGAAAAAAACATGGGTTACCTTGGACTAATTGCCGGTGTGGCACCTACTTTGGGTTTTGTGGGTACCATTTCAGGTATTATCAAGATTTTTTATGACATCTCTACAACAGGAAACTTTACTATTGAGTCCATCTCTAATGGTTTGTATGAGAAGATGATTGCCAGTTTTTCTGGTCTGGTTGTTGGTTTAATAGCGTATTCATTGTACCATGGTATTAACATGATGATTGACAAGTTCTCTATTAATCTACAGAGCACAATCATGGAATTCTTTGATACCCTAAACGAACCTACACGCTAATGAAACTCAAAAGACAAAGAAGGTTCCATGCAGAGGTGCAAACCGCATCTCTAAATGATATAATGTTTTTCCTTTTGTTGTTTTTCTTGATTGTGTCCACTCTTGGGAGTCCAAATGTCATACGTTTGATGCTTCCTAAGACAGATGAGGCCACTAATGAAGTAAGCAAGCAACCGGTAACACTTTCTGTAACGGCAGATAAAAAGTATTATATAGACAAAACCCAAGTTAATTTTCCGCAATTGGAGCAAACACTTCTGGAAGCAACCCAAGGAATGGAAGAGCCAACTGTGGTTCTTAGAGCAGAAGAGACACTTACTATCCAAGATTTGGTAGATGTGATGGCTATTGGAGCCCGGATAAAGGTAAGGATGGTTTTGGCAACAGAAATTAAGTAATTATTATATTTCGGAATCAGTTAATAGATAGATTAGCTTTTCTTAAATAGAGCGTTTCTGTTATTTAGCTATGTTGGATAAACCTCCGTTATCAAATTGAAAGAATTGGTATAGATTTGACGGTCCGCCATAAAAATGGCGGACTATCTAAGACAGAATAAACAGATGAAAAAAATAGCATTTTTTCCTGGTTCTTTTGATCCATTCACTAAAGGACACGCAGATATTGTAAATAGAGGATTGAAGCTCTTTGACGAAGTCGTGATTGGCATTGGTACCAATACAGCCAAGAAGAGGTATTTTGATACAGAGACAATAGAAGCGGCTATTGTAAAGGCTTTTGATGGGAATGATCGAGTGAAAGTGGTACATTATGACGACCTTACTGCTACCGTGGCATTAAATTGTGGTGCTCAGTTTATACTTCGGGGATTGAGGAATACAACCGACTTTGAGTACGAAAACACTATTTCTCAAGTGAACCGTAAATTAAGTGGGGAGTTGGAGACTGTTTTTCTTATCACATCGCCAGAATTTGCCCCAATAAGCTCTACCATTGTGCGTGAGCTGCACAAGTACGGAGCCAACATTTCGGAGTACATTCCTTAAAGCTTAATAAATGGTAGGGTGGTACCTTCCAGTTGTAAAAGGTACTTCCCGGAAGCCAAAGTCCTTACACTTATTTCTGTGTTAGGGCTGTCTACTTCTCCTTTTTTTACAAGATTACCAGAGATGTCAAGTATTTTGTAGCTTACCGGAGTATCCCAAGATTGTTTTTTCACACGGATCATTTCTTGTGAGGGATTGGGAAATACTGTGATACGTATCTCGGTAGGTTGGTACGCTCTTGTATAACCCTCTAAATTTACGGCCCACCCTATTTGAAACATGGTAGCAAGGGTGTTTTGGCCTATTCTCCGTACATACCATCCCGATGAGATGCTAGGGTGCATGAGTTCATCGTCTCCATCCCTTAGCCAACTAGTATTGCCAAAGTGTGACAGACTTACACCCTGTACAAAAGGCGATGGTGCATGAATTGCGACCTTCGGTTCTTTTTCAAGAGCCAAATAGGTAGCCGCCCCCGTAACAGCTGTATATAGTTTCTCTGTTTGATTAGTGTAATGTGAAGGATTTATTAAGCCGTTTCCATCCCGATCTTCCAGATACTTATCAAAGACGAAGGGTTGGTTTTCTATTCCCCACTTAATTTTCTTATCTTCCGTAAGGTCAAAAGAACTAACAAAGCCGAGACCATGGGCTAATTCGTGTAACACTACTGTCAACAAGTCGTATCGCTCGTAGGAAGGGACCTTGTGGGCATAATTCCAGTTAATCTTGCTGTTAATTCTTAGAGTTATGTCGGGATTTTTGTTGTTTAGTCTTTGTCCACTTATAGCATTTGCTAAAGCCGCTGGATACCAGACATTTTTAAATGGGGCATTTTTGAAATTTTTATAGACTTTATCAGATCCCGCTGAGGCTACCGTGGTTCTTCCTAGATCCTCCCAATTCACTTCCACTTTTATACTAATAGGACTAACAATAACTTGAGACCAGATATTAAATGCGGCTTCAATAGCCACCTGGGCATCTTTGGGTACGCCTTTGTAATCTGCAAAAAAACTGGCAGTGGGGGTCTGGGATAAACGGGCATTATTAAGTGGGAAATTTTCACGAGTAGGAATAGTTTCGTTCCCATTACATCCAAGGTGGAAACCTACAGCCATTTCTTGAGCCATGCTAAATTGAGTAAAGAAGATTAGTAGGAAGGTAAACCTCATAAGGACTGATAGGTGTTTTTTTGTAAAAATACACTTTGGGGAGTAATGGTTTTTTTGTTTCTTAAAAAGTTTTTTTATACATTGTAGCATATTGTAAAATACTAAAGTATCTGCTCTTTAAAAAATTACCTGAAATACTAGTCTCAATTCCTTTACAGTAAAGCAGAAATTTAGTTCTACTATAAGCTATGAAATATACCCTATTATTTTGTTTGATTTTTGCAAATTTAGTGCAAGCTCAGAAACCAGTTCAATTTGATTCCAGTCTTAGCTCATTTCTCAATGTCCGTGATTTTACAATAGACAAGCTAGAGGAAGAAGCTTACTTTACTATCCAGAGTCCCAATCAGGATATATCTCAGTTAGCTAAAATTGTAAAAGTTGGAGGAGCATGGTCTGAGCCTACTTTATTGCCATTTTGTGATGAGTTTAAATATTTAGAACCTTTTCTTTCACCAGATGGTAAGCGTCTCTTTTTTGTTTCTGACAGACCCTTGAACCGTACAGACACGCTAAAAAAGGACTTTGATATTTGGTACGTAGATAGGGTGGACAAGAATTCTGTTTGGTCTAGCCCAATTAATATGGGTGCACCTATTAATACGGAAATGGATGAGTTTTACCCAGTTATTACGCTAAACAACAATCTGTACTTTACCAAAGATTCTCCGCAGGGATATGGTAAGGATGATATCTATTTTAGTGAATGGAAAAGTGGCATGTATCAAGCCCCAGTTATTCTAGATACTACCATTAATAGTGCGGGTTATGAGTTTAATGCTTATGTATCTCCCGATGAGAAATTTATGCTTTATACAAAGTATAATGAACCGGGAGGAATGGGTAGCGGGGATTTGTACATAAGTAAAAAGAGTGAATCAGGTGTTTGGCAAAAGTCTGTAAACTTAGGAACCCAGATTAACACAAAGTACATGGAGTACTGCCCCTTTTACAATTCCTCAACAGAAACACTTTATTTTACAGGAAGGCGTCTTGATTTGCCATCCAGACGGTTTAAAAGTGTGGCGGATTTTCAGGACTATATTCTTAATGGTGAAAATGGTTTGAGTAAGATTTACAAGGTAAAGTTAAAGCTTCCCTAGGAATTGACAGGTATAGCAAATTTTATCTTTCATAAAAGCCTTTAGGATTCCAATCTTTTGAAAAAAGTGTAAACAACTTAACGCAGGATAGAAACATTTTTTTGAAGGAATGTAGAAGAAATTAACTTTCCTGCATTCCTTCTTTAAAGCATTTACGGCAGCGTGCTTCGTAGGCATCGTGTTCTCCCAATAATATCTGGTTACCACCACTACTTTTACGAAAGGAGTAGTTAGCGATATCACCACATCTCACACAAATTGCATGCACTTTGGTCACATATTCGGCTACTGCCAGAAGTTGAGGCATGGGACCAAAAGGTTTTCCAGTAGAATCCATATCTAATCCTGCCAAAATCACCCTTTTCCCTTGGTTTGCCAAGCTATTTACTACTTCTATTAACCCTTGGTCCAGAAATTGGGCTTCATCTATTCCTACTACGTCGCAGTTGCCAGCTAAGAGTAGAATCTCCGCCGCTGTATTTACAGGTGTAGATCTAATAGAACTTTTGTTATGAGAAACAATGTCTATTTCATCATAACGGGTGTCTATCCCAGGCTTAAAAATTTCGACTTTGAGATTGGCAATATTTGCACGATTTAACCTTCGTATAAGCTCTTCGGTTTTGCCAGAAAACATTGATCCCGCAATTACCTCTATCCATCCTTTTTCTTTCGACCTAATTATTTCGGGTTCAATAAACATTATTCTATCTTTTTTTCGTTAAAACTCCAGTGGGTCAAAACCTTATTGTTTAAATTTGACCCAAGATTTTTTACAAAACAAAAGAATTAAACAATGGCCAACAAATGGAATGCCGCTGATCTAGAAAAAATTTCTATTGCTTTCTCCCAAAACCTTATAAAAGAGTACACTACGAAAACCACAAATTTTACTGGAGATGAGATTGGTAAAATTTCTAACAATGACCAAATCAATTTTTTTGTGTTAAGGGAAATCTTCGGAAAGTGGAATCATGAGGCAGCAAAATTGCAAAGTCCGTATTTCGACTTTCTGGCTCCTGAGGTTGTGGCAGCATTTAAAAAGTTTAAGAACAAACTGTCAGAAAATATTTCGGTTCCTAAGAATTTATTAGAGAATATTGTTAGCAAAGCTACTTCCCAGACTTTAAATCTTTATTCTGATCCAACTACCTTCTTTAAAGAGCTTCTTCTAGAAACAGCGGATGGTAAGGTAAGTCAAGAGTGGGTAGATGAAAACTCTATTTTTTTTACGACCTATGAGGACTTTTTCTGGGAGCTTAAGAAGCATTTGGGAGAAATCGGTAGAAGCATAAGCGTCACTGAGGCCGTTACTAAAGTTGAGAGTTGGTTAAAAGTTAAAGATTATAGCGGAGAGATAGACAAAATTGCAAGACTGGCAGGAATAGAGCCTCCTAAAGCAGAAGTGATACAAGATGAAGAAGCTTCTTTTTTTGAGACTTTTGTAAAAAGAATGGGTAAAAATGATGGAACAATCACAAGAGAAGAGGTTCCTGCTTTTGATAAAATTCACAGTGTTTTTGTAAAACCTATGGAGGAGCCAATTTCAGCTCCACAGGAATTTACAGAGACTTTTGCTCCACGTGTACCCGTACAAGTAGCCCCAGAACCGCAAATAGTGATTCAGCCTACAGCTCGTGTTGTGGAGCCTGTGACTACCAAAGTGCAAAGCGTATTTGATGGATTTAACATTCCAACGCTAAATGATTCACTTCAGGCAAACCATGGAGGGAACTCTCTGTCAGACATGCAGAGCCGTAGTAAAATAGACTCTGTTAAAGATAGCTTAACCCTGAATCAGCGTTTCTTTTTCTTGAACGTTTTGTTTGGTGGTGATAAAGAAGTTTTTGACAAAGCTTTGGCAGAGGCTGACTCTGCATATAGTTTTAGCGACGCCAAAAGTAGGCTTACTGCGAATTACGGGTCCCAATTTCGTTGGCAAGACAAAACAGAAGACACTGATGAGCTATTTAGCTTAATACAAAGAAGGTTTATATAATAAAAATCCTTAATATACAAAAAGCCTGATGGATTCTCCATCAGGCTTTTTTGTTGTATCGTTTTAATGATAAGAGTATTTTTAGGTCTTTTATAAGATACCCATCATTCATTCACTATTAGTTGGCCATTTCAGAAATGAACTTCACTCTCATAAGTCTTAGTTCTTCTTCTGTCACTTCCTCCTCGTAATCATCAAACTCTTTTAAAGCAGTTTTTATATCATCAGAGGCAGATGTCATAAAATACTCATAAATATCTTTCTGTTTTTCCTTATCTATTATCTGATTTATGTAATAGTCTAGATTTAGTTTTGTGCCAGAAAAACAGATACTTTCTATTTCAGCAATGATTTCTTCGGCAGACATTTCTTTGGCTTCAGCAATATCCTCCAAATCTATCTTACGGTCAATCTGCTGTATGATAAATATTTTGGTTTTAGACTTGTTTACGGTGGTTTTCACCATTAAGTCATGTGTAGTTTCTATTTCATTGTCTTCCACATACTTATTAATCAAATCTAAGAAAGGCTTTCCAAACTTAGTTACTTTACCCATACCAACCCCGTTTACCTGGGCTAGTTCGTTTACATTAGATGGGTAAGTGGTAGCCATTTCTTCCAAAGATGGGTCTTGGAAAACCACATACGGCGGCACATTCTTTTCCTTGGCAATCTTCTTTCTTAAAGATTTAAGTAGCTCAAGAAGTGCACTGTCTGCTGCTCCGGATCCACCTGATCCAGCAGGGGCTTGCTGTAGTTCATCTTCTCCACTTCCTTCGGTTTCATTTAAGTCATGATCCTCGTGGAAAGTAATAGGAAAAGGATCTTCCAGATACTTGTTTCCTTTGGCAGATACTTTTACCACACCATAGCTCTCTATATCTTTCTCTAAGTAACCAAACACCATTAACTGGCGGATAATAGATACCCACTTATCCGAGGCCGAGATACGCCCATCTGCGTTAATATCTGCTTTAGGCTTTTTGTTAACAACAATCTCGTCTTCGTCTTCGTCTTCTTCGTTTTCAAACTTGTCCTCCAGGTTAAAATACTTTAACCCTTTTCCAAAATATTCAAGTTTATTATGTTCGTAGCTTAGAATAGCAGGATTATCTTTAGAGTTACCAGTAAGTATGTCTGCTATATGGTTGGCAGAAAAACGCTGCTCTGTTTTCAAGATAGTTTTTAACACCAATGCCACCTCTTCCTCACATTTGAAGGTCTTGGTAGGTTTATTACAGTTGTCACAAAAACCGCAATCTTTCTCCATTTGCTCTCCAAAGTAGCTCAAAAGCTGCCTTCTTCGGCATACACCTAAAGAAGAATAAGCTACCATTTCCATTAATAAGGCTTTGGCGTTATCTCTTTCGGTAACGTTTTTGTCTTTGTTAAACTTCTCGAGCTTGGTAATGTCATCCAATGCATAAAACATTAAACAAGAGCCGTCTATACCGTCCCTGCCACCGCGGCCGGTCTCCTGGTAGTATCCTTCAAGAGACTTAGGAGCATCATAGTGGATAACAAAACGCACATCTGGCTTGTCTATACCCATCCCAAAGGCTATAGTTGCAACTACAATGTCACAGTTTTCATTCAGGAAAGCGTCCTGATTTTTCATCCGTACATCAGAGTCCAACCCGGCATGGTAAGGAAGGGCTTTAAAGCCATTTACAATTAGTAATTCGGCAATTTCTTCTACCTTTTTACGGCTAAGGCAGTAAACAATACCAGATTTCCCTTTGTTTTGGGTAGCAAACTTAATAAGCTGCTTCTTAGCATTTTGTTTAGGTCTTACTTCATAATAAAGATTGGCCCTATTAAAGGAGGTTTTGTAAATAACAGAATCGTCCATGTCAAGACTTTTCTTGATATCCAACTGTACTTTTGGAGTAGCGGTAGCTGTAAGTGCTACAATAGGAAGGCTACTGTCTAAGCTTTCTATTATTTCCTTTATTTTGCGGTACTCCGGGCGAAAGTCATGTCCCCATTCCGAAATACAGTGGGCTTCATCAACTGCCACAAAGGATATTTTAGCCTTCTTTAAAAATTCAAGGTTATTTTCTTTGGTAAGTGATTCAGGGGCAATGTAAAGAAGTTTACACTCTCCACTTATGACATCATTTTTTACACGTGTCATCTCAGATTTGTTTAGCGTACTATTCAAAAACTGAGCGTTTATGCCAAAAGCAGTAAGCTGATCTACCTGATTTTTCATCAAAGCAATTAAGGGCGAAATCACAATAGCCGTACCATCCAGTACCGTAGCCGGTAATTGATAACACAATGATTTCCCCGCACCAGTTGGCATAATAACAAACGTGTTTTTGCCAGAAGCTACACTTTTGATTATTTTTTCTTGCTCTCCGCGGAAATTATCAAACCCGAAAATTTCTTTTAGGTTTTGTTTTAATGCTTGTTCTAAAGATTCTGAAACCATATTATATTCCTCTCTTGAAATCCTGATGTATCCTTTGGCTAATTTAAACAAAAACTTTTATGGAAAATAAAATCAGCCAATAAATATTATTTACACTCTTTTTTAGAAATTCTAGGGTTAAATTTGTGACGTACAAAATGACCCCTGAAAAAGTGGAGACGAAAGTAGAAAAAAATATTATTGAAACAGCCAAAAAAGTTTTACAAGATGAGTCGGAGGCTATTAAATCTTTGATAAATACAATTGATGCGAGTTTTGTAGAAATTGTTAAAACTATTTTGGCCTCAGAAGGGAAAATTGTACTTTCAGGAATAGGCAAAAGTGCTATAATTGCCCAGAAAATTTCGGCTACTTTTAACTCCACAGGGCAGCAGGCTGTTTTTATGCATCCCACAGATGCACTTCATGGAGATTTGGGGATTATAGGAAAGCAGGATATCATTATTTTTATTTCTAAAAGTGGGAATTCGCCCGAGCTGAAAGTTTTGGTGCCTTTGCTGAAATCCTTAAAAAATCCGTTGATAGGGCTTGTTTCGGATTTGGGTTCATTTCTTGCAAAAAATGCAGATCATGTTCTAAACGCTCATGTGGAGCGGGAAGCGTGTCCGCTTAATTTAGCACCCACCACCTCTACCACTGCTGCATTAGCCGTAGGTGACGCCTTAGCTATGTGTCTTTTACAAGTACGGGAGTTTACTAACCAGGATTTCGCTAAGTATCATCCAGGTGGCTCTTTGGGTAAGAAACTTTATCTTAAAGTAGCAGATTTATATACTAATAATGAATGCCCTATAGTGAGAGAGAGTGCATCTTTAGAAGAAGTAATTATGGAGATAAGCTCTAAAAGACTGGGATCTACAGCTGTGGTTAACTCAGCAAATATGCTAGTGGGTATTATTACTGATGGAGACCTGAGAAGAAATCTAAGCACACAAAAAGATATCTTTACATTAAAGGCTGAGGATATGATGGGTAGAAATCCCAAAACTATAGCACCAGACGAATATGCGGTAAATGCCTTAACCCGGATGCAAAGTTTAAGTATTTCGCAGCTGATAGTAGAGGATGGGGGAGCGGTGCTGGGGTTTGTGCATTTGCACGATTTGCTTAAGGAGGGTTTGTTATAAAAGGAAAGAATATTTTTTCTGATATTCTGGTACGTTATATATAAGTATGAAGAAATTTGATTTTTTAGTTGTAGGATCTGGTATAGCGGGTCTGAGTTTTGCTTTAAAGGCGGCAAAAAAAGGTAAAGTTTTGGTACTTACAAAAGTAAATGCCGACGAGACAAACACCAAGTACGCTCAGGGAGGTATAGCTACAGTATTTGACCCCGTTACCGATTCCTTTGATAAACATATACAAGACACGCTTATAGCTGGCGATGGGCTTTGTGATAAAAAAATTGTTGAAATTGTTGTTTCAGAAGGCCCGGACAGGATTAACGAGCTAATAGAGTACGGCACAAACTTTGACAAAGAAGAAAGTGGTGCTTACAATCTTACTCGTGAAGGAGGCCACTCAGAGAAACGTATATTACATTATAAAGATATTACTGGTTGGGAAATAGAGCGTGCCTTACTGGAAAGAGTAAATGCCGAACCTAATATCGAAATCCTAACGCACTACTTTGCGGTGGAAGTTATTACTCAGCACCATTTGGGAGAAAAAACTAATGGAAACGCAGAGTGCTACGGTGTATACGCCTTAAATGTAAACACAGGCGAGGTGGAAGCCATACTCTCTAAACTAACCGTAATGGCTACTGGCGGGGCTGGCCAAATCTACTCTGCCACGACAAATCCCGTTATTGCTACAGGTGACGGCATTGCTATGGTTTACCGGGCAGGTGGGCAGGTTAGAGACATGGAGATGATACAGTTTCACCCGACATCGTTATATAATCCGGGTTCGTTTCCGAGCTTTTTGATTACAGAGGCAGTACGTGGTGAGGGTGGTGTTTTGAGAGACAGACAGGGACGTGAGTTTATGTATGATTATGATGAGCGTGGCTCACTGGCACCACGTGATATTGTGGCTCGGTCTATAGATGCCGAAATGAAAAAGTCAGGAGAAGAATACGTATATCTAGATATTACCCATAAACCAAAGGAATTTATCCTTAATCATTTTCCGAATATTTACGAAAAATGCCTCAGCTTAGGTATAGATATTTCTAAAGATTATATCCCTGTTACTCCAGCTGCTCATTATCTATGTGGTGGGATATTAGTTGATGAATTTGGACGCACTTCTATTAAGAATCTTTATGCTTGTGGAGAATGTTCATCTACAGGATTACACGGTGCAAATAGACTGGCATCCAACTCTTTACTTGAAGCCGCCGTTTTTGGGAATCGTATTTCTTCAGATGCCTTGGCAATAGTTGATAACATAGATTTTAACGACCGTATTCCTGAGTGGAACACATTTGGTGCTGTGCAGTCTAACGAGGAGATTCTGGTTACCCACAATACCCGCGAATTGCAAAAAATGATGTCTGATTATGTAGGTATTGTGCGGTCAGACTTCAGGTTAGAGCGTGCAGAAACACGCTTAAATATGTTAAAGGATGAAACTGAAGAGTTTTATCGTAAAACGAAGTTGTCCGTGAAACTCTGTGAGTTACGTAATCTTATTCTATGTGCACAGATGGTGATCCATTCAGCGAAGAAAAGGAAGGAATCCAGAGGTCTACACTTTAATACAGATTACCCTTACAAACTTGGCGGTAAACCAGAAAATAGCATTGTAGGTAGGCACATATAAGTATAAGGTTTTTGGTATTAAGGTAATTTAAGAAAAATTTAAGATTGGATTTTTGAAATTTCTATTTATTATCCAGACATTTGTATATATTTTGCAGATATGGATAGACTTAAATATATTCTTGAGAGTAATTTGTTTGGTGTTTGTGCCAAAATAGGGGAGAAATTAAACTTCTCTGCTTCTACTATCAGGAAGTACTTTATATATGCCTCTTTCTTCACGCTGGGTTCTCCGGTTGCGGTATATCTGGTACTTGCTTTCTGGATGGAAATCCGTCAGACTATACGTAAAAACAGTAACCCAAGTGTTTGGGAGTTTTGAGTGGTGAGCAATCAGCTTTCAGAAATCAGCTATCAGTTTTACTAAGTTACTTTTCACTATTAGTTTTTCGCTATTCACTTTTAGTTTTTCGATTTTAGTTTTCACTCTTCACTTTTAGTTTTTAGTTTTTAGTTTTTCACTTTTAGTTTTCTCACCTGTCCACTTCACCCATTACCAAGTCTAATGAACCTATTATAGCTACTAGATCGGCAAGGAGAAGACCTCTCGAGATTTCAGGTAATACAGAAAGATTATGGAAGGAGCAAGCTCTGCATTTTACACGTTGTGGTACATCACTACGGCCATCTGTTCTGAAGAAAAAGCCAAGTTCTCCTTTTGGGTTTTCGGCTCTCACGTAAAAATCCATTTCTTTTGGCCTTATTTTTTTTGGGAGATAAGCTTGTGGGTCAAATTCCCTTGTACGCTTATGTTCTTTTGTGAGTTTTTCTACACACTGATCAATGATCTTCAAAGATTCCCAGCATTCAAGTAGTCGTACATAGTTACGGTCCCAACAGTCGCCTACAGTCCCCATTTTACCTGTACCCACGGGTACGTCAAAATCAATTTCGGGATAGACCGAATAACCATCTATTTTGCGTAAATCATACTTTAGTCCTGAACCTCTTAATACAGGACCTGTGCAGCCGTAGTTAATGGCCAGATCCATAGGTAAAACTCCCACATTGGCTGTTCGATTTATAAAGATATGGTTGTCTATTATTATTTGCTGCAATTCATCCAGTTTAGGGTGGAGGTACTGAGTAAACTCCTTACATTTTTCTTCAAAACCTATTGGTAAATCATAAAAAAGACCTCCAACCCAAATGTAATTATACAATAGGCGACCACCAGAAACCCACTCTAACATCCTTAGGATAGTTTCACGGTCACGGAACAACCACAAGAAAGGTGTTTGGGCACCAATATCTATTGCGTATGTACCGATAGCTATAAAATGAGAGGCAAGGCGATTAAGTTCTGCTACCAAAACTCGTATATATTCAATGCGTTTAGGAAGAGTGCCCTCTATATCCAGCATTTTTTCCACACCCATTACATAGGCGTGCTCTGAGTTCATTGAAGCCAAATAGTCTAGTCGGTCTACAAAAGGAATAATTTGGTTAAAAGGCAGGTTCTCTGCATGTTTCTCGAAGCAACGGTGCAGATAACCCAAATGTGGTACCACATCTTTTATAAGTTCTCCATCAGAAACCACCTCCAAACGCAGTACTCCGTGGGTAGAGGGGTGTTGGGGACCAAGGTTGAGTACCATCTCTTCTTCAGATAAATCCTCCAATTTATATTTGAGAGGTTCCGACTCTGTGAGGTATTCGGGCTTATATTTGTAGTAATTTTTCTGCATCCAATGCAAATTTAGGAGAAAATATTATCCCCAATGCACGAAATCGAACCATTTTATACGTGGACCAAGCATTATTTGCCTTATGAGGACACAAAAAGCCCTTTTTACGGAAAAGAACTTGCCCAAAACTACGAACATGCGGTGTATGGATATGTAATCCATCCCGATTGGGACTTCATTGGTTCAGAAACACTGTATTGTAAACTTCTAATGGTGGATTACAATACGCATTATGCTGTAATTGAGCTTTTTGGTGAGTGGAATGACACCTTACACAATGATATAATGTATCTTAAAAGGACGGTTGTAGATAAGCTCTTAAAAAACGGAATTAAATATTTTTTGTTAATAGGCGAAAACCTCTTTCAGTTCCATGGAGGAGAAGACGATTATTACCAAGAGTGGTTTGAAGACGTAGAAGACGGGTGGATAGCCCTGATAAATCTTCGCGATTTTGTACGGTCTGAAATGGAAAAATATGGTTTAGATTATTATATACATTTCGGAGGAACCTTACAAATGGAAAACTGGCGTACACTAAAACCCATTGTTTTTTATAATTTAGTGGCACAATTAATTCAGCGTCGGATTGGTTGATATCATTAAACCCATGGATAAAAACTTTTTAGAGTATTTGTATAATAAGCATCAGAATGTAGAAGCCGTGCCATCCTCCAAGATTATTGCTCAATGGGCCACCAAAGTATTTAATTTACTTTTCCCGGAGCGTAGTAAAGAATATTTTCGGAGTGTAGATGAAGTAGAAGGCGAATTATGGAAAGTAGGAGACGAGCTACGTACCATTTTAGATAAGAACTCATTGTGCAGGAACTGTGAAGCAGCCCAACTTTCGAGAAGCTTTATTGATGCCATTCCCGGACTTTACAGGTTATTAAGCACAGATTTAGAAGCTATCCTTAACGGAGATCCGGCCGCAAAGTCTAAGTTCGAGATTGTAAGGGTTTATCCCGGTTTTTTTGCTATTTTTTTCTATAGGATAGCTCATTTTCTGCATAGTTTAGATATCCGTTATATTCCCCGTATACTTACAGAACACGCCCACTCAAAAACAGGTATTGACATCCATCCTGGAGCCAAAATAGGTGAGTATTTTTACATAGATCATGGTACTGGAGTGGTAATTGGCGAAACCACAGAAATAGGCAACAATGTAAAGATTTACCAGGGGGTTACCTTGGGAGCTTTGTTTGTAGAAAAATATCTTGAAAATACGAAAAGACACCCTACCGTAGCTGATAATGTAATTATTTATGCGGGTGCTACCATTCTTGGCGGAAACACAGTAATAGGTGAAGGTAGTATCATTGGTGGAAATGTGTGGCTAACTAAAAGTGTGCCCCCAGAATCCACTGTATATCATAAGCCAGAAAATCAAATTAATACCAAAGAGAACTAAAATGCTTATAAACAAAGAGGAGTATCAAGCCATGTATGAAGTGGAGGACCAAATGTGGTGGTACCGCACACTCCATGACCGTGTTATAAAAGAGGTCAAGTCTATTACTCCAGATTATAAAAACCTAAGAATTCTCGATGCTGGATGCGGA
>CAZBAV010000022.1:57521-60880 GCA_964489955.1 uncultured Lacihabitans sp. | reverse complement strand
GTAGATTTAAAGTCGGCACTCATGTGCATAAGTCTTCTCGCAATAAATGCCGATGGTTTCGTCTCGTTAACCGTTTCGGGTTTTAGGTTTATAGTCAAACCATTTTTATCTGTGCTAAACATCTTTTGGTCATAATCTCTCAGGAAAATGAAAGAATCATCGAGCTTGTCAAACTTGGTTTTGTAAGTGAAATTTTCATTCAAAGGGTAAGCTCCTGCAAGTGGCTGCTCTTTCCAGTTAAATGTATGCTCATACTTCACTTCTTCACCTTTCGGGATGATAATAGGCCAGCCGTCGGCAGTCCAGGTAACTGGAGAAATAAAGGTTTCACGACCTGTGTTATAGTGGTTGCCTTCATAAGGTCTCACCGCTAAATAAACAGCGTACCAGTTATTATCTGGTCCAATAAACAAGTCTGCATGACCAGTTGAAGTAATAGGGTTGGCACGGTTTGGATTTAAGTCTCTTTGTGTCATAATAGGGTTTTTATCCCAAGGTACAAATGGGCCAGTTGGGCTGTCGCTTCTAAGAATCACCTGCGAGTGATTTACAGATGTTCCGCCTTCAGCTGCAGAAATGTAGTAGTAATTTCCGCGTTTGAAAAGGTGTGGGCCTTCTATCCAAACTGGTTTTTTAGAGATGTCAACTCCTCCGTTTACCAAGATTTTTGGCTCGCTGATTACTTTCAGATTTTTGTAGTCAAACTCTACTTGTTTAATGGTGCGGTGGCCTTCATAAAGCGGTTTGTTGTCAGGAGATTCGCTGTTATATACAATATACGCTTTGCCGTCAATGAAACAGATAGAAGGGTCAATTCCGCTTACTTCAGGGAGCTTCACAGGGTCTGACCAAGGACCAGCCGGGTTGGTTGCGGTTACAACAAAGTTGCCCCAACGCACATTGGTACAAACTACATAAAATGTACCGTCATAATATGATATTGCCGGAGCAAAAAGTCCTTCAGAAGTACGGTGTTTATCAAACATCATTTGTGACGGACGCTCTATAGCATGCGAAATCAGCTTCCAGTTTTTAAGGTCTTTGCTATGAAAAATGGGTAAACCCGGGAAATATGCAAAAGTGGAGTTTATTAAATAGTAGTCGTCTCCCACGCGTTCTATGCTAGGGTCAGGATAAAAACCTTGGAGGATAGGGTTTTTGATGGTGGTTTGTGCTATCGCATTTACACTGCACACACATAAAAAGGCGAATACTAATTTCTTTATCATTTTATATACTAGTTATTTCAATTGTTGAACTCTGTAGTCCTTCTGATTTTGCTGTTACTTTTATTTTGCCTGAGGCGTTTTTATCTGCTCTAATAATGGCGAGTAGCAAGCCGCCAAAGGCTGTTTTTTCAGTTGAGGCAAAAGAAACCAAATTGGTTGGATCACCATTGTCTGTTGCTTGGATTTTGCCCGCACCCTCTATAGTAAACTTGATGAGGTTAGAGGCATTCGGCACGGTCAAGCCGTTTTCGTCTACCACTGTGGCGGTCACAAAGGCCAAGCCGTCTTTTGTGATTTTGCTGTTATCTACGGCCAAGACAATTCTGTATGCTTCTTTTGTAGTTTTTACGGTTTGCTCAGCCCATTTTTTACCATTTTTGTAAGCAATTACCTTTACCTCACCTGGTTCATATTTTACGTCGTCCCAACGTAAGCGGTATTCTGTTTTTTTCTTTCTTCCTAATGATTTTCCGTTTAGGAAAAGCTCTGCTTCATCGCCTGATGTAAAGACATGGATTGGAGTAATTTGCCCAATTCTTTCTTCCCAGTTCCAGTGTGGTAAAATATGAACCATTGGAAAGTCTGGTCTCCATCTTGACTGATAGAGATAAAAGCGGTCCTTTTTGAAGCCAGCAAGGTCAATAATGCCAAAATAGGAGCTTCTTGCTAAATAGTAGGGAGTTGGTTCTCCAAGATAATCCCAACCAGACCATACAAATTCACCAGCCACATAAGGGTGAGCATCTTGAGATTTGAAAACTTTATCTGCCGAAGAACCAAATGGAGCGGTGTAAAGCTCATACGCACTTACATAATTATTTTTATCATCTCCGCCCTTATCGCTTTCCAAAGGGGAACTTATACCCGAAGTAACAGGGAATACGTATGTTCCACGAGAGCTCACAGCGGCAGCTGTTTCACTGCTGAATATAAGCTTGTTCGAAAATTTCTCACGAAAAGCAGGATACAAGGGTTGTGTGTTTATTCCTTTCAGATGGGCGTATTCGGGAGCATTTCTTATTCCTTCTCCCTGGTAGTTTAAGCTAATAATATCAGAAACTTCTGCAAAAGGCATATGAGGTTTTGCATAGTTCATGGAGGCTGTAGCCGGGCGAGTTGGGTCTTCCTCAAAAACGATTTGTTTTAGTTTTCTAGATAACTCTGCTCCTTTTTCATCGGTGTATTGTTCGCCTACTTCGTTACCGTAACTCCAGGCGATTATCGATGGGTTATTTCTGTCTCTTCTTAAGAAAGATCTCAAGTCTGCTTCCTGCCAGTCTGGAAAAATCAAGTGGAAGTCAAGAGGAGTTTTTTTTGTTTCCCAGTTGTCATAAATTTCATTTATAACAAGGAAGCCCATTTTGTCTGTGAGTTCTAGGAGTTCAGGAGCTGGCGGATTATGTGCTAAACGGATGGCATTAGCACCCAATTCTGCCAATAGTTGTAACTGACGTTCTGCTGCCCGTGTATTAAAGGCGGCACCCAGAGCACCTAAGTCGTGATGTTGGTTTACACCTTGTATCCTCAGAGCTTCTCCGTTTACTATTAGGCCTTTTGTGGCATGGAACTCCACTGTTCTTACTCCAAAGCGTGTTTCGTATTCATCTACCAACTTTTGGCCATCGTATAACTTTGTTACTGCTACATACATGTTTGGTTTTTGCGTAGGAGCAGGCCCCCAAAGAGCAGGCTTGATAAGTTTCGTACTTATTTTAGAAGTGGCATTAGTATTGCCTTTCACACTAATTTCTGCAGAAGGGAAAGTAGCAGAGGCTTTGGCCGCTTTTTTCCATTGAGAATCCAGTGCATAGATGGCGGTTTCTGCTCTAAGTTTTTTGTCGATAGACGTATTGTTATTTACCGTAAGGTCAAGTTCTACTATGGCAGAAGACTTAGAAACATCTTTTGTTCGGATATAAGTACCCCACTGCCCAACGTGTACAGGAGCGGTTTTGGTCAACCAAACGTTTCGGTAGATTCCTCCTCCAGGATACCAGCGTGATGAGTGGGCTGGGTTGTCTATCCGTATAGCTATTTGGTTTTCTCCTCCATGATTTAGATAGGGAGTGAGATCCAGACGGAATGAGTTGTAACCGAATGGCCAACCACCCACAAGGTTTCCATTAAGCC
>CAZBAV010000022.1:51284-57511 GCA_964489955.1 uncultured Lacihabitans sp. | reverse complement strand
CATTAAGCCAAACCATGGTATAAGACATAGACCCATCTATATCCAGATAAATCTTCTTGCCTTTATCAGCTGCAGAAATGTCCAGTTTTTTACGGTACCATGCTACGCCATGAACAGGTAAACGACCCATACCGCCGCCGATTACAGTGTTCCATCCTTCATAAAATGGCCCGTTAATAGCCCAATCATGAGGAAGATCCAGTTTTTGCCAATCTTTATCATTGAAGTGGACTTGTACAAAAGGGAAGTCACTTCCAGGATGCCCTTCCGGACGGACATGATGTTTGGTTTTGTCTTTTATAAAGGGATTAGCAGAAGGCAAAATCCACTTTTTTAGTACCTTTTCTGAAGAATTTACTAGCACCGCTTCTGTAGGGCGGGAGTCTGCGTCTATATCGTCCTTATGCTCTTGTACTTCTGGACGTTCATCGTACATAAGTTTATCTGGATTAGAAGCGTATTTGTAGAACTTCCAGTCAGAATTAAAGTTAATTCTTTCGCGTTGCGATTGTCCCTTAACCACAAAAGATAAGAGAATCAAGCCCATTAGAAAAGCTAAAGGACTCTGTATTACTCTTTCAGGATTTGGTACTATTATCTTCACAGTTCTTTTAAGGTTTGTTATCGGTTTAGATCATGTGGGTACCTCCCGCAGATTCTAAACCATAAAGCAAATATGATAATCTTTTTGAAAATATGCAATCGGTTGCATTAAAAATAATGCAATTTTTGATATAAATTTTCATATATTCTTTTTTATATGCTCTGTTTTAGTTTAAAATGAAGATTGTTTCTTTTGTTGTGTTGCAACATTTTGCAACAAATATCATTTTTCATACAGGTTTATTTTTTAGCAAGGCCAGAAATTCAGTGGGTGAGATATTATATTTTGCTCTAAAAGCCCGTGCAAAGTAATTGGGGTTAGAAAACCCAACAGCATAGGCTATTTCGGAGATTTTCAAGTCGCTTTTTTCTAGTAAGGTCATGGCTTTTGCCAACTTTTGGGACCGAATATATTCCACGGGAGTTTCTCCGGTAAGGGCAAGGACTTTATTGTAAAGTGTACCCCGGCTCACAAACATGGCTTTACTTAGGTTTTCTATGGATAAGTCAGTGTCCTCGAGATGTTCTTCTATGTATTTATTCATGTTGTAGAGGAACTTCTCGTCCCTATGAATGATTTTTGGATCTACCTTCTCAACACTGATTTGCTTCTTGTACGTACTTTTTAGTTCATTACTTAAACTAAGGAGGTTTTCTATTTTTATGTTTAGTAGGTTAAAGCTAAAAGGTTTTGATAGGTAATCACTAGCTCCGGCTTCTAGACCTGTCATTTGGTTGGCATGATCAGATAAGACCGTGAGTAAGATAACTGGAATGTGTTTCGTACGTTTGTCGCTCTTTAGCTTTTGTAGTAACTCTATGCCATTCATAAATGGCATATCTACATCACTTACAATTACTTGTGGATGCGATGTCAAGGCTCTCTGCCATCCCTGTTTTCCGTCTTTAGCCTCAATTACTTTGTATTTACTCTTTAGACTTTCTACAAGATAAGTCCTGAGGTCATCGTCATCGTCCACCACTAAAACCGTAGGAAGCTCCAAGGAGGGAGGTTTCTGAAGGGCAAAGCCTGTAATCTGGCCTAGCTTATCGTGTTCGGCATCTATGTTATGGTAAGAGATAGGCTCTAGTGGTAGCCAAATGGTAAAGGTACTGCCTACATTTTCTTCAGTATCCACTTTAATAGTGCCATTATGTAGAGATACAAACTCCTGGGCAATGGAAAGGCCAATACCGCTACCCTGATTGAGCGGGGTAGAGGGCTGACTTACCTGGTAGAAGCGTTCAAATATTTTGCTTTTAAGCTCTTCCGGGAACCCTATGCCCGTGTCTCTTATTACGAAGTTTATTCCGTTCGGAGAAGCAGGTTTTAGCATAAAGGTGATACTGCCTGCTTCCTGAGTAAATTTGATGGCATTGGAAATTATATTAAGTAGAATCCGTTCTAGTTTATCCTTGTCAAATCGTGTAACGTAATTACTATACTCGCTCGAGAACTTAAAATCTATGTTTTTCCTTACGGCAATATATTTGAATGCTTCTGAAATTTCTCTGGCAAAATCCACCAAGTCTCCTTCAGTATCATTAAGGGTTAATTCATTGGTTTCTATTTTATTAAAGTCGAGCAATTGGTTTACCAAATTGAGGAGTCTCTTGGCATTTCTGCTTATGAGGTTTAACATCTCCAGCTTTTCGGTATTCTGTTCCTGGAACATTAAATTCTCAATCGGGTTTACAACCAATGTAAGAGGTGTCTTTAACTCGTGGCTGAGGTTGGTTAGAAACTTTACTTTAACCCGCTCTATTTCTATTTTTTGCTGTACTTTTTGCCTTTCTTTTTCTATCTTATATTCTATCTCCAGTTTTTCTTGTTCTTTGACAAACTGGTTCTTTATTCTTTGGATAGACCTTCTGCGAACGGCCCATAGTGTCCCAAAAAATAAGAGAAAGTAAAAGAAATAAGCGTAGTAGGTCCTCCAAAATGGGGGATGTACCATTACGGTGATTACTTTCTCTGGTGTAATCCAACTCCCGTCCTCACTCTGAGCTTTTAGGCGAAAGGTATACTTTCCAGGATCAAGATTGGTATAATTGGCTGTGTTATTTTCGCCTACATAATTCCATTCTTTATCGAAGCCTTCAAGTTGGTAGGCATACCGGTTTTCATGCGGGGCAGAGAGATTAAGAGCAATAAAATCCAGGGCAAAGTTTTGCTTGTAGTTCAGATTTATTTTTTGGGCATCAGAAATGGGCTCAGAAATTTCCGATTTCTCTCCAGGTTTTACCTCACGGTTGTTTACACGTAACGAAGTAATAACGAGTGGAGGAGTACTCTTTTTGGGAGCTATTTCGGATGGAAAAAAATGGTTAAAGCCGTCTAGACCTCCAAAGAATAATTCTCCATCCCTTGTTTTTAGTCCAGCTCCTGCATTAAATGTGCTTTGCTGTACACCGTTATAGAGCGAAAAATTACGGAATATTTCTTTTTCTGGGTCAAAAGAGCTGATTCCCTTATTGGTACTTATCCAGATTTTACCTTTGTTATCTTCCAGAATTTCATATATCACGCCATTTGCCAAGTAGTAGTTCTCATTATACGTTTTAAATCTTTTGGTCTTTGGGTCATATAAGCACAGCCCTCCGTCAGAAACGCCAGCCCAGACCCTATTCTTTTTGTCTACAAATAAGCTATGAACGTGGTCCAGTGGAAGACCGCTTGTTTCCTTATTTAGGTGTAGGAATGAATGATCTACAGGATTGTACATAGCTATTCCTGTACCATTTGATCCCATCCAAATATTACCGGTATAGTCTTCTTTTATGTCAGTAATATAAGAATTCAGCGGATTCTTCTCTAAGCCTGCTATATCCTCTGCAAATGTTTGATTTTGTTTATTTTTTTCAAAAAAACGTATTCCGCCACCGTTTGTACCTAACCAAATATTTCCCTGTTTATCAACTCTTATGCAATTTACGGGTACGTCTTTCTGGTCGGTTTTACTGCGTGGTACTTTTATATGTTTAACAGATGAACCTTGTATTTGGTACAGGCCGAATTGGTATGTGGCAGCCCAGAGGGTGTTTCCAGTGGGTAATAGAGCTATGAATGATGCGGAGTTTAATTTTGGGTCTGATAGTTTAAACAAGTGGACCTTGTTTGTGTTTCGATCCAAATAGTTTAAACCTCCTCCTTCTGTTCCTAAATAGATTTTACCAGAAGGGTCCTCCGCAATAGAGACCACGGAGCCGGCTGTTAGACCATGTGGATACAAAGGGCTTAATGTGGTATGGTTAAAATAGGGTAGGTTGGGGTCATACTTATTGATTCCGCCCTGATGGGTTGCTATCCAATATATGTCATCGTTATCTATAAAAATTTTCCGGATGGATCGACCTTTGGTTTGAAGGGCGTTTGGGTTTATTGAAATATTTTGAAGGCGTTTTATTTTTCCTGACCGAAGGTCCATTACGTCTACGCCTGTATTTGTACCAATCCATAGTTGCCCTTTCTTATTGAATGCCAGAGAGTTTATTGCATTTTCCGAAAGTGTGGAGGCATCTCCACTTATGCTCTTGTACTGAGTGAATTTACCATTTCTAAAGCTGTTTAAACCAACAGTAGTACCTATCCAGATTGTACCCTGTTTATCTTCTGAAATAGTACGGATATCATCGGAAGAAATGTCGCTAGAGCTAGTGGTATATTGGGTAAATTTACCCAAGCTTTGTTGGTATAAGAAAAGTCCATTTGTGGAACCTATCCAAATGTTTCTTTTACTGTCTTCAAAAACGCTGTATATGTGCCCTGATAATAAAGACTGGCCTGTGTTGAGGATATAGTTTAAGGGTTTTGCAGTTTTGGTTTTGGGGTCAAAAACGAACAGACCATTGAAGGTCCCCACCCACACTTTTCCGGAATGGTCTGTGCTGATAGTTAAGATCCAACCGTATTTGTTAAAGTCAAAATTAATAAACCCATCGGTATTGGGGTCATACAGAGATAGATTACTAGTAGTAGCTACCCACATTTGTCCATTTTTATTTAAGCAGATAGCTTTTACAGGTCCTCTTTGTAAACTAGTAGAGTCATTATCCTTGTGACGGTATAATTTAAAGTTTTGTCCATCAAATCGGTTTAGCCCATCTTCTGTACCAAACCATATAAAGCCATATTTATCTTTTACAATAGCATTTACGGTGTTGGATGACAGTCCGTTTCTGCTACTGTAGTTGATAAAGGTATATTCCTTCTGCTGTGCCAAAGAGACTTGAGCAATTAAAAGAAGTAATACCAAGACCTTGTAAAGTTTCATATTATGGAGTAGAAATATGGACAAAGTAAAATAATATTTGTTAGTAAAAGACCATTGTTGTTTCAGTGCTAGTTAAGTCAGTTTGTCCCGTCTTTTAGGGTTTTGTTTAAAACAGGGGCTTTTATTGGTTAATCTATAGTTTCTTGTTTGTATTAAAAATGTGTACCCCAGGTGATATTGGGACCTAGGGTACGCCAATATTTACTTTTTACCTGTATTGGCTTTTAAAGCCTCAGCTACATAGGAGTAGGCTAGTTTACGTACGTAACCTTCTGTCCATATTCCTATAGGTTCACCTGCTCTCCAACTAGAATTGGCAGGGCTGTCCAGAGGGCCCCAAATGGTTATACCATACCTTTGTGCAGCAGGAATGTGCTCAAAGTACTTATCTATCACAAACTTGTACATTTCGGCTTGCTTCTGGTATTGCTCTTTTGTGGCATCGGCTGTTTTTACACCACCTAAACCAATGTCCAACTCAGAGACCTTAATCAACTTTCCTGTAGCGGCTAATAGTTTAAACATTTCAACAATCTTGTTTTTGTCGGAATTGATATCAATGTGCATTTGCGTACCAATTCCATCTACTTTTGGACCTTTGCTTTCTATGTATTTTGTATATTCTATTATGCCTCTACACTTATCTAAACTATACTCCAGATTATAATCATTGATAAAGAGGATGTCTCCCGGGCTTCCGTATTTACGGGCTAGATTAAAGGCCATTACTGCATAATCTTTACCTAAATAGTCTTGCCAGAAAAACTCATCTGCGGCAATGGTTGCTCTTCCGGCAGCAGTTTTTAGTTCGTATGGTCTGCCGTCATCCATAGGCTCATTTACTACATCCCAGGCTTTTACGTGACCATTGGTAACACTAAGCATTCCTGATATCCAAGTATCTAGGGCAGCGGTAAGAAGGTCTTTCTTTTCTTGGTCTGTTTTATGGATAATCTGGTCTTTTATGCCACCATATCCTTCACCAAACTTTGAAATGTCACGGGTAGAACTATTCCCCCAACCTGTCCATTTTCCTACGGTTCCGTTTTCAAAATCCCCGTTATCTACAAGGTTTGTACTAGAACCAGCGGCTGTAAGAGAAATATTATCCATCAATACCGTACCCGCAAAATCGCCAAAGCTGATTACTAAGCGGTTGCGGTCGTTTTTAGATGTATTTACTTTTAGTTCGTATTCATTCCATTCAGGGCTTACGTTGAAAGTCCCAAAACCATTGGATGAAAAATCGGAACTAGATTGAAGTTCCGCTCTAATGGTTCCGGCTTTGTTTGCTTTTACTGCAAATTTCAAAATATATTGTTTTGCATCTTGTAAGGGTGCAGCTAGGTC
>CAZBAV010000022.1:7936-51274 GCA_964489955.1 uncultured Lacihabitans sp. | reverse complement strand
GCTAGGTCATAGGCTACCTGTGCCGACCAAAAGTTTGTGACAGTGGGATTGGTAAACGTGTAAGCGTAACCTGCAACTCCGCCGCCTTTTTCATTGAGCTTTTTAACTGTAATATTGTCAAAATAATAGTCTGTGGCTACGGCACCTAAGTTAAAGGCGATGGCCCCAGCAGTGGCTTGATCTGCCGTTACAGTGATTTGCTTGGTAAACTTGGTCCATGAAGTGCCGGCTGTAATAGAACCAAAGAAGTCCCAATGCTTATACGTAAATGGTACTACGTGGGCCTGGCTAGGGAAGGTTACAGACTGGCCTGCTTTTACATCCATACTTAACTCAAGCTGGTCTCCAACCTTTACAGCAGGCGAAAATTTAATAAAGAATTGTGCGTCCCAGTCGTTGGCACGTACTTTATCGTTGCTTACTTTCAGAGCCCGTCCTATGCCATTTGCTCCGCCCGTGGCAGCAGTAAATGATAATACTGCATTGTCGTTTGCTTGGTAATTAGAGGCGTCGTTTGTTTCAAAGTCAGCTTGGGTTATGGTCTCCCATGTAGGAACATATTGACCTGGAATTATTAGAGGCTCAATTAGGCCATTAAGATAAGCTGCATTTTGGTTGGCGTGCCACATGAGTGTATGCCCGAAAACCGCCATGTTAGACTCCTTGGATACGGCCATTAGATCTTTTATGCCATCTAAAGAAAGGCTTCCGTTTGCTTGAACCACTGCTCCGTGTTTCATTTCATAACCCATCACAATTTCGTCGAAATTGCGGTTGGCTAAGCGATACATTACGTTTTTGTTTACGTAAGGATTAAGAGATAAAGCTACCCCAAACTTAAAGTTTGGGTGTGCAGCTTTATCTATATAGCTTTTTAAAGCCGGATATGAATCTATTTCTTCCTGAAGGGCTATTTCTTCTGTTTTGTCTACGTCATACTTTAAGGGATTGTATTTCTCGCAAGACATGGCCAGGAAGCCTACTATTGCTATTTTATAAATTGTCTTCATAATAATGGGGTTGCTTATTATTTACTCACCGGACTGAAAGTCTCCATTTTTACACCGCGATCACGTATCACCAAGGTATCAGTAGTGGCAACTTTAAAGCCAGCTAGTGTAGCTTCGTATTGTAGGTATAGTGCATCCCGGTCTTTGTTTCCCCAGCTGTTTTTTTCTCCTTTCTTCACAAATGAGCCAGTTCCAGTTACAGTTACACCATTTGTGCTAGAGGTAATTGTACATTTCTGATTACTATCAAACTGTAGTAGCATTTTAAAATTCACATTGGCACCAGCATTGTCCTGAACCGTTACGGGAACTTCTAACTGACGTAGCGAGTAAGTTGGCAAATGGATTACTTCGTCTTGCTCTACGTACTGCTTATGTCTTGTTACAGTTTTACTTGTAGAGCCAGTGTAAACATCCTTACCCCTGCGTAAGTAATTTCCATGCCATTGGTTTATGAATTTTATAGCGTACAGGATGTAATTTTTTGTACTCAGGATAGAGTCTGCATTGGTAACACCCGTCATTTTCAAAGGAATCACATAGTTGTTCCTAATGGCTTTGGGGTCTGCAAAAAACGCATCGGTGAGTTGTACATCCACCCCTCCTGATAAGGTTCCTCTTGGTATTACAATTTTGTTGGCAGCAAGGCTGAAGTACTCATTTGGCATGGGTAAAACTTGTGTGCCGCCGGCAGAGAACAGCAGACCATTGCCCAAGAGAGTGTTATCTACTTTTACATCTATAGTAACATCGTTTTTGCTAGAATATACACCGCCTGTGGCTGCATAAATCTGACATTTGTAGGCGTTATCCAGGTCTGTATTTACATTTTGGTCTTCGCCCAGAGTTATGGTCCTTACCGGATATTGGTAAGGAAAATACACGGTTTGGTACTCAAAATCCGGGAAGATCTTTTCTTGGTTACATGAGGCCAACGCTACCCCAACCAATATGCTTAAAAAAGTTAATTTTTTCATAGTATTGTTCACTGCGTTTTAATGTGTTTAATTAGTTCCAGCCTTGGTTTTGTTCTAATGCCGGAAACTTTAGTATTTCTGAGTATGGAATAGGGCCATACTTCATATAGTTTTGGAAGGTCCTCACTTCAACCGATGGAATGACCGTGTAGCCATTGGCTCTAATTCTCATACCTTTTGCGGTTTCGTTTAGGTTTAGATCCCATCTTCTCAAATCCCAAAACCTGAAGCCTTCAAAACACAGTTCCAAACGCCTTTCATTTCTGATAAGCTCTCTCATGGCTTCTTTGCTGTTCTTAGAAGACTCCAGATAAGAATCATTATTGGTTAAGCCAATTCCCGCACGAGTACGTATCCTTTTTATGATATCATAGGCCGAAAAAGTGTTTGAACCTCTTCCAGTTGGTCCCCAAGCTTCGTTTGCTGCTTCTGCATAAGACAAAGCAATTTCTGTATACCTGATATGCGGTTTGTAATGCCTCTGGTTTGTAGCCGATGTAGGGTTTAGGTTTACATCTTGACGTAACAGTTTACGTAAGTAGTAGCCTGTTCTGGTAGAAGTAGCCACTTTGTTAAGACCATCATTTGTGGTTGCGTCTTCGGCTGTGTTAATTACAGTATTACTTACTCCACCGGTGCCGCCATTTACAAGAATAAACATTTTTAAACGAGGGTCACGGTTTGTATACGGGTCATTGGCAATGTATCCGCTAGCAGGGTCGGTAATAGGGTATCCGTTTAACATGGGGAATGCATCTACCAGATTTTGAGTAGGATTGATTCTTCCGTTACCAAAAAGTGTAGGCGGGAAATTGTCTTGTTCTAAATTTCTGCTGTCTCCCACATTGTTTCTCCAAAGTATTTCAGGCGGATTTGCACCTTCGGCTAAGTTCGCCAACTCAGATACATTAGAGTACCAGGTAAGACCACTCGCACTGTTTGAAGGAATGGCTGATAGCCCTCCTTTTAGATTAAGTACTTCTGCGTAATAGTTGGCAGCATTTACCCATTTAGTGGCATCTCCCTTGTTGTATGCAGGGCTTGCTGCTAGTAAGGCTGTTTTTGCTTTGATGGCTTTCACCATTCTTCCAGCTAGTAAACCACTGAATGTGGTACCAAATGCTCTATTGTATTGGTCAGGACGCACAGCACCATATTTACTTGCTATTTGAGAAGCATTACTTATATCTAAAAAATCTAGAGGCAGAAGTTCTTCTGCTTTAGAAAGGTCACTGTAGATTTGCTGTACGCATTCTTCGAATGTAGCTCTTTTTAGATTGAAATCGTCGCCTACTTTTTGAGGCTCCAAGAATATTGGAACGCCAAGTAGAGCTCCGCTATTGGCTACACCAGCATGAGCCTCCAGAAGATGATACATAAGCAGGGCACGAAGTCCGTATGCTTCGCCTTTAATACGCATTCCAAAAAGCTTATTAGCCCCTTCATCGTTCACCCACTGTACTTTATCAACCTCGCCTAAGGTGATGTTCATGTACTGGATTCCCGCAAAACAGTTTGTCCACTGGTTGGTGGGGTTAAAGTTGGCTGTCCACTGTCCGTTAGAAATCTTTAAGTAATTGTTATTTTGGTCGTTAGTTACGGCATCGTCCGTTGCAACCTCGCTAAATGCCCAAGAGTTAGTAGGTATACGAGTGTAGCCGTTTAGAAGTAAACCCAAAGGAAATCTGGAATCACTAGGTATGTATGTACTAGGATCTAACTGACGGGTGTTTTCTATAGCAGGATTAAAAAGGTCTGTACAGCCCGAGAAAAGTACAGCACCTACCATTATTTTTGCTAATCCGTTTTTTATATTTTTCATAAATAATTATCTTTTAATAGTTAGGCTTAAAAAAGAGCTTTAACTCCTACGTTAAAAAAGCGGGTCTGCGGAGAGTTTCCAATGCTAAGCTCCATGATATCGCGGTTAGGAGAGATGGTTAATAAACTCTGCCCCATCACGTAAACACCTAATTCTCTTACCACAGATTTTGATTTTAACAAGCTGGTTATATCATATGATAACTGTACTTTGTTTAAGTCAAAGCGGTTAGATTTGTACATCCAAAAATCTGAAGAGCGGAAGTTGTTATCACTCACAAAAGTGGTAAGTCGTGGATAAGTGGCCGTTTCTTTGGTTTCCTCTGTCCATCTGTTTCTTACTACTTGAGAGTATTTATCTTCGCCATCTACCCAGAAATAATTACCGCCACGCATAGCGTTTCCTCCAAACCTTCCTCCACCTTGTACAAATAATGTAAAGTTTTTGTATTCTGCCGTAAAGTGTACTCCCATAGTAAACGGAGCTCCAAACCAGCCTCCTTTGCCTAAAAGAATCTCATCTCTGTTGTCTATTATTCCATCGCCGTTTTGGTCCTTATATTTAATGTCTCCCGGCTTTACCAGTCCGTATGTTTGGGTAGGAGAGGAGTCTATTTCTTCCTGGCTTTGGAAGAAACCTAGGTTTTGTAGCCCCCACATACCGTCCAGTACTTTTCCTTCGCGGTATTGGTATTCATCCTCGTATATCTCTGCTCTTTTTATAGCTTTTGTTTCATAGAAAGTACTGTTTACGCCTGCAGACCACTTAAGAGCACCGTGTTTTTGGTGTAAAGTAGCTCCAAAGTCAAATCCAACACGCTGATCCGCATTATGGTTTACGTAAGGAATAAATGATGATACCGGCCATCCTGTATTAAAATAGGCTGGAAAAAGCACAGATGCCTGTATGATGTTCCCTGTGATTCTATTGGCAAAAACGCTACCATTAAGAGCTAAAGATTTGTTTAAGAATAAGCCCTGAAAACCCAGACTTATTTCTTCTCTCTTAGGGAAAGTCATATAAGGGTTGTCTCCTCTTCTAGATTCTGTGGCTGTGATTCCAGTACCGTCTTTCCAGCCATGCCAAGCACCAGCACCCGTGTAATAGCCCAAGTAGTAATAGTAACCCGGAATATCAAGGTCTGTGTTAAGAATACTAGCAGCAGCTGTAATCTTTAGGTCATCCACAAACTTCGAGTTTTTCAGGAAAGGTTCTTCGCTGATTCTCCATCCCACCGAAAGCGAAGGAGATAAAGCTTGGCGGTTTCCTACAGGAAGTTTAGAAGAATGTAAATAAGCTGCGGTAAAGTCAGCATAGTATTTACTTGCAAAGTTATAACTAGCCAAGAAACCAAGGTTGGTATTGTTGGTTTTGTGGTAAATGGCTGACTCAGACTGCTGGTAACCATTGGCTAGAAAAATAGCTGAAAGTTTGTGGTTTTTTCCGTAGGTACGGTCATAATTAAATTGTCCTGAGAATGCAATAGTCTGACGATACCAGTTACCACTTACGTTTTGTGTACCGTTGCGTGATTCTTGTCCATACACCGTAAAGTTACTTATCAGATCTTCTCCGTTATAGTTATTCCACGTTGGGGAAAAGGTGGCATACGAATAATTGTAAGCGAGGGAATAGGCCGTGGCGTAATCTACCGCAAAAGACGTTTTAAAGCTCAATCCTTTTAATACATCACGTAAATCGGCTTTTAAACCTGTGTTAAACTGGAACTGTCTGTTTGAGTATTGGTTGTTACCTCCGGCATAAATACTTGCAAAAGGATTGGTTTGGTCTAACTGCGTACCTCCTAGTAGATATTTTCCGCCTATCAGATTATTTGTGTTTTGTATAAGTATTTGTGAAGTCTCATCATCAGCTTCTACCATAGATATAGGAACTAAAGGGGAAAATCGATTGGGACGCACCGTAGCGGCACTTCCCCAATAGTCGGCATTTACGCCTCTGCCTGTATAAAATATGGCGGTGGCGTCTGCGTAAAGGCTCAGGTAGTCATTCAGGTTCACATCAATGTTTCCACGAAAGTTAAACCGGTCTGAATTATTATTGTTTTTCGCTTCACCAAAATTAAGGAAAGAGTCTGCCCTGTTGTAGCCTAAGTTGGTATAATACCGGGCTCTCTCGTTTCCACCCGAAACTTCTGCGGTTACATCATATCTGCTAAAAGCGTCCTTCAAATATTCTGGAGAATAGAAATCCACGTTTGGATAGCGATAAGGGTTAGTTTCCGATGCATGGTGGTAGATGTCGTTTTGAGCGTACATGTCTGTTAGGCCATCATTTCTTCTGGCTTCATTGTAAAGAGTCATATATTCTGCCGAACCTAGGTAGTGAGGATAGCGTTTTGCTACGTTTATACCACTATTTACCCTAAGGTCAAACCTGCGTTCGTTTGCTTTACCACGTTTGGTAATTACGTTAATAACTCCCTTAGCGGCTCTGCTTCCATAAAGAGCTACAGCTTCAGCCCCTTTAAGGAATACGATTTGGTCAATTTCGGTCGGCATCACATTACCGGTTTCTCTAGGTACTCCGTCTATCATAAAAAGAGCACCACCCATTCCCCAAAGGCTGTTTCCGTTATAGCCTGAGATAAAAGACTCCATGCCATCTAGGGTGTAAGTAAAGTAGTTTTTCTTAAGTAGTTCTCCCACATTTACATATTGTACGCCACCTAGTACATCTCTTTCGTTTATTTTTCTAAACGCCACATTTATTTCTTCCAATTTCTCCTCAACTTCTAAGGTTATAGCTAAGGCAGAGGTGCTTGGGCTCATAAATTTGGTACGGTAGCCAATGGCAGTTACACCCAGAACGTCATTTTCCTGTAGCGTGATTTCGAACTCTCCGTTTACGTCTGTAGTGGCTGTAAGAGACGGGTCTTCTGAGCTTGTAATAACGGCTCCCACTACTGGCTGGCGGTTAATTCCCGAAACAGTACCTTTAGTTTTTACCATTTTTACAGTTTGTGCCCATGCCCCAGAGGAGGCAATGAGGACAAATAGCAATAAGTATATTTTTATAAGCTTCATTTTCTTTTTCTATTTAAAGGTATTGTAAATGATTACCAACCAGGGTTTTGTGCAAATTCCAGATACAGGTTAGCATCATTGTTTTTTAGCGGTAGCCAATAGTGTTTTTGGTCAAACTTTCGCTCTAGTATGGTTACATACCGGTAGTTAAGCACACGCTGTTCTTGTGCTGGTTTTGTAAGGTCTAGCGGACCAGCCCTATCAAACTCTACCGATTTCTTCAAAGTATAAGGACTTTCTATAAGAAGTAACCATCTGCGGAGGTCATTAAATCTATGTCCTTCAAAAGATAGTTCTACCGCTCTCTCACGTCTTAGTTCTTCCATAAAGACATCCAGTGAACCAGTAAAACGGCTGTTTACATGTGCTACACCTGCTCTATCACGTATTACGTTTATAGCATCTACGGCTGTTTTAGAGTAGCTATTTGCTTTGCCACTTGCAGAACCATAAGCTTGTGCGGCTGCTTCGGCATACATTAAGTACACATCTGCCAAACGCATATAAGGAAGGTGAATGTTTAAGCTTTTGCTATAGTCGTGGGCATTGTCATATTTGTTTACACCACGCGGCACAAACTTGAACATAAGATACCCTGTACGGCTTCCTGTAACAATATTTCTGTACGAACCTCCTGTGTATAGGTTGGCGTAACGGTTTACTTCTTCTGCCGTATTCGGAATCGTTCCGGCTACCATCTTAGTTCCGTCAATAATAATATCGTGATAGAACCTAGGGTCTCTGTTCTTCCAAGGATACCGCGGGTCATAGCCGTTTTCGGCATCGGCTTTGGTACCGTCTTTTATTGGTAAACCATTGGCCATTCCGTAATAATCTATGTAGTTTGCTGTAGGTAAAAATTTCACGTCACCGTCTTGTATGATTGCTGGCGTGTACTGCTTACTGGTCCCCCAGTTTGAGCCGTTAGCACCGAAATACGGCCCTCTGAAAATGGCCTCTGTTCCGCCTGGCATAGCCCAGTTTTGCCCTGTAGTATAGAAGTTTGTAGAATATTGGGAAAAAGGCAATAGCTTGTAAGATGCTTGTCCGCTTTCGCAAAGATTAAGTAGTTCTGCAAATGCCTCTGCAGATTTTTGGCTTAGCTCCTTATTATAAGTACGGCCACCTCCGGATACAGAGTTCATTAATGGACTAGCTGCCCACAAATAGTTTTTACCCAGATAACCCAAGGCCATTATCTTGTTTATACGCAATTGGTTTTTGCCAAGGGTTCTTCTTCCTGCTACCGTATTATCCCAATCTATAGGAAGCAAGTCTGCCGCTTGACGGAAATCCTGAGCCGCTTTCAGTGCTGTTTCTTGGTATGAAAGTCTAGGCAGAGTAAGTTTTTGGTCTCCTGGTAAAACGGTATCAATATACGGCAAGCCTCCGAAATACTGCATCAACTGGTGGTGAAACCACCCACGGAAAAACAATAATTGTCCTTTTATTAAGTCTCTTTCTTCTTGAGTTCCGCTGGTTAGTTTATCTATGTTTGCCAATCCCATATTGGCTTTACGGATACCGTACCAAGCCAAAGGCCAAAGCCCCTTTGTAAACCTGTCGTCATTTGTAGACCATCCATTTCTGTCTAGCCATCCCGCTCCCCATCCATCATGCTGGGCTTGCCATCCCCAGAAGTCTCCGTTTTCTATTTTTACTAAAAAATGGAAGGTATTAGCCGTAGACTGGATTTCGTCCTCGCCCCAGTTAAATGAATTGGTCCAATAGCGATTGGTGAAGTCCGGAATACAGTGGTAGAGTTCCTCTGTGTAACCCTGAAAGTTTATAAAATTCTTGAATGCGTCTTCTTCCGAAATTAAGGATTGTGGATCACGGTTAAGAAAATCTGAACAAGAAGTCACACCAAAAAGAGCGACTAGTAATATTAATAATTTTGATATCTTTTTCATGTTACTGCGGTTAAAAAGTTATTTGGGCACCTAAGTTGTATCTTCTTACAGTAGGGTAAGCTCCTTGCGATGCCCAGCCAGTTCCGGCATAATTAGACTCTCTATCGTCCGGCATTTTACTCCATGCTATAAGGTTGTTGCCGTTTAGGTAAATTCTTAAACCTCCAAGCCCAAGTTTCTTACTGCCTGCCGAAGTGAAGGTGTAGGCTATTTCTGCATTTTTAAGACGGAGGTAAGAGCCATCGTACATATACTGCGTTCCTCTATAGTAGCCAGATGGCGTAGTTAACCATCTAGGTATAGGTGTGCCAGAAGTGTTCTGTGGAGACCAGTACTCGCCTTCATGGTAAACCGTGTGGCTCTGCGATGCCAAACTGGTAAACACAACCTGACGGGTTACATTATTTACGCCATAGAATTGCACAAAAGCGGCTATCCCTTTCCATTCTGCCCCTATTGTGGCATTGTAGGTGTTTTGCGGCCAGCCTGTAAATCCGTAAGGAATATTATCTCTTGCGTCTATGATGCCATCACCGTTATAATCTACCAAGTAGTAGTTTCCTGGAAGCTTGTGGTTGTCATTTGCATTATGAATGGTGCTGCCATACAGCTGATCCCACGTATTATACACCCCATTACTTACATAAGAATAAGCTTGGTTAATTTGGAAGCCCTCTGATTTTTGATAGTCGGGTAAAAGCTCTGGATTTGCAGCGTCTACTATACGGTTTTGCGAATGAGTCATGTTAAGGTCTGACCATAAACGTACTTTACCAACCGTTTTGTTAAAATGCAATTCAGCTTCGAAACCACGAGATTTTACGGCTCCTAGGTTGGCCACAGGAGGAGTAGCTCCATAATAACTAGGGACATCACTACGATTTGATAAAAGAATTTTGCTTCTGTTGTCCGAGAAAATGTCTAGTTTACCTGTAATTAAACCTTGGAAAAGCTCAAAGTCTACACCGTAGTTAAACTTCTCAGAATGTTCCCATTGCACAGAGGGATTACCTACTACAGCCTGAGTAAACCACGTATAAGGGCTTTGTTCTGCAGCATCTCCAAGCATCCCTATTCTAGAGAGACCGCCATAGTTCCATTGTTCTAGATAAGGCCATCTTACGCCTAGATTATCAAAGCCAGTTTGGCCATAAGAGAATCTAAACTTAAGCAAGTCTATGGCTTGTATAGATTTAATGAATTTTTCGTTTGAGGCAATCCAGTTTACACCACCCGAAGAAAAGAATGCAAACCTATAGTCCGGGGCAAACTGCTCAGAGCCGTTATAAGCACCATTATACTCTATTGTGTATTTGTTATTGTGGGTGTAGGTAGTACGGAACACCCAGTCTTCACGATAAGAGGGAACCATACTACCATTGGCAAATACGTTTCTGTTTACAAGAGCCATTGCCGTGAAGTTATCTTTTGCAAAAACACGGGTATTGTAGTTTAACTGACCTTGGTAGAATAGTCTTCTTTGTGAGGCTCCGATAGCACCTGAAGAAGGATTCCATTTTATGCCTTCTTGAAAATCAAACCCAGTGATTCCATCTATGGCTTCCATATAGGTCACGTCCCCTGTTTCCGGGTTAATCCATTTCCTTTGTGTACCATTGTACAAGTCGTTCACTCCTCTGTCATTTTCAACAAACGTGTTATCTAAAGAAACACTACCTGTGAACTTCAAGCCCTTGATAAGCATTTTCAAGTCTTGCTCAAGTACAAAGTTGGTATTGATAGTAGCCGTAGTTCTGTATGCTACTCCACCTATGGCAAGGCTTCTTGCAGAGTTTTCTGCTCTGGCCTGGTTAGGCTGGTAGTATCCCCAAGAGCCATCTGAGTACTGAGGAAGAAACAAGTCAGGAGCTGCACTATACGCATCTATCCATGGGCCATATTGGTTACCCGTAAATCCCCATGGGCTTTTACGTACGCCATAAGAACCAGAGATATTTGTTTTAAATATAGTGGTAGGGGTTAATTGAAAATCTAGGTTACTTCTTACGTTCAAGCGATCAAAAGAAAAACCTTGCTTATACCCTCTGTTGTTGTCATAAATACGGAATAAGTCACCTTCGTGGAGATAATCGGCACTGGTAAAGTATTTCACAAACTTGGTACCTCCACTAATGTTAAGGTTTGCGTTATTTGACAAGGCATGAGATTTGAAAAGGGCTTCTTCCCAATCTACATTAGGATACCTTTCTGCTTCTGCTACATTTGCGGGATATCTGTATTTCAGCAAAATGTCTTCAGGTAAATAGTTTCTCCATCCCTCGGGAGCTATAGAGAGTTCATTTTCAATAGCCCTATTTAGTATGGTAAGACCATCGTAAGAGTCGTATTTTTGAGGTAGCTTAGATACAGATTTAACAGTAGTGTTTACTACAGCTCTAATGCTGGCTTTACCTAGTTTACCACGCTTGGTGGTTATTAGGATAACACCATTGGCACCTCTTGATCCGAAAACCGCCGTAGCTGAGGCATCTTTTAATACGGTAACAGTTTCTACCGATGAAATGTCTACGCTGTTCATCGGACGCTCTACTCCATCTACCAATATAAGAGGGGCTGAGTTGTTCCATGTACTTAGTCCACGAATCAACAGTTGGGGGTCTTCTTCGCCGGGTAAACCCGTACTGGCATTGGTGATTAAGCCCGGTACATTACCAGTAAGAGCCGCTCCAATACTTGATACACCTCCAGCCCGCTCAAGGGTTTTGCCAGTAGTTTGAGCAATGGCAGCAACTACGCCCTCTTTCTTTTGTTCGCCATATCCTACAACTACTACTTCCTCGAGGTTGCTTGTTTCATCCTCCAATGCAACATTTAAGATTGTTTGGTTTTCTAGTTCCACTTCTTTTGCCTTGTAACCGATAATGCGGAAGACGAGGACTTGGCCACGGTTTGCTTGAATTGAGTAGTTCCCATCTGCACCACAGATAGTGCCGCGTGTGCTTCCTTTTACAACCACAGATACACCGGGAATAGCATCTCCTTTGGTATCGGTGATTTTCCCGGTGATGGTCCTCTGGGCCTGCAAAGAGGAGACCGTAAATAAGAGTAAGATAAAGACATAAACTGTCGTATGTAACAGCCTGTTTTTACCGTTGAAAATGGTAAGGAGATTTAACTTCATATTGATTCATTTAAATATCACTGGTTGAATAATAAATATGATTTTTTTTGGTAAATCTCGTTATTGGAATAATAAGGGAATAGCACAAATCATCAAAAACCAGCACCAAATGTTCAATCCTCAACAGTTTGGTCTTAATTGATTACCTGCTGGTATGCCTCGTGTAATAGGTTTAGATTTTTAGAGGAAAAAGTGATTATTAAAATATTGTAAATGAATAAATTAAAATAATTTTTTAAATAGAAAACGTCTAAGGATAAGAAGGGGTGTACACAAAGAAATATAAAAAGAATTGTGTGTTTTTTTGTGCTAGTCACGCCGTTTTCTCTGGATTTAGGTTTTTTGAAGAGAAGTCAATACTATTTCGTTTTTTTCATCAGTAAGGATCTTCATTTTGCCTTACTTTTTTGTAGTAGCAAAGGACAAAAAGTTGTGACCTAGCAGGTGAAAAAGTTGCATAAAAAAAGAGGTTTGATTTGCCAGTTTAGCCTAGATTAAAGCTGAGGAATTTTAGTGCAAATGAATACAAAAAAGATATATGAAAATTCATTCCTAGGCTGTAGATAAGACTAGCAAACCGACTGTGAAAGTAGGCTCTCTTGGAGGAAATTGACTGGTGAGTAGTTCAGGGCATTTTCACCCCAGATTACACAGACATTGTAGGATTGGTTAGTAAACTGATATTAAAGACCGAAATCTGATTACTTTAATGTTTTACTCTCTAGTTCCATAGTGGGAAACCATAGCTTTGGAAAGAAGGCTTTAAGTTCTTCTACTTTTTTTATCCACTCAGAGTATGCATTAGACCATACATGCATAACAACTATGTGTTTGGGATTTACTGTTTTTCTTAAGTATTCAATGGCTTCTTTTCCATCTTTAAGCATATCACCACATCTACATGTTCTTTCCAGCGTTTATTTTTTAACATGAATTTTTTGAAAGTTTCCATAGAGGCATCACCGGTATGTAAGATGCCCACGCCGTCCATATTTATATAAAAGCCCATATTAAACATGTATTCTTCTATGTCTACTCCATCCTGAAAATAAGATAGGTGTTTTAATCCAAGAGCCCTTATCTTCATCTCACTTACCACAGTCTCCACATACCGGTCTTCTTTGGGAGTCATTTCCACAAACTGGTGTTTGAGTTTCACAAATCCAAACTCCTCACCGTCGATGAAAACTAGCGAAGGTTTAGAAGTTACCAGTTTCATCTGTGGGTGTTTCGTTAGATATGAACGTATTAGTTTTGAGTCTGAATGATCTTTGTGGTAATGTGTTAATAAGTAAGCATCTACCATGTCAAACGGAGGGGTGGCATCTATAATTTTTGTTATAACGTTTTGTGAGGGAGTAGGAAACGCTCCGTATCCGTTGGTAAAAAGAGCGTCTATAAGTACTTTTTTGTTTTGGGTTCGTAGCAAAAAGCCCTCATTGGCTATGTATGTGACGTTTACACCCTCGGTTTGGGCATAAGCCGTATTGACAAAAAACAATATTACAAAAAGGTACTTCATCGTTATTCTTAATTCCTGTTATTAGCTTACTTTTACCACAAAAGACTCGATGCCTTTTTCTTATTCTCTCCTGAGGTATAACAGCAATATGTACTTCGGTGCGGTTTACCCAATTTATGCAATTTAATGGGACAAAGTATTATTTGATATAAGCTTAAATACCTCCCCAATTATAGTTTACTATGAATTTCTCGACGCGATACTCCTATTTTTAAAATATTTCCGTGCCTTTAAAATACTCCCTATGCATAAAGAGAGAGAACTCTTTTCTCTTGGAATTATTAATTAATCACAAAAGAGTACGTCTTTTCTTTTTCTGTGGCAATATCATAAGACAACGTTTCCTTTAAGTGAGGAAGTACTATTTTGGCATCTTTAGAAACCAAAGGAGCTGCTGTTTTTGCTACAAAAAACAAGGTGTTTGGATTTTCTCCTTTAGCAGAAGCCAGCTTGGTTTTGCCTGTATTTTTCAAAGGATTGGGAGAGCGAAGTCTTAAGTTACCGCCAAGATTAGACTTTACTGTAAGTTTGAAAACTTTCCCGTTCTTCCATTCTAAATCTACAATTTCAAATCCACCTCTGGCACGGATTCCTCCAATCTGTCCATCTTTCCAAACATCGGGTAGAGCGGGTAAAAGGTGTATATCTCCGTCTGATGATTGCATGAGCATTTCTGTGATACCGGCTGTGCAGCCAAAATTTCCGTCTATCTGGAATGGCGGATGGGCATCAAAAAGGTTATTATACGTGCCGCCACCATCTTTGTTTACTCCCAATGGCGTTAATTGGTCTTTAATGAGTTGGTAAGCGTGATTTCCGTCTAGGAGTTTTGCCCACCAGTTTACTTTCCAGCCCATACTCCATCCAGTAGAGACGTCCCCACGGTGAAGAAGCGTAGTTTTAGAAGCCGAAAACAATTCGGGTGTGCGATATGCCGAAATCTGGTTAGACGGGAATAAACCGTACAAATGCGATATATGACGATGTTTGTCGTTCGGATCATCCCAGTCTTCAAGCCATTCTTGCAATTGGCCGTGCTGTCCTATCTGCATAGGAGGCAGACGGTCACGGTAGTTTCTGAGCGTATCTAAAAATCCTTTGTCTTTGCCCAATATTTCGCCAGCCTTAATCACTGTGGTAAATACATCAAAAACGATTTGGTTGTCACTTGTAGTACCTGCATCTATAGATGAGCCTTGGTGGTGCTTTGAGGCATTTTCTGGCGATGTTCCCGGGTTTACTACCAGCCATTTATGCTTAGGGTGTTCTACTATAAAGTCAACATAAAACAAAGCTGGTCCTTTGAGGATATCGTATACAGAAGCCAAGAATTTTTTATCGCCATTGTATAGGTAATGTTCCCACAAGTGTTGGCTAATCCAAGCTCCTCCTGCATTCCAAAGTCCCCAAAACGCTCCGTCAATACCTCCGGTTACACGCCAGATATCAGTGTTATGATGGGCCATCCAGCCACGGGTTCCGTACATGGTTTTGGCTGTTTCTTTTCCCGTAACCGAAAGATCTTTTATCATATCAAACAGCGGCTGGTGCATTTCAGAAAGATTGGTTCTTTCTGCCGGGCAATAGTTCATTTCGGTATTGATATTGATGGTGTATTTGCTGTCCCAAGCCGGACGTAAACCACCGTTCCAAATACCTTGTAGGTTAGCAGGCTGTCCGCCAGGTTGAGAAGAACAAATGAGCAAATAGCGTCCAAACTGGTAATAAAGCGATACAAAATGAGGGTCATTTGTATTTCTGAAATTACTCAAACGCAAATCTGTAGGAAGTTTTGCAGCCTCGGTTACACCTAAGTTTAGTTTTACACGCTCAAAATACTTTTTGTATGCAGGAACGTGAGCCGTAAGCGATTCCTGGAAAGATTTGCCGTAAGCTTTGTTCAAATATTCATAAACCCGGGCATTTTCATCTGCCGAAATGTCTTTATAGTTGTTAAAGTTAGTAGCAATAGAAATGTAAACCGTAACTGCATTGGCTCCTTTAACCACCAGTTTGCCGTCTTCAGAACTTAGCGTACCGCCGTTAAGCTTCATTTTGCTCACCACCTTATATTTCAAAAGTCCTTTTACTCCTTCGTGGTCACTGGTGAGGCCTTCTATCGTTATCTCGCCATTAGCATAACTGTTTATTTTAAAATCTTTATGAGGGGAGCTGTACGACGCCGTAAATGAGATGCTGCCCGGTTTATCTGCTGTAAGGTTCATGGCAATCACACGATCAGGAAAAGAAGCAATAGCCTCTCGTGAAAAAGTCACAGCACCCGATTTGTAAGTGGTTTTAGTAACTGCTCGTTCTATATCCAGTTCACGGTAATAATCGCTCACATTTTCTTGTCCATCAAATTTAAGATGTAAGCTTCCTGCAGGCTGGAACATCTGTCCATGAGAGTTATGGCTAAACATCACTTTATTGGCCAGTTTGTCGGCTTCTCTGTATTTCCCTTCAAAAACCAGCTGTTGTATTTTCTTTAGAGAGTCACGCGTTTCAGGGGTGTTGTTGTTGTACGGACTTCCGCTCCAGATAGTACCTTCATTAAGTTGGATGATTTCTTCGGGAGTGTTTCCGTAAATCATCGCTCCTAAAAAACCATTGCCAATAGGCAGGGCATTTTCCCAGGTTTTTCCTGATGGGGTATTGTACCAAAGCTTTAAAGGTTCTTGGGCTTGGGCAGTAAGAATTCCCAAAAACAAGAAGACAAACAATTTATTTAATACAGGTTTCATATTTACTACGTTTAGAAAGGTTGCCTTAAAACCACTCCCAGATATAGTAGGAGTGGTTTATTAGAGTATTTAGCCCAACAGTTTTTTTTGGCAAGGTTTATTGATTATCTAAAAAGTAATTGACTGAACTGGTATAAATCATGTCTCCAAACCGGCCACGTGTGCCCACCAGGATACTCGCTGTATTTGTATTTCAAACCTAAATCATCGTATTTTTTCATCATGATCTGGCAGTTATTATGGGCTATATCTTCTTTGCCCCCCATAGAGATCCAAAGCTCTTTGAGATTACTGTTAAGAGTAGAAACATTTCCTTTCACAAACGTGTAGTGCGGTTCTGACAATTGCGTATTTTGAGCAAACCAACCCGAACTAAACACACCCAGATAATTAAATAAATCTGTGTTTTTTATTCCGGCATATAGTGTTTGCATGCCACCCATGGAAAGCCCGGCAAGTGCTCTGCTTGCAGGATCTGTTTTTACTCTGAAGTTTTTCTCTACAAAAGGGATGGCTCCGTTTTTTAACTCGGTTTCGAAGGCTTTTAAAGGAGCCTCGTTAAAACCTTGGATTCCGCCCTGGTAAGGGAAGTTTCCGTCCAGCATTACTATAATCATAGGCTTAGCTTTGCTATCTGCAATAAGGTTATCCAGGATTACATTGGTTTTGCCTTGAGTAGCCCAACCCCTTTGATCTTCACCACCACCGTGTAGGAGATACAATACCGGATATTTCTCGGCAGACTGGTCATAGCCCGGTGGTGTATACACGTACATTTCTCTCCAGCCACCCCGAGTAGGGTATTTTTTTATTCTGATGTCGCCCTGAGCCACATTTCTCAATTGGTAAAAAGCCTGGTCTTTTTTCGGGATTTCTATACCGCTCGCCTGACGACTCATTCCGTAAAATGTTTCACTTGCAGGGTCTGCTACGGCCACTCCATCTATTACTAAAGAGTAATAATTAAAGCCACCACTTATAGGTGTAGTAGTTCCGTTCCAAAATCCTTCACTATCTTTTACTAAATCGTGTCTGCCGCCCAGATCTACCTGAACACTTTGGGCTTCAGGTGCTTTTACTTTAAAAACTACACGGTTATCTGGTAATATCTGAGGGTAGTTGGCATTTCTGATATTGGTAGGTGCCGGTTTACCTAAAAGACTATACTTAGTAAGCTGAGAAGTTTCTACAGGTTTAAATAAAAACTGAGAAAACATATAAAGTCCATTTTTCCAAACCTTAAAATCGTGAACACCCGGTTCTATATAATACACGTGAGGGACATCTTTTTCGAAAAGATAATCGTGAAGTTGCTCACTATTAGTAATCAGGTTGTCCTTATCTCCACAAGAAATCCAAAGTAATTTTAGTAGATCTTTGGCACGCTGTGGATCTGGAACTAGTTCTGCTGCACGCTTAGTGTTTGGAGCAGATGAGAATCCGCCTACCCAGGCAAACTTATCCAAATTGCCCAAGCCGAAGTTAAGTGATTGTCCACCGCCCATAGATAAACCCGCTATTGCTCTGTTTTCACGGTCTGTTAAAGCGGGATAGTTCTTTTCGATATGCGGAATAAGGTCATCTAACAAATCACGCTCAAATGTAGAAAAAGCCTCTACTTTATCTTTGTCAAAAATGTTTCCGGTAGGGCGGTCGTCTTTCATGGCACGGCCATTGGGAAGCACCACAATCATAGGTTTGATTTTGCCTTCGGCAAGAAGATTGTCAAGAATTACCTGAGGTTGTCCGCCATTTAACCACTCTTTTTCATCGCCACCAATACCGTGTAGAAGATATAAAACAGGATATTTTGTTTTCTTATTAAAACCGGGAGGAGTATACACCAAAGCCTTACGCTTTACACCTACAGTTTTAGAATCGTACTTTATGCTATCAATTTTCCCTTTGGGAACATCCGCCTTCACTTTATCAAAGCCCACAGGGGCTTCCATATCTTTTACTTGGGCAGTAGCTCCGAAGACCACAAGGGCCAGACATAATGCAATTAATTTTTTCATAAATTTTATTTTAGATTGAATATTTTTTTGAGCTATGAGTTTCGGGTTTTGAGGCTTGAGTCCGAGTATATGTTATGAGCTTTAGGCCCCAGACCTGATAACTTATCACGCATCATTCATCACCTATCATTCATTACTCCGTAATCCTAAACCAGTCAAAATCTGCATAACCACCCTTCTCTTTAGTGGCATAGTTAAACAGACCAAATCGATATCCCATAAAGTGGGTCAATTTGTATTTCATTTTCAAAGTATTGCCTATGGGTAGCCAGTTTTTGCCGTCAAGACTGTAGTAAAACAAGGCCTCATCTTTCATATTGGTAAAATCACAGTCTATTCTAAGAAACACTTTGTTCTGGTCTAAAGGCACTGTAGCTACTTCCTGGGGTTTTCCGTCAGGTGCGTTTACCATTACTATAGATTTCTTACCACCTTCTTGTTTAACACCTACCCATCCGTAGTCACTTTGTAACGCCAGTAAACCTGCTCTGTCTCCGTCTTTAATTGCCGAAACATCTACCGAAACTAAGCCCGAGCTGGTAGGCCCAAACGTACGCTGAGTTAGGGTGTTTCTGGCAGTAATTACTTCCTTGTCCATTCGTCCGGTTTTTAATCGTAAAAAGCCTTTACGTTCTCTTACTGACCATAGTTTATTGTCAGGATTGTGGTTCCACTGCCAAACCAGCGGTAAGTCGGCTTCTTTCTTTTTTCTGTTAAACTCATCTGAGTTTACTATACCGGGAATCAAACTCTTATTGGCTGGCAAGTCAAGTATTTCAGGCACTTTACCATTTTCTCCAAGTACGGGCCAGCCGTCTTCCCATTCTACAGGAACTAAGTACGGAATCCTGCCAACTGCACCATAGTCTCTAAAAAGATAGGCAAACCAGCGGCCATCCGGTGTGTCAATTAATGATCCTTGAGCTACTCCTAAATCTTGAAAAGCAATTTTTCCCTCCCAAGGCCCTTCAATCTTGTCGGCACGGTGTACAATAACGGTACGCATGCTGTTTCGTGGCCACGCTATGTTAAACATATAGTATTTACCGTTGTGCTTTAGAAGTTGAGAGCCCTCAGCATTAAGTATAAAGTTATTCCCAATTGGAGCTGTAGCGTTTTCAATAATTACTTTTTCGGAAGTTCCCGGTTTTATACCGGAGAGGTCATCGTTTAATTCTACCATTTTAAGCTTACCGCCACCATATATCATATAGGCTTTATCGTTGTCATCAAAGAAAAGCGTATGGTCATGCATAGAAGGAGTAAAAGACAACATTTCCCAATTCCCTTTTTCTATATCTGTGGTTTTAAAAACATAGGTCTTCTTGGTATTATTAGAAAAGGTAGAAAGATAGTAAGCGCCTTTGTGATACCTTATGCTACTAGCCCAGGTGCCGTTACTATACATATTCTTTCCATTTTCAAGATTTAGTCTTTCTCCCTCCTCTAAAATTGGATATGCGTAATTAATAATTTCCCAGTTAGAAAGATCTTTAGATTTCATAATCGGTACACCGGGATTCATGTGCATAGTTGTGCTGCTCATATAGTAGGTGTCTCCTACTCTTATCATAGCTATGTCTGGTACATCCGCAAAAATGATCGGGTTCTTTGCTTGTCCCATCATATCGGACACAATAAAGAATGAAAATAAAAGTAGAATACTCGTTTTCATATAGGTGTAAAAAATTTAGTGTCTATATGACACAATAAAGGGCGTTTTAAAATCCTACAATTTTTTGAAGTAGGCTAGGGTCACAATAATACTTTTTTATGCTTAGAGACTCTGGAATCCACCTTTTAGCTTCACTTTTTGAACCTTATTTTAGAATGGATGGACGAATATAATTCATCGATGAAAAAATTGCAAATTTTTTGTGCAATCGGTTGTGCATTTTTTTAATAATTTAGAAGTTGGAGGCTTTTTTCTGAAAGTAAGTAGCTATTCAAATACGGAGAGTTTGTAAAGGAAAAGCCATCCCAAATAATACTTTGGGATGGCTTTTCTTATTCTTGAATTACCGGGCTTATAAGTAGCCTGGGTTTTGGTATGCTTTTTTATCTTCTGCAGGCATCTCCATTCCATCAATTTGTCCTTGAGGTATAGGTCTTAAGTAAGCATGCATAGGAATTGTACGTTTGTAAGTTACAGGAGTACGGTCACCTTTTGCGGTACCACAAATGGTATAAGTAGCTGCTCTGTTGTGCCATGTTTGTGTACGTGCCAGATCATACCATTTTACGCCTTCTCCGTAGTATTCGCGTGAACGTTCGTCCAAAATATAATCAATAGTGATGGTAGCAGGAGTGGCTGCAATCATAGCCGCACTATTATCTTGGATTTTAGCAACGTTGTTATTATTGTCCCAACGCCATTTACCCGCACGAGCACGAATTACATTTACAAGGTCTCTGGCACTTTTACCAGCTTTAACAGGAGCTCCTTTTACAGCTGCCTCTGCTGCTACAAAGTACAGCTCTGAAAACTTGGCTATAGGCCATGGACGGGTATATTCAATGTTCATCTGACCCAATGAGTTACCGCTATCCGTACGATAAGGCCCTATTTTCCATAGATTAGGATAAACAAAACGACTTATAGCCTTAGGGCCGAGAACCCAGTCTCCTCTTCCCGGTAAAGTTCCTGCACCTATGTTACTGGATCCTGCACCAGAGGCCGGATACTGAATTCCTGGATCAGAATTTAGAATAGTAAATATGGGGTCTCCCATCTGTACAGGCAGATTGTTGGCGTTGTACAAAACACTATTAGCCGTTCCTCCGCGTTGCCAGTTGCCCCTGTAAACAGTAGTAAATGTACCGTCATAACGAGAGTCGTTGACTTTGTCGGCAAAAATATTCATAATCAGTTCATGAGTAGGGGCCACTCCAGTCCACGGGCGTCCAAGAGGCTGTGCCGCTTCGCGTTGTACAGATGCTATAGAATACCCGCCACCTGCTGTGCCTGCACTCCTTACCTCTGTATAATTCCAGGTAGGAAACCAGCCGGCGAAGCTTCCGGGTGAAGAGCCCCCTCCAAAACCGTTTACAGCAGAACCGTTAAACAAATCGCTTTTCTCAGTATGGTCTGCATATAGTAACATCTCCTTGTTTCTATCGTTAGAGCCTTCACTGACATCATAGAAGTGCTCCAGTAGGCCCACAGAAGTCGGATGGTTGTCTATAGCGGTAGTAGCCACTTCATAAGCCTGCTGAAAGTACCATGCAGCATTGTGTCCGTCCGGATCCGTGCGTGATGTTGCAGGATAGGTAGGGACGTTATTTGGGTTTTCTAGCCACCATCCGTAAGTTAAATACGCTTTTGATAGGTAGAGGCGTGCAAGCGTTTTATTTGCTGTACCTGTAAAGCGTGAATTTTCAGGTAAGTCTTCTATTGCTTTAAGGAGGTCAGGAAATATTGCTTTCGTGTAAACTTCCGGTACTGTATTGCGTACTGAGGTACGAGCAGTAGAAGTATTGAATTTTAATTCTCCTGCACCTAAGTCTAGTGGCACACCGCCGAAAGTTTGTACCAGAAGGAAATAGTCAAAGGCTCTGAAAAAGCGGGCTTCGGCAATCAGAGATGCCGGTACGGTTCCCACAGCTTCAGCGTTTTCAATTATACCACTAGCAGTGTTTATATTAGGAAACACTCCCCAAACAGCTGCAAAAGGATTGTCCACACCAGAGAAATCTCCTTGTCCTGTAAAGTCAGCACGTTTGGCATCTACATTTACGTTTTGGCCATATGTACTTTCATCAGTACCCGACTGAGAACCAGCATAATAATAGCCGTTTCCATAAAAGTATCGAAGGTGGGCATACATGGAAGTGATTCCTCCTATTACTCCTTTTTCCGTTTTAAAATACTCAGGCGTGAATATACTTCTTGGCTTTTCGTCTAGAATGTCATTACATCCCATCAGTAGCACCGTTAGCAGTATAGTTCCTATTGATTTTTTATATAAAGCGAATTTTTTCATAATATTTTACTTTTTAAAATGTCAGGTTAAGACCAAAAACCAGATTTCTAGTGCTCGGCGTATTTGTACCTGTTGTTAATAAACGTCTCAGATTCCAGCTATAACCCACAGCGGAGTTTTCGTTAGCAAACGAGTTGGTTTCCGGATCCATTCCTGAAAACTTATGATAGGGCGAGAACATCACAAATGGGTTCTGTACGGTTGCATACAGCCTAAGTCTTGAAATACCGTTTGTCTTAAACCACCGTGCCTGATCAAAATTATATCCTAAAGTGATGGTACGTATTTTTAGGAAAGACGCATCGAAATAAGATAAGGTATTAAGGTGACGAGGCTGGTCTCCTCCTATTCCTCCCGGTTTAGGAAAACGAGCATCGGTATTTTCCGGTGTCCAATAGTCTACATCAATATTTCCTCTACGACCAGTTAGGATGTTAAGATAGCCGTTTGCTCCGTATGGGGTAGCAATTAATATTCCTCCACTTTTGAAGAAACCTACCACACTTAAATCAAAGTTTTTGTAGGCAACTCTTGTGTTGAAACCACCCTGGAATTTTGCCTGAGTATCAATAATTTGTCTGTCAGCAGGGCCAATTGCTCTTACTGGAGTTCCATCTGTATTGTAGTCTCCGGTATATTTTACCTTAATCATCCCTACATTTCCACCCGGCTCCAGAATATTTCTGTGTGGATCGCCTTCTTGCCATAATCCCTCATATTTGTAATCGTAGATTACGTCAATAGGATGTCCTACAAACCACCAGTTTCCTTCGTCCCTTTCTTGTCCGGAAGCTAGTTTCGTAAGTTTGTTTCGGTTGGCATACAGGTTAAAGCCTAGTTCCCAAGTAAAGCCGTTTGGCTTACTTACCAGAAGTCCGTTAAGTGATAATTCTACCCCTTTGTTTGAAGACTCTCCTATGTTTGCCATATAGCTGTTTACACCGGAGGTCTGTGGAAGACTCACTCTGAAAAGCAAATCATGTGTTTTTGTACTGTAATATTCTAGTGAACCTGACAACCTGTTATTGAACAAGCCAAAGTCTAATGCATAGTTAATAGTAGATGAGTACTCCCAGCCTAAGTCAGGATTAGGCAGCTCAGACACATAAAATCCCGTAGTAAAGGTCTCCCCGAAGTTATAGGGTCTGGTAGCCAATAAACCCAGAGTAGAGTAAGGGTTTACTGCCTGATTTGATGTTACTCCATATCCTATACGTAGTTTCAGACGATCAATATGCTTAACATTCTCCATGAAACGTTCTCTGTGGATATTCCATCCTGCAGACACGGCAGGGTAAGAAATCCATTTATGCCCGGCAGCCAGACGTGAGGAGCCGTCAAAACGATAGCTTACTGATAACATGTACTTATCGTCATAAGAGTACATTGCCCTACCCATAGTAGAAACAAGTCCGGTTTTGTGATATCCCTGCCCGTCCGGATTTATGATGGGTTGCTCATTTGCTCTTCCTAAGTTGTAAAACTGAAATGCCTCTGCCGGAATATCTCTAGCTGTTACGCTTGACCTGTTGTATGCATCTTCCTGAGCAGAGTATAAACCTAGTAAATTGAGACTGTGTTTACCAAAACTACGGTCGTAAGTTAGCAGGTTTTCAATTGTCCAACTAGTGGTGTGGTCATTGCTGATTGCAGCAGAAGAGGTAGTGGAAGCATTAACATTAAATACACCCTCACCCGTAAACTGCCCGCTGTTGGCCTGTCTGTAGTTTAAGCCAACATTTACCCTGTAACCTAAACCTTTTACTCCCGGTATCTTGAAGTCGCCATAGAGTGAATTGTAAGAACCCAAACTCTTTGTCTGGTCTATCCAGCTATCTCCCAAAGCCTCCACAGATTCCCGTGTTCTCACCCATTGGTCATCTAGTGGCATTCTGATTACCCTTTTAAGGGTTCCGTCCTGATTATAAGGGTTTGCAATAGGCGAAGCACTGAGTACATCATAGAAGCCCATGTTGCTGCCATTATTTATTGCATAGTTTGTATTGGTAGTAAAACCAACTTTAACATAATTGCCTATTTTCTGATCAAGGGCAGTTCTTAAAGAAATACGATTGTAATTCTGACCTGGTATCACGGCTTCATCTCTGAAATATCCGATGCCTACGTTGTAATTTCCGCCACCTTCTGTACCGCCGGTAACACCCACGTCATGATTGGTGATGGTTGCGGGCCCGTAAAACATCCCCTGCCAGTCGGTATTAACATCTTCAGATTCGTCAAGTCCGTGGGTCTGAAACACATTCGCCTCTTTCCGTAATTTAAGAAACTTGTCTCTGCTCATCATAGGGTATTCTGAGAATACTTTTTTAAAGCCCACGTAGTTGTTGTACGTAAATCGGGCTTTCTGTCCCGCACGGCCTTTGGCAGTGGTAATAAGTAGGACCCCGTTAGCCCCTCTTGAGCCATAAATGGCCGTGGCAGAAGCATCTTTTAATATATCCACCCTTTCTATGTCATTGGGATTGAGGTCGTTAAGAGACCCTGCAAACGGAATTCCGTCCAGTACAATCAAAGGGTCATTGCTGGCGTTCAAAGAACGTGTACCCCTTATACGAATCTGCATACCTGCACCTGGTTTTGAGGAGGTTTGGGACATGTCAACACCCGCCATACGCCCCTGTAGTGCTTGGCTTATGTTTGCTGAAGGAATTTCTCTGATGGCATCAGACTGGATAGAAACTACGGAGCCGGTTACAGCTTCCTTACGCTGTGTTCCATAACCTACCACCACTACTTCTTCCAGATTTTTATCTTGAGAAGTCAAAGCGATATTTACAGAGGATTGACCAGAACTGATAGTATGTTCTTTTGGAATAAAGCCAACCATAGAAAAAACCAAGATTTCGCCTGGGGATGCATTTATGGAGAAAACTCCTTCTGCATTTGTAGTAGTACCCCGTGTAGTGTTCTTAACTGACACGGTAACGCCTGGTAAACCAGAGCCGTCCTCTTCAGATACTTTACCATTTATCTGTGTACCTTGTGCGTTTACATTTTTGGTGAGTAAGACGGCAAAGGCCAACAGTAAAAGCAATAATCCGGATTGGGTCTTTTGGCCGACCTGAGCCAAGTAGAGATTTAACTGCATTATTATTTAAGGTTAAGATTAGAAACTGTAATTCAGGAGATGAAACCTGATGTTCTGATGACAAAGATTAGAAAGTATTTTCTTAAATGCAATCGATTGCATAAATATTTTCTTATTTTTTATATAAATGTTGCAATAACAATCAACTTGATTTATTTAAAATACGGGATTGGATACCCTCATTTACAAATAAATAAGAACTTAAGGTGTGTTTTTTGTATGATTTATTGAGTACCTTTGGGTTTGTATTAATTTAAACAAATTGCAATTTTACAAATGAGTAAAGATGCTACGATCTACGATATAGCCCGTGAACTTTCTATTTCACCAGCTACCGTAAGCAGGGCTTTGAGTGAACACCCTGGTATTAACCATAAAACAAGAGAGAAGGTAATAAAGATGGCAGAGAAGTTGGGTTACCAGTCCAACAAGTTTGCAGCTAGTTTAAGGAAACAAAAGAGCAATACAATTGGCGTTATTGTACCTAGATTAAATTCTTATGTGATGTCTTCCATCATTGCGGGAATGGAAAAAGTGGCTAATGAAAGTGAATATAACCTGATTATAAGCCAGTCTTTAGAACAAGAAAAAAAAGAGAAGCAGAATGCCAAAACTATGTTAAATAGTAGGGTAGATGCTCTTTTGGTATCACTTTCTTATGACACCGAAAGTATAGACCACATTTTACCCTTTATTAAAAAGAAGATTCCCGTTGTGTTTTTTGATCGGGTTGCAGATCACCCGCTCTGTACCAGTATTGTAATAGACAATGCCAAAGAAGGCTTTGCCGCAACTAAACATCTGATAGAGCAGGGGTGTAAAAACATAGTGCATGTCACTGGAAATTTAAAAAGGAACGTATATAAAGACCGCCTGAGAGGATTTGAGGTGGCTTTGAAAGAATATGATTTGGAATCAGGAGAGGATTCTGTTCTTATTACTCAATTTGATAGTGAAACGCCCAACACAGTTTTGCAACATATAGAACAAATGAAAACTAAGCCAGACGGCTTGTTTATCACCAACGACTCCTGTGCGGCTTCTACAATTATCCTTTTAAAGAAAGCAGGTTACAGAGTACCTGAAGATATTGCCGTTTTCGGGTTCAATGACGAACCGATATCGAAGATTGTAGAGCCAAATCTATCTACGGTGCATTATCCTGCTTTAGAAATGGGAGAGATTGCCATCCAGACTGTAATTAGTCATCTGAACGGCAATCTCAATGTGAATCAAGGGAGTTCTATTTTCTTACGTTCAGAGCTTATGCTCAGAGACTCTACAAAGAGAAAGAACTAGCCAATCACAACTTAACCTTCACTACTACCGGGAAATGGTCGGATGGGTAAAGTAGGTTTTTGTGATCTGTAAGAACGGCATATTTAAGTACCTTAATAGAGGGGCTTACAAAAACATAATCTATACGATTTTTCATAGGAGCATCGGCTTTAAAGCCGGTAAATGTGCCTACCGGACCATACGGAGGAGTTTGGGTAACTATGTAGCTATCTGGCAGGAATGCACTTATGGTTTTTATCTGCTCGGTGTCTGGAGTAGAATTAAAATCTCCTGTTAAAATCACTTGAGCATTTTTTGCAATCTCTTTAATCTTGCTTACCATTAGTTTACCAGACTCTGTACGTGCTATTACGCCCTGGTGGTCAAAATGTACATTGAAGAAGTAGAATGTTTTTTTCGATTTCTTGTCTTTGAATTTTGCCCAAGAAGCTATACGGTTACAGCACGTGGCATCCCAACCTTTTCCTGGTACATTTGGGGTTTCACTTAACCAGAAATCTCCCGATTCTAAAACTTGGAAACGGTCTTTTTTGTAGAAAATAGCAGAATGCTCGCCACCTTCCTTGCCGTCATCACGGCCAGCTCCTACATAGGCATATTCTTTAAGTTGGGCGATATCTTCCAACTGGCCTTTAAAGCCTTCTTGTGTTCCCATAATATCAAAATCATGGTATTTTATCATAGCACGTACACTTTCTGCACGGTTTGGCCAAGCATTTATACCATCACTTTGTGTATTCATACGGATGTTAAAGGCTGCTACATTGATTTCGTTTTGGGCAGATGCTCCCAATGTAAAAATTGCTAAAAGCGAGGTTACCAGAATTTTCATATTTTTTAGTTTTTTAGAGATTCAGTTAAAGAAATCGGGAGATCCGACTCCAGAACAGAAGCTCCGGATTGTTTTACGTTTTTATAGGTTTTAAATCTTTGTTTTACGTTTTCTATTCTCATCAAAAAAAGTGTCTGCAATCATTATGCACTTACATTTCTTGGTTTATGCGTTGCAACACAGTTTGGAGCTTCAATATACGCTATCATCCTGTTAAACGGAGAATTGACGTTAGAAATTTAAGCGAAACGAAATAGGCCAAACAGACACTAAAAGCCATCGAAAAACTACCTGGGTAGCTTGCGAGGGAATTGATATGGATGTAAAGTCGTATTTTGTTGTAGTAAATCAGCTATTGCCGATATAAACAGAGGGAAGGTTTCCCTTCCCTCAAGTTATACTTACCAACCTGGGTTCTGTTCTAAATTCTGGTTTTTCACAATTGCTGATGCCGGAATCGGATACAGATATTGGCGGCCATCAGGATACCAAGTTCTGGTTTGGGCTTTAAACCATTCCAGGTGTTTGTCAGCAGTTAAGGTTTGGAAATTATTAGCATTTCCTCCCACTGCTACTCTTGCCACACCAGCAGGAACAGCTGGAGCTGTGGTACCTCCTATATAGAATAGTACATCCGGTTTTCCATCTTTGTCCAGATCCACTAACTGATTGTACTCAGGAACATAAATTCCGGACCATTGTAACCCAGCCATTAATTCTCCACGTTTCCAACGCTTCAAGTCGTTAAATCTAAAGCCTTCTAGAGCAAGCTCCACTTGTCTTTCTCTTCTTACTTCTAACAGAACGGGATTTGAGATTCCAGGGAAAAACGTACTTTGTAAATAAGTATCGACTGTAGTTGGCAGGGCGTTTAGTCCACCCGTTACACCTGATCTAGATCTTAGAGCTCCTATAGACCTTGTCCAGTCTGCAGTAGTTAAGGTACCTAGCTCGGCTTTTGCTTCTGCAAAGTTTAATAATACCTCAGCATATCTTATAAGCGGAAGAGCATTGGTGTTAAGTCCACTGTTATCAAACGTGGTTCCGTCCAATGCATACTTAATAGGCTGGTAACCTGTATAAGTAAAGCTGGCAAAGTTTGGTGCCGAGCTTGTGCCTTCACGTCTGTAACCCGGTGTGCGGATCAGCTGCGATAAACGGTAGTCACGGCCATCTGTTTCTTCCATAAAAGTCTCGGTATTGTAGTTTGTTCTGGAAGTATACGGAGTTCCGTCTATGTTAAGAATAGTGTTGATAAACGGACGTACCAAACTGTATCTTGGTCCGTATGTTGCAGAGGTCCACCACCAGTTTGCATCGCCCATCACAGCAAGGTCCTTACTTAATGCTACCGCAAGAATAACCTCGTTAGTAACAATGTTATCGCTCACAAAAAGTTGTCTTTGCGACAATTGAGGACCTTGTGTAGTATTTAAACTGTGAGGGCCTTTGTCCATAAGTTCAGTAGAAGCATCCACTGTAGCTTGCAAATATTTGTTTGCAGTAGACTGTAGGTTAAGGTTGGTATGATACTTTCTGAAAGTACCCTCAAATAGGGCAACTCTAGATTTCAATGCCAATGCGGCCCACTTGGTTACCGTGGAACCATTGCTAGAGCTGGTAGAAATGTTTTGGTAAGCAAAATCTAAGTCTTCGATTATTTTATCAATAATTAAAGTTCTGGAATCCCTTTTTGCAAACAAAATCTCTTCTTCGTTTACTCCAATTGGTTTTTCTATCCAAGGCACATCTCCGAATGTAACTAACTTCTCGTAATAGAAGTGTGCTCTGAAAAAACGAGCTAAACCATTGTAATGGTTACGGACAGACTCCGTTACGTTTTCGTTATTGTTTTTTGCAATGAAATGGTTGATATTACGCAAGGCAGACCAAGACCAACCAGAGCTGGTTTCAGCATTATATGCACCATCTCTCAGGAAATTATTTAAGTTGTTTACTGCTCCATAATCAGCCATAGCATCCATTCTATAAGCGGTAGTTCCTGATGGAAGGTCATTATAAAAGGAGTAACTATACGTTTTAAGGCCACTTTCCGTTCCAAAAATATCGCTTTCACTAGCGGAAGCTTTGGGCAGTTCTTCGAGTTCGCATGAGGTTAAAACACACAGAACCAATATTGAATATATTATCTTTTTCATATCTAATTAAAAATTAACTAAAATGTTGAAGCTGTAGGTACGAAGTGTAGGATAGTTAAATCCATCGCCATGACCAGAGTTGATGTCCGGATCAGAGGCTCCTATATTGGCCACATCAATATCTCTTGTTCTCTTGTATAGTGGAGACCAGGTAAAGAGGTTCTCTCCCGAAATACCTACTCTGATGTTTTTGGCTTTAACTTTAGATACCAGGCTTTGTGGTAAAGAATAACCAACCTGAAGGTTTTTCAGACGAAAATATGCCACATTTTGTAAGTAACGTGTTTGAGGCGTTTGCTTAAAATGGGTATTGTAGCCGGCATATCTTGGCAAATAAGCGTCTGTGTTTTCTGGTGTCCAGAAATTACCCACATGCCATTCAGGCAGTTTGTTGTACGGGCGGTTATATTGCCCCCAGAAGATGGCTTCGTTACCCGGATACCAATCTTGCTTTCCTACCCCCTGGAAGAAGAATGAAAGGAAGAAATTACTCCAATCGGCACTACCTTGGAAGCTATAAATGTATCTAGGATCCTTGTTTCCAATCACCTTTCTGTCACCTGGATTATAGATAGTGTTATCACCATAATCAATAACTCCGTCACCGTTTAAGTCAACAAAACGTATATCCCCAGGATAATACTTGCCTGATGTGGAGGATTTCAAAAGGATCTGTGAAGGAGAGCTATCTATCTCTTCTTGAGATTGGAACAAGCCATAGGTTTCGTACCCCCAGATTTCGCCGATAGTTTGTCCTACGTAGTAGTCACTTAGAGCACCAGTCTGATTATTGTAGCGGTCTATTTTAGTTTTATAGTCGGCCAGGGTAGCTTTTACATTATACTTCAGTCTTTTTCCGGCTACATTGAAGTGATCGCTGTATCCCAAGGTCATTTCAAAACCTCTGGTAGTTAAATCGGCATAGTTTCCTCTAGGAGAACTAGCACCAAAAACGTCCGGTAAGGTTTGCCCTACAGTATACATATCTAATGTTTTACGAACATATGCATCGGCGGTAAACGTAAGTTTGTTGTTAAGTGCAGCTACGTCAATACCTATGTTAGAAGTTCTCGCAGTTTCCCAAGTTAAGTTATCAGGAATAACTCCCGGAGCACTAGTAGAAGGATTTCTTAGTCCGTCCAGGATTCTACCGGAGGTTCCAATTCCATAAAGGTCTAAGTATGCGTATGGGTTGATGTTTCCGTTTCCTAAAGCACCAAATGAATATCTGACTTTAAGGTCTGAAATAGCTTTTTCACTTACGTTCCAGAATTTTTCACCGGATATTCTCCATCCTGCTGAAACTGATGGGAAGAAGCCCCACTGGGAATTTCCCGGAAACTTGGAAGAGCCATCATAACGTCCATTTACTTCTAATAAATACTTATCTGCAAAGATGTAGTTGGCTCTGGCAAAGACACCTGCTAAACGGTACTTGTTATAGGCGGCTGTAGCAGTTACCGAGCTACCTAGGGCAAGGTTTATGTTTTCGGTATTTTCTGTCAATAAACCATTCTTACCTATGTTGGTGGCATTATAGGTTTGCTGTTCATAGTTGTAACCTATCATCCCCTTGAAATAGTGTTTTGTAGCAAAGGTGTTTTCGTATTCACTGTACAAGTTAGCAAACATGTAACGGTTAGATTGCTTGTTGTTTGTGATACGGTCGTTCATAGAGGTTCTCAGGAAAGAAACCACACCTTCTCTGGTGCTGTATGGCACCGGTAGCAATACGGTTGTATTGTCGTAATCGCGGTTTCTAAATGTGAAATCTCCTTTAATTCTGAAAGTATTGTTGAAAAACTTGGTTTCGAAAGCCGTGGTATTTCTTAGGTTATTGGTAAGGGCTTTCGAACCGTTTTTACCATATATGAAGTCACCGACAGTATAAGCCGCAGGGAACGAAAGTGTACCGTCCGGGTTAAAAATAGAAGCAGAAGTATGCCCTTCATCGGCTATGTTCCTGAAGATATTTCCGCCTTCGCCAGCTGTTTGCGGGCTTTTGTAGTTGATGGCCGAAAAGTCTATATTGTTCGTAAATCTTAACCAAGAAGTTACGTTTACTCCTCCTTTGGCTCTCAAGCTATAGCTATTGTAGGTGTCCGGATTGTAATTGAAAATACCGTCTGAACCATAGTATCTACCCGAAAGGTAAAAATCTGCTTTTTCTGTATTTCCGCTAATAGATACATTGTGGTCGCGGGCTGCGGATGTTTTCTTAATCAACTTTGTGTAGTAGTCTTCGCTGGCATAATACACATAGTTTCCGTTAGCATCTACTGTAGTGCCGTCCGGAATTCCCGCTTCTCTTCTTCTTCTCCACTCTTCTAGCCAGCCAAGCGTAAAAGTTTGGGTTTTATTTAAACGTGCAGGTACGGAAGAATAATTGTTCCATGCATTGTATGCTTCGTAAAAATGTTCGGCAAACACCAGACCGTCTTTTACAAAGTCCGGAGCATTTGCTTGCTCTTGGATAGTGAAATTACCAGAATACGTAATGCTAGTTTGTCCTTTTTTAGCATTTTTGGTAGTGATTAAAACCACACCATATGTTCCTCTAGATCCATAAACGGCAGCAGAAGATGCATCTTTAAGAACAGATACAGATTCAATATCATTTGGGTTAAGTGTAGATGGGTCTCCTTCTACTCCATCTATAATAATCAAAGCAGAACCACCCTGCCCAATAGAGGTAGTTCCTCTGATATTAAAGGAAGGGGAGCGTGTAGGTTTACCATCAGCTAGATTAATATTTAGGTTAGGCACAGCTCCCATAAGCATTTGGGACACATTTGGTAGCACGCGTCCCTCGAAAACCTCTCCTCCAATCTGGTCAACAGCACCGGTTAAGTTCACTTTTTTCTGTGTACCGTAACCTACCACCACTACTTCATTAAGAGATTCTGCAGTGCTACTTAGAGTCACATCAATTACAGATCTGCTTCCCACTGTTTCTTCTATGGTATTTACACCAACAAAGGTGTACACCAAGACATCCGTGTTATTATTGATGGTGATTGAGTAAACTCCGTTTACGTCTGTTTGTGAAGCAGTGTTGGTTCCTTTTAGGCGTACAGTTACACCCGGGAGGGTGCTGTTGTCAGTAGCATCAGTCACTTTACCTGTGATGGTCCGGGATTGGGCAATTGCATTTTGGGTAAATAGCAACAAGCCAATCCAGACAAATAGAAAGGATTTGTTTTTCATTGGGTTAATAAAAAATGATGAGAAAATGATTGTTTCTACAAGGGGTGCCGCAGGTATATTTGGCTACCGGTTATAGAAGTCGCAAAAGTATTATGCTAAAATTATATAGGTGTTTCGGGAATATTAGGAGATTGTTAAATTGGTAGTCTCCTACTAACACTTTGGGGCAAGTAGACTATTCTGGGGCTAATTTTACAGATTATCTTTTTCCTCTTAGAATATAAAGAGTTTCTCTTTATACTCCTTCGGACTTAGGCCGGTATAGGTCTTAAACTGTTTGTTAAAGTTAGATAGTGTATTAAACCCTGAGTCATAACAGATTTCGGCTATACTTTTGCTTTCCTCATCTGCCAATAGTTTGCACGCATTTTTTATTCTTAATTCGGTTAAAAAGTAAATGAAGGATTTACTGGTTTTGGTTTTAAAAAAACGGCTAAAAGAAGTGGGAGTCATGTTTACAAGGTTCGCCATGTCTTCTAAAGTAATGTTATCCCGAAAATGCACAGCAGTATAGCTATATATAGTATTTATTCTGTTGGTTTCTACTGGTCTTTCTTTATGTTCGGTTACTTCCTCCCTCAAAATATGGTATTCTTTGCTGTGTGCAAGTAATTCAAAGATATGGAAGAGTTGTATAACGCTGGGGATACCGTGTTTACCGTGCAGTTGTTGCATTTGCTCTTTTACATTTTCTCTGGTTTTTCCAAAGATTTCCATGCCAAGCTTAACCTTGTTAAGTAATGCCTCTAAAGTTTTAAACTCTTCATTATGTGCCAGACTTTCTAGTTGCTTAGGATTTATGTAGATAACCACTCCGTGGCTAGGATTCTCATTATGCTCTTCGCTTTTCCACAGATGGGGGATGTTTGGACCTAAAAAGGTAAGGTCACCTGCTTTGTATGACTTTATTGTATTACCAATGAATTTTGTGCCTTCACCCTCCAATACCAAGAATAATTGGTACTCATTATGTGCGTGCCAAGACATGTCAAAGTGCTTGTCATTTAGTTCCCTTGTATAAAACAATTTTGTAATAGTAATAGGGGCTTTTTGTATGGCCGCTTTGTTTACTTTGGTCCGCATGCTGAAGAATAGATTAGGGTTAAAATACGCAAAGAAAAGGTCATTTGTTCCAGTATATTATCATAAAGGTAAGTGTAAGTCTATATAAATAGATATAATACAGGTACTATTGGATAAATAATAGATATAATTGTAATATATGTGTTATGTAAATTTGTATTTAGAATTCAACCTATAAATAATATTTTCAATGGAAGAAAAAGTAGCCAAATTTTTTGCTGGCGGGGAAAAGCCCGACATGCTTCTCTTTTACGCTTGTGTCATCTCTCTTGTAGCCACTTCGTTTGGCTTTGTTTTGCGGGCTTTTGTTTTACAAGATTGGGGTGTGGAGTTTAAGTTAACCCAAACCCAGCTGGGTGAAATCTCTGGAGTAGGTTTGTGGCCGTTTGCTATTAGTATCGTTCTTTTTAGTCTTATTGTAGACAGGGTGGGTTACAAAACCTCGATGGTTTTCGCCCTTTTGTTACACCTTACATCTGCTATTGTAACCATTTTTGCCAGTGGCTATTGGATGCTCTACATAGGGACATTTATTATGGCTTTAGGAAATGGGGTAGTGGAGGCTGTGGTGAATCCAGTGGTGGCTACGATGTTCCCAAAAGAAAAAACAAAATGGCTTTCTATACTTCATGCGGGCTGGCCAGGAGGACTTGTACTTGGCGGGCTTATGGCTTTAGCGTGGGGTCCGGAAACGGCCTGGCAGTTTAAGATAGGCTTAATATTAATACCTACATTGGCATACGGTGGCTTAATGCTTACAAGGAAATTTGCAGCAAACGAGCGTGTACAGGCGGGAGTTTCCTATATGGAAATGCTTAGAGAGCTTGGTGGGGTAGGGGCATTGCTTATTGTAGCCCTTATTGTGTTCCAACTGGGTCAGGTATTTGGCTGGAGCTCCACTGTAAGCACAGTTGTTACCTTGGCCATTTCTATCGGGTATGGACTATATGTGAAGAGCTGGGGGCAGCCCATCTTTATCATTTTGCTGATAATAATGGTTCCTTTGGCTATTACAGAGCTGGGTACCGATAGCTGGATTTCGAGTCTTATGGAGGTAGAAATGGAAAAGCTTGGTTTACAAGGTGGCTGGGTACTGGTATATACATCAGCTATTATGCTTGTATTGAGACTCTTTTCAGGTTCTGTTGTCCACAAGTTATCGCCTTTGGGTCTGCTTTCTCTTAGCTCTGTTATTGCAGGTATAGGGTTGTACTTTTTGTCCTACTCGGCTGGTGTGACCATTCTTGTTGCAGCTACTATTTATGCCCTAGGAAAGGCTTTTTTATGGCCTCTAATGCTAGGTCTGGTGTCTGAGCAGTTTCCGAAAGGAGGAGCACTTACCTTAAACGTGATTGCGGGATTGGGAATGATAAGTGCTGGAGTTCTAGGGGCAGGAATTCTAGGATTCTTACAGGATAAGCATACGGGACAAAATATTGCTGCCTATGATGCCAAGCACGAAACCACATTGCACGATTCATTTTTGACAAAAGAAAACTCCAGCCTATTTGGAGATTATAAATCAATTGACTTTGAAAAATACGAAGCTGCCCCCGCAGATGTGAAAACCACAATATCGGGTTTGCAAGATGATTCCAAGAAACTAGCTCTCAGAGATATAGTGGTCTTCCCGCTCATCATGCTCATTTCTTATATCTTATTGTATTTCTATTTCAGGAGTAAAGGTGGCTATAAGGTAAAAATCTTAAAATCTAAAGAATAAAATATGGCTTTAAATGTAAAACTGGGGGTAAGCACTTGGTTATGGACGTCTCCGTTTGACTCAAAAAATGCGGCAAGTCTTTTTGCTAAGGTGGCAGGAATGGGGTACAACTTTGTTGAGATAGCAGTAGAAGACCCCCAGCTTATTGACGTAAAAATTATAAAGCAGGAGTTGGCCAACAATAATTTGGATGTAGCTATTTGCGGGGCGTTTGGTCCAAGCCGTGATCTCACAAACGGGAGTGCAACAATAGTACAGTCAGGGTTGGACTATATAAAGGAGTGCCTTGATATAAGTGCGGAGCTAGAAACGGGTTTTTTTGCGGGACCAATGTACTCTGCAGTAGGTAAAGCCCGCATGCTTCCAGAAGCCGAACGTAAGATAGAATGGAACAGGGCTGTAGAAAACCTGAGGAAGGTATGTATAGAAGCCGAATCCAGGAAGCTAGATATTGCATTAGAGCCTTTAAATAGGTTTGAGTCGGATTTGATAAACAATGTAGACGATGTATTAAAATTGATTTCGGATATAGATTATCCTGCGGCCAAAGTGTGTTTAGATATGTTCCACATGAACATTGAAGAACCCAATCCCGAAGCGGCAATTATAAAGGCAAAAGATAAGTTGGTGCATATGCAGGTTTCAGAAAACTACAGAGGTATTCCTGGAACGGGAAATGCCAGTTGGCCTGCTTACTACAAGGGTTTGGAGGCAATAGGTTATCAAGGGGGAGTATCTATAGAAAGCTTTACTCCCGAAAACAAGGAGCTTGCCGCTGCCGTATGTATATGGCGAGATTTGGCTCCGGACCAGGATACTTTCGGAAGGGAAGGATTTTCTTTTTTGAAAAAGTGGGTAGAAAACAAGTAACATTATAAATTAACCAGAAGTCTTAAAAGGGTCACACATTTTTGAGACCAATCTAATTATAACATATTATGAGTAAAGATAAAATTAACGTTGCGATTGTAGGATTGGGTTTTGGTGCGGAATTTATTCCTATTTACCAGAGACATCCGAATGCCAACATGTATGCGGTATGCCAAAGAAACGAAGAGAGTTTGAACAAAATTGGCGATGAGTTTGGGATAGCGGTACGTTACCAAGACTACGATGAGCTTTTAAAAGATCCAAACGTAGACGCTGTTCATATTAACACGCCTATTCCTAACCATGCAGAACAATCTATAAAGGCACTTAGAGCAGGGAAGCACGTAGCATGTACAGTGCCTATGGCTACTACGGTAGAAGAATGTAAGCAAATAGTAGAAGCAGTGGAAGAAACGGGCTTAACTTACATGATGATGGAGACTGTGGTGTATGCTCGTGAGTTTTTATATATGAAAGACCTTTATGAGAAAGGAGAATTGGGCAAAATCCAGTTTCTTAAAGCTAGCCACCAGCAAGACATGCACGGCTGGCCAAGCTACTGGCCAGGTTTGCCACCCATGCATTATGCTACCCACTGTGTAGGTCCGGTTTTGGGATTAACAAGAAACGATGCCGAATATGTATCTTGTTTTGGATCGGGAACTATAAGAGAGGAGCTCCAAGGGTATTACAACTCTCCGTTTGCAGTAGAAACTGCCCATATTAAATTTAAAGACTCAGATTTAAGTGCACATGTGTACAGGTCGCTTTTTGATACGGCACGTCAATACCGAGAGAGTTTCGAAGTTTATGGCTCGCAGAAAACGGTAGAGTGGCCATTGGTAGAAGGTGAACCTTTGGTAGTACATACGGCAAAGAAACCAGAACCCGAAATCCCAGAGGAGGTAATTTGCCCGGATTTCGCACATTTATTGCCGGAAGAAATCCAGCGTTTCACTACAGGTGGAGTGTACGATGAGGATGACAACCAACATTTGTCTTTTACTCAAGGGGCAGGGCATGGCGGCTCGCATCCGCACCTTGTGCATGAGTTTATAAGTGCATTGGTAGATAAGCGTCAGCCTTTTCCAAACGCAAAACAGTCGGCCAATATCACATGTGTAGGTATTTTGGCTCATGAATCCGCTTTACAAGGAGGACAGATTATCCCACTTCCGGAATTTACATTTTCTAAGTAGTTAAAACGTATGTAAAAAATGAGAAGTTTAATAAAATTAACACTTTTAATAGTTTTACCCTTATTGGTTTTGGCTTGTGCCGTACAAAAAAAGGTAGAGGAAAGGAAAGCTGAACCCAAAAAATTGGAACTGTTGTTCCTGGGCCATGATTCTAAGCATCATGATTCTGAAAAACTGGCAGATATACTTACCAAAGAGTTCTTTACAGCGGGCATGAATATCACGTATTCTTCTGATCCCAATGTGATGCTTGGAGAGGACTTTAAGTTATATGATGGACTGATTCTTTATGCAAACCACGATACCATAAGTGTAGCCCAAAAAGACGCTTTACTTAGCTTTGTAGCATCGGGGAAAGGTTTTATTCCTTTGCACTCGGCTTCATATTGCTTTAGGAACTCGCCAGAAGTGGTAGCACTTATTGGAGGGCAATTCCACACCCACAAGGGAGGCCCTATCACTGCAGAAATCATCAAGCCAAATCACCCTGCATTGGGTGGGTTACAGCCCTTTACCACAGAGTGGGATGAAACCTATGTGCACACGAAAATCGCTAGTGATATAGAGGTTTTAATGGAGCGTGTAGAAGGCGACCACAGAGAGCCTTACACCTGGGTGAAAAACTACGGAAAAGGAAGAGTTTTTTATACCGCATTTGGGCATGACGAACGCACTTTTAACAATCCCGGATTCATACAATTGGTAAAAAATGGGATCCTTTGGGCTGTTGGTGACGCTGCCGTACAAAAGATGAATGCCGTGCAAATAGTAAAACCTAAGTACGAAGAAGCGGCTATGCCAAATTATGAGAAAAAGAATCCCGTACCACTTTACCAGCTTCCACTTAGTGCAGAGGAGTCACAGACTTTAATTCAGGTTCCGGTAGGATTTAAGCTAGAGCTTTTTGCGTCTGAGCCGAATATTAGAAACCCTATAGCCATGGAGTGGGATGAAAGAGGTAGATTATGGGTGGTAGAAACCGTAGACTATCCTAATACTGTAAGGGATGATAAAGGCGAAGGAGACGATCGTATCATTATCTGCGAAGATACAGACGGAGACGGAAAAGCCGACAAGTTTACCACTTTTGCAGACAAGCTAAATATTCCTACTGCATTTACGTTCTCTAACGGAGGGATTATCGTAGCTCAGGCACCGCATTTCCTATTCTTAAAAGATACCGATGGAGATGATAAGGCAGATGTAAGGAAAGTTCTTATAGATGGCTGGGGAACATATGACACGCATGCAGGACCTTCTAACCTGCGATACGGTTTTGATAACAATATTTGGGGTACCGTTGGGTATTCTTCTTTTGAGGGAAAAGTGGGAGATTCTACCTATAAATTTGGGCAGGGTGTTTACAAGTTTGATCCGCTAGCAAAGAGCATGGAGTATCAGGGAAGTACCAGTAACAATACTTGGGGCTTAGGTTTTTCTGAAGAGTTTGATATTTTTATATCTACTGCCAATAATGACCATAGTGACTATTTGGGTATACCATCCAAATATCTCCAGAAAGCTAACCTGCGTGAGCGTGGAATGGTAAAAATAGATGCTCACTATAATATCCATCCACTTACAAAAGACCTTCGTCAGGTAGACGTTTTCAATGGCTTTACGGCTGCTGCAGGGCATAGTTTGTACACTGCTCGCCATTTTCCGCAAGATTATTGGAACCGGGTGGCTTTTATAAATGAACCCACAGGACGTTTGGTACATAAGCATGTTCTCCAGCAAGTAGGAGCAGGATTCAAGGAAAAAGGTGACGGCTGGAACATGGTAGCCAGCTCAGATAACTGGTTTGGTCCTGTGGAATCTAAAGTGGGTCCGGATGGAGCACTTTGGATCTTAGATTGGTATAACTTTATTATACAGCACAATCCCACTCCACAAGGTTTTGATAACGGCAAAGGAAATGCGTATATAGACCCATTGAGAGATAATAAGCGTGGACGGATTTATAAGCTAGTGCATGAAGGTAGCCAGCCCTCTAAATCGTATGATCTAAAGGCCAATCCCGTAGCAGGTCTGGAAAGTGATAATATGTTTTGGAGAATGACTGCCCAAAGATTGCTAGTGGAAGCTGGTAACAAGAAAGTAGCAGGGGAGCTACATAAGTTAATAGAAAACACTTCTACAGATGTTATAAATACAAATGCTTCGGCTTTACATGCATTGTGGACTCTTCATGGATTACAATTACTGGATGGTAGCGACAAGAAGAGCCTAGCTGTGGCTATAAAAGCACTCCGTCATCCGGCCGCTGGTGTACGTAAGGCTGCAATTCAGACATTGCCCGTGCAAAACTCAGAAGTGGCAACAGAAATCCTAAAGTCAGGGGTCTTGCACGATCCAGATTTAAGAGTAAGACTGGCCGCATTTTTAGTATTGTCAGATGCTCAACCTTCGGACAACATCGGAAGAGCAATTTTAGAGGCTGTACAAGTAAAAGAAAACGCTGATGATAAATGGGTGGCTCTGTCGCTTCTGGTGGCAGGAAACGTACACCGTTCGGGCTTTATGAAAGCTTATCACCAGACCATGGGTCATCCCGATATCTCACATACAGATGGCACCTTAGCAGATAGGATTTTTGCGGGAGACCAAATGGAGGTAGTACCTCTGGAGGGTCGGGCAACCTTATCAAGAAGGCAGCTACCTGATTTTGCAGGAAAAGAACTTACTTTCATTGCCGATATATCTAGGCAAGCACGCCAAAGAAACATGGATGGTATTCTGGCTACCTATGGTAATGATGTAGACGGTTTTGGGGTTTGGATCAAAGATAAAATGGTGTACTTTCAAGTAAATCAGGAAGGAAAGAAAACCATATTAACATCACCGCAGTTGGCCTCTGACAATTTTAAGGTAAAGGCTTCTTTAATCTCGGGTGGCCAAATGTCTCTTAAGATAAATGGCGAAGAAGTGGCAAAAGGAGAAGCCAAGGGACTTTTCAAAACCATAGATAATGCTATTCTTAGGTTAGGCAATAATCAAAAGCCTTGGTTCATGAGAAACGAGGCCGGAGTACCGAATGTAGGTGATTATCCTACCGATTTCAACTTTGAAGGAGCCATTAATGACGCTCGCTTCATAGCTGTGAAGGGGAAAGAAAAAGAACAAGTAAAAGTATTGCAAGCTGACCAAACTGTGGTGATAAAAGCGGCAGTGGGTAAGATGAAGTTTGATGTAACGGAGTTTACAGCAAAAGCTGGAAGTGTGGTAAAGATAATTTTCGAAAATCCTGACCATATGCAGCATAATCTGTTGGTATTAAAACCAGGATCGTTAGAGAAAGTTGGAGCATTGGCGGACCAAATGGCTATTTTGCCTAATGCGGCAGAACTGGCTTATGTGCCAAACAGCCCTGATGTTTTACACGCTACCCCTCTTCTTAATCCTGAAGAGAAGTTCGAGCTGGTGTTCAAGGTTCCTGATACTCCTGGCAAATATCCTTATGTGTGTACTTTCCCGGGACATTGGAGAATAATGTTTGGTACAATGAAGGTAGTACACCACTGATAGGTTTCGATTAGTTTTTAAAAAGGGCTAGATTCTCTTTTATATAGAGAATCTAACCCTTCTAAAAGCCTTGCTTCTAAGTCCCACCAAATACTGGTTCCATTTAAAGGACAATGTCCGGATTAATGGACGTCTTTTTCTATAATCATTCCCATCCTAGTAAGTATGAAAAAGGTAATTTTATTAGTGCTGCTTGTGTGCACATTATCGTGGGATGCTCTTGCTCAGATACCCACAGCAGAAGTGCGAGTGCACGACCCCGTAATGGCCGTATGTGACGGTAAATATTACTTGTTTGCCACAGGTAGGGGAATATCTATCTGGTCATCAGATGATATGAAATCATGGAAGAAAGAAAAGCAAGTCTTTAGCTCTCCACCCGAATGGACTGTAGAAGCAGTTCAGTCATTTAAGGGGCATTTTTGGGCACCTGACATTAGCTTTCATAACGGGTTGTATTATTTGTACTATTCCGTTTCTGCATTTGGGAAAAATACTTCATGCATAGGTTTAGTAACCAATGTAACCCTCAATCCCGAAGATCCACGTTACCAGTGGGTGGATAGAGGGAAAGTTATCCAGTCTTATCCGGGGATAACCAACTGGAATGCTATTGATCCCAATATTGTAGAAGACGAAAAAGGTGTAGCTTATATGAGTTTTGGCTCTTTTTGGGAAGGACTTAAATTGGTTCAGCTTTCTCAGGACCGTATGACTCTGAATCAGAAAGATACGGTAGCTTTACACACGATAGCAAGCCGTAAGAACCAATCAAGAGGAGCTAACCCTCCCGCCATAGATAATAACCCCAAAGATGCGGGAGGTAATGCAATAGAAGCACCTTATATTTTCAAAAAGAACGGATATTATTATTTGTTTGCGTCCATTGATTACTGCTGCAAAGGCGTAAATAGTACCTACAAAATGATAGTGGGGCGTGCTAAGAACGTAATGGGGCCCTACTTAGATCATGAAGGGAATGACTTGAGCAAAGGTGGAGGAAAGCTTCTGTTAGAGGGAGATAAGCGTTGGCATGGGGTAGGACATAATTCCGCTTATACATTTAATGGGGCAGATTATTTAATTTTCCACGGCTATGATGGAGACGATAATGGCGTGTCAAAACTTAAAATAAATAAGCTTGATTGGGATGCACAGAGTTGGCCAATAGTGAGGGAGGATTGGTAATAGAAAGTATAAAATTTTGAAGCCGTTCCGTCAATCACTCCGTTTTAGTTATTTGCAATCTTACAGACGTTATAAGTTATCTCTTGCATCTGGAATCTGATTCCTTTAGGGTATTATTCGGATTTACAAAAGAAAAATATAGCGAAAAATTTACCGCTTATTCGTAGAGTCTGCAGGAGAGGTAACTTTAGATGCTTCATAAAGGGCTTTATCTTCCTCGTCCATTTCGGTGTCTAAATCATCCTCTTTAAAGCGGCCAAGTTTAATGTCAAATTTGTCAGAAGTCCCGGTAATCCGCATAGGAATTCCTAAGATGCCAAGCGGAGGTAAGCCTAATCTGACACCCAAATTCATTTTTCCATCTAAGGTAACCTGTCCTTCGAACCTAGGTCTGAAACCAGCCATCTTCATTTTGGTTCTTTCTATAGTCATCACATTGTTTTTGATGGATGTTTTGATGGTCACATCTTTTACAGAACCGTCTTTAATTCCGTCTTTTCCTGTTTCTGAACTGATAGTATTGAGCAGCTTGAATCCTTTAAACTTGATATCCTGGAGTGTTAGTGTCCCTTTACCTTCCACAGATGGCATTATCGGTTCCATGTTGGCATTTAACAAACCTGCCAGTTCGTAATCCAAAGAAACTCTACCGTGAGCGTCTTTTGCCGATGTAACCATTTCCTTAAAGATTGGGATTTCGTTATAGGCTCTTTGTATATCGAAGTCATGGGCCTGGATTACATACCCAAACTTTGCCTTTTGCGGACTCAAAGGTTTGTATTCCCCATTCATTTTTGCAGTTAAGCCTGCCAGTTCAAACCCTGTGTCTTCCATGGTAAGCACTCCAGCGTTTAGTCCAAGATTTCCCACAAAATTTTTCAACTCTAACTTATCGTATATTACTTTATCGGCCTTAGCCGCAATAGTTACCTTTAGGTTTTCGGGCAAAAGAACCACCCCGGAAGG
>CAZBAV010000022.1:0-7926 GCA_964489955.1 uncultured Lacihabitans sp. | reverse complement strand
CCCGGAAGGAGCGGACTGTTGCGGAGTTTTGTTTGTTTCTGTACTGGCAAAAGCCATAAAATCATCCACTTTTATAGCAGGACTAAAGAGTTCAAACTTACCCTGCAAAACATTAGTATCTGTGGTTAGATAGCTTACAATGTTGTCTACAAAGCCTTTTACCACCAGTTTGTTGTCGGAGTAATTTGCAGTTACATCATCAAACTTTAGTTTTTCTTTCTCGAAAGTAAAAAGCCCTTTATTTACCAAAACAGGCTGCGGGAAAAGCTCAGAATCTATATATATATTACCTACTTCAACCTTCCCTTTGTTTCTTAATCTGTCATAGTTGCCTTTTTGAGCGTCACTCTGTAGTCCTGCCAAATCCAAATCAGTCTTTACATAGCCTTTTACGTTTAGTCCGTCTATAGCAAATATCTTGTAAATTGGCTCTAGCTGTAGTTTACCTTTAGACTTTATTGCGTACTTAATGTCATTGAAATTATTGAAGTCCGCTTTCATCATAAACGGCTCTCCGCTCACAGAAAAAGATACAGGCAGTATACGCACCGAAAGGTCTTTCAGAGAACTGGAAGTACTCTTTATAAAGGCTTCTACCTGGATATTCTCAAGAGGAATGGGGTAAGCCCATGACTTTATGTAACCGTCTTTCATTACAATACTCGTGTTCGTTTCGGGGAAACGGTTTTTACGTTTATCGTAATTGCCTTTTGCTACAAGGTTGGCATTAAGGTTTCCTGCTATATCAAAACTGTCAAGAGGATAAAACGATTTTACTGTTTTCAAATCTACCATTGCCTGTAAGTCGGCATCTAGGTCTATCCGTTCTAAATTATTTATTATTGCTTTCCCTTTTATGTAGTTTTGTAAAGCCTGGATATCTATATTTTTCAATGCCAATTGTACACTTTTCAAGCTTGGTTTAATGGCTTTAGCTTCAAGATTATACTCAATCTTATTTATGGGAGCTGTAAGTTCAGAAAACTTAAAATACCCATTGGTTAAAGAGTTTTTTACATGAAAAACAGGGATAGATGAAATAACCGTTTTCTTCCTTTCACGGAATCCATACGTTTTTTCTTCAACAAAGTATGTCCCGTCTATTTTTCCATCCAAGGTCCATAGGCCTGCAAAATCATAGTCTGGCCACTGTAGAGCTTTGTTGAGTTTCCCTAGGTCCAGCTTACTGTTTACGGTTGAGTGTATAGTTAGAGGATTAAATCCTGCAATATTCCCACTGGTGCTGAAGAAACCGTCAGCCAGCTTAAATGCGAATTGGTTTAGGTCTATGTTGAGAGAGTCTGGGTCTAAACTGGGAAGATTAATCCTCAGTTTTGTGTTCAGATCTGTAATAGGAGCCTTTGCTTGTTTAAAGGCAAGAAAACCATTGTTTATCAGCAAGCCAAGTGACAGGTCAGGACGTTTGTTTTCCTCTACAACGTAGTCACCTTCCAAGTTTATAAATACTTCAGTAGTCCCTTTTACCTGCATTTCCTTTAGCCAGTGCGAATAGTTTTCAGGTACAAGAGAAAGCAGCTCGGCCAAAGTACTCTCTTGGGATTTAAGCTTAAAATCTATATGATATCCATTAGACAAAAATTCAAATCGACCACGAAATCTAACCGGTAGTTTGTTTATTTTCAGGTCATTTCTTTCAAAAACAAAACCGAGTTTGTCTGTATTTATCTGCGTAATTAAATCAGCAGAAAGACTCTTCTTTTGTACATATTGTTCGTTATTGAAGCTGAAAGAAAAGAGTTTGATATTGGCTTTAGTATGCAGGTCAAAAACATTTGCTGAAAAATCACCGCGTCCGTCATAGTCAAAACCTTCGGCATCTATTTTCATAGGAATAGAAAGGTCAACATAATGAAAGTGCGTGTTTATAAGCCTAATTCGCTTAAAATCCAAGCTGCTGCTGCTGGTATCAGTCTGGGTACTGCTGGTGTCTGTAGATTTATAAATGGTATAGTTGGCTCTTCCAAGAGAGTCTACCAGCAGATTTACTTTTCCCTGGTCTATGATAAATTGGTCTATGGTTAACTTATCGCCAAAAAGGCTAAACAAGTCTATCCCCAAACTAATGTGATCTGCAGCCAAAAGAGTAGAATCCTGATAGGGTTTGGCTCCTTTTAAATGGACATTGTGGAGAGAGGCCGTAAGCGAAGGAAAATGTTCGAAAAAGCTGAGTTTGACCTCTGAGTAGTTTAGTTCTCCGTCAATGTTTTTGTTCACAAAAGACTTTATCTTTTCATTTACTTGCTTCCCGAAAAAAAGAGGAACAACCAACATCAAAAGCAAAAGAAAGGCCACCAAGCCTCCCACAACTAACCCTCCCTTTTTCAGGACTTTACTAGATTTCACGGACAACGTTTTACAAAATATTCACTTCTCATAGTAAAGAACGTATAAATTACCTGCTTTGTAATGTAGTAATAGCTTTTTTTTACAGAAAAGATACGGATTGGTACATACAGGCATGATAAATGGGAGGTATATTATTTATTGCGAAATGCACAGTTTTTTTTAAAAAAAACTGTGCATTTCCGGTAGTTTGGAATCTGGGTTTTCGAAATTACACAGTTATTCCTCCACAAAATCTAAATCTCTATTATGGGTCTCTGGTATGGTAAGTATACTATAAATCCCCAGAGAGAAGCAAATGAGAGCTACCAAAGCTGCTGCATTAAGAGTAGTAAAGTAGTTTTGAAAGTACACGTATAATGTAGTCATAATAACCACAGTTCCCCGTACCACATTGGGTATAGTAGTGGCGGCAGTAGCCCGGATATTAGTACCAAACTGCTCTGCTCCAATTGTAACGAACATAGCCCAGTAACCTATTCCAAAGCCTAGCAGGCCAATTACAAAATACAATAGCGGAGCACTTTTAACACCCACATATAAATATACGATTACAAAGGAGAGTGTAAAAAGCATCATATACAATACCGCCCTTTTTCTGGATTGCAGATAGTGGCTAAATATTCCGCTAAACAAGTCTCCAGCAGAAAGTCCCACATAACACCACATAATGGCTAAACCAGGATTGATTTTTTCAGAAATGCCTAATGCTTGACCAAACTCATTACTAAAGGTGGCCAGGATACCAATAACAAACCAGGTGGGTAAGCCTATACCGATGCACTTTAAGTATCTGAAAAACCTATCCTTGGTAGAAAACAGCAGGAAGAAATTACCTCTCTGGATATCCTTCTTTTTTCCTAAACTTTTAAATATGCCGGACTCAAAAACACCAACCCTTAAAAACAATAACAGTATGCCCATTCCACCACCAATAAAATATGCTGTTCGCCAATCAAAGATTTCCACAGTAAAATAGGCAAAAACAGCTCCTAATAACCCTACTCCGGCTACCATAGATGTTGCTATTGCACGGAGACGTTTAGGTAAGACTTCTGAAACTAGAGTAATTCCGGCTCCGAGCTCGCCTGCCAAACCTACTCCTGCTATAAACCTGAGGACTTTGTAAACTTCTACCGTCTGTACAAACCCGCACAGTACGTTTGCCACTGAATAGGTAAGAATGGAACCAAAAAGGACGGATAACCGTCCTTTTTTATCTCCCATTACTCCCCATAAAATCCCTCCGACCAGTAAGCCGGTCATCTGCCAGTTTAAGATAGAAACACCCTGTACGGAAATTTCCGACTCAGTTAAGCCTAAAGAAAGTAGGCTTGGAACTCTTACAATCCCAAAAAGCAGGAGATCGTATATGTCTACAAAATAACCCAAAGCTGCTACTACAACCGGGAGACTAAAAAGAAGTCTAAGATTGTTTGGTTTATTGTTACTTGCTTGCATAAATTAGTTGTAACTAAGAAAGGTAGTTGCTTCGCAATCACTATCTGCCGAGAAACGTATCCATCTGGCCTGAAAGTTGGCCGGAAAAACATATTCAAATTTCTCGTTTGGTTTTATAGTTACTTCTTTATACTCCATCCATGGACCGTGTCCGATAGGTTCTACTTCTATTTTGAATTTTATGGCCTTGTTACTTTTATGCGAAATAGTAAGAGACTTATTATCATAGAATCCTATTAGATAAGGGTCTGAGGCAATATTTGCTTTTACCGGAGAGTTTACCCAAGGACCACCTTTTCCCGTTGGTTTTCCTAACTTCCATAAATCGTCAATTGCTCCTGCCCATACCTTTGCTTTACCGTCATCTGAGGTTATCACATGTTCTCCTGCTAAGGCTTTTTTATCTATACCTGTCATTACCAATAGCCCCCTGTAGGATGCATAATCATGTATAGTAAGATTATGTGAGCTCACGGGACGGATTTTTGCGTATCCGTCAGCATTCTCGGCAGGGAGTTCGTAGAAAGTCCCGTGCATATTCATTAAATCCCTTTCTGTAGCCACTTCACGGCAAAGTCTAATAGAAGCATTATTAATTTTTGAAGTAAATCTTTCGTCTCCTTTAGGTAGTCTCCATCTCCTACCGGCATCATCTATAATCAGTACCGATGCCTGGTCTACCGTTACCACATCTCTTGGAATCGCGAATTTTTCTTTTATAAAACCAGACATCTGGGTGTCGTTCTTTTTAACCAGGTTCATTAAACTGTCTAGCTCGTAGTAGCCAGTTTCATTAAACTTTCCGTCTTCGAAATTCCCCCCCAACAGACCAAGTTTTCTTCTGTTATCACCCAGACCGTATAGGAGCCCTCCTGTATATTCTTTATTTGTTACTTCTGTAAGTCCATTAAATATGGGGTCTTTTTTCCCAGAAAAACGGCTATGGTCTGTATAGTTAAATGCTACTGTGGCTACTGTTTTCCTGTTAGTTTTTACTCGGACCCATTCCCCTCTTTCTGCTGCTGAAAACGGTACTTGGGCAGAACCTCCTCCTTTTACAGCCACTGCTTTTAGCTCTGTCCAGACGTCATTTCCATTTTTATCTACTTCAAAGATAAAGTTAACCTCCTCTTTCCCAGAATTATGAATCCAAGCCACTCGTTCGTCCCATCCGGTAAATAAAAAAGGTTCAGAATAGCTATTGGCGTTTATTTCCTCAGATATCCAAACAGCTCCCTGTGCAGTATTAGGGCCAAGGAGGTCGGGAGTATTAGTAGAGGTAAACCATAGGTTAGAGTTGGATTGACCAGGCCCTTCTATGCCTCCTTTAGCTTTTCTTTTGTTCAGGAACTCTTTCTGTGCAGAATCATCACACCCAAATACTAAAGAGTTTTGCCAACGGGAAAAATCACCTATTACTTTAAGATATGCAGATCTTGGGCGGTTTCCAGCGGAATTCTTTACCGAAAAAGTTTCCGGAAAACGCCAGAACATTCCGTGCATTGTCATCAAATAATCCGGATTGCCGGGTGTACCAATGTCCCTAATTCTAGGCCACTCGGTATTCCATCCATGTGCTCCATCATAACTGTGGCTTGCCTTAGGTAATCGGTAGAACTTCCATCCATTGTTTTCACGAACACCCACTAAAACCGACTTAAAATCCCAGCCGGTACTCCATATTTGGTCTTTTGCAGGGTTATCATTTCCGTAGATACCGCCTGGGCCGGTTACTTCTACAAACTGGTTTCTCCTAACGTCAAGCCATGTTTTTCCATTCCATTCTGCCAAAAGGCCAGACTCAATATCAAATTTCTTCTCCGCTAACTTCACCGCCTCTCCATTGTTGGAGTAAACCATTACACCTTGTCCGGAGTATAAGCCTTTTCCATGGGCTCCTTTTAGTAATGCAGCTTCCTGGGCTAGTTCGCCGGGCTTCCGGTTTACGTTTCCATCCTGATATAACATTGTTGGTTCTAAAGTGTGGACATCCACTTCATAAAAACCCTCTTCCATGGTTCCATAATATATCTTGTTTGCAGGGTCAGATAGGTGTCGGGCATTGCCTGTATGTCTTCCCGGCATTTTGGAGTAAGGGATAGCCCTTATATTGCCGCTGTTAGATATAGCGTAAGGTCCGATAAATAATTGGTTAGATTCCCTATGGATCATCCGGTTTGCGGGAGTTCCACCAATACTCTCAGGTCTAACCTTCATATCAAGATTATTTCCGATCTCATATAATTTATCAGACGACCCAAAAGGGAAATGTTGTCCATAAGTTATTACCCATAGTTTTCCAGCCCAGGGAACTACCGCTCCTGTGCCACATTCTCCTTCATTATTATAAGAAGCCAGGTGTGGATATATCCCACTATATTGCTTATAGGAGGTACTAATCTGGGCCGTCGACTGGTACGCTAGAGAAATAAGTATAGTAAATATTATCGTTAATACTCTCATAGTTTTATGCTTTAAGGATGGGTTCTTAGTATCCATCGTTTTGTTTCATGTTTGGGTTAATTTGGATTTCAGAAGTAGGAATTGGCCACAAGTACTGGCGATTGTGCCATGTGGTAGGAACCAGGTTTTTAATTAAGCCGGTTTTCTCCATTTCTGCAAAATCCGGGGTGCCGTCCTCGTCAATAGAGGGAGTGCCAGAAAAAAACCAAAGATTTTGGTTTACCACTTTTGCAACCAAATCTACAGGGTCTAGTAAGCCGTAAATAGGTCTGTTAAGAACTTTTTCGGCTATTTTCCAACGTATGATGTCTGCATATCTTAGACCCTCATTTGCTAGTTCCATCCTTCTTTCCATCCTGATTTGCTTTCTTAGCTCCGCTTTGTTTAATGTAGTAATTGCGGGGTAGTTTCCTGTACTAGAAGTTGTGGTTTTATAAGCTCTAGCCCGGACAGAATTTACAGCTGAGAGAACGGAGGCGTCAATCTCATCTAGCTCTGTTTTCGCTTCGGCGTACATTAGTAGTATATCTGCATACCTTATTATAACTTGCTCTGGTTCTACATATCTTCCGTTTTCTAACCAAGAACCATCTATGCCTTTTTTCCATACCAAACCGTTAAACGAAGCAAACTGTGCAACTGCACGGTTGTCGTTGTTAGTAACAAGTGTATTTGTACTAACCCGGATTACCTGTCGGGCATTAGGGTGAGGGTTATAGATAAAACCCAGGTGTTCCGTACCAAACTCCACTATGCTTTTTGTTAACCGGGGATCTCTGTTCTTGAATGGTTCCCGTGGGTTGTATAAAGGAGACTTGTCTATTGTTTGGCCATCGGTACATAAATAAGAACAAAAAAGATCCCAAGTAGGGTTGGTAGCAGCAAAACCTCCGGAAGTACGGGTAATTTTATCTGATGTAGGCCCCATCATAACTTTAAGTTCGATAGACCTTGGGATAGAAAATATGATTTCTTGCGAGTTTTTGGTGCTTTGCAAAAATAAGTTGGCATAATCTGTATGTAGTGAGTACACATTTAAGTCCATGCATGCCTTTGCTGCATCGGCAGCCACTCTATAATCATGCTCATAAAGGGCGAAACGACTTTTAAGAGCCAGAGCTACTCCCTTTGTAACTCTTTTTACGGCCGAGGGAGCATAAGATGCGGGAAGTTTACTAATGGCGTAGTCAAAATCTTCGTATATTTTTTCTGTTACGGATCTTTTGTCTGTGCGGCCTTTGGTATAAGCCTCCTCAATACTCACCACCTCATCACTATAAACCACATCTCCAAACTTGTTTACCAGCTTTGCATATTGTGCTGCCCTATGGAACCTGGCTTCTGCTATATAAACATCAAGTTTGTCCTGACTCACTTTTGACTTTGTTTCTGGACTGTTGAGTGCTTCCAAGGCACGGTTTGCCCGAGCAATTGATTTATAGCTATTCGTCCAAAAAGTAGTGGAAAAACCCCATTGGCTGGTCACGGTCCCGGACTTGATTGGAGTTAAGCTCTGGCGGTAAAAACCGTCATCAGAAAGGTAGTTAACGCTCACTCCGTCTTCGTCCCATTGCCAGAAATCAATCCGGTAAAGATCATTGAGGGCAAGCTGGATTTCAGTTTCGTTAGAATACCATT
>CAZBAV010000021.1:10233-61143 GCA_964489955.1 uncultured Lacihabitans sp. | reverse complement strand
ATGTACATTTTAGATGAGCCTAGCATTGGCTTACACCCAAGAGATACCGAAAGGCTAGTGTCTGTGTTAAAATCCCTCCGTGATGTAGGTAATACGGTAGTTGTAGTAGAACACGAAGATGAGGTAATGAAGGCCTCAGACGAAATCATAGACATTGGCCCTGATGCCGGAGCACATGGTGGAGAGTTGGTTTTCCAGGGTAAATGGCAAAAGGCAGACAAAGGGCGGTCACACACTCTAAACTACCTTAATGGATATGACACCATAGAAATTCCAAAACACCGCAGAAAATACATTGACTTTGTCCAGATAGATGGTGCGGCAGAAAACAACTTAAAAGACATAACGGTAAAGATTCCTTTAGGTGTACTTACAGTGGTAACAGGCGTGAGTGGTTCCGGTAAATCTACCTTAATCAGAAAAATCCTCTATCCTGCCTTAGATGCACGTACGGGTGAAGCAAAATCTGGTATAGAAGCGGGTAGGTATACAGACCTAAGTGGAAGCACCAGTCGCATTACACAAATAGAAATGGTAGACCAAGACCCTATTGGTAAATCAAGCCGTTCTAATCCGGTAACATATATAAAGGCTTATGATACCATCAGGGCACTTATGTCTGAGCAGCCGCTGGCCAAGTCAAGAGGATATAAACCCGCTCACTTCTCATTTAACGTAGATGGCGGCCGATGCGAAGCATGTCAAGGCGAAGGCCACCAGTTGATAGAAATGCAGTTTATGGCTGATGTAAAGCTCACCTGTGAGAGTTGCCACGGAAAAAGGTTTAAAGAAGAAGTTCTGGAAGTAACCTTCCAAGAAAAAAACATTTCTGACATCCTGGAAATGACTGTAGATGAAGCTGTGGAATTCTTCCGTAGTTCACAGCCGAAATTAACCAATAAAATTCTTCCACTACAAGAAGTAGGCCTTGGCTATATCCGTTTAGGGCAAGCTTCTAATACACTTTCTGGTGGCGAAGCCCAAAGGGTAAAACTTGCGTTTTTCCTAGATAAGAACAATTCCCAAAAAGGTAAAACTTTGTTTATCTTCGATGAGCCTACTACGGGACTGCATTTCCATGATATAAAGAAACTATTAAAGGCCCTTAACGCTCTTGTAGACCAGGGTGACTCGGTGTTAATAATTGAACACAACATGGAAATCATAAAGTCTGCGGACTGGATTATAGACCTTGGCCCAGAAGGTGGCGACAAAGGCGGATATCTTTGTTTTGAGGGCACACCCGAGGAAATGATAAAGCTAGAGGACAACTATACGGCAAAATACCTAAAGGAGAAGTTTTGAAAAAGAAGACATTCATATCAATAATTGCACTGATAGTGGTAGGGTTTATAGCTTTCGAATTCCTAAGGATACCCAGCACCAGCTCCATTAAAGGAGGATTTGAAGAAGTAGCATACATCCGAAACGAGAATAATTTAGGCTCTGTACTTCTTTATTATGCCTTTACAGTAGAAAAACCGGCAGAAGCAGAGTACAAAACTTTTGGAAACACCTTACCGCATAACAAGCATAATGGTATCACCACCGCATTTATGTTTGCCAAAGGCCAACCCACTCCAACTTCTTTAAGCTTGGTTCCTCCTCATTTTGACACCACGCTGTACAAGCCAATAGCAGTTTTTAGAAAAGACAAAACGGGGAATATTACGGTCGAATAACTAAGTGTAAGTAAGCACAAGTGCTATGGGGTCTTATTTATGCGTTTATAAGTAAAAGTACAGTACCTGACACCTTAAACCCGCACTAAGTGATTTACTTTTGAACTCACCTCCGTAGCCCTCAGATGGAATTTCATGACTGTTTTACCTCATTTCATCTAAATTCCTTACCAGAGATCTGGGCCAAAGTGAAAATTACTACCGAGACGATAAAAATCATTCTGACAACATGTTAAATTTCTTAAAAACTGATCTACCAACACAGGTGTAGAATCGTTAAAGAAAAAGGTCACACTGGTATGATAAAACTGTTCAGGATTAATTTAAAAGAGGTAACCTATGGTAAGTTTTACCTCTTTTGCCTTAGTTCCCAGACTATTCAGCCAACCCAAAAATTGACACATGTTTAATGTTTTCTGTTCTATTCACATATGCCATTGCTTTCGTCACCCTGGTTTTGACCATAAACATTTTATTTAAAATTGAAAGATAATTAAAAGCCAAATAAGCAATTAAGGTTCATTGTGTCTATTATCATTAAAATCAAACAACAGTTTTCCTTAAATTCTCAAACTTTTTCTACATAAGAAATAAAACCATTTTGCTTCATACACATCTTCTATTAAATTAGATATTTTTAATAGCTATTTTAACATGAAGACCCCATACCCATTACCCTACCTTTTGCTTTACGCTGCCCAGATAAATACCGAAATCAGCCCTGAAGAAGAAGCCCTAATTGCTGAAAAGTTGAAAACCACCGAAGACCTTGAAAAGGTAAAGGCCGAGTTTCTGAATGATGATTCCTATACCCGTGTGCAAAAAATCAAAAACATTTTTCGGGAAGGTGACAAAGAATCTCTCCTTCGAGAAGTAAAAACCCTGATGAAAGCCGATGAGGAGTTTTCCGGGGTAGAGAATTATTTATTGAACCTGATGAAGCGGTTTTAATGGAAGGCATAGAGGAAGCAAGAAGACGGGTTCGGCGTTGCCTGGAGACGGGAAAGATGAAGTTGAATTTAACAGACTTAGACATTAAAGACTTGAATTTGATTCCTGAGTTAAAAGAATGTAAACATATAACTCATTTAAGCCTTAATAATAACCAGATTTCTAACATCAGCCCTTTATCCGGTCTTAATTCTTTAAAAGTAGTAAATCTTGACGGAAACCAGATTGTCGACCTTAGTCCTTTATCCGGTCTAATTTCTTTGACAAAATTGGAGCTTTCTCATAACCAAATTTTTGACCTAAGTCCTTTATCTGGTCTCAGTGCTTTGACATGGTTGCTTCTTGACGGAAACCAGATTGTTGACCTAAATCCTCTATCTGGTCTTAGTTCTTTGACAGAGCTGTCCCTTTGTAACAGTTTCTTAAAGCCTTTTAAAAACAGAATTGTTGACGTAAGTCCTTTAGCAAATCTCATTTCTTTGACAAGATTGAGACTTGGCAATAACCAGATCGCTGATCTAAGCCCTTTATCAGGTCTCATTTCTTTGAGAATATTGGAGCTTAGCGATAACCAGGTTTCAGATGTAAATCCTTTATCCGGTCTTATTTCTTTGACAGAATTAGAGCTTAATCTTAACCAAGTTTCAGACATAAGCCCTTTATCCGGTCTCATTTCTTTGACAAAATTGGTGCTTTGGGGTAACCAGATTTTTGAAATAAGTCCTTTATCAAATCTCATTTCTTTAACATATTTAGAGCTTAGAAGTAACCATATTATTGATGTAAGTCCTTTATCAAATCTCATTTCTTTGACAAGGTTGAGTCTTGGTGGCAACCAGATTATTGATGTTAGTCCTTTATCAGGTCTAATTTCTTTGACATGGTTGAGTCTTGATGGTAACCAGATTTCTGAAGTAAGTCCTTTATCAGGTCTCATTTCTTTGAGCATATTGGAGCTTAGCGATAATCAGATTTCAGATGTAAGTCCTTTATCAGATCTAATTTCTTTAAGCGAATTGGTGCTTAGAGGTAACCAGATTGTTGACGTAAGTCCTTTATCAGATCTCATTTCTTTGACAAGATTTAGCCTTCGTGGTAACAAGATTGCTGACGTAAGCCCTTTATCAGGACTCATTTCTTTAAGAGAATTGGAGCTTATAGATAACCAGATTTCAGATGTAGACCCATTGTCAGGTCTCATTTCTTTGACAGGTTTGTATCTGACCACCAACCGGATTGTTGATTTAAGGCCTCTATCCGGTCTTATTTCTTTGAAAGAATTGTTGATTAATAGTAACCTAGTAGTTGACATACGCCCTTTATCTAGTCTTGATTCTTTACGTTTGTTAAATCTTAATGATAATCAGATTGATGATTTTAGATTCTTGTTAACGTTCATGCCATATATAAATAATGAGGTAGAAATGGTAGTAATAGGTAATCCTGATGAAATCCTTAATAAAATAGTTAAAAAAGGGCATGCAGCCTTAAAAGCCTATTATGACGAGCAAGATAGGGAAGGCATCATTTTGACAGACCGCCTAAAGGTCATTGTAATAGGGAACAGTACGGCAGGCAAAACCTCATTAGTGAAGTATTGGGGAAATAAAACCTTTGATGAGCAGCAGGTAAGCACACACGGTATTTATACGCCTATGGACATACCGTTGGAAGATGATTATGTACGTGTAAATGTATGGGATTTTGGCGGGCAGGATTATTATCATGCCACACACCGCCTGTTTATTACCCGTGACAGTACTTTTGTATTGGTATGTGCAAGAGAACTGGAAAATAAACCGGAGGAGGAGTTAACCAAAGAGTACGTATTAGAAAACGGAGTAGTAACAGAAAAGGAGGTGCGGGTACAACATTACCCTTACACTTACTGGCTTCAGACGCTGAGCCACCTTATCGGGGCAGACAAAAATGAAAACAAAATGCCACTGTTTTTGGTAGAGAATAAATGTGGACTATATGCTGATAATGCTCGGATGCACCTTACGGAAAGTGACAGAAAGAAAATTCTCTTTGAAATTGTAGGAAATGATTTCTTTCATCTGGATATTCAGGATGCTTGGATATTCTCTGAAAAGCCCATGGAAAACCTTCATCTGGCCGTGCATGCTTCTGAATATCAGAAATTTGAAAAAGGCCTTTTAAGTATCTTGCAAAAGCAGGTGAAAGAAAACCGGCATGAAATCATCAGGTATTTTCCAAACGTAAGAGATACGCTGGAAACGCTGGCCGAGTTAAGGAAAAACGAGCAGGTTTCGGATGCACTGAATGAACTTTTAGCCGAAAACAAAATAGACAGAATAGAACGCTACAAGAAACTGCCGATATGGATATCTTACAAAGAATACCAGGATATTGTGTACCGTGCACGCACTAAAAAAGAGGGAGAACCGCCCTGGGAGTCTCTGCATATTTACTTACAAAATATGTGCGGCAGGATATTTCATTTTAAAGATATTCCTGCCTTAAAAGACATCGTCTTTATTGATCCTAACTGGTTGCATCAAACCATTTACAAGGTTCTTGGCTCCGAGGTGCGGGATAATAAGGGCGAGTTTACCTTGGAACAAGCAGATGCTGTAATAGACGGAGATATCCTAGATGCCGCCACCTTTCTGGAAGCTATGAAAGCCTTTGAGCTGGTGTTTGAAATACCAAACCAAACACCCAGGAAATTTATAGCACCACAGTATTTACCGTTGGATTGTCCGCTATCACCGGGACAAATGAAAAAGAATAAAGAACATCACCATGAACAAAGCTTAGTTCTTGAATTTCCACATTATTTGCCACCTTCACTTATATCCCGTTTGATTAGTCTGAAAGGTCATCTGATAAAAGACCTGGATGAACCATTATGGCGAAACGGTGTCTTCTATGTGGAATATGGCGTGAGTACGTTTATACTGTGTGAACCAAAAGGAAAAAGAATAGAAATATATTTGGGGAAAGGCAAACCGGTAGCTGATAAACAAAAGGCTCTAAGAGGCTTTATGGAGTTTATGGAAAAACACTTTTCAGAAGATATATATGAAATGCTGGTTTCTTTACCGGGCAGCACGGGCAAGGTAAAATGGAAGCACTTGTACGCCAGTAAAAAGAGCGGGCGATACGGAGCCAAAGATTACTCCTCGCCGGATGAGGGCACCATGACCGATACCGCACCTTTCGCCTTTCTGGTACAGGATTTTGTACGGAAGCCTATCCGTGTTTTTGTATGTTATAGCCACGAGAATAGCGATGCCATGAAGGTATTTACTAAAGAGTTGCAGAAACAATTACAGACCTTTTCTGTTCAGCATAAGATAGACATTTTACCTTTCAGCGACCTGGAACTTACTACAGGAATAGAGTGGGATACGGTTTTGCAGAATGAGATTACAAAGGCTGATGTTTTGATTTGCCTCTTAAGCTCAGGTTTTTTCTCATCGGCATATATTCAAAATAAAGAATATGGACGGGTTTTTAAAGAGCTCAAAGAAGGACACAGGGATACGCTGATTGCCCCGGTATATTTTGAAGCCTGTTATATTGCAGACATTAACGAAATCAGAGACATCCAGTTCTATATGCCTCCAGCCAAGAGTTTTGGCCTGACAGACAGTAAAGATTTTTCTTTTACCAACCTGCTGGCTCAGAATAAATACGATATGGTGTCTAACTATGTTAAGGGCTTGATAGAGGAGCTTTCTTCCGAACTGAAACGCATTTGGGAGGTTAGGTAAGGTATTTCCTAAGCAATCCCGGTACTTGTTCCATCGTAGCAAAATCCAGCAGGCCTTGCCGGAAACGCTCCCCATCTTTTTGAGCATGATAACGAATAGCATTCTGGACTCTATCTAGTAAACGTTCACTTAGTTGGTGCAGATGATTTTTATACTCATCAGAAAAGCCCGAAACCATAGACTGCATCCCACTTCTTTCTTGAAGAGAAAGCAGTCGGGGCGATATTTTTAAGGGGTAAATGGTGCGGGGAAGGTCTATGATGATGCCGTTCACATGATACACCCAGATACCGCCTTTGTCGTCTCCGGGAGGGATGGTTAGGCCTCGTTCTTCCTCTAACGTGTAGCCTTCCCGGTTCAGAATTTCCAGCAGGCGGTCTTTCTCCTCATCGTAGGAATTCATGATGTTGTGCGGCCGTACCATAATTAGTCTCTCTACTTTATCTTTATTTTGAGAAATGATACCGCCATTGGTAAGGAGCCTTCCTACAAAATTGTAATAATAGCCCGTGGCCAGCCCCACTGCAGCACTAATATCAATAATAGGCAGCCCTCCGTAGAATTGACTGATACGATTATCTGAAAAATTGGTAAAGTCTTTAGGATTAAGGAAGGTAAACAAGGGTGTTCGAAGTTTATTTTTCACTTCTTCTGCAGTTATTTCTTTAAGAAATAAAGCCCTGTTAGTTAATGCATAAAAAGGAATATCTGTCCCGGATTGAGCCAATGATATAACGGGCAAACCTAGAGCATGAACCAGCCCTAATTCGTAAAAAACATTGGGACTTGCAGGACTCTCTGGACCATCTTTGGGTGTAAGATTTACAATCACTAAGTCCGCAATATCTACTCTAGTAAGTATTCCTTTGATAATTTCTCCGTCCTGCCAATCTTCCGGGATATGTACATGAGTAGTCTTTGTTTGAGTTTCAACAAGGAACTTATGGGCTTTTTCTTCCAGTAACAGCTCCTCTACAGCATTTTTAATAATCAATGAAGTACTATCTTGATTGTTTTCATTGCCCATTGGTCCAAGAATCACAATATCAAGACGACCATCTTCAAAATAATTATTTCTGAACATAATATGTGAAATAAAATGTAACTATTTAAGAACGTGACATATATATATGAAATTCTAAACCCGTTTGAGATTATCTCAGAATCTTATCGATTATCCTCATCGGTAATTTTTTCTCAATCCTGTCTACCTGATCTACAACCTTCAATACTTTATCTAGCTCTTTTTCAAACTTGCTATGTTCTTCGACATTTTGCTGTCGTATTTTCGAAGTTTCCTCCGTTTTCTGATACTCCTGGCTTATTCGGTGACTCATACTGATATTATGTTCCGCAGCATTGCTGAGATGAATATTATCTGAATTTTTCGCCTTTCTGAATGCAGCAGTTGCTCTTCTTTCATCACCGTGTATGGCATAACATTGTCCCTTGAGGAACGCTAATAGGGCTTTAACTTCTTTGTCCTCTATCTTTACCTTCTCTAGTTCATTTATCTTTTTTAAAGCATCGCTGGCATTTCCTTCCAAAATCCGTATGATCGTAATAAGCAAATTAGAAATATAGGTGGCGTCCTCTTTAATGGAGAAAGTAATTTCGGAAGGGTTAGCCAGAACAAGGGATCTATCGGTAATAAAATCGGGCAGTTTTACCTCCAGATTTACCAGGGAAGTGTACAGGTTAAAGACACTCTGTTCACGACTAAGGAAACCATTGACAAACATCCCCTGAGGTGTACAGCTATTCTCAAAAAATTCGGTCTTTACATATTCTTCATAATTTTCACGGTTTCTGGGCTGGTAACCTACAGTATGAATATCGTAAATTGAATCAGCTACCACCTTTTGAATTTGAGTCAGTATACTGTTTGAAAAACCGTCGTGCTCAATATCCTGGAAATTGGCAATCAAAATACCCGTTTTTAGATCTTTGCACTCTTTAGTCCTATTTAGGTAGAACAGCACCGAAACAATAACAACTATACCTAAAAGCATATACTTTATCCTGTCAAACCATGTAGTTTTACCCTGATTCTGACGTTTGATTGCTTTAGGTGAAACAATCTTTTTAATTGCTTCAATGACTTTGCTTATGTCATTTTCAAAGTCAGGATTCGGTCTGACAGTGATCCCGTTAAAATAGGAAAAATTTTGTATGGAGAGGGGCAAATCTACTGGACCTGGGCTTTTTGCATCATCAACATAAACAGGCAGAATAGGAACTTTAGACGCTAAAGCCTCTTCTATTTCTATCCTTACAAAATCGTTAGGGTCATTTTCCCTTTCTATAAGAGATTTAGCCCAATTTTTACCAACAATAGCAACTACTATTTCTGCATCTTCCAATCTTTTCCTAGAGAATTCCAGGAAGTTGATACCTTGAGGGATACTCTCTACATCCATAAAGACCTCCTCAGTCTTGAAGACATCCTTTAGGCGATCAAGAATTCTTCCTGTAGCGTTTTGGGAGTCGACACGTCGGTAGGAAATAAAAATTTTAGACATATTTAAATGGTTTATAGGTGAAAGCATAGATACAAAATCTACCCCTTAACAAAGATATAAAAAAAAACATTTCCAGTCAAACTATTACTTGCTGTTAATCAACCAAATAGACTCCTACATTAGACTTCTACCACTCTTCTTAAAAACTCCGGAATTTCATTAATCTGATTAATATCCTTTTTTTGGTTATCAGGGGTCAGATGCTCGTAAGGCACTAAAGATATATGCCTTTTCTGGATTTGGTGAGAAGCTTTAAAACCTTTCTCATTATCCCACCGGTGTGCAAGCGTCTGGTATTCCTGTTTATGATGTTTTTCCACAAAAGGCACGAATCCTTGTAAAAGAAGGTCGGCACACCACCGCCGGTGTTCTATTTCGCCGTATTCGTTCTGTACAGGATTACTATAAAGTATCTCTGCTACCTCTGGATCGGGCTCAAAAGTAACTGGGTCAAATTTCCAGTTAATTTTGGGCCATACCTGCCTTATCTTAACCCAAAGGTGGTCAGCGGCTTGACGGTTAGAGACTTTGTCTTTTTCAGAAAGCACTTTCCAAAAGCTCTCTCCCTTATCATAATCTCTATTGTAAGCGGCATTAATCAGTTTGGGCAAAGAGTCAAGCAGCCTTCCATGGATAGCAGAGGCAGAACACTCTTCCATGTAATTGCCAAAGCATTTCACAAAGGTGTTTGGAGCTAATTTATTAAAATAATCTTCAATGATGTCTTCTTCCTTTATATCCGGGAAATTATAATAACAAAACACCTGAACATCAGCCTTTACCTCCTTCTTCTTATAATCTATGGACGGAAGTAAAGTGTTCAGATAAGTGGCGGACTGTATACCATCTTCCAGACAGGCGTACAGGTTAAGAATTTTATGAGATTTTATAGCTCTGAAAATGCTGTTTTCCTCGCTTAGCCAGCCAACATCTGATACAGGTATCTCCTCAAAACTGAGATGGATATTACTCCATGTATAGTTATAGATATCAGAAAAAGTGTCTTTGTGTTTGAAAGCGTCTTTCCTAAACTGCGGGTTTTCAAGAAGAAAGATCTCCTCTTCTTCTTGGGCGTTCTTACAATAAACAGCTATATCTAAGTATTTATCCCGTGCATAATGTCCTTGTTTCAGTAAATTGATTACCAAATGTTTGCCTAATTTATCAAAACCAATAATCACCGCATGTGTATGGGAAGTTAAAGGGTTAAGGTAAAAGCGATCAACGGGATGATATAGGAACAACCGCCTAACTGTATTTTCATAGATATTGAATATATTGGTCCGGTTTTGCCCGTTATTAGAAAGGCTGTTATGCAAAAATCTGCGTTTATTTTCATCTTCCAGATGTACAAAACGATCTGCTGCTTCACCCTCCGAATTATCCAGAATATCCAGCTCCTGAATAGCCCGAATATTTTCTGAATCAGTATCCCCCATTATAAAAACTTTAAGGGCGTTTGGGGCCCCAATATTCCGTAGAATTGTGCTAGAAGAAAGGTTACCTTGTACCGTAATTATATTAGGATGTTGCTTTAATTCAGGGAGAAATATATTGTCATGGTCAGTATGTACGATTACCACTTTCTTATTGTTTCTTAATAGGTCTTTTGTAAGGTCAAAGCTCTTTTGGTTCAGACCTAGCACTAAAGTGAAACTATGTTTAGAACTCCACCTTTTCAATCGGTTATTCTTTCTCATATTTTCGGTGGCCGCCCAAACTGCTACCATAAGAGTGTAAGAAGCAGTGAGTAGGCCTAGAAAACGGGCTATGTACAGCCAATAGCTAATATCAAGAGGGGGATATTTTGTGGTTTCCAGGGACGGTTCAAAAACCGAGGAGTTAAAGGTAACTAGGTTAATACTTCTGAAAAAGTTATCTTCCCATGTAGAATTGGGTTGAAGCTGCGTAAAGCCATAAGTTCCAAGCCCAAGAGTTAAAGCAAGAAAGAGCCCAGGTAGTGCAAAATTCATCCAGATCTTATTCTCCCACCATTGTTTACTTCGTTTTTTTTCTTTCTGGGGGGTATGTTTATAGTGCAGCCAGGAAAAAGGCAAGGCAAAGGGAATTCGGCTGAACTTTTCATTGTCAAAGTCTATAACCTTATCCAACAGGGAAGCTACGGGATGAGGATTAGACTCCCGAGGACACACTAATTGGTATAAATGCAGGGGGCGGTTACTTTTTAAAGTCCGGTGTACGATGTCAGAAGTACCACCTAATTTTCCAGTAAACACGCCATCCCACACAACGATAATGTGGTCACAGTTTTCTACAATAATTTCGGCTTGCAGGGCATAAATGTCATCGTTTTCTTTATAATTGGACATTACCTCAGAGAGAAATGTAACCTTTATTCCAAGTTCTGTGGCCACTTCCTGAGCTATTTGGTCTACCCCATTAGCATTACCAACCAACAGATTGTCTATTTTCAGTTTTCGAAAGTTTTCTATCAGTTTCTCCCGGATTATAAAAATGTCTTTCTCTAGCAAATCAATATGGCCGGTGATAGCAACGGATGGTATCATATATTATCTAAATTTCTATTTTAAACCTAAATAAATAACTGTCTTAATTATGCTGATTTGTTAGCCTAACCTTCCCTGAATAATTTCGTTGTATAAATAAGCAGCCTTCTCACTATGATTAGCATAAGCTCCTAACAACCCAATATATGCGGCTCCTATATGTATATCCTCATAGTTGAAGCTATGATGTAAAATATCAGCAGAAGTATCAATTGAGTAATTTAACAGATTCCTAAATTCTCGAGCTTCAAAATCTTTTAAAAACAAGCAATAGTTATTTAAATATTGTGCATTGGGGTTGCGTAGGGCCTTTACCGATAGATGAGTCAGAACGTAATTCCACACTTTGTCATCTAGAATTCCTATATAATATGCAATATCTGTTAATGCGATATTCCTGGTCTGTGGATTGTTTAACTGTTCGATTTTAGAATCAAACCAATTGTCAAGATTATTTACACTGTTTACAGTATTTACTACCTCACTTGCTGTTGAAAGTGCAACAGATACAGTTTTGAAAAAATTACTCCAACTCATAGTTATCTATCATTTAATTATACCTAAATATTTCTTTGCTACATATCCGGTTTGGTTAAAGTCTGAGCCAAAGGCTATCTGAGCCCAGTCACCTTCAATAGAAAGGATTTTCACCTGTGAATTATGAGCTATAGTAAATAGTTTGCCAGAAGATGTGGAAGGGCTTTGCCGAACAATAAGCCCTTTTGCGGCACTTACCGTGGCAAAAGTTTCAGAGACAATCGACTGATGCGATTCCTTTTTTATCAAGTCTGACTTGTATAATGCCACCACTAATCCCTGACACAATGTTATGGTAAATAAAGGAATTACTATGACAGCACTCCACTTTTTGGGAAATAGCCGAAAAAATACTCTGCCGAAAAACCAACTCAGGATAATGGGACCGATGGATGCTAAAATAATCAATGAAAAACCATAAATATCTGACACTGTAGTTAATTTGATATGACTCTGCCAAGAATTTGGGATCAGCTTTCCTAACAAAGAAGGGAGAGTTGACAAAAACACTACGGCTAAAACTCCGGACAAAATGGATTTAATGATTACGTTAGAACTATAGCCATCAGCCGTTACCCTCACAGCATATTGCATTATCTTTATTTCGTGCTCATACAGGAACTTGAAAGACAAAGTTCCTTTTTGAATGCACTTTTGCCTGAATGCTGGATCATAATCCGGATGACAAAACAGCTTAACCTCTTTTTCCCCCTTTTCAGGAATCAGGAGATTTTGAGGTACGGTGATTACAGAGGGGAGATCAGAAGTAATCTCTAAATCCATCGTACCTTTTCCGGTGTTTTCCACTGTCAGGTACAGGGAATCAGTACCTTCAGATTTTACTTCATTAAAAAAATAACCTGTAAAAGTAGTTTTCCTCATAAAACCCTCTCCGCTCCTTACTCTTAATTTGGGGCGGTCAGCGATATGTTTTACTTTTTCTATTCTCACATTCTTTTCTGGAGTTTCAAAAACCAACTCTTCAGAGTAATCAAACCGATTAGGAGGTGGCTTCTGTATGGAATAATGCTGCTCAATCCCTGACAGGTTATCTCCGAAAAACTGGCCGGAATACTTGTCAATCTTATAAAGCCAATCAACCTTCTCAAGCCAGTTTCTCAATAGTTTTGAAAATTCATCATAAATTTCCTCATCTAACCTCTTTATAAACAGCTTAAAGTTAAACTTCTGTTTAAAGTCTTTAAAAAGTCTGTATCCCCAGAAAACAATTATTCCAAAAATGAAATAAAAACCAAAAGATGGAATGAGGGTTTGGTTTTTTGAAGAAAAAATCAAGACCAAAAGAAGCACAACGCTGAGCGAAACCACGGCCAGGTAAAATACGGCTGTGTATGCCCATAAAAACAAGATACCAAGAAAGTTTTGATCTTCTTTTAATTCCTGTCTCATAAAGGTTTGGTAAATAACCGAACCTTCATGTTGCTTTGTTTTGGAGGATATAATAAGAGTACAGATTAGAAAACAGATTGGGGAAACTACTAACAGCAGAAAACAAAGGAAATAAAGAAACTGTATCCCTGATGAGGCTTTCCAGATAGTTGAAAATTCCTTAAAACTCTGCCACACCGAGTAGTGCGTATCAAAAGCATAGACATAAGGTATAAATGATGCAAAAAATATACTCAGGTTTAAGAGTCCAAAATTTTTGAAGAGTACCCTCTCAAATTTTTCTACTTCTTCACGAATTGTTTTCATCATAGTTTTAAGAGTTTTGGGTTCCAATTAGAATAAAAAATAGTATTAGTAATTTTCAAGATTTATTAAACCTTTTCACAGAGATTTTCTTGTTTTTTTTAATGCAGACGTTATTTTCATTAAAAAAATCAATACTTTGATTGTGGCTTTTATTATCCAGTTGTTTCTAAGTCCCTGTTCAATATCTTTATTTAATTTCTTAGTAAGAAATTGAGAATCCCAATAATAACTGAGAGCATTTTTAAAATCCCCAACTTCTTCATATACTTCACCCAATCTGTTGTATGAGCGATCTAACAGTTTCTCGTTTTCTGCATCATTGGGGTTGCTTTCGTATATTTCTTTTCTTATCTTCAAGTTTTCTAAATAATTCAATATTCCTTTTTCAGAATCATTCATAACTTGATAAATGATTCCGAGTTTTAAAAAGGATAATGCTAAAGTCTCTTTAAATTCAGGTATTTCAATATTTCTTTCATAAACTTCTTTAGCTATTTTATTAGACTTCTGAAAATTCAATAAAGATTCTCCCAAATTTGTCATGTCTTTATAAATCCCCCCTAATGCGAGATGTGAGACGGCAACAGAATGTTTGTAAATAATTGTTTCTGGACTACTCCTATAAATGTGCAAAACTAATAAGTGGCTTTCCTTAAAATTAAACAAGGCCTTTTCAAGCTTATTTAAACTTTGGTAAACCTTGCCTAAATTAGAGTATGCTAAAGCTAAATTATATTGATACATAAGAACTTCAGTGGTAGTCTGACAGACTTCTTTTAATAACTCTATGTTTTTTTTATAATTCAGTTTAGCGTTGGTAAGGTCATTTTTTTCTTCATAGATTATAGCTAAACTACTATATGATTGAGCTAAATTGTTTTTAAATACGGGGGATTCGGGGCTATAGTTGTAAACCTCTTCTGCCAACTCCTTACCCTTCATAAGATTTAATAGTGCTTGTTCCAGATTACCAACAGTCATATAAAATTTGCCTAAACTATCGTATGACTGAGCTAAACTATTTTTGTAAAGCAGTGTTTTTGGGCTATTTTCATAAATTTCATGTATTAGTTTATTATTTTGCTCAAGACTGGATAATGTGTTTTCTATATCCCCATAAAAGGTATAAATTTTAGCCATTTGGTTATAACATCCTGCTAAATTATAAATATAGAAAAGTGTTTCATGATTATCCTGACAAACCTCTTCCAATAGTTCAATACTCATTTGGAAATTTAGAGAAGCTCTGTCCCAGTCTCCTATAAACAGATATACTTCACCCAGATTAGCATAAGATATTGCAAAGTTGTTCTTGAGCAAAGGTATTTCAGGGCTATTTTCATAAACTTCTTTTGATAACTTGTTATGCTCCACGAAATTTATAAGAGCTTTTCCCCAATCGTTTCTATATTTATATATTTCACCCAATTTTGAGTAGCACTGAGCCAGATTATTCTTGTATAATTGATTTTCAGGGGCTTCTTCATAAATCTCTTTAAGTATTTTATGGTTTTCCTGAAAATTTAACATGGCTTGTTCTATCTCTCCAAGTTCTTCATAAGCTTTACCTAAATGATGATATGACATGCCCAATTGATTCTTCATATCTGCATCTTCCGGCGATTCTGGTAAATGGTAAATAATAATATTCTGGTAATTTAAAAAAGCCCTTTTTGCATTTATTAGATCCCCTGTATTCATGTAGTAAACACCAGCATTTAAATTATAAATAGCGACTTCATAGCTTGGATTAATCTTCAAGTGTTGAGTAAGGTGGAATATAGGAAGTATATAGGGCATTACATCAACTAGGGATATACGTATGTGAGTAAAGGAGTCTGATTCTGTAATATGGTTCAACATCTTTAAAAGCTTCAGACTGTCTTCGCCTAATGTATCAGCATGTTTATCCAAAACTAATTTCTGTATTACTGGGCTTAGACGGTAACTTCTGTCTGTTTCATTTATCCATCCCTTTTTTACCAGCTCTTTTATCCTATCACGAATATGGCGGGAGGTTCTAATGGTTTCATCAGCCAACAGACTGTTAATAAAGACCAATGTATAAGATTCAGCAGGTAATAAAGCTAAATTGACTAGCAGGTATCGTTGTTCTTCGATGAGTTGTCCAAAATCATAAAGTGCATCTAGGATTTGGTCGGTAGTAGCAACCTTTCGTTTGGCAGCCCATTCATTATTTTCAATTTCAAAGCTTTGTTCAAGTAAGAAAAGACCTTCTGCTTCTAACCGAATTAAAAAGGCTTCTAAATACATTTCTCCCAGCTCTGCTGCTTCAGCCAAGTTTTTAGCAAACACCTCCGTTAGGAGAGTATGGTAGTTAATGGCTTTTAGTACTTGGGCTAAAAGATCGTCAAAATTATCGGAGTCTTCCCGATAGTAACGTTCAAATAGTTCTTTTGCCAGGGGAGGAGGTAGATGTTCTATAGGTAACTCTTGCTCTTTCTCTAATATACCCTGACAGCGACTTGTAATTAGTACATGCCAGTGAAAACCCTCAAACTCCTGGCGAAACAGATGGATGTCCTCTTCGTTATTAAGGTTGTCCAGGACCAACAAAAAATCATTTTGTACAGCATGAAGTCCTAGTTTTAGAGCCTGAATTTGCTGGTGTTCATCCATGCCATTGAGGTCTATATTTAGCTGAGGAGCCATTTCTTTTAGGGAATTAACTATGCCCCCCTCACAAAATAGCCAAGCGGCGTATTTGTAATTATTAAGGGCATCATTCCAGTATTTGGCTGCTAGGGTAGTTTTGCCAATGCCTCCCTCGGCATTAATCAGCATCAGCTTACCGCCAGAGTTAAGTTTCTGGTAAATAGTTATTAGTTCTTCTTCCCTGCCAAGGAAACCTAATGGCATTTCAGGACTGTTCAGGCTGAGTTTCCTGACTTCGGGAAAAGAGAAATGGGGGAGGGCAGGGTTGTCAAATAAACCACGAATATCATCAGAAATTTTTTGGGTAAGTTCAGTTTTATTATTAAACTCCCAGGGCCACTGTTCCTTTTCCCCAGCATACCATTCTTCTTCCAGAAGATGAAGGTTTTTTACATTAACTGAGTTAAGCTCATGGTCTACAGAGATTGTTTTCTTAAAAAGATAAATCCTGGGGCGACCACTGCTACCAAAGAGCTCCTGAGCCCTGATATATTCTTCCAATGTAAAGGATCCTATCTCTTTTTGGTACAAAACCAGAAAAATATCGGTTTTTTGTATATACTCGTTGTAGAAGTTCTGTTTCCTTATCGGGTCATTTGCCGAATCAAACTTTTCCCAAATGTCAAGTTGGAGATATACATTTCTTTTAGAAAAATCATCGTTTAACCAAGCTATCCTAGACTTCAAAGCTTCTCGTTCTTCAGCAAGACGATAAGATGAGGCAAGAAATATTCGGTAGGTTTTCATAGTTAAAGGGCATCTAACTACTCAAATATTATAAAAATAAAGATATTTTAAAAATAAAAAAGGAATAGTTTATCATTTGGTCATATTAAACTAGCAATTTAAAGCAGTATTCATTTAATCTTCTATATTCCAGAGAGAAAGACCTTATATGACTTCAAAAACATCACCCTATAGCCGTTTTACAAAGTCTACAGTTTACTCAGTAAAATCCAAACAAAACCATTTGAATTTCAAAACCCTATAATATTCCCCTTTCTTTACTATCTTACAAGCTGAAAAACCTTGAATATGAGAATAGACTCACATCAGCATTTTTGGACATATGACCCCGAAAATTTCGCTTGGCTTACAGATGACATGGCCAATATCCGCAGAAGTTTCCAACCCGAAGATTTGAAACCTATTTTAGACTACCATGAATTTGATGGCTGTGTTTTTGTACAAGTAAACCAAAGCGAAAACGAAACCATCCACTTTAACGAAATAGCCATCCAAAATGATTTTATTAAAGGTGTGGTGGGCTGGACAAACTTCTTTTCTAGCAAAATAGACGAGAACCTTGAGAAATACTCCCTAATGCCCAAAGTAAAAGGGTTCAGACATATAGTACAGGGAGAACCCGTCGGCTATATGAAAAACCCACATTTTATTGAAGGCATAAAAAAATTAGGTAAATACGGATTCACTTATGATATTCTTGTCTTCCCTAAACAACTAAAAGATGCCATCTTCATAGCTCAAGCCTGCCCCGATACGAACTTTGTGCTAGACCACATAGCCAAGCCCCTAATAAAACAAGGGAAGGTTACGCAGTGGAGTAATTATATAAAGAAACTAGCAGAAAACCCAAACGTACATTGTAAGGTATCGGGCATGGTAACCGAAGCCGACTATAAAAACTGGAAGAAAGAGGACTTTTATATTTATCTAGACATTATCCTCAACTCCTTCGGAGTAGAACGCCTAATGTATGGATCCGATTGGCCCGTATGTCTTGTAGCTGCCAGTTACGAAGAACAGCTAAACATTGTAGAAAGCTACTTCTCTGAGCTCAGTATTAATGAGAAGGAAAAGATATTTGGATTAAATGCAATGAGATTTTATAAGCTGTAAAAGACCAACTAACACAAAAAAAGCAGGCATTTGCCTGCTTTTTTCATTTATATTCTGTTCCAAGAAGTATTACTTATGTAAAATAAGATTTTGAGTAAGAACATCGTCACCATTTACAACTCTTACTACTAAGCTAGTAGCAACTAGACCGCTAGGAAGTTGGTATGCTTTTCTCAACTCACTTACTTTTCCTTTCAGGCTTCTTATTACCCTTCCGTCTTGATTAGTAATATCTACCAGAATTTCGTCAGAATCCTTCATTCCAGAAAGTTTAAGGTTAAACTCACCAGAAGTAGGGTTAGGCCATACTCCAATATCTTTAGTAAGTCCTTTATCTTTACCAGATGTAAAGGTAGCCAATCCGTTTTCTACATTTACGCCCTTTTTATTGATAGACCAAACACCACCTTTTAAAGAAGCCACTTTAGAGCCTCCTAGGTTTACAGCTAAATTCCCGTTAGATGAGCCATTCTTAACTGTCCAGTATTCATAGCTATTAACTTCTTCTACATCATAATCTAGCTCGGAACTTTTATCGAGCGTATTATCAGCAAAATAATTTGCTTCTAAAGCTCTTCCTCCCAAATCTGCAACTTCAAATGATTTAACTCTTGAGCCGTCACCTAAAGGAAAAGTAAAGCTACCGTTTCCTTCTTTCTTAACTGTACCTACTACATGAGAGAAGTCACTAAGATTACTATAAGATGAACTTGGCCCAAACTCTAACACAGCAGGACCTTCAGTATAAACATTACCGCTAGCAAAATTCAAGCTTTTTCCAACCTTTAAAGAGTTTCTTAACAAAACATCTCCTTGAACATCTATTTGTCCGGCCTCTACTACACGGTTACCAGAAATTGTTAATCCAGTTCCACTGCTGAGAGTAATTTTACCTGATGAATTTAAAACGGAGTTATTCTCAAGATTATTTCTTAATTCTATAGAACCATTGTTGGTTATTGAACCATTATTTACCACTTCGGTTCCAAAAGATACCAGAGCTCCTTCTCCCACATAAATGGATGAATTATTCACAAACTGAGCAGATAGTTGGCCAACTGCCAAAGCTAAGCCAAAAGTTAGTAACGATTTTTTCATATGGTCGTATTTTATTTTTCTGATATAAATTTAGTGCTAGTTTCTATAAATCCAAGCACTAACTATCACATTTTTATTATTTGGCGTCTACCACCCCAATCTCCAAAACTTTAAATTCTGTACGTCTATTTTTCTGATGCTCCTCTTCTGTACGTGCATCAGGAATCAAAAGCTCAGACTCCCCATAACCCATGGCTTCTAACCTCTCCCGAGAAATTCCTTTGTTTACAATATAGTTTATAGCTGACTCCGCCCTACGCTGCGAGAGCCGCATGTTATACATATCAGAACTACGTGAGTCAGTATGTGAACCCAATTCTATTTTTATGCCTGGGTTATCTACCAAGATTTGAACCAGCTTATCTAGCTCCAAAGCCGCATCAGGACGGATATCAAACTTATCTAAATCATAATAAATATTCTCGAGCCTAAAGGTTTTACCCACAAATATCTGTTCCAGAGGGATATGCACATAGAACGTGGTATCTGTCACCGGTTTGGTCAGTAAAGGCAAAGGAATAGACTTCCCATACATAGTAAAACCTTCACGCTTAGTAAGGTAATTCTGCTTCTGGGCCAAAATAACGTAATCTTCATACTCCTCCAACTTAATAGGGCCGAACTTCCCTCCTCCCGTTACGTTCTCCGCAAAAAGCACTTCTAATCCCGCCTCTAACTTGTACAGGTCTACTGAAACAGAATCGAGTGGTTTACCGTCTGAAGTAACTGTACCAGCCAAGAAGTAGTTTACCACCTTTATATCCGTGCTATCTGGAACATCAATTTTTACAACCTCTTTAGGCTCTTCTGGTGCTAGATAATAATAAATGTCGTCATCACCTGCTCCTCCTGAACGATTGGATGTAAAAAACTCGTTACCAAAATCATCTTGAATAAAACCAAAATCATCCATGGAACTATTATATGGCAAACCTAAGTTTTCTACTGTAATCTTATTACCTGTCCTTATCGCCACGAACAAGTCTAACTTACCTAGTCCTGGATGCCCATCTGATGCGAAATACATTTTTCCGTCGGCCGCCACAAACGGGAACATCTCATCTCCAGCTGTATTTATAGCCTTTCCCATATTTTCTGCATTACCGAACCGCCCCGACGCATCCATATTAACACGATAAATATCTGCCCCGCCACTACCACCAGAACGGTTAGAGCTGAAATACAAAGTACGTCCATTACGTGAAAATGCGGGCGAGCCATCCCAAGCAAGGGAGTCTGATGCCGGAACCAAACTTGGGCTAGTCCAGCCTTGTCCTTCTACAAAACGGCTAATGTACAAATCTACATCTGGAGAACGGTCTTTCCGCTTTCCTGAGTTACCACGAGCAAACACCATGATTTTTCCATCGGGTGTAAAAGTAGGTGAACCTTCATTTCGGTCATCCTCAAAGACATTGGTACTAAAAACTTCTGGTTTCCCAATCTTTTGCAAGTCCTCCCCAACCTTTATTTTATACAAGCCCAAAAAAGGTAGTCCGTTAGAGTAGATCTTTGATTTTCTAGAAGAGGCAAATACCAAATGTCCATCCAGAACAGCTCCGGTAAACTCTGAACCTTCCGTATTTGCTTCCTTCAAATTATGAAATTCTTTCTCGGAGTTTCTACTAAAAATAGATTCGGTAAGTAAAAGTGAGTTAAGCTCCCTGGCCCCCCTCTCACTCAAAACACGATCCTGAGGATTTGAATCTACAAACTTCTTAATATAAGTTCTGGCTTTGGTATACTCTCCTTTAGCTTTAAGTCCATAACCCAAATAAAACAAAACGCTTGGGTCTGATACTCCATTTTCAAGAGCCTTCTCGTAATACGGCACACTCTCTACATAGCGGTTTGTAAGTCTGTAGGCTTCGGCTAGCTTGAGGTTAAGCATACCAACTTGGGTTGGCTCAATCTCTTTTACCTTATTAAACTCTTCTATGGCAATATTATAATGTCCATTATCAAAACTATTCAGCCCTCTTTTGTAATTTTTAATCTGACCGAATACACCTTGACAACAAACACCTATAAAAATAAAAATAAAGAGTGACCGCATCCTATATAGTTTAGAAAGTAATGAACAAATATATAACGTATTGGCTTTTTTTATGTTGCCAACTAGGAATTTTAATACAATCCCAATCTCCCCGTGTTACGACCATGGTAGATTACAAACCACCCAAACTCATCTAAAAACCACATTAATCCATACCAATTAATAAAAAATAAAGCAAAAAAAACATTTGTATATATTTTAATACTAATTTAATTATACGGAAAAAACAGGCTAAAACACCATTTAAAGCCCCCCAAATGCACGAAAAGTACACATTATGCACAGTAGCTTTACAATAAATACACATCTTAGTACTTGTATTACAATATTTAAGCTCTACCTTTACATCGATTTCGAGTAAATGCTTCGTTTGCAGTTCTGATTAGGTTTTAGTTTTGCTACGGTGTCACAGCTCTATTTTTAATTTTTTTATTTTTTTTCAAATGAACATTTTTGTAGCAAAATTGAATTACGAAACTTCGGATGACACACTTCACGGTGCGTTCCAACAATTTGGAACAGTTGATTCTGCCAAAGTTATCTTTGACAAATTCACTGGTCGTTCTAAAGGATTTGGTTTCGTAGAAATGCCTAACGATGCTGAAGCTCAGGCTGCTATTGATGCCCTAAACGAAACCGAACTTGACGGACGTACAATTGTGGTTAAAGTAGCTGAACCAAAAGGTGACAGACCTCCAAGAAGAGAAAGATATTAAGACAAGTAAGCTCTTATGTTAAAGCCTCCCAAATGGGAGGCTTTTCTTTTTTCCGATTTTAATAAATGGTTGGAAAAGCTTATTTTTGCATAAAACCAGTTGTAGATGAGCCAAGATAATTACGACCCAACACAGCAAAAAGAAATATTAGATGACATGTTTGAAAAGTACTTTTTGGAGTATGCTTCATATGTAATCCTGGAAAGAGCTGTGCCTGCCATAGAAGATGGGCTAAAACCCGTACAACGGCGGCTTTTGCATGCTTTGAAAGAAATGGACGATGGTCGTTTTAACAAAGTAGCAAACGTAATTGGTTCTACCATGCAGTACCACCCGCATGGCGATGCTTCCATTGGTGATGCCATAGTTAATATTGGCCAAAAAGAACTACTCTTAGATACCCAAGGAAACTGGGGGGATATAAGAACAGGAGACTCTGCAGCAGCACCTCGTTATATAGAAGTCCGTTTATCTAAGTTTGGGTTAGATGTACTATTTAACGAAGACATCACCGAATGGCAGATGTCTTACGACGGCCGTAAAAGGGAACCCGTAACTTTGCCAGCAAAATTCCCGTTGGTCCTAGAAATGGGTGCCGAAGGTATAGCTGTAGGACTTTCCACAAAAATCCTTGCCCATAATTTCATAGAGCTTTGCGAAGCATCCATAAAATACTTAAGAAAAGAACCATTTCAGCTCTTTCCTGACTTTCTTACAGGTGGTATGATTGATGTTACCAACTACAACGATGGAGCAAGGGGTGGTAAAGTAAAAATGCGGGCAAAAATATCTGAAGTAGACAAGAAAACTCTCAAAATCTCGGAGATCCCATTTTCTACTACTACAGGAAGCTTAATAGAGTCAATAATTAAAGCGAATGACGCTGGGAAAATAAAGGTAAAAAAGGTTGAAGACAATACGGCCAAAGATGTTGAAATCATAATACACCTAGCCCCAAATACGTCTACAGATATCACCATAGATGCTCTTTACGCTTTTACCAACTGCGAAGTTTCGGTATCGCCGAATGCCGTAGTAATTGTAGACCAAAAACCTCATTTTTTAGGTGTTAGTGATATACTAAAAAACTCCACAGACCAAACATTACACCTTCTAAAACGGGAACTAGAAATAAAACAAGCCGAGCTAATGGAGAAAATCCTATACGGCTCACTAGAAAAAATATTTATAGAAAATCGCATTTACCGTGATATAGAGGAGTGCGAAACTTTTGAGTCTGTAATAGAAACCATAGATCGTGGATTAGACCCGTACAAAAAGGATTTCTACCGTGAAATTGTACGTGAAGATATACTCAGACTTACTGAAATAAGAATCAAGAGAATCTCTAAGTATGATAGCTTTAAGGCCGATGAACTTACCAAAAAACTGGAAGAAGAATTAGCCAAAGTAAAAGACAACCTTGCCAATCTGGTAAGATATACTATAGATTTCTTCCAGGAGCTACTTAGGAAATATAGCAAAGGCAGAGAAAGAAGAACTGAGATACGCCAATTTGGTGAGGTACAAGCCGCTGTAGTGGCTGCCAATAACCAAAAACTGTATGTAGACCGTGAAAATGGTTTTGTGGGTTATGGCTTAAAGAAAGATGAGTTTGTAATGGACTGCTCGGATATTGATGACATAATCGTGTTCAGGGAAGATGGTAAATTTTCTGTCGTAAAAATCCATGATAAAGTTTTCGTAGGAAAGAAAATTATCTATTGCTCAGTATTCAGGAAGAATGATGAACGCAAGATCTACAATGTAATGTACGTAGATGGAAAAAGCGGTCGAACATTTGCAAAACGTTTTGCTGTAACGGGCGTATCTCGGGACAAGGAATATGATGTAACCAAATCCAGTCCGAAATCCAAAGTTCTGTATTTCTCGGCTAACGAAAACGGGGAGGCTGAAACAGCAACTATAAACCTCACTGCATCCTCTAATGCGAAGAAAAAGATATTCGATTTTAATTTTGCCGATTTACTAATAAAGAACCGCTCGGCTATGGGTAATTTGGTTTCCAAGTACTCTGTAAGGAAAATTACTTTTAAAACGGCCGGAAAATCCACTTTGGGTGGTGTAGACATATGGTATACTCCTACACTGGGTCGCTTAAACAAAGATGAGCATGGTGACTTCTTAGGGAACTTCGGAGCAAGCGACAAAATTATAGTTCTATATAAAACCGGGGAGTACGAACTTACCAACTTTGAACTTACCAATCATTACGACCCAAAACAAGTGCAAATAATAGCCAAGTTTAATGAGAAACAGCCTATTTCTTGTATTTACTTAGATGGAGAAAACCGCAACTACCATGTAAAACGATTCTTGGTTGAGACCTCTACCATGGACAAGAAATTTGTTTTCATTACAGAGCACGCTAAGTCTGAACTACTATTGGTTTCTTATGATAAAAAACCTAGAATAGAAATAAGCCACAGAAAGGATCGTAAAACAGAAGTTAGTGTCGACCACTTCAAAGTAGAAGAGATGATTGACGTGAAGGGCTGGAAAGCCATTGGAAACAAAGTTCCGTTTGACAAAATTGTAGAGATAAAGATCCTGGAACCTGAGATAGACGAAGAAGAGGAAGAAGAAATTGAGGAAGAGATAATCGGGGAAGATGTAAGCGAAGAAGATGATGAAGAAACCCCTCCGGATTTTGACGAAAAAGGCGGCACTGGCGAAGGTGAGCAACTTGGTTTATTTTAGACCAGCGAAAAAGATGACAACAAAAAAGCGGAAGGGAACCTTCCGCTTTTTTGTTATTAATGCTTAACCTGAGTAGTATCATTAAGCTTGTAAATGTCAAAATGCGAATCGTACATTAAGTACTCTTTCCCTATAATATCAGGAATATTTCCAGTCACATCAAAAGTCTTAACCCTTGTATAATGATCTCTGAACATCTCCGGATAATCCTTGCTAGCATTTTCAGCTTCCCAAGGCCTCAAAGCCAACCAACTAGGTTTAAGATCCATAATCACATCAGAAAACTTATTAGAATTCATTTTCTTCCTAGAGTTAACTACTTCTAAGGACGACATACCAGGAAAGTCAAGTGTCTTTAGCTCTGAAAAATATCCAATGTACCCCAGACACTCCATAAACACGGTATCTTTTTCCTTACTATTTTCTTTTAACCAAAGGCCGATCTCCTTTCTATTACCAAACTCCACCACCTCTTGGTGGGTTTTCATAGCGTGTGCACCTACCCCAAATATTACCGCATTAATACCGCCTACTACTGCCAAAATACCTAAGAGTACTTTTCTATCTATTTTCAATACAGACAAAATAAGCATAAAACCTATTATTACATAGATAGTGGCATTAGGCAGATACCATGGCATACCTCCCTGTCCAGATACACGGTACAGATAATATACTACTAAAAGAACGGTAAAAGAGACAGCCCTTACAAAATTATTCCCTCTAAAAAATAAAACATATGCAGCCGTGAAGCACACAAGGATTTTACTAAAAATGGAACCAAACGCCCACATATGCACCGTTACATAAGGCGGCACAAATAAGCTGTTGGCAGGGGTGTCATTTCTCACAATCAAATCATATGGTAAAGTGAAAAAGTACTTGGCCAAATCAGAAATCTTGTAAGACTGTATATTACCCTTGGCCGTAATTGTGTGAGGAATTGGCGTACCATAATACAGAGTAGTACCTATTAACCATGGGCAGTAAAACAAGAACGAAATACCGGCTACCTTGGCAAAGAAGATTATAAAATCTTTCCTACTTTTAATCTCCTTAGTAAAACGCGGAAAAAAGATAAACAAGCTCACTATGAAACTCCCATAATACACAATGCTATCTGGGCGAGTGTACATTAGAGCGGCAATAATCAAACTTAACTTTAGTAATTTCTTTCTGGTATCAGTGTAAAGTGTATAAATAAACAGTATCAAAAACAGCATCATATATGCGGTTTCCATACCGTTAATAGAGAAATCAACAATTAATATATGAGTAGCAAATAAAACCACCCCGCCCCATGCTATAACTTGGTTTTTACTAAACTCGCTTAAGAGTTTGTATAAATAAATTCCGGCTACAGAAAGTGTAAGCGAACAAAGAATCCTATACGACCAAATTACAAATTCATCTGAAGCTCCCGAAATAAAGGTCAAAAAAGCAGGTATTAGAGTACCTATAGGTGATGTAAAAGTGTGCAACCTTTCTCCTGCATGGAACACTAATCCGGCTCCGGAACCTAGGTTTTTACTGGCTTTGTAAGTTATATACCAGTCTTCCCAGCGGTGGTCCGTATAAAAGCAAAATAGGATGGTGATTAAATTAATAAAAATAAAAATCGCTAAATGATTCTTGTTTATATTATTAAACATGATTGGATAATTAAGTGTTATTTAAGCCGCAAATATAGCTCTTTAAAACAAATTAACCTTAGCAAAAGCAGGGAATAGCTTATAAACAACATGTTATTTATTTGGAGCAATAAAAAAGCGGCACAACCTGTGCCGCTAATATTTTATATCACGTAAGATAGCATCTTATCAAGCATCTACCAAATACCTAAACAGCAAGAACAAGCCAGCTGAAAGAAGGATAGATACCGGCAATGTTAAAATCCATGCTAAACCAATATTCTTAATAGTTTTAGTCTGTAAATTCTTAATGCCTTTTGAGGCCACCATGGAACCTGCAATACCCGATGATAATGTATGTGTGGTACTTACTGGCAACTTAAACCCGGATGCAAGCCCAATAGTGATAGCCGCAACTAACTCTGCCGAAGCACCCTGGGCATATGTAAGATGAGATTTTCCAATCTTCTCTCCTACCGTAACCACAATCCTTTTCCACCCTATCATAGTTCCCAGACCTAATGAAAGTGATATCATTAATATTACCCAAAAAGGAGCAAAATCAATAACTTCTCTGATCCCCTTTTCTTCTTTAGTAGCAAGACGGCTTAATGTTTCCTTATCTGCAGTACTAAGCTTGACGTTATCGTCTTTAAGCAAGGATTTTGTTTCTGATGATATCTTAAGAACTGCTGCACGCAAAAGCATCTTGTTTGAAGAGTCCAAGGCACCCGCTTGAACAGAAGGCCTCAAATAGTTTATATTAGCATTTATATCTTCAATATTTTTCTTCTGCTGAGTACCAATATGTGCTGTATCTATTTTGTTCACAATAGTTTGTATCTTAACCAGCTCGGGTTCTATTTTCTTCAAATCGTCCCCTATTTTAATGGCAAACATAGCTGGCATTATACCGATCAAAATCAGCATTACCAAACCAATTCCCTTTTGGCCATCGTTACGACCATGGAAGAAACTCACTAAAGTACAAGTACCTATAAGCGTTCCCCTAATCCAGCCTGGAGGCGGTTGGTTTTTCTTTGGTTCTGAAAAAATCTGATTCCGTACCTCTTTACTCACAGAAATCTTCAGCAAAAACATAAGGATAACTGCCAGTGTAAAACCAAGCAAAGGAGCAATAAATAAACCAGTGAAAATGTCTTTCACCTTATCCCAATTAATGGCTGCAGCTCCCGTCTGATTTTCCGGAAGTAAGGCAAAACCCAAACCCACACCCATTATAGCTCCTATAAGTGTATGTGAACTAGACGATGGCAACCCAAAGTACCAGGTTCCGAAGTTCCAGATAATAGCACTAATTAACATAGCCATTACCATGGCTATGGCATGGTATACGTTCTGGTCAATGAGCAAATCAATGGGCAAAAGACTCACAATGGCCATCCCTACTCCTACCCCACCGGTTATAACCCCGAGAAAATTCATAAATCCCGACCAAATAACTGCTTGAGCAGGTTTTAGGGAATTTGTATAAATCACGGTAGCTACGGCGTTGGCGGTATCATGGAAGCCGTTGATGAATTCGAAAACACATGCAGCAAAAATGCAGACTGCCAGCATGATAAAAATGTCTGTTTCTAAACCGAACATAACTTGTAAATTATTTCATATTCATATTGGTGCTGCAAAAGTCGAAATTATTTTTGTAATAGCCTAGCAACAAAAGAATTTACAATATTATCAAATTGTTAAGCCTCTTTTATTGCCAACTGACCACAAGCTGCGTCTATATCCTTTCCTCTACTTCTACGTACATTTACGGTAACTTTATTCTTTTCTAAGAAGGCAGCAAAACTATCTATCGCATCAGCCTCAGCATTCTTAAAGTCCGCTTCTGCAATAGGGTTATACTCAATAATATTGACCTTAGAGGGTACACGTCTTACAAAGTCCAGCAACTCCCTCGCGTCCTCTATCTTATCATTAAAACCATGAAATACAATATACTCTAATGTTATACGGTTTCCTGTCTTCCTATAAAAGTAGTTTAGTGCTTCGGCTAGATTCTTTAATGAGTTAGACTCATTAATCGGCATAATAGTGTTACGCTTTTCGTCATTTGCTGCGTGCAAAGAAAGAGCTAAATTAAACTTAACACCATCATCACCTAACTTTTTTATCATTTTAGCTATACCAGCCGTAGATACGGTGATACGTTTAGGAGACCAGTTTAAACCTTGGGGCGATGTGATCTTTTCAACAGACTCCAGAACCGCAGCATAATTCAGAAGCGGCTCACCCATGCCCATATAAACTATGTTGGTAAGAGGAGCATTATAATTCTCCTCCGCCTGGTTCTTAATTAATATTACTTGATCATAAATTTCTGCGGCGTCAAGATTCCGTTCACGTTTCATATACCCCGTAGCACAAAACTTACATGTTAGTGAACAACCTACTTGCGAAGAAATGCAGGCAGTCATACGGCTATCCGTAGGAATTAGTACACCCTCAACTAGATGTTTATCGAATAACTTAAATCCCGATTTTATTGTACCATCATCCGAAAACTGCGATTTATAGAGCTTAACTGCCCTTATCTCAAACTCTTCACCAAGTTTTTCTCTCAAAGACTTAGATAGGTTACTCATCTGCTCTATGTCTGTTACAGATTTTTGCCAGAGCCACTCCAATATCTGTTTTGCACGGAATGCGGGCTCATTATTGGCCTTTAACCATGCCCCTAACTGCTCCAACCCTAATGTCCGCAAATCTTTTTTCATACCCAATAATTTACACAAAAGTCCGAATAATTTACCGATTCTCAAAGCTTTAAGCAAACGCCGGATAAAATTCCTTAACTCCCACTCTAATCCCTTTGGGAGATTTCAGAAAATAAATAAAATTGTCAAATTCCACCTATTCAATATTTTATTTTTTCGATGTTTTTTTGTACTTTCACAATAGTAACCTAATTCTGTGGAATGCAGACATCTCTAATAATCATCATTTTGGCAGTCTGTACAAGTGTAAATACATTTGCCCAAAAAGGTAAGTTAGAAGCAAATATTTATGACTTATTGCGGTATAAGAACTTTAGATATACCATCCCATTTGAATTACGTTCCAACCTCATTGTAATAAAAGTAAAAGTAGACACTACTGCATCTTTAAACTTCATCCTAGATACGGGAGTTAATGCCACATATATCTTAGACAACAAAACAATTCCTACAAAAAAAATAGTAAGGACAATCACTATAAAAGGGCTAGGAGTAGACAACGATATAACAGCCGACGTTTCTGTAGACCATAAATTAACCATTAACCAGGTGATGCTTGCCGGTCGGAACATCACTTTTGTAAGGAACTTACCTGTTTTATTTTCTGAGCATATGGGAGTCCCAATACACGGTATTATTGGCACAGACCTTTTTAAAGACCTGAATGTTGTAATTGATTATTTACACCTCGAAATTATTTTTACTCATCCTGACGAGTATAAATATAAGAAATGGAAGGGTTGTAAAATACCTTTACATCTGGAAAAAGGTAAGCCATATGTAGAAATTCCCCAACTATCCAACAATGGCAAACGGTATGAGAATGTCAAGTTAGTTATAGACTCAGGCGGTTCACATGCAGCATTACTGGATCGCTTCCAGACCCCTTCAGAATTCCTTCCTAAGCGACTGGTCCTTGCAAATCTGGGTAATGGTTTAAATGGAAGGATTGAAGGAGAACAGGGTCGCATTGATGAAATAGCTTTTTGTGGAGTAAAACTTAAATCAGTTCTTACATCCTTCCCCGACTACAACTCATTCGGCGAGAAAATAAATAAGGAAGAGTTTTTTAGAGCCGGTAGTATTGGTGGAGAAATACTAAAAAGGTTTAGGGTAACTATTAACTATAAGAATCAATTTATGGTCCTCAAACCAATTAAATCCGCATTAAGAAAACCGTTTGAGAGTAACAAAAGTGGCTTAGAAGTCAAAACAGCCGAAAAGAAACCTAAAAATACGTTTGAGATATCGCGAGTTGTACCTAATAGCACAGGAGACATGGCTGGCCTAAAAGAAGGCGACAGAATACTTGTACTTAATGGAAAAGTAGCCAAAGAGTTATCTCTTTTTAGTATCACTGAAGAGCTGAGCCAGAAAGAAAACTACCCTATTACTATGGTAATAGACCGTAACAGCGAGATATTAAGAATTAACTTTAGGCTTAAGAGTCTTATTTAGAACCTATAGGAAAGATTTAGGCCAACTGCCCGTATGCCAAAATATGGAACGGGTTTTACCGACCTAATTTCTGCACTTGTATCAGTAATATCCATACTAAAATACTTGTCTTGTAGCCCAAAACGCTCTTTGACATTTTCAAGCAAAAACTCCTTCTCATGCTCCTTTAAACCAACTATAGCTTCGTTTTTACCTTGGGCAAAAAAGTTTGTAGACTTGCCAAAGTGTGGACCAACCAACACAAAATCTAAACCAATTCGATTCCAATTGAATTGCCATCCAATAAGCAAGCCTCCAGAAAGAGTCTCGAAGGTAAAGTTTATCGGTATTTTTACGTCTAAGTATAAATCATTCTGGTCATCAATAGACTTCTTAACTAGTAGTTCGGCAGGAACTTGCATATCAAACTTCTCAAACATACCAAAAAGACCTACAAAAGGGCGGTTATTCTTTTTCCCAAAATACCAGCGAAACTCAGGGGACCAGCCTTTTACGCCCATTTTTGCCTCATCCATAAAAATGTGGTCAAATTTCAGACCTGTCAAACCTACACCCTTATCTTTAGCCAAGTTATCAATAGCTGTACCAAAGGGGATATCTACTTTAGGCCTATAAAAAAAAGTGTTATTGAAAGACAAGTTTTCACTTAGCATCCTTTCATACTGAAGAGAGTATAGTTGCAATCCCAAACCCGTAAGATTCGTTTTTACAGCATTTTTATATTGGGCTTGAGAACCCAAAAAACAAACAAGAAAGCTAATAGTTAGGACAAACCTCATTTAAAGCAAAAAAAATGGAGTGCAAATTTAAGTATTGCCAACATAGTGTCACTATGTTATAAAAAAATAATGTGATTAATGGCTCCTATAAAACGTAAAAAGCCTCCAAATGATACATCAAAACCTATTCAGTTGGTTAAAAAACTATTCTACCTCTCATCTCAACACTTTTTTACATCGGTATTCTACGCTTAAAATCGAAGAAAATGTATATTTTTGCTGTTCATAAAAGAAACGATTTATCTCAAGATGTCAAAAGTTCTAATCATCGGTGCCGGCGGAGTAGGCACAGTAGTGGCTCACAAATGTGCTATAAACTCCAATGTTTTTAGCGAAATCATGCTTGCATCCCGCACCAAATCTAAATGTGACAGGATTGCAGCCGATATTAAAGAGATGCACGGAGTTGAAATCCAAACTGCTCAGGTAGATGCCGACAACGTCCCTGAACTAGTGGCTTTGATTAAGTCCTATGGCCCAAAGATGGTAATAAACGTAGCACTTCCTTACCAAGATCTGACCATCATGGATGCTTGTCTTGAAACCGGAGTTAACTACCTTGACACCGCAAACTATGAACCTAAGGACGTAGCCAAGTTTGAATACAGCTGGCAATGGGCTTACCAGGATCGTTTTAAAGAGGCAGGCCTAATGGCTCTTTTAGGTTGTGGTTTTGACCCTGGAGTAACCCAAGCTATGACGGCCTATGCGGCAAAACATCATTTTGATGAAATGCACTATCTGGATATTGTAGATTGTAACGCCGGCGACCACGGAAAGGCTTTTGCTACTAACTTTAACCCGGAAATTAACATTAGAGAGATTACTCAACCGGGCAGATACTGGGAGAATGGAGAATGGGTAGAAATTCCTGCCATGAGTATTCATAAACCAATTGACTATCCAAATATTGGTGAAAGAGAAAGCTATGTACTATACCACGAAGAATTAGAATCTTTGGTTAAGAATTTCCCTACACTGAAAAGAGCCAGATTCTGGATGACTTTCGGCCAACAATACATTACACACCTCCAGGTACTTGAAAATGTTGGTATGACCAGCATAGCACCTATCAAGTTCCAGGGACAAGATATAGTTCCACTGGAGTTCCTGAAAGCCGTATTACCTGCACCTGAGTCTTTGGGTGAAAATTATGTAGGCGAAACTTCTATCGGTTGCCAAATCAAAGGAATAAAAGATGGGCAGGATAAAACCTATTACATCTGGAACAACTGTAGCCACTCAGAGGCATACAAAGAAGTAAAATCACAAGCAGTATCTTATACTACAGGTGTACCGGCTATGATTGGAGCCATGTTAATGCTAACAAACTCAGATTGGCAAAAACCCGGTGTTTACAATGTAGAGGAGATGAATCCAGATCCATTTATGGATTTATTAAACCAGCATGGTCTGCCTTGGCATGAGAAAGTAAATGTGGAATTGCCTCATACATATTAGCTTTAAGATTAACAAAATAAGCACCCTTTAGAAAGAGATTTTATAAAGGGTGCCTTCCTAACCTTAAATTTGAATGAACAAAAAGAAAATCTTTTCAACCCTCTATACAGCACTTATACTTTCAGCTCTCTCCTCTTTTGTAGTTAATGGACAAGCAATTTCATTGTATGATGGAAAAGTATATAACCCCACTCCTAAAGTAGGAAAAACAACACCGTACTATCTTGATATCCTATCACCTACATTAGGTACAATAAATTTTGATGGAGTTTACTACGATAGTGTTTTTTTGTTTCTAAACATCCAGAGAGATGTACTAATTGTGAGGAATCCCAATACAAATATGTATACTGAAGTCACTTCCGACTTTATCTCTGACTTTAGTATTGGTCCGCACAAATTCAAATATATAAGAAGCGGTTTACCCAAAGGAGTCTATAAACTTATATTTGAAAAAGAGGGATATTACGCTCTTTCTAAGCACAGTAAAGTAGCAATGGATGTTATTACAGGGAGAAAAGCCATAAGAGAGTACAGTCATAGCGTCAAGTACTTTTTCAAAAGTCCTACAATGGACTCATACACTTCTTCTACAAAAGCAAAAAACGTACTCGCCCTCAGTAAAATAAGAAAAAATACAGCTAAACATGTTAAAAGCAACGGACTTAATTTCAGAGACAATCCTGAAAATGCAATAACAGAAGCTCTAAACTATGTAATATCAAATGACTAAAATCTCTAGAATTTCGTTGTTTTTGGTTTTGGGAATCTTTGGGTTGGTGTTTTTCTCTAATAATGTTTTTGCCCAATCCAAAAAATTTACTCTTTCTGTTAAAGAAGCCTCCCTTGGAGATTTTATTGATAAAATTGAATCGCAATCGGATTTCTTTTTCTATTACGACCAAGAAAGTACCGCCGCTATAAAAATAAGTGTAGACGTAGTAGATGTAACTATTCAGCAATTACTAGAAAGGTCATTATTACCTCAAAACTTATATTTCTTTTTTGGGAAAAATAAAGCTATCTATATAACAAAAAACAAAATAGAAATTTCCCAATCTGTCCAAAGTGATTCCTCGCAAATTATTGAATCTCGTCCTTCTCTTATTTCAATAGAAAATCAACTTTTTACATTTGGAGAGAAAGCTACATCAACTAATGAAAAAAAGAGTATCTCAGGTATTGTCAGACACGCTGAGACGGGTGTCCCTCTACAGAATGTCACTGTTACAATCCTTGGCTCAAATACATCCACACCCACAAATCACCTTGGAGCATACAACATTTCTACAAATTCAGAAAGGTTAGTTTTAGTATTTTCTGGTTTGGGATTGCAGGAAACCCGCCGGCAGATTTTATTCTATAATAGTGGGCAAATGAATGTGGATCTCAACACCCAAGCATTTGAACTAAGCGAGTTCACAGTTATTTCGGAACGGGCAGATGCTGTAACACGTACCGAGATGGGCGTACAAAAACTTGATATTAAGACCATAAAAATGATGCCTTCACTTCTGGGAGAAGCTGATATCCTAAGAGCAGCTCTAAGTATCCCCGGAGTCCAAAGTGCGGGTGAAGCAGCAAGTGGCTTTAGTGTTAGAGGTGGAGCTCCCGACCAAAACCTAATTATTTACAATGGAGCCACCATTTATAACCCATCGCATCTTTTTGGCTTATTTTCCACTTTTAACCCAGACGCAGTAGAGAAAATAGAATTATATAAGAGCAGTATTCCTGCCAAATACGGTGGAAGAGCTGCATCTGTGCTTGAGGTAACACCAAAAAAAGGAACGAACTCTAAGCTTTCGGGCTCTGGTGGTATTGGTTTGGCTACGGGTAGACTTCTTCTAGAAGGGCCAATAGGTAAAAAAACTACATTCTTGATAGCGGGGAGAAGTACTTATTCAGACTGGCTTTTGGGTATGATTCCCGATAAAACCCTAAACAACAGCACCGCCAATTTCTATGATGGACAATTTTTATTGAATCACCGTCTTAATGAATATAATGACATATCCCTTACCGGGTATTTTAGCAGTGATTTTTTCCAGCTTAACAATGAGGCAAAAGACGAAATCCATTATGGCTATGGAAACAGAAACGGTAATATTAGATGGAGAAATACTAAATATGACAGGATAGTAATTGAAACAACTATTGGTACAGATAACTACCGTTTTAATCTTAGTGAGGTTAAGAATCCTCTTAATGACTATCGTTTCAGGTACAATCTTGGCCAAGATTTTATCAAAACCGACTTTACACATAAAATATCCCAAAAACATGACCTTAACTACGGGCTACAAATAAACAGGTATAGACTTTTACCCGGTGAAATTTCACCGCAGAACATAGAGTCTTTGGTTGTAAAAAGGTCGCTGGAAAGAGAACAAGCCTATGAAAGTTCTGTCTATTTTAGTGACTACTTTAAAGTACATGATAAACTTGCCTTGGATCTTGGTGTTCGCTTCTCCCTGTATAATTTTGTTGGCCCTAAAGTAGTGAACAACTATCTAGACGGAGTATCAAAATCTCCAACTACTATAACCAACAAAGAACAATTTGAGAAAGGAGACTTAATTAAAACCTATGCAGGACCAGAACTAAGATTGGGATTAAGATATTTATTAAAGTCCAACAGTTCCTTAAAGCTTAGTTATAACTCCCTTAGACAGTATATACACATGCTTTCTAATACCACGGCCATCACGCCTACGGACTCTTGGAAACTAAGCGATTCTTATATAAAGCCACAATTCTCTGACCAAATCTCAGCAGGCTATTATTTTACAGAGAAGGACAGAAATTATGAGTTTTCTGTAGAAGCCTACTATAAGCGAATTAAAAACTACCTGGATTATAAAAGCGGAGCTAAACTTCTAATGAATGAGGCAATTGAAACTGATGTTATTGGTACACAAGCAAGAGCGTACGGTACGGAGATGCAATTGAAAAAAAATACAGGTAGGTTAAGTGGTTGGTTAAGTTACACGTATGCCAGAATACAGCAAAGAACTACCGGCACGCAAGCATCTGAAATGATAAACGGTGGTCAGTATTTCTCTGGAAACTTTGACCGCCCGCACACATTCAATGCGGTATTTAATTACAGAGTATCCCATCGTTTCTTTTTCTCTACCACCGGAGCGTATAGTACCGGACGCCCAATTACTATTCCTGTAGGTCTTTACACCTACGAAGGTTCTGAGAGAATGTTATATACTAATAGAAATGAATTCCGGGCTCCTGATTTCTTTAGATTGGATCTGTCGGCGAATATCGAGGGGAATCATAAAGTAAAAAAACTGGCACATAGTTCTTGGTCTATTGGAGTGTACAACCTTACCGGTAGGAAAAACCCATTCTCTATTTATTTCCTAAGTGAAAATGGTAAAATAAATGGCTATAAACTATCCATTTTTGGCACCCCAATTCCTTTCATAACTTATAATTTCAAGTTCTAAGTAAAATGAAACATACACTAGTACTTCTGATAGCCATTTTTGTATTTAGTTGCCGAGAGGCCTATATACCAAATTTTGGTGGGAAACAAGCTGGAGAGGTCTTGGTAGTAGAAGGTTTTATAAACACAAATGGCACCTCAGAGTATCGTTTATCATATAGTGTTCCAAACTTAACACAAGGTACAGAACCTAATTATGAAAATTCTGCAAAACTTCAGATCGAATCAGAAAACGGAGTAGTTTCCCAGAGTTCTGAGTCACTTGGAGTCGGAAATTATAAAATAACGCACCTTCCGTTAGATATAGCAAAAAAATATAGACTGCGGATACTTATTGGGAGTAATGAATATTTATCTGAATTTGTTCCTGCCTTATCTAGCCCATCTTTTTCTGCAGATTGGATTAGGAATGATTCGGGAGTAGATATATTTGTAAATAGTAGCAAGAATGATTCAGAATATATAAAATTTGACTATGAAGAAAGTTGGAGGTTCCGTACACCATGGGTAAGTTCACTTATTTCGGACAAAGGACTATTGAGGACAAGAACTCCTAATGAATATATTCATGAATGCTACAGAACTGAATATTCAGGTGCCATCAATCTTTATACAAAAGAGAACCAAGGTATTACAGATAGCCTTTCATATAGGCTAATACATATTCCTAACCTATCAGAAAAACTAGGCCTTGAATACTCAGTCTTAGTGAAATTACATACCATTACTGCAGCAGGATTTAACTACTGGAGTACCATAAAGAAAAACTCGGAGAATGTTGGAGATATTTTCGGCACCTTACCAGTTGAAATCTCTGGTAATATCTCTAATGTAAAAAATCCAAGTGAGAAAGTAATTGGCTATGTGGAAGCTGGCTCGAAATTAAGTTCTCGTATTTTTATCAATTCTCTAGATTTTGGAACAAATGCCTGGAAAGTTGAAAACCAAGCTTACTCAGAATGTGAACTTTTTTTTGTGACGGTACCGGGAGGCCCCTCTTTATTTGCAACCAGACCGCAACTAATACCTTTATATCAAGATATGCATATCGTTTATGACGAATTCGGTGGCATCCTATCAAGTACCCCGGTATATAGATACAGTAATACGTTTTGTGGTGATTGTAGAGAACGTGGCACTGTCCAGAAACCAAACTTTTGGCCTTAAGTAAAAGAGATAATTATGCTGACAATTACTTCGCAATATTCACTTTTTCTATTAGGTGTAGCTCATCCTAATAATGAAAGGATGTTTGTACAAGCAGACCAAGGCAGCTGTACCGGAGTAGAAACCAAATCTCTGCTTATTTCCTACATGAAAATGAACTTTCCATTTTTCACCATATCAATTCCTTGTAAAACTTATAATTTTAAGTTCTAAGTAAAATGAGATATATTTTTTTGTTTATAATAGCTGTTTTTGTATTTAGTTGTCGTGAAACCTATGTGCCGAATTTTGGCGGAAAACAAGCTGGTGAGGCCTTGGTAGTAGAAGGTTTCATAAACGCAAGTGGCATTTCGGAGTATCGCTTATCATATAGTGTTCCAAGCCTAACACAAGGCACCGCCCCTAATTATGAAAACTCAGCAAAACTTCAGATTGAGTCAGAAAGCGAAATAATCTCCCAGAGTTCGGAGTCTCTTAGAGATGGAAATTATAAAATAACGCACCTTCCTTTAGATATAGCAAAAAAATATAGACTACGGATATTTATTGGGAGTAATGAATATTTATCGGAATTTGTTCCTGTCTTACCTAGCCCATCTTTTTCCGCAGATTGGGTACGCGATGATTCGGGTGTAGGTATCTTTGTAAATAGTAGTAATAATGATTCTGAATATATAAAATTTGACTACGAAGAAACTTGGAAATTCCGCACTCCATGGGTAAGCTCACTTATTTCGGACAATGGAAGGATGAGAACAAGAAACAGCAATGAGTTTATCCATGAATGTTTCAGAACGGAAAACTCGGGTACTATAAACCTGTATACGAAAGAGAACCAAGGCTCTACAGACGGCCTATCGTACAGGCTAATACATATCCCCAACCTTTCAGAAAAGCTAGGTCTTGAGTATTCAGTGCTAGTTAAGTTATACACAGTTACCGCAGAGGGCTTTAATTACTGGAGTACCATTAAGAAAAATTCGGAGAATGTTGGAGATATTTTCGGTACGTTACCTGTTGAAGTCTCCGGTAATATTAAAAATGTAAAGAATCCAAGTGAGATAGTAATTGGCTATGTGGAAGCTGGTTCTAAATTAAGTTCTCGTATTTTCATCAATTCTACTGAGTTTGGAACAAATAACTGGACAGTTGAGAATCCCGCTTACTCAGAATGCCAACTTCTATGGACACCGTTGGCCGAAGGTCCTTTTTTCTTTGCTAACAATCCTAAATTTATACCCTTGTATCAAGATGAGCAAAGGATTGTTGTTCAACCAGAACCTTTAGTAGAGATCGATATTCCGGTATATAGGTATACTAACACGTTTTGTGCTGACTGTAGAGAACGTGGCACATTGGAGAAACCAAGCTTTTGGCCTTAAATAAAGATATAATTATGCTAACAATTAAAAAGAGCTGCTTCACATTACTCACTTTTTTTATTATGTATGCTACAGTGGTTCATGCTAATAATGAAACCATATATGTACATACAGACAAAGATAGCTACCTAGCTGGAGAAATAGTTTGGTTCAAAATCTACACTGTTGATACTAAAACCTCTATTCCAACCAAAGAAAGTAGCACAATATATATTGAAATTATAAACAAAGAGGGTAATGCTATTTTAAAAACTAAGGTACAAAATGAAGGAAATGGCTCTGGCTCCATTGCTATTCCATCGCATATCCTTAATGGTGTATACAATTTTGTGGCATATACACTTGAAACCAAAAGTCAAAATACGCACTTTTCCAAAACCATAAGTATTTATAATCCTACCATACAGGCAGAACGAGGATCCCTTAAAAAGCCAACGTCAGACCTACAAGTATTTCCTGAAGGAGGAAACCTCATAAACCAAATTCCAACTAGATTAGGCTTTAAACTTGTTGATAGTGACGGATACGGTACGAAGCACACGTTGAAGTTGATTAACCTTCGTGACGGTTCTGAAATCAAGTCTGAATCTAACCATTTAGGCTTAGGCAGTTTTAGCTTTACGCCAAACATGAAGGACTCGTATTCAATTACTGCAGTAGTCAATGGTAAGGTTGTAGCAGAATGTGCTATGCCAAACATATCTCAATTTGGCTACAACTTGTCAGCAATTTCTTCAGGAGATTATTACAAAGTAAACGTTAAAGCCACGAAAGACCTCTCATTATCTGGTCTTTATTTGACCTATTTAGACAAAACAGGCTCCATAAAACGTATCTTATCAAAAATCACATCCGAAAACCAAATTGAGGCCAATTTACCAAAATCTGACTTACAAAGTGGGACTTCAGTTTTAACTCTTTTCAAAGAAAATAATGTCCCTGTAGCGGAGCGAGTTCTTTTTAGTTCTTCAAAAAATACCTTAAAAATCGAGACTAAAAACTTAAAAAATACATATGAAAAAAGGTCTAAAGTTTCTCTAAACATTAGTAGTTTTTTAGAAGAGGCAGAAACAAAGAGTACTTTATCAGTTGCTGTACGAAAACTAGATGATTTAAGTGGACTACCGCAAAACAATATCATTTCTGAACTGTTACTAAAAAAGAATATCTTGGGTAATATTGAGAATCCATCCTGGTATTTTCTTGACGGAAACGTAAAAGAAAAAGATCTTGAAAACCTGCTTCTTACCCAAGCTTGGAGAGAAATTAAAGAGGCTTCAGAAGCAGAGCAAAGGTACCATCACATAAAATTGAGGTTCACAAGCAAGGAAAGTAATAAACCAATCCAAAATGAAAACGTTCTATTAAGTATTCCTGGAAAATCAGCCCAAGTTTTTGCTTCTACAACTAATGAAAACGGTGAAGCATTATTTTATGTAAAAAATCTATTTGGAAATGTACAGATAGCAACCAAACTTGCCTCAAACCATCCGGCTAATGTAGAGCTCATTCCCGAAAATCTAGCGAAAAGCTCTTTTCAACTTGAGACAAAATCAGCAGATATTGAGTTAGTAAATACTTATTCTATTAATACCCAATTACAAAATAATTATTGGGCTAGTACTCAGAACCTCTTTTCCGTTCCATCTCGTACAGACTCTCTATCCTTTTATGGAACTCCTGATGTACAATATGAATTAGACGCTTACACCAGATTCCCAACTCTTAATGACGTCCTTAAGGAGTTTGTTAAGGAAGTTAGGGTTAGGAGAAAAGACAATACTTCTGTTTTCCAAATTTTTAACAAGCAATTTCAAAATTTCTTTGAAAACCCTCCTTTGATTTTACTTGATGGCGTTCCGTTAGACAACCCATCTGAGCTTATTGACTATAGTGCATTACGTATAAAAAGGTTTGAGGTGGTACAGTCCCTTTTTTCTTTGGGAGACGTACAATATCAAGGTATATTACAATTTTTCACCTATGATGGTGATTTAAAAGATTTCAAACTTAGCCCTGCTACAACTCTTCTTTATTATGAAGGACCTCAATATAACCGTACATTTTATAGTCCGAAATACGAAGTCCCTAATTCTAGAAAACCTGACTTAAGAACACTACACTATTGGACTCCCAACTATAATACTGCATCCGAAGAGGAAATCGTCTTTTTCACTTCAGATATTGAAGGCAACTACATCATTGATATCCAAGGAATAAGTAAGGATGGCGTACCTGCAAGTAAAATAGTTGAGTATAAAGTGAAGTGATAGTAGAGTTTCAAAGCACATTTCAATTACATTTTATAATATAAAAGCCGCTGAGAAGCGGCTTTTATGATTTTGCCCCATTTATATGTACGTTGGTTGTATCCGTCCCTCTCATACCTGCTAGAATAATTGCCAATAATCATCTTGCTAAAATTTTGCACAATGCATCCCTGAACTAATTCTAAAAAAAAGACTCTTTAAAATCTACCCTTGCAGGATGTTCTATTACTGATTACATTTTCCCTATCTTAAACATAGAGAAAATGCGGCAAAGAAGGTATAGAAAAATATTGAAAAGCTATACGGAACTTATGAGTACGAATTAGTGAAGCGACAAAAAAAAACAATTACTTGTACAAAGTATCAATACTCACCTATCTTTGCAGCAGTTTTTGGGTGCTTAATCTTGGAAATGTCCAAAATTAAGATAATAGGGAATCGTGTTTGAGTCACGGGCTGTCCCCGCAACTGTAAGTTTTCAATATTTTTCTTCTACATTACCACTGCTTCTTTAAGCGGGAAGGTCCAAGAAAAAGAGAACAAGCCAGGAAACCTGCCCCGAAATTATTCTTTATCGGTTTTCTACGGAGGATAGAACCAATAGAGCGTTTGTGATTTTTTCATTCTTTCTTTTCCAAAAATGTTCAAAACATTATCAAAAACCATTGCCATGGCTTTGTGTATGACAAGTATCTCTACATTTGCACAAAATTCTATCTTGTTAGATGACGTACAAATTACGGCTAACCGCTATGCCCAAAAGCAAACCCAAACTGGTAAAACAGTAACTATTCTTACAGACTCTGTTCTTAGAGCCAATGAAGGACAAACTCTAAGCCAAATATTGCAAGCCCAAACAGGATTACTTGTGGTAGGAAAAGGCCAACCTTATGGAAGTGTGCAAAGTATAGCTACACGTGGTGCCGGATTTGGCCAAACTCTTATTCTATTAGATGGAATTCCTGTTTATGAGCCCTCGGGTATAGGTAGTACGTTTGACATTAACTTAATTTCTATACAAAACATAGAGCGTATAGAAATTCTTAAAGATGGTCAGTCTACCATTTATGGCTCAGATGCCATTGCTGGAGTAATAAACATCATTACTAAAAGCAGTTCAACAAAAAAAGCAGCAGTAACAGCTGGTTTAATGGGAGGAAGTTTTGGTACTATAAATGCGGATGCCTCTGTTTCTGGTACGTATAATAAAACACAATATACAGTAGGTGTAAGTTCTATAAACTCCAAAGGATTCTCATCAGCTAAAGGCACATCTTTTGAGAAAGATGGATACAATGACCTGGGCTTAAATGCAAAAGTTAACCAACAAATTACTGATAAACTTTCTGCAAATGCTCTCTTCCGCTACCAAAAGTATAAGACAGATTTAGATGAGGCGGCTTTTACAGATGATAAAGACTATACCTTCAAGTCAAACAACACCATGTACGGGGCAGGACTTTTGTATAAACTTAACAAAGGGCAAATTACGTTTAACTATTTGGGAAGTTCAATTAACAGAACATTTACCAACGACTCTACTGACGTGGCACCTACAGCTTGGAGTAATTTCACATTTAATCAATATGATTCAAAGTCTAATTTCTTTGAATTGTATTCTAACCTATCCCTTACAGAGCAAGTGAAATTGTTGGTTGGAGCAAACTTCCAAAACCAAAACATGGATTATTCCGGATATGAAGTAAGCTCTTTTGGCCGTACAGATTATGATGCAATCTCCTCTAATCTAGCAAAGATCAATAATACAAGTGTATATGCAACACTAAATTCTAATTTCCAAAATGGCTTTGGTTTTGAGGTTGGTTCAAGAGCAAACTTCCATTCGGAATATGGAAACACCATGACTTTCAACCTGAATCCTTACTATACTTTTGATCAACAATTTAAGGTATTTGCATCCTATGGTTCTAGTTTTAGAAATCCGGCACTTTATCAACTGTACTCTCCTTACGGCAATTTGGATCTAAAACCAGAGCAAGCAAAAACATACGAGGCCGGTTTGCAGGTATTCGGAGAGAATACTAGTGATTTCTTTAGAATAGTAGCTTTTGGCAGACAATATAATGACATGATTATTTTTGAAAGTATTTCTGCTGCACCATGGGGAAAATACAATAACCTGGACAAGAAAACTACCAATAAAGGAGTTGAAATAGAAGGTAACAAACAATGGGGTAAACTAACTACAGGTTTTAACTATACTTTCCTGAATGGTGAAATCTCGGATGATTTAGTAAACAAAGGAGATGAAATACGTTCTTTTTTAAGGAGACCTAACCACACCATAAACCTTAGGGCTGGCTATAGCTTTAATAATAAACTTAACGTGGGTGTACAGTCACAGTCTCTATCCAAAAGAAATGACACTTTCTACAATTCTAGCACGTACGCCACGGAAGCTAAATTCCTAGATGCGTTCACACTAATAAATGTGCAAGCCAATTATAAAGTGACTGAAAATGTAAAATTAAACTTCTCTGGACAGAACATTTTTAATGTAGACTACACAGAAGTATACGGATACAACTCTAGAAAAGCCACATTCATGATAGGAGCCAGAGTTAATTTCTAAGCAAAACTTAAATTACTATCTAAAAGGACTTTGGTGGCACCAAAGTCCTTTTTTATGTAGTTTCGTTAATAATTTACTTTAAATATAAATTCCTATGTTACTATATAGATACCAATCCAAAGGCGTAAGGATTTGAGTTTTTACCTTCAGCACATCGCCTGAAAAGAATGAATATACCTATTAAGCCGGATTATGTTAGCATCAAATGTTACGTAATATCCCTACAAAACATAGTACAACAGGCGTGTTTTGCTTCAAATCCATAGCATTTCATTTACTGAAAATATCTAATACAAAGCTTAAATCAACTAGACCAAACGAAAAACTTGCACAAAAAATAAGTGCTACTTATTTCTAAGTAGCAATTATTACATAAATACATTCCAAGTACTTACTTATCTTGGTTTTATGAAGGTGAGAGTTTCTTCAAACGTTCTACCGCCATTTCCTTGCTTCCAAAATACAGTCATTACTTTTGTTTCTGGATTCCAGTTACTTCTGGTATCTTGAGGTTCTTGTACACCTAAACTAGGGCACTCTACAGTCACCATATTTGTAACAGGATCTATAGTATAATAAACTTCATTACCATAGTAAGCTAATAAGCCAGGGTACAACTTCACTTTTGTAGGGCTTATTGTTAAAAGTTGTGCCTCTACGTCTCTATCTGGCAATAATGCAGTATTTGCTGAAGTCTGATAACGGAAAACACCATCATACGCATTCTTAGCACTAACAAAAGTCATCATCTGACCATAACCATCTGAAATCTTTGCACTACCTGCATCAACAATACGGTAAGCTCTACCATACTTATGAGCTAAATCCCATTTGTTACCATCTAGATTTACGGCAATTTGCTTACCAAACTCTCCAGCAGAATATGTAATTGTTATTTCATCTCCAGAAAAAGTAACCCCTGGTACATTATCAAATGTAAAAATACTACTCGGAAGCCATTCGTAATCAGTCTCATGCTCTTCATTATAAGCCTCTAAAAGCTCAGGAGCTTCCTTTAACTTAATGGTAGTAGAAGAATTTAACACTCCTGCATTAGGAACATTTCTATGGATGTCAAACAAAGGGATTTTTCTTACATTAGTGAAAGCGTCAAAGAACAATTCTTTTTCTGCACCTCCACTAACCACAAGGAAAGTTTCTCCTTGGTCCTTCAATTCCTTCATACCATGTAGGTACTCATCTTTAATACACGAACTGAAAAAGAACGGTACCAATAATAAAAGTTTAATATATTTATTCATTGTCTTTTTATTAATTCAGTTAAATTTATTGCCACCACACTTTTGAGTCTTGATTATACCCACTCACTTTTGCAACAGCGGCTTCTACACTAGCTTTATTAGATGTATATTCACCCGGTGCATAAATGTATCTCAGTGGAATTTGCTTAGACGCATTAGTAGCATCCACTGCAGGAACCAACACAGGAAACCCTGTTTTTCTCCAAATGTTCCAGCCTTGTAAACCATCTGGATAAGCTGCCACGTATCTTTGTATAGCAATATTCTTTTTGTTATCTGCACTACCTACTGCACCAAGAGCCACCGTTGCCTGTCCAAAATAATTTGCTGCAGGTGCCGCCAGCTTCCATTGTTCGAAAGACAACTCAATTCCTCTTCTATAGACGTTATTTAGGTTTTCAGTAGTCCACCCTAAATTTGCTGCTTCTGCCCTTGCAAGATAAACCTGAGCGGCAGAAATAACATTAAGTGTGCTTGCAGCACCTCTTAAATCACCTCTTAACACTCTTGCCCATTTTGGATTTGCCGAAGTAAATGCCTCAGCAGTAGCTCTAGCAACTCCATAAGGAGCTCCAATATTTGAAGTTTCGCTTGTTGCTTCTACTCCTTGCTCTTCTGTCGCTCCACCAAATGCATTTTGTCTTCCATCGTTCAAGCTTGCCATCAGTGCAGTCATAGTGTTACTTTCTGCCACATCTTTACGTCCATTATAAAGTCCCCACCACGGAGAAGGAAAATTACCTCCTGGATAAGCTAATGACATATTTTGATCATTATCAGAAATTACTCCGGCAGGATCACTTAAAGCAGCAGCAAATTCTGTTGCAGCATAACCACCAGCATCAGGATACCTATTTGAAAGTTGCAGTGCCATTAATAAACGCAGTGTATTTGCTGTTCTTTTCCAGCTATTTACGTCTCCAGCAAAAATGATATCTCCTGTAACCACACTACTATTATCAAACATCGCATTTGCTTCCTTAAGAGCTTGAATCATTCCTTTGTAGATATCCTCTTGACTATCATACTTTGGTCTCGCAAAAGCAGCTCCTTGTAATGCTTCACTATATGGAACATCACCCCACCTATCGGTTACAGTCCAATATATATACTGTTGCAAAATCTTTGCAATAGCTGACATATTCTTGCTTTGATCCATGTTGATAATATTCTGCAAATCATAAAGAGCTCCACTGTAGTTACCTGTAAAGTCTGCTTGAGGAATCGCATACAACGAAGCAGTAGAGTATTGCGTTTCCGAAAAATATTGACAGAAATAACCTGGTGTAGTCATAAATGCATATCCACCTATTCCTGCCTGAACATTTGTCATTAACGCACCAACCAACGGAGTTGTAGTAGCGTCTGGTCTAACATTAGTATCACCAAAGTCCGAAAGACTATCACAAGAAGATATCCCTCCAGCAAATAATGACGCTAGTATATAAAAACGTATTTTTTTCATAATTAAAAATCTTTTAAATTATTAGAAACCAATTCTAAGATTAACACCTATACTTCTCGTACCTGGCAACTGCCCAGTTTCTCCATAAGTAGCACTAATCTCCGATGGGTCGAAATCTTTAGATTTTGCGTACACAAGGAATGGATTTCTTGTAACTACAGAAACAGTAGCGTTATTAAAATATTTCGACAAACCTAACTTAGCTACTGGCAATGAATAGCCTACAGATAACTCACGAAGTTTAATAAAAGTAAGATCTCCGATAAATTCATCTATAGTATAATTATTATAAAGGCTCTGATAATAAGTTTGTGCTTCTACATAATAATCAACTGGCTGCCCTTCTGCATTAACACCATGAACATGTATACCGCCACCGTCAGCAACAGCATCACGAATAGGATTTCCTAAGTCATTGATTGTAGCTGTTCTAGCTGTAAGACCACTATATGATCCCCACATTTGTGAAAGAGAAGTAAATTTCCCTCCAAATTGGTAATCGAAGTTTACATTAACATGGAAATTCTTCATTACAGTGAATGAGTTCTGAAGTCCACCAGTATATCTAGGTAAAACACTACCAAAGTATTGGTTTCCTTCCATGGCATAGGTTCCGTCATTATTAAGAACTGGCTGTCCATTAATTCTCTTGATACCATTTCCAAATAATTGCCCCCATCTCATCCCGGCAGTATTAAGCTGATACGGAATGTTGGTTCCCCACATACCTGCTAAAGCATTTGTTTGAGTGATCTCGTATTCCTTGCTAAGCTCTACAACATCATTTTCGATTAGATCTGCATAGTTAAATGTAGCATTCCATCTCAAATTTGGCATATCCAAAATCCTAGCCTTTAGTGTAATTTCAATACCTTTCTTGGTTATTTTACCAATATTAGTAAGCAAGGAACTAAAGCCACTAGCACCATTTACTGTTAACGCATAAGGGAAACCTACTTCTGAACCATCCCAATAAGTAAAGCTAACACCATACTTACCTCTTTCAAACTCTAGATCTAGACCCAATTCCTTCTGTGATGTAACAGATCCCTTGATATTAGGATCAACTACTTGATCTGGAGTTCCCATCAAGAAATTGCTCCCCCACTTAAATTGACCTACACCATAAGCCATACCCGGATATCTATATGCTCCAAAAGTAGTTCCGGAACCCAAGGCTTGAGGAATCTCTCCCCATGAACCCCTAATTTTTCCTAAGCTTAACCATGGAAGACTCTCTTTAGTAAATTCAGTAAAGATAAATGAAGCTCCGAATGACTTAGAGAGTACACTGTTATTTTCTGAAGGTAAGGTAGAGAACCAGTCATTACGTAACGTTGCGTTTACAAATAAGAAATCTTTGTATCCAACATTAACTTTACCAAAAATCGCATTATAAGCTTCATTTGTTCTACCATTAGCCTGTGCTGCTTGGTTTACAGAGTTAGCAAGTGTAAACAGGTTAGGAACATTTAGACCTTGGTTAGTATTACCTGAATTGCTTTTAGAAGTCCACTTGAAGAAATCAGCTCCAATAAATCCATCTACAGAAAAATCTCCGATTTTTTTATTATATAGAGCCATAAGCTCTATGTTTTGTCTGTTACTATAAGTAGTACCTGTAGAGTAGTAACCAAAGTTTCTTGCATCATTACCAGTAGTTTGGTTCGCACTTTCATTTAGCTCACTACGGTACTTCTCTTCATACCAAGTAGTATTTTGCTGCTTCCTAAAAGTTCCTCTAAGTTTTAAATCCTTCGTTACTTTGTAAGTAAGTGACAAATCTCCGAACCATCTGTCTCTATTGTTCGTAAGATCAATCAAATCATAATACGTGTACGGATTATACCAGTAATTTGCTCCATAAAAACCTTTAGGGTTGCTAGGGTCATAAGCCGTAGGGTTGGCTTTATTCCAGCTGGCATAAATTCCTTCTGGCGTACGTAAACCTCTTAATTCTTCCATTATTCCCATATCCAAATCTCTGTGGAACCATTGGTTAAATGCACCAGTAGATTGATTAGAATAACCATCATTAATTTGCCCACTTAGCACAGCGTTTGAATAATTAATGTTAGTTGACAACTCCAATTTCTTAGATATGTCATACGTAGCATTAAGATTGATGGTATTTTGCTTTATAGAAGAGTTTGGTATCATACCATTGATGTACTTATTTCCATAAGTTAATTTAAACATCATCTTATCCGCAGCATGGTTTATAGTGATACTGTTATTAGCTACCACCCCTGTTTCGAAGAATTCCTTTGCATTGTTAGGTTGCGGAGTTAAAGAGGCTGTTTGATAAGACCTACTATGTCCGCCATACCATGCATACCACGGAATATACTCTTGCCCAACCATACGTGGGCCCCAGCTAGCATCATCATTCGTATCATGATAGTACTTACCATCCAAAGCTTTCCACTCTACAGGATCACCCTCTTTCCAGTTATACCTTGTCATTGGGCCAGAACCCCCTGCATAAGAGTTTTGATAATTAGGCATGATGTAAGGGTTTTCAAACTGTACACCCAAGTTAAGTACTACACCGAAACCAGGAGTTCTAGTTGCTTTTTTCATGGTAATAACAATAGCCCCTTGCGAAGCTTGAGGCCCAAACTGTGCAGCTGCTGCAGGACCTTGTAGAATTGATATTGTTTCAATATCATCATTGTTAATATCATCGATATTTGGTAGAATGGTACCATCAACAACATACAGAGCACCAGGACCACCAGCCCCTAATCCAGAAATACCTCTTAAACGTACTTCTGAATTACGACCTAAGGCACCCGCAGATTGGCTTCTAACTTGTATACCAGCCACTTTACCAGCAAGGGCACTGTTAAAATCTGTCTGCCTAATAGTATTAAGCTGCTGACTATTAATAACCTGCGTGTTAAAGGAAGCTGACCTAGCACTTTGTTGCGTACCATAGGCTCCGGCTACTATAATCTCATCAAGGTTTAGACCAGAAACGTCCATCACCAAGTTAATAATAGTTTGGTTCCCCACAACCACACTTTTTTCTGTAAACCCAATAAAAGAATACACCAATGTACCAGAAGAAGGTACTGAAATTGAATATTCTCCATTAACATCTGTGTGGGTTCCTGACGTTGTTCCTTTCAAAACAACTGAAACACCAACTAAGGGACTACCGTCTTCCGACGAGGTCACCTTTCCAGTAACTCTGCTATTCTGGCCAAACAAGAGGTTGACCGATAACAAGAGAAAACTAAAGAGTACAATTTTTCTCATATTATTTGATAAAGATTAGAAGAAAAAAAAATTAATGAAATTTTAATACAGCCCAAATCTATCCCATTTCATTTGTTCTGCAAACTTATTGTTTAAAAAAAACACAAATAACCAACAATTATTTTCCACAAATCCCCTATTACAACATCTTATACAAACACCTCAATCCTCTGAGAAAAGTATCCATAAAAATAAACCCAAACCCTCTTTTCGGCACAAAAACCGTTAGTTGTTAACATTTTAAGATTTCACTAAGATATAGTCTTCTCGTATTAAAAAGAGCAGTATATTTCCGAAAAATATAAATCTTATTCACCGATATGTATCTTTGTTAAAAAAACTGATATCGTATGTTAAGCACTTCATTTTTACAAAACTTACAGGATACTCTTACAGAAATAGAGAATGATGGACTTTATAAAACTGAACGTATAATTACCTCTCCACAAAATGTCGAAATTGAGGCTAATGGCAAAAAGTTACTAAATTTCTGTGCAAATAACTACCTGGGATTATCCAACGACCCGCAGGTTGTTAAGGCATCTCAGGAAGCAATGGATACACACGGATATGGAATGTCTTCGGTAAGGTTCATCTGTGGTACTCAAGATATCCACAAAGCCTTGGAAGAAAAGATATCGGATTTCCTTGGCTTAGAAGATACTATATTATATGCAGCTTGTTTTGATGCAAACGGGGGTGTTTTTGAGCCTCTTTTTACCGAGCAAGACGCAATTATTTCAGATGAATTAAATCATGCTTCCATAATAGATGGAGTAAGACTTTGCAAAGCGGCTCGCTATAGGTACAAAAATAACAATATGGCGGACCTGGAAGCCCAGCTAATTGCAGCTACAGAAAAAGGTCACCGCTTCAAAATCATTGTTACCGATGGGGTATTTTCTATGGACGGCATTGTAGCTGACCTCAAAGGCGTGTGTGACCTTGCGGATAAATACAATGCTCTGGTAATGGTGGATGACTCCCATGCAACGGGTTTTATTGGAAAAACAGGCCGTGGCACACATGAGGCCAACGAAGTCATGGGCCGTGTAGATATCATTACTTCTACGCTAGGAAAAGCCCTCGGCGGTGCCTTGGGAGGCTTCACTTCTGGCAAAAAAGAGATTATAGATATGCTACGCCAAAGATCTCGCCCTTACTT
>CAZBAV010000021.1:9318-10223 GCA_964489955.1 uncultured Lacihabitans sp. | reverse complement strand
CTCAAACTCTTTGGCACCGGGTATAGTGGGTGCAGCATCAAAAGTATTAGACCTAATAAGCAAAGACACTACCCTAAGAGACAAAGTAATGGCTAATGCATCCTATTTCAGAACCCAGATGCAAGCCAAAGGTTTTGATATACCAGAAGGTGATGCTGCAATAGTCCCTGTCATGTTGTACGATGCCAAACTATCACAACAAATGGCCGAAAAACTTATGAATGAAGGTATATATGTAATTGGGTTCTTCTATCCTGTAGTACCCAAAGGTAAAGCCAGGATCCGAGTACAACTATCGGCAGCACATACACGGGAACACCTAGACAAAGCTATAAACGCCTTCGAGAAAGTGGGGAAAGAGCTAGGAGTAATCTAAGACAACATAAACAATCAGGAGTAAGGAAACTTACTCCCACTTCTTCAAACTATAAAATGGAAACTTTTACAGGTAAGATCCTAATTACGGGGTCGCTTGGCCAAATTGGCACTGAATTAAGCACAAGATTATCAGAAATATATGGTAAAGATAATATTGTAGCCTCCGACGTGAGAGATATACAAGGTGTAAACCCTGCAGGACACTTTGAAAAACTAGATGTTATGGATTTCCATGGATTCAGAACTATAATAGATAAACATAACATAAAAATTGTTTACCACTTAGCTTCTTTACTATCTGGAACTTCGGAGAAAAATCCAGCACTTGCCTGGCGACTAAATATAGACCCACTTTTGTTTTTATGTGAACTGGCAAAAGACAAAATCATAAACCAAATTTTTTGGCCAAGTAGTATTGCAGTCTTTGGAAGAGGAATCCCCAAAGAAAATGTTGGACAAGAAGTCCTTTTAAACCCGTCTACAGTATATGGTATCACTAAACTTTCGGGCGAAAAATGGTGCGAATA
>CAZBAV010000021.1:0-9308 GCA_964489955.1 uncultured Lacihabitans sp. | reverse complement strand
CTAATCTCCTGGAAAACTCCGGCAGGCGGTGGCACTACAGATTATGCAGTAGAAATATATTACAAAGCCATAGAAGAAGGCGAGTATATCAGTTTTATTGCAGAGAATACTGCTATGCCCATGTTGTATATGGAGGATGCCATTAATGCCACCATTAAACTTATGCAAGCTCCTTCTCAGCAGCTTAGTGTGAGAACCTCTTACAACCTAGGGGGGATGTCTTTTACACCAAAAGAACTCACCAATGCTATTAAGGAAGAGATTCCGTCTTTTGAAACAACGTATGAACCCGATTTCCGACAAGAGATAGCAGAGAGCTGGCCAGCTAGTATTGATGATTCTGTAGCTAAAAAAGACTGGGGTTTAGAGTACAAATACGATGTACCTTCTATGACAAAAGATATGTTGGAGAATTTGAAAATAAAACTGGCTTAATACTCCAAACTGTGGTTAAACACTCCGAACTGCGTTCAGGAGTGAGGTTTGTTAAACTTCTAGGATTTAGGCACGTGGAATTGCGGCTGGTACACTACGAACTACGTTCAGGAGTGAACTTTGTAAAACTCCTACGGAGTTAGATACGTAAAAACGCGTTTTGTACACCCTAAACTATGCTCAGCGGTGAAATGTGTAAAACTCCTACGGAGTTGAATACCTCCAATTTTCTTAAAATTGAGCAAAGAAAAAGGCCAGGTTTCTAAATCTGGCCTTTTTCTTTTATTATATCTAACGACTACACATTAAATCTAAAATGCATTACGTCACCATCACTAACTACATATTCTTTTCCTTCTATACGTAGTTTACCTGCTTCTCTACAAGCTGCTTCTGTCCCATACTTTATTCTATCATCAAAAGCTATAACCTCTGCTTTTATAAAGCCTCTTTCAAAATCTGTATGTATAACTCCAGCCGCTTGTGGTGCTTTCCAGCCTTTCTCTATAGTCCATGCCCGTACTTCTTGCACACCTGCAGTAAAATAGGTATTTAGGTTAAGCAACTTATATGCAGAACGGATTAACTTATTCAAACCGGGTTCTTCCATCTTATATTCCTCAAAGAACATCGCCTTGTCATCTGGATCTTCCATTTCAGAAATCTGTGCCTCAATATTGTTATTAAGTACAATCATTTGAGCACCTTCTTCGTCAGCCACTTTTTGTAAAATCTCTGAAAAACGGTTACCCGTTAACATAGAAGCTTCATCTACATTGGCCACATAAAGAGTAGGTTTCACAGTAAGAAGAAACAAATCTGCTATTGCCACCATTTGTTCTTTACTTAAACCCAACTGTCTCACGTTTTTCCCTTGCTCTAACCAGCTCTTAACGTTTTCTAAGATTTCCAATTCATACTTAGCTTGGGCATCTCCTCCTACACGGGCTTGCTTTTGTATTTTTTGGATTTTCTTATCTACCGAATCCAAATCTTTAAGTTGCAACTCCGTATCTATAATCTCCTTATCCGAAATAGGGTTAATTTCACCTTCTTCACGAAGTACATTTTCATCCTCAAAACACCTTACCACATGTATGATGGCATCTACCTCACGGATATTTCCAAGAAACTTATTTCCCAAGCCTTCTCCTCTACTAGCTCCTTTAACCAAGCCGGCTATATCTACTATCTCTATTTGGGTAGGCACCACTTTATTAGGTTTTACAATCTCTTCCAATTGGTTTAACCTTTCGTCTGGCACATCTACAAGACCCACATTGGGGTCAATAGTACAAAACCTATAATTAGAAGCCTGTGCTTTAGCACTGGTTGAAACCGCATTAAACAAAGTTGATTTCCCTACATTCGGAAGTCCAACAATCCCTGCCCTTAGAGCCATACTTAAAAATTTTTCCGCAAAACTACGCTTTTATTATCCACTTAGCAACTCCTCTCACAATCCTTACAAAAAACTATAGTTCAATCTTTAAGGAGTCTCCCTTTTTTCGTGGTAACATCCGGTCTATCTTTCTTAGATTTATAGTGCTATCATTAATAAACCGGTCTTTATATGCTTGGATAGAGTCTATTTGGTCTACACTTAAACTATCCAGCTCCATCGTTTCCTCTCCATAAGAAAAGCATCCCACATAGTTTTTTTCAATCTTAGTAGATGGTTTAGGAAAAGGACTTGCTACATAGCCCAATCCTTTATCTGAGTACACCTTATCCATAAATAAACCAAAGATAGGCAAAGCAGCTTTGCTACCTTCTCCCATACTACTTTTAAAGTGTATGCTACGCTCATCTCCTCCAACCCAAACACCACAAACCAAATCTTTAGTAAAACCGACATACCAAGCATCTGAGTGGTTAGAAGTTGTTCCTGTTTTACCTGCCACTTGCCCTCCATTGCGAAACAGAGCACCATAATTAAATAACCTCTGACCCGTGCCACCCGACTCCTCCACATTACCACGAAGCATGTATTGCATCAAAAACGCAGACTCCGGCCTGATAGCCTGGTGGCTCTTTGGCGTAAACTCTGCCAGGACACGGCCTTTACTATCTTCAATTTTATAAATCAATATTGGCTCTCTATAAGCTCCTTCTGTTAAAAATACCCCATACGCACCTACCATTTCATAAAGTGATACATCTGACGTTCCTAAACCCAAAGAAGCCACCCCTTCCAATGGTGAATTAATCCCCATCTTTTTTGCGTACTCTATTACATTCTTTGGCCTTACTTCATTGGTAAGCTGCACAGCTACAGAGTTTACAGACCGAGCCAGAGCAGACCTTAAAGTAAGATTAGACCCAGAATACGTACCGTTAGCATTCCGGGGCTTCCATTCTTTATTCTGTCCGTTTTCTACCCATTTATAGATCACTTCTTTATCTTGTCTCGTATCACAAGGTCCAAGGTCCAGAATTCCATCAACAGCCGCCGTGTATACGACAGGTTTAAAGACCGATCCCGGCTGGCGTTTACCTTGTTTTACGTGGTCATATTTAAAGTGATTGAAATCTATCCCTCCTACCCATGCTTTTATAAAACCAGAAAAAGGATCGTAGGCCATCATTCCAGCTTGTAAAAACCGTTTGTAATAACTTAGTGAATCCATATGACTCATAGTACGTTTTATGGGCCCATTCCAACTAAACAAAGTCATAGGTACCGGCAGATTCATGTATTTATCTATAGAGTCTTTGTTATTATCATATTTTGCAGCCAAAGTTTGGTAATATCTGTCCCTTTTGGCCACATTCTCTATAAAATCAGGAATCTCCTTACCATTCTCATATTGCCAGGGGTTTTGATCCTTCCACTGTCCATCAAACTCTTTCTGAAGCATTCGCATGTGCTGTTCCATTGCCGATTCTCCATAAGCTTGCATACGGGAATCTATTGTAGTATGGATTCTCAGACCATCTCTGTAAATATCCACATCCAAATCATTGGCATCAGCCCACTCCTGTATTTGCTTGGCCAAGGCTGCTTTAAAATAGTTGCCCATACCATCGTTCACATCTTCCTTATTTACATCTAACTTAATATCCACTTTGGACAGCTCTTCTACCACTTTTGCGTCCAAGTCTCCGCTAGCTACCAAACGGTTGAGAACCGTGTTACGTCGTGCCTTCGAATTCTTAGGATTACGTATAGGATTATAGTAAGTAGTTGCCTTTTGTAGTCCTACCAAAACAGCCGACTCCGACACGTCTAAATCTATTGGTTTCTTATTAAAATAAGTACGTGCCGCCGTTTTTATTCCATAGGCATTATTACCGTAATCTACTGTATTTAGGTACATCGTTAGGATCTCTCCCTTGGTAAAACGTTTCTCTAATTGAATTGCGGTAACCCACTCCTTAGCTTTATATACCAAAGTGCCTAAAAGTGGAATATGATACAGAATGCCTCTCATCTCCTTTTTACGGATGCTGTAGAGGTTTTTGGCCAATTGCTGCGAAATTGTACTTCCCCCACCTCGGTCTGTATCACGTGTTAAAATACCTACAGCCACACTTGCCATACGCCGAAGGTCTATACCTGAATGTTGATTAAAACGCTTATCCTCTGTAGCTACCAGAGCCTTAAAAAGCCACACTGATATATCAGAACTATCCACCGGCGTACGGTTTTCAGCAAAGAACTTACCTAACTCCTCCCCATCTGATGATAAAATAGACGAAGATTGGTTCATTTTGGGGTTCTGCAAATCCTCTATACTTGGCATACCGCCACTTAGCCAGAGAAAGTTGGTCTTTAACTGTAAATAAAACCCAAGCGAAATTACCAACGCCCAGTATACAAACTTATATATTTTGCGTATGAGTGAATAATACGTTCCTGAAGTATCTAAATGCCCAAACAAGTAAGAATTAAGTACTTCTTTTTTCTCATAATAAAATACTTGGGCTTGTGTTACTTTCGCTTCCCCAAACAAAGAAACAAGCCAACTTTTAGCTTTTTCTCTTAAGGTTGTCCTTAATTTTACTATGAAATTCAACGTCCAGATGTTTTAGATTGTACAATAATAAATGGTAGGAAGAGGTACTTCCAAATTTCTTCAAATAAGATTTTTACTTTTCATACATTTCAATGTCCTTTCAGCCCTTAGTTCCCAAACAAAAAACAATATGTATTACATTTGTAAAAAATAATATTATATGACTCAAAACATTCTCGAAGTCAAAAATGTTGTAAAGAACTACTCTAACCATCGGGCTTTGGACGATGTGAGCCTATCTGTACCAAAAGGTGTTATTTACGGCTTACTAGGACCAAATGGTGCTGGAAAAACATCTTTGATACGTATTATTAATCAAATTACGGGCCCAGACGAAGGCCAAGTCATTTTTGACGGCCAGCCCTTAAATTTGAGCCACATTTACCAAATAGGCTATTTGCCTGAAGAAAGGGGCCTTTATAAAAAAATGAAGGTGGGAGAGCAGCTCCTATATCTTGCCAGACTAAAAGGTCTAAGCAAAGACCAAGCTATGGATAAGCTTAAAGAATGGTTTGAAAAATTTGAAATAAAAACTTGGTGGGATAAAAACATTGAAGACCTAAGCAAGGGTATGCAACAGAAAATACAGTTTGTGGCTACTGTGATGCATCAACCAAAGCTTATCATCTTAGATGAGCCTTTCTCTGGTTTTGACCCCATAAATGCTAACCTTATTAAAGACGAAATCCTTGAATTGAAAGAAAAGGGCTCTACAATTATCTTCTCTACACACAGAATGGAGTCTGTAGAAGAGCTATGCGACTATATTGCCCTTATTAACAAATCTAAGAAAGTTCTAGAAGGCAAAAAACTGGATATTAAGCAACAGTTCAAACCCAACACATTGTCATTAGATTTTAAAGGTACATTAGATAGAACTGGCCAAACCTACAGTTTTATAAGCAGTCAGGCCAACGTAGATGGCTCCGTTTCTGCTATTTTACAAGCTAGTGATGGCTTTGGTGCCAATGAAATCCTGAGAGAACTACTAGACAAAGTGCAAATCCTATCCTTCAAGGAAGATGTGGCATCTATGAACGATGTATTTATTAAATCTGTAGGAAGCTCAAACTAAAAACCAAACTATGAAAAACATATTCTTAATTATACAAAGAGAATACCTCACGCGGGTTCGGAAAAAATCATTTATTGTGATGACCATCCTTGGTCCACTTTTAATGACACTCCTATATGCCGGAATTATCTGGGCGGGAATGTCATCTGCAGGCCAAAAAACTGTAGACATTGTTGACCAAAATGGCAGTTTTAAAGGAAAATTTGAGAGTACATCTAGCTTCGTTTTCAATTTTAAAAACGGGAACTTAGACAGTCTAAAGAAAAATATTGGCGATGCCGACGCCTTGGTTTTTATACCTCAAGATATATTTACAAATCCAAAAGGCGTTTCCATTTATAGCGAGAAAGGCGTTTCTATGGACCTCCAGTCTAAAATAGAAAACACAATTGAAAAAGAAATAGAGAGCATTAATTTGTCTCAGGCTGGCATTGACCAAAATATATTAAAAAGTGCCAAAGTAAAAATATCCGCACAAACCATTAGCCTAAAAGATGGTGACGAAAAGAAAAGTTCTGCCACGGCTGCTTCTATCATTGGTGGTGTTGCAGGTTTCCTTATATACTTTACGGTTATGATTTATGGTTCGCAAGTTATGCGTAGCGTAAACGAAGAGAAAACCAGCCGTATTGTAGAGGTTCTCATATCTTCTGTAAAACCTTTTGAGCTTATGTTAGGCAAAATCATCGGTGTAGCCTTAGTGGGTCTTACTCAATTTGGTTTGTGGATAGTACTAACTTTTGCCTTAACCACAGCTGGAACAGCTTTCTTTGGATCCAAGCTTAGCGGGCAAGAAATGAGTCAGCAAATTGGTGGTGTGGACAGTAAAGAGCTTACCGCTGCCATGCAAGAAACTGGTGTTATGGCAGATATCATTAACTCTGTAAATACCTTACCTATTGGAACCATAATAGTTTGTTTCATTATGTTCTTCATAGGTGGTTACATGATTTACAGCTCTCTTTTTGGGGCTATCGGTTCTGCGGTAGATAACGAAGCAGACACCCAACAATTTATGATGCCAATTATGCTACCAATTATTGCGGCATTTGCTATAGCTCAGTTTGTGGTAAAAGATCCGCACAGCAGTTTGGCATTTTGGACATCTATGTTTCCACTTACATCACCCATTATTATGATGGTACGTATACCATTCGGTGTACCTACCTGGGAAATACTCTTGTCTATCGGCCTATTAATAGCCGGCTTTATTTTCACTACATGGTTAGCTTCTAGAATTTACCGAATAGGAATACTCATGTATGGCAAGAAAGTATCATGGAAAGAACTTGGAAAATGGCTCTTTTATAAGGGCTAAGACAAAAAAGCCATCCGTTTGGATGGCTTTTTTGTTTATACAATCTAAACCTTTGCCAGACTAATTATTTGGCAATTCCATATTTTTAAAGTTTATTTGTTTTCATACTGTACCTGTTAACATAACCAAACCCTAACGTATGCAAGAAAAAACTATCTTAGGACATCCCCGTGGGCTATTTGTCCTATTTTTCACTGAAATGGGCGAGCGTTTCAGCTTTTATGGCATGAAAGCCATACTTTTCCTTTACTTGGTGAGAGGTGTCCAGGATGGAGCCCTTGGTCTTCCAGAAGATATGGCCGGTGCCATTATGGGTCTTTATGCAGCTGCTGTATATATACTTACCTTACCGGGTGGATGGATAGCAGATAACCTTATAGGTCAGAAAAAGGCCATTTGGTGGGGAGGAATTGTGATTATGATTGGCCACATATTATTAGCTATTCCCGGACCAAACACCCTGTTTTTCGCAGGTTTGGCGGCAGTAGCTATAGGAACAGGTTTATTAAAAGCCAATATTAGTAGTATAGTTGGAGATTTATATCCCGAAGGTGGGGCTAAGAGAGACTCCGCTTTTTCTATTTTTTATATGGGAATAAACACCGGTGCGTTACTGGGAATGTTAATAGTAGGTTATCTTGGCGAACACGTAGGCTGGCATTATGGATTTGGAGCAGCGGCTTTTGCCATGTTTTTCGGCTTAGTAGTTTTCCGCTCTTCTGGAAAAGAATTAGCACATGTAGGGGACGAACCCAAAGCTAAAGGTTCACCTACATTCCTATATGTTTTACTAGCTATTTTCTTAGCCATTTTTGCAATAATCTATTTTGATGTTGTAAGTGTCTTAGAGTTTACTAGCTCCATGCAATACGTAATACCTGGACTAACGATGCTTTATTTTGCGTATATCGGCTTTTTTGATACCTCTCTTACCACAGCAGAAAGAAAAAGGGTGGCAGTATTGTTTATATTCTTTATAGGTGCAGCCGTTTTTTGGTCAGGCTTTGAGCAATCTAGCACTACACTTACCCTCTTTGCTGACAGATATACAGATAGGCATATTTTCAACTGGGAAATGCCCGCATCTTGGTTACAGGCAGCCAATTCATTCTTTATCATTATTTTCTCGGCCATGTTTGCTGCCTTGTGGATTTTCTTAAGCAAAAAGAAAATGAATCCTTCTGCACCATTAAAGTTTGGCTTGGGTTTATTTAACTTGGCTATTGCGTTCTTTGTGATGTATTCTGCGGCAAAAATTGTGATAGATGGTGCTATGGCTAGCGTGGGTTGGTTATTACTTACTTATCTTTTCTTTACTCTTGGAGAGCTTTGTGTGAGCCCTGTGGGTCTAAGTTTATATACCAAACTCGCTCCAAGAAAATACTACAGCCAAATGATGGGTCTGTGGTTTGTAGCAGCTTCATTAGGAAACCTAATTGCGGGAGTATTTGCAGGAAACTTCACAAAAGATAATGTAGACCAAATGCCGTCACTTTTCCTACAAGTTGCCCTTATAAGTATTGGAGCAGGTTTAATCTTAGCAGTTTTCTCTAATCCTATTAAGAAATGGATGGGTGGAATTGAATAAATTTGTATCTAAACAGAAAAGGGCGGAAAGCAACATTTCCGCCCTTTTTTGCGTACAAGGAGTAGAAATAATGCCAGAATAAAAGAAAGCAACTTTAGCCCAAACACAGAACTATCTCTTTTAAATACAATTATAACAAACAATAATCCCCATTTGCTTTTTACTTAAGTCATTATCGGCTACATTTGCACGTTTTTTAAAAAGATAAATTTAACTATATTGAGTATGAATTCAATTGTTTACTTAGTTCCTCTCTTTGGACTTGTGGGCTTGATTTACACAGCCCTGAAGTTTAACTGGGTGTCTAAACAAGACGCCGGAGAGGAAAACATGAAGAGATTATCAGGCTATATTGCCGACGGTGCAATCGCCTTCCTTAAAGCTGAATGGAAAGTTTTGGCCATGTTCGCCTTTCCTACAGCTATCATTTTAGGTTTCTTAGGAAACAGCGAGGGAACTCCAGAAAACCCTCTACATTCTCACTGGACTATCGCCATTGCATTCCTTTTAGGTGCTGCGTTTTCAGCATTTGCAGGATATATCGGGATGAAGGTGGCTACACTTGCCAACGTACGTACTGCACAAGCAGCTAAAACCTCGTTGGCAAAAGCCCTTAAGGTATCATTTACAGGTGGTGCCGTTATGGGTATGGGAGTTGCCGGGTTGGCCGTTCTTGGATTCGGTGGATTGTTCATTATTCTTTACCAATTCTTTGCAGAAGGTCAAGGTCTTACTTCGGTAGAAATGAAAACAGCTATTGAAGTTCTTACAGGATTCTCTCTAGGTGCTGAGTCTATCGCTCTTTTTGCTCGTGTTGGTGGTGGTATTTATACAAAAGCTGCCGATGTAGGTGCCGACCTTGTAGGTAAAGTA
>CAZBAV010000020.1:0-62033 GCA_964489955.1 uncultured Lacihabitans sp. | reverse complement strand
TCTCAATAACTTCGATTTTCTTTTTGTGCAGAACCCGGTTTCTGGTTCTTTATTGGACTCTATCCATTATACCCAATACCAAATAGTGGGGGACACCCGTTTTGATAGAGTTCTGGCTACGGCGGAAGGCAATACCGAGGTAAAAGGTATTGCAGATTTTGTGCAGGATTATCCAACCATGGTAATTGGTAGTGCATGGCAAGAGGACTTGGAAGTGCTTAAGCCATTTGTTCTCAAAAACAAAGAGATGCGTTTCATCATTGCTCCGCATGAAATAAAACCGCACCAAATTAACACTTGGAAAAATGAGTTAGGAGCGGAGCTTTATTCAGAGATAGGCGGGGGGATAGGTACACATGTGCTTTTGGTAGATAGTATTGGCTTGCTGTCAAAACTGTATGCATATGCAGATTATGCCTGGGTAGGTGGTGCTTATAAATCAGGCTTACACAATATTTTGGAGGCGGCGGTTTTTGGGGTACCTGTGTTTTTTGGAGATAAAAAATACCATAAATTTCAGGAGGCAGTAGATTTGATACAGGTGGGTGTGGCTTTTCCTATAAAAGAGACTTTGGATGGAGTTTTGGAGGGGATAGAAAAAGAACTTGTGAAGAATAATGCACACCAATATGTACAGGAAAATATAGGTGCTACAGGCAAAATTCTGGCTTATTTAGAAAATAATTGATTAGCTTTAGGCCATAACGTTCTCAGCCTTTATTATGGATATAAGTATTATTGGAGCAGGAAACCTAGCTTGGCATTTGGCCATAGCTTTGGAGAAAGCTGGATTTGTGGTCAAGGAAATCTACTCCCGTGACATAAGGGATGCTGTAGAACTAAGTGATAGTCTTTATGCCGCTGTAGCGGTAAATAGTTTAGATTTTTCCAGAAGCAGTGCTAGTTTGTTTATCCTCTGTGTCTCTGATGACGCCATTGTTAATATTGCTTCTCAGTTAACTTTGCCCAACAATTCTATTCTTGTACACACCTCCGGAGCTAAACCGATATCCGCATTACAAAGCCCCCACTTTCAGTACAATAATTTAGAAATGAATTTTGGTGTTCTTTATCCGCTTTATACATTTAGCAAAGGGAAAAGGATAGAGTTTTCGGAGGTTCCGATATGTGTAGAAGCTACAAACAGTTCAACCCAAAAGGTACTGCTTTCTGTAGCCCACAAGCTTAGCCGTACTGTGGAGGAAGTTTCGTCGGCAGATAGGTTAGTGTACCATGTAGGTGCGGTTTTTTCTGCTAATTTTGCTAATCATCTATGGGCGTTATCGAAGGAAATACTAGAGTCTGAGAGTTTGGACTTTGAAATGCTGAAGCCTTTAATCATAGAAACCACCCAGAAAATGCTTGATGCCGGACACCCTGCGGATGTGCAAACCGGGCCGGCTGTACGCAATGATGTGGGTACTATCAATAAACATTTGGAGGTTTTACAGGATGATGAGGACCTAGTCTCTGTATATACAACACTCACTGAAAGTATTTCGGACTGGCATCGAGAGGATTGAAGTTTTTTTTGTAATTTCGTGTGTAAATCTTTACATGATGCTTCCTAAAGTAATAGCCATTTCTAACCAAAAAGGAGGAGTGGGTAAAACCACTACTGCGGTAAACTTTTCGGCTGGTCTGGCCGCAAGGGGATACAGAGTCTTACTCATTGATACCGATCACCAGGCTAGTTGCACTGTAGCGTTTGGCTTAAAGAGTGATTATGATAATCGTAGTATTTATGCTGTTTTGGTAGGTTTGAGCCCAATACAAGACTGTATTATACCAACAGGGTTTGCAAACTTAGATCTTATTCCTTCTACACCTCACTTGGTAGGGGCAGAAATAGAAATGGTAAACTTCATGGACAGGGAGTATAAACTTACCGAGAAGCTGGAGCCAATAAAGCCGCTTTATGATTTTATTATCATAGACTGTCCGCCTTCTCTGGGAATTGTACCGGTAAATAGCCTAATGGCTTCGGACTCCATTATAATTCCGCTTCAATGTGAGTTTTTTGGTATAGAAGGGCTTGAGTTAATATTAGGTACCTTAAAGATTATCCAAAAAAGATTAAAGCCTTCTCTTTACGTAGAAGGTATTTTGCTTACACTGCATGAAGAAGAAAATACGCTTTCCCAGAATATTCTAAAACTTATGCGGGAGAATTTCGGTGATTTGGTGTTTGATACCTACATACCCCGCGACCCCGCTTTTATAGACTCTACGGCCAAACAAGTCCCTGTAATATTAGAAAAAAAATGGTCCGTTGGGGCTCAAGCGTACGACAGATTGATTTTAGAATTCTTGGAAAAGTATAATTTGAAAAAAAATAAGATTTAGTGTGTTTTAAAACAGAAATCGGAATCATTTTTTTCGCTAATTGATTTAAAATGTTACTTTTGCGACAAATTTTTAATAACAACAAAAAACATGGCAGGTAACAGAACGTATTCTATGGTTAAGCCACATGCGGTGGCAGATAATCACGTAGGTGGAATACTTAAACTTATTGAAGAGGGAGGATTTAGAATTGTAGCCCTTAAGAAGCTTCATCTTACTCCGGCTCAAGCTGGTAAGTTTTATGAGGTACACTCTGAGCGTCCTTTCTACGGTGAACTAGTAGATATGATGTCTGAAGGTCCAATAGTGGCAATGATTCTTGAGAAAGAAAATGCAGTTGCTGATTTCAGAAAACTTATTGGAGCTACCGACCCAGCCGAAGCAGAAGCAGGAACTGTTAGAAGTATCTATGCAAAATCTAAAGCAGAAAACGCTGTTCATGGTTCAGATTCTGACGAGAACGCTGCAATTGAAAGTGCATTCTTCTTCAGTGGAATAGAAAGATTCTAATAGAAAAGAAGTTAAGACAAGACAGCCTCTTTTGTTGTATGACAGAAGAGGCTTTTTTTTGTGATAGATAGTGTGTATTTTAGGAGGTGTTTTTGAAATAAAATAAATTTGTATGAATACTTACGCTGGGGTTTTCGGTAGGTTAAAGGCCAACCAATACAAAGTTGCAGAAAGTACTTATCGGGAAAGGAAGGCTAAACTCTCTGCCCTGCAAGCAGCTGTTGCTGTTACTTTTAGACAAGAAATAAGAGATGCACTGTATGCCGATTTTAGGAAACCCCAAGCAGAGACAGACCTAACAGAGGTATTTGCGGTTACCTCAGAGATTAAACACACTCTGAAGTACCTTCGTAAGTGGATGTCAGATGAGTTTGTGCATACCCCACTATCTTTTATGGGTTCTTCTTCCTATATTAAGTATGAATCTAAAGGCGTTTGTTTGATTATTTCGCCGTGGAATTTTCCGCTTAATCTTAGCTTGGGGCCTCTTATCTCGGCAGTGGCAGCGGGTAATACGGTAGTAATAAAGCCGTCTGAATATACTCCCCATACCAATAGTGTGGTGCGGAAGATTGTAGAGCACGTTTTTACTGATGATGAAGTGATAGTGATAGAGGGTGAAGCCGATACCGCTATAGAACTTTTGAAGTTACCTTTTAATCATATTTTCTTTACCGGCTCACCTCAGGTAGGTAAGAGTGTTATGAAAGCTGCAGCAGTAAATCTGGCTTCTGTTACATTGGAGTTAGGCGGGAAATCGCCAACAATCATTGATGAAACAGCATCCATAGCCCAAGTGGCCAGACGTTTGGCATGGGGTAAGTTTATGAATAGTGGCCAGATTTGTATTGCACCGGACTATGTGTTTGTTCATGAAAGTAAAGAGCAAGCTTTTTTGAAAGAGTTGGGGAATGTTCTGGCCGGCTTTTATGGGAACGATGCTCTGGAAAGCGGTTCATTCTGTAGTTTGATAAACCAAAAACATGCTGCCCGTTTAGAACATCACCTGCAAGATGCACTGGAAAAGGGAGCAAAGGTGGTTTATGGAGGTAAATCAAATGGTGAGAAAATACAACCAACGGTGCTTTCGGAGGTTTCTAAGGATAGCCTGGTACTTACGGAAGAAATATTTGGGCCGATTTTGCCTGTACTGGCCTATAAGGATAAGGATGAAGTAGTTCAGCATATACAGGGCGATGAGAAACCTTTGGCACTGTATATTTACAGCAATAGTGATAAAAATATCCAGTACTTCTTAGACCATACCCGAGCAGGCGGCACTTGTATAAATAATAACGATATGCATTTCTTGCAGCCCTATCTGCCTTTTGGAGGAGATAATAATTCTGGTATTGGTAAAGCTCATGGTGTTTGGGGCTTTAAAGCTTTTTCTAACGAAAGAGCTGTATATCGCCAACATATCCCTAGTGTTTTGGAAAAACTGATGCCGCCTTACACTCCAACAAAGAATAAAGTGATAGAATGGATTGTAAAACTCTTTTAAGTGGGGTAATTATTCCTAATTTTGTGGTTTATTCTTGGCGTAAATGACAAAAATAGACAGGTTTCTAATCCGGAGGTTTCTAAGTACCTACGTTTTTGCGGTGTTCATCATCATATTAGTTATTTTGGCTATTGATTTTGTCGAAAAAAACGATGATTTTATCCGTACAAAACCCAGCTCTCGGGAAATAATTTTCAATTATTTCCTAAATCTTGCTTTGTATTGGGCCAACTATATTAGCCCACTGATGATTTTTATTTCTACGGTATTCTTTACGGCTAAGTTGGCTTCCCATACAGAAATTATCGCTATTTTGGCTAGTGGTACTAGTTTTAGGAGGTTAATGCTTCCTTATATAATTGGGGCTTCCATTGTAGCGGTTTACTCTTTTGTAATGGTGGGCTGGCTATTACCCAAAGCCAACAAACCACGTATTGAGTTCCAGAATAAGTATATAGAGAAAGATTTTTACTTTTCGGATAGGGACATACACATGGCAGTAGGGAAAAATGTTTACGCATACCTTTCCAGCTATGATAGTAATAGCAAGACAGCTTATGATTTTTCTTTGGAGAAAATAGAGGATAATAAACTGGTGGAGAAGTTGTCTGCTCGTAGGGCGGTCTATGATGATTCCTTACAGAAATGGAAGCTCTTTGACTACCAAATACGTAAGTTGGGTATTATGAAGGATGTTTTGCAGTATGAAAACACGGTGCCTTTAGATACAGCGGTAAGTATGTTTCCCAGCGATTTTTCCAACTCCAAGAGCAGACAAGAGACTCTTACCATTCCCGAGCTGAGGGACTATATTGAACTCATAAACAGCCGTGGTGCTGAGGGTGTAGAGGTGTACAAGATAGAGTACTATCAACGGTTTGCTACACCATTTGCAGTAATTATACTCGCTATTATGGGGCTCATTGTGTCCGCACGGAAGGCTCGTGGAGGAGTGGGCTTACAGATTGCTATTGGGTTTGTATTAGCGTTTTTATACATTATTTTCTATATCCTCTCTAAAGGTATAGCAGAAGCAGGTAGTATGAATCCCATTTTGGCGGTTTGGTTACCTAATATTGTATTCTCGTTTGTGTCTTTGGTGATGTATTTTACGGTACCGAGATAAGTGGGAAGTTTACCCGGAAGCTTTCCTTGGCTTTCAGTTAAACACTGAGAATTATTAGTGTAATAGTGAAACCAAAGCAGCAGAAGTCAAAATGGGCTCTTGCTACTAGTTTAAGCCTAGTATAAATATATCTAGGGATTCTTGGATAAGTTTATTGCCAATAATTAATATATTACTCTGCGTTTTGTTTTGCTGTAACAGCTCTACCAGAGGAGTTTTACTACTTCCACTTAATTTTTTGCGGATTCGAGAAGAGCGTTATAATCCCAAAAACAACCAAATAAACAGTGTATAGAAAATCGTAATAAGGGATTTTCCAAGATGTAATTGTGGAACCTAAAGCCTTATTTGCTTTAGACAATACCAGCCATTTTATAAGAATATAAGCAATAAAAACTCCTGTGATTACACGCATCCAGTCGTTATAATGATACCAGTGAGCTAAGCCGTATTGGCCTAAGAACTCTATAGGAATACGTGACCATTCGGGGGCTAAGAACCAAGTAGGTAATACAAAAAAAGCAGGGATTAATAACAACCATACAAGAATGCCAGTAACCCACAAAAGGCCTATATTAAATCTATCTCTAAACTTATATTCCTTGCCCACAGAAAGATGACGTCTTTTTTGGATAAACCAGTCGTTCCAGGTTTCTTTCGGTATAGAATTGGTATAGGCGTCCTCATCTGTACATACTGCCACATTGGTTTTGTTGGCAGCCTGGTTAACAAAAAGATCATCGTCTCCACTTAATAGACGGTTATGGCTAGAGAAACCATTGTTTTCCCAAAAAAGGTTCTTTTTGTACATCAAGTTACGTCCAACTCCCATAAAAGGAGCTTTTGCCAAAGCAAAGGAAAAATATTGTAATGCAGTTTGGAAAGTCTCATACCTGATGAGGGCATTAAGTTTTCCTGGTAGGAAATTGTATTTAGAGAAACCTAAGACAATTTCTGTATTTTCATTTGCTTGGGCTACCATGGTTCTTATCCATTGGTTTGATTCCGGTCTGCAATCTGCATCTGTAAATAGTAACCACTCGTGCTTAGCTTTTTTTACGGCCAAGGTCACGGCATATTTTTTTGCGGTGTAGTGGTCTGGTAAATCTAGTACCCTTAGAAAGGAAAGGTGTTTTATATTGTCCTCGTTGTTTAATAGGTAATCATACGTGCCGTCATTAGAACGATCGTCTGCTACTAGAATCTCAAAGTTTGGATAATCTTGTGCATCAAGAATTGGCAAAAGCTCTTTGAGATTTTCCAGCTCGTTAGATGCAGCAATAATGATGCTTACAGGGGGGTGAAAGTCTTCTGGACTATTGTTTTTGTGCGAAGAAACTCTCGTAAATACAAACAGAAAATACACCAACTGCACTGCGATAGACCCAAAAAACAAGAACGGTATAATGTACTCCAAATGGTTAATAAGATTAGTATTACAAAAGTAGTAAGCTATTTTTTAATATTCATACTTTATAGCTGACATAAATGGTGATATTTTCTTGGTTATCCAAAACTTAGGCTGAAATTTGCAACATGAAGTTTGAAATACACCATAGTTGCTCCAACTCTAAAGCCCGTGCAGGGAAACTGAGTACAGATCACGGAGATATACTTACCCCTATTTTTATGCCGGTGGGGACAGCAGGTACAGTAAAAGGGGTACATCAGCGAGAGCTGCTAGACGATATAGAGGCACAGATTATCCTCGGGAATACCTACCACCTTTATTTGCGTCCGGGACTAGATATTTTGGAAAAAGCAGGTGGCCTACATAAGTTCAATGGCTGGAGTAAGCCCATATTGACGGACTCAGGCGGTTATCAGGTTTTTAGCTTAAAAGAAATAAGAAAAATAACTGAAGAAGGGGTTTATTTTAACTCGCATATAGATGGTTCTAAGCATCTATTTACTCCAGAATATGTGATGGATATTCAAAGGATTATTGGGGGCGACATCATTATGGCTTTTGACGAATGTCCACCATATCCTTGTGATTATTCTTACGCTGAGAACTCTATGCATCTTACTCACAGGTGGCTCAGCAGGTGTATTGCCCGAATGGATGCCACAGAACCCAAATATGGGTATAGTCAGAGTCTGTTTCCTATCGTACAAGGTAGTGTTTTTAAAGAATTGCGGATACAGAGTGCAGAGTATATAGCTTCGCAAAACCAAGAAGGGAACGCTATTGGGGGATTGTCTGTAGGTGAACCTGCCGAAGACATGTATAGGATGATTGAGGTGGTAAACGGAATTCTTCCGGAGAACAAACCCCGTTACCTCATGGGTGTAGGGACACCAGAAAATATTTTGGAGGGGATAGCTTTGGGTATAGATATGTTTGACTGTGTAATGCCTACCCGTAACGCCCGTAATGGGATGTTATTTACCACAGAAGGCATAATAAATATAAGGAATAAAAAGTGGGAGGACGATTTCAGCCCTATAGATCCAGCCTTGGGAGGTTATGTAAGTACGTTTTATACCAAAGCCTATCTTAAGCATTTGGTTAAATGCCAAGAGTTACTTGCTGCACAAATTGCTAGTATTCATAATCTTCGTTTTTACCTTTGGTTAGTAGGGGAGGCTCGCAAACATATTTTGGCGGGAGATTTTGCTGAATGGAAGCCAAAAGCAATTAAAAAACTGATGTCAAGGTTGTAGTTTATAGAAAGATAATACCCTTGCCGGAGTTTGCATTTAATGTCGTTTACTTAACTTTGAAACAAAAAAAAGCTTTATGCGTTTTCTCTTTCTTTTAGTATTTTCAAGTTTAAGTTTATTTGCCCAAGATACCAAAATGGGTGTCACTCCTATCCATGCAGTACAAGGAGCAGGAACGGAATCTCCAATGGTAGGCAAAAAAGTAGCCATAAACGGAATAGTTACGGCTACTTTTATTGGGAAAGATAAACTCAATGGTTTTTTTGTGCAAGAGCAAGTTCCGGATGAAGATGAAAATACCTCAGAAGGAATATTTGTATATGATCCGGCTCTAGTTTTTAAGGGCAATGTAGGAGATGTGGTACAAGTTATAGGAGAAGTGGCCGAATTGAAAAGCAAAGAAAGCTCACTTACACAACTAAAAGAGGTCAGCAGTGTTTTCGTACTATCAGAGAAAAATAAGTTACCAAATCCTGTTAAAGTACGGCTTCCGGTTGGTAGTTGGGAAAAGTACGAAGGAATGCTTGTGGAAGTTGCTGCAATTTCGGGCCCTTTGTATGTAACAGAAATGTACCAGTTGGGCCGTTTCGGCCAATTGACACTCAGTGGAAATGGGCCAGGAAATCAAAACGGTACAGATGGCCGTTTAGACCAGTTCACACAGTTTAATAGCCCCGATGTAGAGGCTCACAAATCTTATTTGGAGGAGGCTAACCAAAGAAAGATTATTATTGACGATGGCAGTGGAGTACGTAATCCAGCGGTTATCCCGTACGGAAGGGAAGGGCGGCCTTTTAGTATGTACCATGCTGTGAGAGGTGGTGACCATACCAAAAGCGTGGAAGGGATACTAGATCACCGTTTTGATGCCTACCGTATACAACCCACTAAGCAAATTTATTTTAAAGCGGCCAATTTGAGGGAAAGTAAGGTGCCTAAGCTGCCAAGGAAAACAACACTTACTGTGGCAGCATTTAATGTACTTAATTACTTCAATGGAGACGGACAGGGAGGAGGGTTTCCTACTTCTCGTGGTGCTAGTAGTCCAGAGGAATTGGTTCGCCAGAAAGATAAAACATTATCGGTCATATTAGGTTCTAAGGCCGATGTTTTGGCTCTTATGGAGATAGAAAATGATGGTTATGGAGAATATAGTGCTATTAAAAGTTTGGTAAATGACCTTAATGCAGCCAGCGGAGGCAAAAGGAACTTTATAGCTGTAGAAGCCCAAAATCCTGCTACAGACGCTATTACTTCAGCTATTATCTACGACGCTAATAAAGTGGCAGCCGTAGGTTTGCCAGTTACTATTCCGGATGGGTACGGGAAAGCGTCATTTGATACTACAAGGCGAAAGCCAGTGATACAGACTTTTAGGCAGCTTTCTGATAACAAGGAGTTTACTTTGGTGGCGGTTCATTTTAAGTCTAAAGGGGTACAAAGTGTAGGTCCTGCAAACGAGGACAAAGGTGACGGCCAAGCAAGAAACAATCAGGTAAGAATGCATCAGGCCGAAGACTTGATAGCATGGCTTGGTACAAAACCTACGCAGTCAGAAGATCCTGACTACCTTCTTATAGGTGATTTTAATGCTTACGCAATGGAGGATCCCATGACCTACTTAGATGCCTATGAATACAAGAACCTCTTTCCTGCCAAATCTTATTCTTATGTTTTCGATGGCTTTTGGGGCTCACTTGATCATGCTTTAGCTACACCATCACTTAAAGACCAAGTTACAGGTGCAAAAAAATGGCATATTAACTCAGATGAAGCCATGCTCCTAGACTACAATACAGAAAACAAGACCGTAGATCAAATACGGGATTATTATGATAAAAGTGTTTTTCGGTCATCAGACCATGATCCACTTATAATAGGATTAAGGTTGAAAGACTAGGTGGTAGGTTAAAGTAGTGTAAGCTGCCCCAGTTGTTGTTTTGTAGAGGGTATGCTATTCTTGCTATGTGAAGATTGTGGATTCTGTGGTAAAATCATAAAGAGTTGGTGTAAGTTTGCTTTAGTGATTATTTTGTAACCACATAAGTATAAATAGGAAAAGAAGACATAGAAAAATTGATTTTTAACACAATAGCTATGTGAAGAATGCTTGCATGTCTTATGTTAATTGAATTTCCATTTTTTTTCTATTTGGTTTAAAATCAAAAACTAATACTTAATGTGGGATTTGTAATCGCGGAAGTTAACTACAGCTAAAGACTTGTAAGTAAGATAAATCATAGAAAACTCAATGTAACCGTTCATCATTTTCCTAAAACAAGTTCACTATTTCAGAAATACCTTTGGATTATAAAGGCTTTATAAATGCATTTGCCAAGGTATTTAGATTCTGGACAGGATATTCTGCGGTTTCACCACGGGGCAAATTTGCTTTGTATTTCCTCTATTAACCAGTTTTATAAACCTGTTGAAAGTACTGGGTTTGCTATTAAGTATGTGTCTGATGGCATCGAAAGGTATACCATAGAAAAGGAGCATTTTGCTATACAAACAGGTTTTTATTTGCTTATGAATGGCCACAAAGAGGGGAAGGTATACGTAGAAAATCAGAGCAATGTAAAAGGTATTTGTGTAAGCATTGATTCATCGGTTATTGGACAAGTGATAGCTTCGCATATTTCAGCAGATACGGCTTTCCCCGATGCAGATTTTGGTTCTTTCTTTGACCGAAATCACTACCTTACCAACCAATACCAGTCACATAATACATCTTTAGGGAACATTTTGAAGATACTTGACAGGGAAATTAAGAATGCGGACTTTCTAGGTATGCATATTAATGATGGCTTGTTTTATACGTTAGCCCAGCGTTTGGTAGAAGATCAGGTTCCTATGTATCGGCAGTTGCAGTCTGTTCGGAGTATAAAGGTTCAAACTCGACGAGATTTGTATAAGCGTCTTTGGGTGGGCAGGCGTTTCATTGATGCCCATTTTACAAAAGATGTAAATGTAGCCCGAATTGCACAAGAGGCAGGTATGTCTGATTATCATTTCTTCCGTCTTTTTAAGAGTGTCTTTGGAGTTTCTCCTTATCAATACATTTTGCAGAAAAGATTGGAGCAGGCTCTTTTTTTTATAAAAGAAGGCAAAAGTGCATCTGAAACGGCTTTTGCTTGCGGTTTCTCGGATGTCTTTTCTTTTAGTAAGTCCTTCAAGAAACGATACGGTTTTCCACCTTCAAAAATTAGCAGTTTTTGACAAACAAAATCTGCAAGCAATCCGCATCTTTGTAGCTGAAAAAGCTATTACATGAAAAAGAACAATAATTTCCTCAAAATTCTTGCGGTACTACTTATTGTGGTATCCATCATTGCCCTCTTCAAAGCCGGATACAAAACCGGGAACTGGCTATATAACCTTATCCATTAAAATATTCATTTGTGTTAAACAAAGGGAACTCTGTATCACAATAAACCTATGAAAAATCTATTTTTATTAGCAATACTTTTCTGCTGGCAAATGACCTTTGCCCAATCAGGAAGCATAAAAGGGAAACTTTCAGGTTTCCAAAAACAGGATATACCTATGGTAAATCTTTTGCGGTCTTCCGATCTGCAACTTATTAAAGTCATTGTTCCGGAAGATAATGGAGACTTTAGCGTAGATGGCCTTTCTGCTGGAACTTACCTCTTAACTGTAAAGGATTTGCAATACGCAGCATATAAGAGTGAAGAAATTGTAATTTCAGAAAAAAAATGGGATGTAAATATACCAGACATTGCCTTGGAAATTTCTTCCAAAGAAATGCAGGAAGTGAAAGTCACTGCTGCTCGTCCTTTTGTGCAGAGAACCATTGATCGGGTAATTATTGACCCTGAGGCTCTCCCAACCAATGTGGGTGTCACAGCTTTGGAAATCTTAGAAAAGGCACCAGGAATTTTGGTTGATGTGAACGGTAATATTTCTATGAAAGGCAAACCCAGCGTGATGATTTTCATAGATGATAAGCCTACATACCTTTCTTCGGCAGATTTGGTAAATTATTTACGTTCTCTGCCGTCTGGCAGTGTGCTTTCGGTAGAGTTAATGACCAACCCGCCCGCAAAATACGATGCGGCCGGAAATGCAGGAATTATTAACATCCGTCTGAAGAAAAATACCATAAAGGGACTTAATGGTGGGGTTAACCTGGCCTATGGTCAAGGAAGATATGGGCGAACGAACAATAGTTTTAACCTGAATTATAGGATAAACAAATTTAATTTCTTTGGTAATGTGGGCATTAGCCAAAACCAAAGTTACCAAGACCTTACTATTAACCGCTATTATTTTACACCACAAGGGACTTACAATTCAGGGTTTACCCAAAACTCCTATATTAAAATGAATAACGGGGGGAGGAATGTAAGGCTAGGACTAGACTATTATATCAATGACAAATCTACTATTGGTGTGGGCCTATCGGGTTTTATTAATCCACAAAACCGTACAAATGATAATAATGCCCAGGTTCTTAATGGTTCAAATGAGCCTTTGAATCTCATACATTCGTACACAGATTCTGAACGGAAATGGAAGAACGGCGGAGTGAACCTAAACTATAGCTATAAAGTGGACAATAAGGGTAAAGAAATTATAGCTAATGCCGATTATGTGGCATACAACTCTGTGCATAGCCAAAGTCTTGAGAATAAAACCTCTTTGCCGAATGGAAACCCCGTAGCATTTAGTGTATTAAACTCTTCTTTACCATCAGATATTCGTATACAATCCTATAAAGTAGATTATACGCACCCTACTAAAACATTGGGGAAATTTGACTTTGGAGCGAAATACAGTGATGTGGATACGGATAATAACGCCCTGTTTTTTGATGTGGAGAATGGAGTGAGTAAGCCTAACTACACATTTACGAACCGTTTTTTATACCGTGAGAAAATAACGGCAGCACATATTAATTATGCCAATACATGGAATAAGCTGTCGGTACAGTTGGGTTTAAGGCTTGAAAATACAAATGCTATTGGTAACCAGCTTGGGAATGTGGAATTGAACGACTCTACTTTCAACTTTAAGTACACCAATCTTTTCCCTACCGTTTTTCTGCTCTATAAAGCGGATAGTCTGCAAAACCACCAAATAGGGCTGTCGGTTGGTAGAAGAATAAACCGTCCGGATTACCAAAGCTTAAATCCGTTTACTTATCCTATAGATTTGTACACGTTTTACGGGGGGAATCCATTTCTGAAGCCCACGTTTTCGTATAACATAGAGTTATCGCATACCTTCAAAAATTTCTTAACTACCACTTTGGAGTATAGTTTGGTAAATGACCTTATCAACGAGACCAACGAGCAGCGAGGAACCATTTACTATAGTCGTCCGGGTAATTTTGGGAAACAGACAGTGTACGGTGTAAGTGTGAATGGTACCTTTAACCTGAAAAAGTGGTGGACATTACAACTCTATACCGAAGCCAAGAATATTGACTTCAATACCAAAATATATGACCAGCCTGTAGTAGAAAATCGCTGGTATTGGTACGTGGGGCCTACCAACCAATTTAAGATAAGTAAGAAGCTCAATGCCGAGTTAGGAGGAAACTACCAAACCCGTATTCTTTCGGGACAGTTTTTGACCATTTCTGTGTGGCAAATGAGGGCAGGAGCCTCATATAAAATCCTGAAAGATATGGGAACAATACGACTGAGCATTTCGGATATGTTTTATACTAATCAGCCCGGGGGAGATATTCGTAACATTGCAAACTCCCAAGCCAATTGGCTGAGTTACCTGGATAGCAGAGTATTTACAATTGGCTTCTCTTACAGATTTAATAAAGGGAAATCGCTGCAAAGCCGCCAAAGCAATTCTGCCGATGCGGAGAAAGGCAGGGTAAGGGTTTAAGAAAAAAAATGAAGGGCCTCCAAAACGTAAATTTTGGAGGCCTAATTTTTTATGTGAACTCTGCGAAGATTTAATAATTCTGTCAATCTATATTAGGCAGGGCCAATTGTTCACTATTCACTTTTAGCTTTTCACTTAACAGCCTCCCTAATTCTTACCAAATCGGTTAGAAGTTTTTCTAGTAAATCCAGGTGTAGCATATTTGCTCCATCTGATTTTGCATTTTTTGGGTCTGGGTGTGTTTCTATAAACAGACCATCCGCACCTACAGCTATAGCTGCCTTAGCAATAGTAGATATCATACTCGGGTCTCCGCCGGTTACACCAGAAGTTTGGTTGGGTTTTTGCAGAGAGTGGGTGCAGTCCATTATTACCGGCACATCAAACTTAGCCATTTCTACTAGATTGCGGTAGTCTACCACCAGGTCAGAGTAGCCAAAGCTATTTCCTCGGTCTGTAAGTAGCACTGGGGCATTCGGATTTATAGATTGTATTTTTTCTACCGCAAAACCCATAGAGGCTCCCGAAAGAAACTGACCTTTCTTAATATTTACTGCCTTACCGGTCTGTGCCGCTGCTTCTAGTAACTCGGTTTGGCGGCAAAGGAATGCGGGAATTTGTAAAATATCAACATATTCTGCAGCAAGAGCCGCTTCTTTTGACTCGTGAATATCTGTCACCACAGGTACCCCAAATGTATCAGATACCTCCTTTAATATATTAAGGGCTTTTTCATCTCCAATACCTTTGAAACTATTGGCTTTGGTGCGATTTGCTTTACGGTAACTTCCTTTAAATACGTAAGGTATAGCTAGTTTTGTACAAATACCATTTATTTTTTCTGCTATTTGAAGGGCTATATCCCTACCTTCTATAGCACAGGGACCAGCCATCAAGAAGAAATTATCAGAAGTGTTATTTTGTAACTTATTGAGGTTTAATTGCATTATTTCTTTTTATTAATATTTTGATAATACAAATATGCAACCTATCTTTAAGCTTGAAAAACACTTAATCATTTTGTTGATTCAAGTTATTTATTTTTCTTTGTATCGTTTTAACCAAAATACATTTTTCAAATGTCTGACATTGCATCAAAAGTTAAGAAAATTATCGTTGAGAAACTTGGAGTAGACGAGGCTGAAGTAACTACAGAAGCTTCTTTCACAAACGATTTGGGAGCGGATTCCCTAGACACAGTAGAATTAATTATGGAATTCGAAAAAGAATTTAACGTTTCTATTCCAGATGATCAAGCTGAAAATATCCAAACAGTTGGGCAAGCTATTAGTTATCTAGAAGAAAATTCGAAGTAATTTTTGCTCTAATTAGTTCAATATTCTTATTGGAGAAATGTATGTACATTTTGAAATCTGAATATTGGACTTTTTAATTTTTAAAAAAGAATATGTCATTAAAGAGAGTAGTTGTAACAGGCTTAGGGGCATTAACGCCCATCGGAAACACAGTAGAAGAGTATTGGAATGGTCTAGCAAACGGTGTAAGTGGATGTGATTTCATTACACGGTTTGATGCCACAAATTTCAAAACAAAGTTTGCATGTGAGGTGAAGAACTTCGATGTGACGGAGTTTATCCCTAGGCAAGAAGCTCGGAAAATGGACTTATTCACTCAGTTTGGGGTAGTTATTGCAGACCAAGCAATAGCAGATTCCGGGCTTACAGATGAAAATGTAAATAAGAATAAAGTTGGGGTTATTTGGGGTTCTGGAATCGGAGGTCTTAAGACTTTTGAGGAAGAGATGATTAGTTTTGTTGAAGGCAACGGAACACCAAGATTTAACCCGTTTTTTATACCTAAAATGATAGCAGATGGGGTTTCGGGACAAATTTCTATAAGAAATGGTTTCCGTGGACCAAATTATGTAACGGTTTCGGCTTGTTCTTCTGCAAACAACGCTATCATAGATGCTTTTAATTATATCCGTCTAGGTCGTATTGTAGCTTGCGTTACAGGCGGGTCAGAAGCAACCAATACCCAGGCGGGAATTGGTGGTTTTAACGCATTAAAGGCTCTTTCTGAAAGAAATGATGACCCTAAAACTGCTTCACGCCCTTATGATAAAAACCGAGATGGGTTTGTATTAGGAGAGGGAGGAGGAGCTTTGGTACTAGAAGAGTATGAGCATGCCAAAGCCCGCGGAGCAAAAATCTATTGTGAACTAATAGGAGGAGGGTTCTCTTCCGACGCCTACCATATTACCGCACCACACCCAGAAGGCTATGGAGCTTACCTTTCTATGAAAGATGCTTTGGAAGATGCCAACATTGCTCCAGAAGAAGTAGATTATATCAATACACATGGTACATCTACACCACTTGGAGATCCTCAAGAAATAAAAGCGATAGAGCAGTTATTCGGAGAGCATACATATAAAATGTCAATTAGTTCTACAAAGTCCATGACAGGACACCTTTTAGGTGGTGCTGGAGCAGTAGAATCTGTAGCGGGAATTTTGGCCATACAAAACCAGATGATTCCGCCTACTATTAACCTTTTTGATATTGACGAAAGTATTGATCCGAAGATAGACCTTACACCAAATGTGGCAAAAAGTAGAAAGGTAGATGTAGTATTAAGCAACTGTTTTGGTTTTGGTGGACATAATGCTACATTGATATTCAGAAAGTTGTAGTTTTTAATGGGTATTGGCAGTCTTTTGTTAGGGAATAATTCTAGTGAAAACAAGGAGTTTATAAGTGCTGTAAAACAAATTCTTGGCGAAAAGCCGGGGAATCCCCTATTGTATAGGTTGGCATTCAGGCATACCTCTGCCTCAAAGTCAAGTTTTATGAAGGGCTTCAGAGAATCCAATGAAAGACTTGAGTTTCTTGGAGATGCTGTATTAGGCATGGTAGTGGGCGAGTATCTCTTTAAAAAATATCCTTTTAAAGACGAAGGTTTTTTAACCGAAATACGATCACGCATAGTAAATAGGGAGTCCTTGAATGTGGTTGGCAGAAAACTGGGTTTAGAGACCCTCATGGAGTTTGAAGGCAATAAAAACCACAATAGAACCTCTATGATTGGTGATGCCATGGAGGCTTTGATAGGGGCCTTGTATCTTGATAAGGGCTTTAAATTCACCCAAAAGTTTGTTACTACTAAACTACTCAATAGCCACTACGATTTAGATGAGATCATCTCTAACAATACCAATTATAAGTCTTTAATACTCACATGGGCTCAAAATGGAGGTAAAAGGATAGAATTTAGGATTGTATCAGAGAGTGGGAAGAGTCATAACAGGGAGTTTGTGGCTCAGGTTCTGGTAGATGACGTGCCTCTAAGTAGTGGAAATGGCTGGAACAAAAAGAAAGCCGAACAGGATGCATCCAGAAGGGCGTGCGAGTTGCTGAAAATCTAGTTAGATTCCATTTTACATTTCAATTATTGACGAGCTCTTTTAAGAGATGGTAGTATTTATATTCCACTTTGCTGATATTTTTGACAGCTTTATTTTCTGCAGTTTCATTAGGTTTCTGAATAGTAAATATTATTTCTTAGTATAAGGTTTTTTGCAGGATTGAAATACTGTGTGGGTGTGGAGGATTTAGTAAATCGGTGAATCCCATGTGCTAAAAGATTTACAAGGAACGTAACTCTTTGGCTGCAGCTACCACATTTCTACCAGTGCCTGTTTGGTTTCCTCCCAATGGCGGTTTTCAAGGCCACAGTCTGGATTAACCCAAGGTTGTTCATATGGTACTACTCTACGGTTTTGTTCATGAGGTCTACCATTTCTTTTCTGGGTGGTACACGGGGAGAATGGATGTCATAAACTCCAGGTCCGATTTATTAGGATACTTAAACTTATGGAGGGCGTCCAGAAGCTCCATTTGCGATCTGGAGCACTCTGTGTTAATCAGTAGGATTTATTTTAAAGTACTGTTTGGCCTTATACTCAGGCACAATATAGTGGTAGTTGGTATCAAATCACTTGGTCATCTCCATAGCTGTAAGATCAAAGCCTCCTTTTTGGTATCCATGAGCCATGGCGAAGGAAAGGTCTGATGCCGTTTGGTTTTGGGCAAAGGCATGGTAACACTCTGGAATTACTCCTAATAAAATGCTCATGTCCAGCATTTGGTCATAAAAGGAGAAATCGTTGCATGGTACGTGATCAATACCTACTTGCTTCTGGGTCTTCTAGTTGTTTGTACGGATTTTAGCTCTTGTTTTTTGTAATTCTGCGGCAGTGATTTTTCTTGCCAATAGGCTTTTGAAGCTTTTTTTATTTTTCGCTTGCTGCCCTTCCCGCTGATAAAGTGGATATCCTCTGGCAAGAACTGTATGCGTTACTTACAGTTGCGGGACAGCTAGTGATTTTCACACTATTCCCTATTAATCTACGCTAGGTAGAACCTCCACCGAATAATAGTTCAAATACTTATAGATGTAAAAGTGTGTAAATTGTCTGTGTAGAGTAGAATTTCTAGATAAAATTAATTGGTTATTACCGAAAAAATCAATATTGTAATTGTATTTGTTGGTTAATTTATCTTTTTATAAATTCTTACAGTATGTGTTTTCTATTTTGTTGGCGATATTGGTAGGATACAAAAAGAAAAACGGCATCCAAGTTAACTTGGATGCCGTTTTAACAAAAACTTTAAAAGTGATTCTTAGTTCTTTTTAGCTTTTCTAGGAATTTTCTGATCCCTTTGAGCAGCATGGTATACAAATGATGCAACTATTGTTGCTGCTTGTTTTAGATCATCCGGATACAAATGGTCGTATGTATCTTGATTTGTATGGTGGGTACGCGTACTGTACTCCATTTCATCTTGAATAAACTGGAATCCCGGGATACCTACACCATCAAAAGCCAAATGGTCTGTGCCGCCTGTGTTGCTAATGGTTACGGTTTTGGCATCTAAATCGTGGAACGGCTCCAGCCATTTAGAAAATATTGGTCTTGCCGCTTCATTTTCTTGTAAGTAAATACCTCTTATCTTACCTGTACCATTGTCTAGGTTGAAGTAAGCAGAAACCTTATCACCAGCGGGATTGCTCCATTTTTTTGCTGTATCAGAAAGGTGTTTTGCTACGTAGTTTCTTGAACCATGAAGTCCTTGTTCTTCTGCTGACCATAGGGCTATCCTTATCGTACGCTTAGGCTTAAGGTCTGTTGCTTTTAAAATTCTTACAGCTTCCAGCATTACAGCAGAACCAGCAGCATTATCTGTAGCTCCAGTACCTGTATGCCAAGAGTCAATGTGTGCACCAAGCATAACCACTTCGTCCTTTAATTTAGGATCTGTGCCAGGTATTTCGGCAATAACGTTATAGCCCTTTGTATCTGCAGTATGGAACTTGGTTTTTACATCTAGCTCCAATTTTACTGGGATGCCGGCTTTAGCCAAACGGCCTATAGTAAGGTAATCTTCTGTGCCTACTACCAAATCCAACATGTTTTCTGGGTCACCTGCTTTGTATGCCCCTCCTCCTTGTACAAAAATGGTACCGTCTTTGCCTCTTGGGTTTACACTCAAGAACGCCAGAGCTCCTTCGGCTCTTGCCATTTCTTTGGTTTTGTTAGAAACATAGTTTTGTCTACGCATATTTGCCACCATTTCTCTAAACTCGGCATTGTCCCTCCTGGATTGACCCTGGATTCCGCCTTCTTGTAACACTGCACTAGCCATTTTTTCTAATTGCTCATCAGTATATCTGGCGGCATCGGCCTTAAATGCAGAAGGTAGCTTTGCTTCACTATAGAACATAACAACCTTGTTTTTGAACTTACCTCTGTAAGCTTCTAAGCCTGTAGTGTCGGTTTCAGAAATCAAAAGAACTTCTGCCACCTGCGGGCCTGCTGTTCCTGCTACCCATACCTTTGGTAAAGCCAAGATGTTCTTATAGTATGGAGCTGTCATAGCCACATAATTTTTCTGAATCTCCCATCCTTTACCAAATTCTCCCCAAGCTTCATGCTGGATGTTTTTTAGACCCCACTCACCAAGCTTTTTCTGGGCATAATCTGTCGCTCTTTTTAAGCCAGGGGAGCCCTGTAGTCTTGGGCCGCTCACATCTGTGATGTTAAAGGCTATGTCCATCACCTGGGACTTCTCTAGGCCTTCTGTCCTGATTTTTTTTACGGCTTCTAAATCTACCTTTTCTCCCTGGGCTAGTGCCGGGAAAACAAGGGCAGATAGAATTAAAGTAGTAATAATTCTCTTCATGTTTTTGGGATAGGTTTTTTGAAAAATTTACCTAAATATAAACATATTGCATGGGAACTGTAGATAGTTCCTGCAAATATGCCAGATTGGATAGATTAAAATAGGGATTGTGGCGATGTTATGAATGTCTAGCTGAGAAAAAGAGATTTTTTCTGGTGCCAGGAAGACTTAATTTCTTAATTAACCGTTAAACTTATTAAATCGGTATTAAAATTACAGAAATGTTTTTATTTTTACATTTTGATAATTATAGCTTAAGTTTTTCTATTGTATGAAGTCAAATTTTTACCTTTTGGTTTTATTGTGCATCGGTATGGTGTCATGTAAAGATAGGACAGAAATTAGGCGTACCTTAGAAACTGTGTACAAAGAAAATCCGGAACTGTACCAAACCCAAAACTTATCTGAAGAATTAGTGGCACTGTTAAACGAGGCACGTGCAAAAGATAAGATAGAAGATGATACAGCCCATCTGGGGCAAAACTTACTGTCTGGTAAATGTGGAGAGTTCACCTCTTTCGAAATTGAGAAAATAGGAGTCCAGTATAATAAAGCTTTTGCCTGGATTCGCCTACATAATGACCATTGTAATACGGAATGGACAGATACTGTTAAATTGGTATACCAGAAAAGGTGGAAGTTAGACGATGTTTTTTATTTCAAGAAAAAGAAGAATCCTTCTTTAAAATCTACTTTAACTAGATTTACCAAATCCTAAATTGAAAGGGAAGCTTTTTAAGTTTACCCCGCTTAAGGACTTGAGTTAATCTCTCTTTGGTTTTCTGCTAAAAGAAGTTAGTCGCTCTTCCTGAGAAATCGCTTGAAGTCTGTAAAAAGAAAGCTCAACAGATTGTAATTCTAGCACGATAGTCCTGAATCTGCACGGAGTATTATCAAAAACTAAGATATACCGATAAAAAATGGGAAATAGCAGCAGCTAATACAAAGAAGTGCCATAAAACATGATGGTATACCCACGATTTTTTCTGGTAGAAGAAAACTCCTATAAGATACAATAGACCGCCAAATAATAGAAGGATCAGGGGTAATTGAGGTAGGCTACTCCAAAAGGTTTTACCCATGCCAAGGACTAAGACACCTTGTGCTACATATAGTATTATAGACAGTGTTTTAAATTTTCCAGTATAAAGAGTTTTAAGGATTATACCAAATAGGACAATACCTGCTTGTAAACTCATTAGCCATTTGGCTCTTGCGGGGTCCGCATGTAAGAACACAAAAGGTATATATGTGCCCAGGGTGAGGAAATAGATGCTGATATGATCAAAAACGCGGAGTATGCGTTTAGCTTCGGGATGGAAAGTGGCGTGGTAAAGTGTAGAAAATGTAAAAACCATAAGTAAGCCAAATACATAGCAACTTATAGCTAGGGGCAAACCAGTAATGTTACTTTGACCGGCTTTTAAAAAGAGTAATGGACTAAATGCCAAAATCAATACCAAGCCAAGACCATGACTCAGGGCATTAGCCATTTCTATCTTTACGTTTTGTTCTTTCACAGGCTTATGGTAGTTCCGGCAGAACTGTTTACGGCTTCTTGTATGTCATCAGCTTCACAGATTATTACTTTGTTCACACCAGCTTGTACTGCGGCAAAGGCGTTGTCCAGCTTAGGAATCATTCCTGCATAAATCACACCTTCCGCCTTGTACTTATCGTACGTTTCAGGTTTTAGCTCCGAAATTACAGTGCTATCATCATCGGCATCTAGTAAAACCCCTTTTTTTTCAAAACAGTATATAAGGTTAACACTAAAGTTCAGTATAACGGCCCGTGCTATTTCAGATGCTTGGGTATCGGCGTTGGTGTTGAGAATATTTCCTTCGGCATCATAAGTCAGTGGAGCAAAAACCGGAGTTAGACCTGTTTGGAGTAAAGTAGAAATGAACGGAGCGTTTACTTGTTTTACATCACCCACAAAACCATAATCTATACTTTTTACGGGTCTTTTTTCGGCTAAGATGCTGTTTCCATCTGCTCCTGTAAGACCAATGGCGTTGGTGCCTAGGGCCTGTAAACGGGCTACTACCTGCTTGTTTACCAAACCTCCGTAAACCATTGTAACTACGTCACGCATGGCAGCATCTGTAATACGGCGACCATCTACCATTTGGGTTTCTATTCCTAGTTTTTCTGCCGTTTTTGTGGCAATTTTTCCGCCACCATGTACCAAAATTTTGGCACCCTTCAGAGCAGAAAACCTTCTCAAGAAACCTTCTAGTTTTTCTGGATTATCAATAACGTTGCCGCCTATTTTTACTACGTTGAGTGTTTGCACAGAATTCTTTTTTAGAACCGCTAATTTACGAAAAAGCAAACCGGAACCTCAAAAATCTATTCTAAAATGGGGCAGGCTTCCTCATTTTTTTTCTGACACTTGATGATATAAAATGGGTAGTTTTCTGTAACTTCTGTAATTTCAAATAAGCCTAAGTGCCCAAACTCACTTTTTATGCTCTCTTTATCGTAGAAGAAGATTTGTACGCCACCAAACATCTCAAAACGGTCTTTGCCAATGGGAGTTCCCTGTCCATAAGTTTGAGCATCTTTGGTAATAGCTGTGAAAACCATGTAGCCATTTTCTGAGAGCTGATTATAACAGTCTTTTATAAGCTTGGCTCTTTCGGGTTCATCTAGTAAATAAATGAGTCCGTAGCAGAAGATGCCTTCATAAAGGTTTGTGTCAAAGGGCATTTCGGTCACGGAACCGTGGTGAATGGGTAGTTTGGTTCCAAAATGTTTTTGCGATAGCTCAATTGCCGTTTTGGATATTTCTATACCCGTCACCTCCATACCACTCTCTTTAAAAACTTTGGCATTACGACCATAACCAATCCCTGGGATAAGGATACTTTTCACCTCCTTCTCTACAAAAAAGTCTCTTACTAATGTAGCAGATTTGGCAGGTTCCCAACCCCACATTTCTTGCTTTTCTATAAAGTGATCTTCCCAGAACTCAGACATTTGTTACTAAATATTTTTGTATGGTGACTTTTAAATATTCAGGTTGGTATTGTTTCCTCCAGAATGGCATTCTCGTCCATGTCATAGTAAGTGCAGGTGCTTTTGTCCATTACTATTACCCACTTTTCAATACCAGATTTGGCACAGTCGTGGCAAAATGTAAGAAAGTCTGTTTTGCCTTGTTGGTGGGCTTTTAGGTCAATTTTGAATTGTTCAGAATCTGCTTTTTTTGCTATTTTTAGAGGTTCGTATCTGCCTCCAGTGCTAGCTAAGTGGTTATTTGTCCCGTAATAATCTGACTGACCATTGGTCACAAAAGTATCATAATACGTAACACCCAGTTCTTTTATTTCACGGAAGTACGACGGGAAATCCGCTCCCGATTTTACTTTGCTATGAGCTGCTTTTATTTGTTCTATTGTAAACATATTCTTACTTGTAAGATGGTTATTTTTTACCTAAAGTCCACTCAAGAGCCTTTTCTTTGGTAGCTCTAAAAATGGTGTGGTGCTCTTCTTTTGGCTCTGGTGAATATTGCCACTTTATATTGGATAGGTTCTGAGACCTCAAGGTTTCTGCCAGATCCTGGGTAGCCTGGTAGATGTCCCCGGCTTTAGAGCCAGCAAACCAGATCTTTTTTTCTTGATCTTGCGGAAACTCGGCTAAAAGATCTTTACTGTTTTTGAGCAAGGCTTGGTTATTCCACCACAGTGAAGGGTCAAAGGCAATGTAAAAATCAAACGTTTCCGGATGCAAAAGGAAAGTCTCCACCACAAATAGCCCTGCTAAGGACTCTCCAATGATTCCTTTCTCGGGTGTATTGCGGTAACGTTTATTTATTTCTGCAAAAAGTTCGTTTGTAATAAACGCTCTGAAATTAGCTGAACCTCCTACTACAGGTGCTATTTCTTTATCCTCTTTTACTTCTGTCGGGCCTGAAAGGTCTCTTCTGCGTTCAGTGTTTTCTATTCCTACCAATATCACAGGTGGTATTTTATTGGCAGCAACCAACTCTGCAAGTGTATTGGCAATGTGTGGAAAGTCTTCTTTTAAGCCGCCATCGGGCATATATAAAACTGGGAAATGTGCCGAACTGTCAGCATACTGAGGCGGAGTCCAAACGTTTATGACTCTTGTGTCATGGGTATGTTTGGAGTCAAGTGTAAAGGTTTCATGCTCCGGAATAGCGTCTTGGGGTTGGCTTGGAGTTTTGCAACTTAATACTAGTGCAAAAATGATGAGGGTGTAAAGAGATTTCATTTTTATGTTTTGGTAATTTGTGGTGTTGGCGTAGAACTCCTGCTACTTCCTCAATATTTTTTCCATGGCTTTGCCTTTGGCTAGCTCGTCTACCAATTTATCAAGGTAGCGGATTTGCTGCATGAGTTTATCTTCTATATCCTCTACCCGGTAACCACAGATTACCCCAGTGATTTTTGATACATTACAGTTTATTTTTGGTGCTTTGGCAAAGAAATCCTCAAAATTAGTTTTGTCAGACAATATCTCTTGTAAGGCTGCTGCGTCATAGCCTGTGAGCCAGAAAATGATTTCGTCTAGCTCCACTTTTGTGCGGCCTTTCTTTTCTACTTTGGCAATATAATGGGGGTAAACTCCCGCAAAAGACATTTTAAATACTCGGGTATTGTTATTATTCATACGTTTCGGTTTTTCTAAATTCAATTATGTTTTTTATAAAGTCCAAGGGTAACTCCTTGTTATGTGGAAACTGTATGACCGATTTCGAAGTCTTATACTTCTTTAGTTCATTTTCGAATTTCGCTAAAAAACCGACACTCCATGGACTAGAAAGAGTAAGGTGATTAGCAAAAGCAGCATAGTAAATAAGGAATTTCTTTCCGACCTTAAAGGCTGGAATCTGGTAACTTATCACCTCTTCTGCCTCTGGTGCTATAGAGCGGATTAATTCTCTGATAGTCTGTAAACGATCTTGAATTTCGGGTGTCCAAGTTTCGTGGTACTCGTTTATGGTTTTGTAGTCGGTTTTAGCCATGATAGTGTGTAAATAAAGTTTAGATTTATTGCAGTTTAACTTGCGGGTCTTCTCCAATATACTGGCCGAACTGAAGGGTGTAACCGTTATTGTCGTATATGGCGAATTCTCGCATTTCCCATTCAAAAGTTTCTATTTCGTAGCAGACTTTGGCTTGGTGTTTTAATTTTTCCCAAAGAGAGTCTACGTCGTCAGTGTTAAAGTAAAAGCTACCTGTGAAAAGGGGTTTTTGGAAACTCGTATGGGTATTGGGTTTTGACAACATGATACCCACCATGTCTTTCTGAAGTGATGCCCAACCCCACTCATCGTTTCTGTTGGTCAGTTCAAACTCTAAAATAGCGGTATAGAATAGGATGGTTTTATCCAATTCTTCGGTATAAATGATAGGCCTAAGTGCGTATAATTTCATTGGTTTAGTAACTTCTTTATGAACACGATTTGCCCTAAATGGTAATAGCTATGCTCAATCATTCCGTCGATATTTCGATAGTAAGATCCATATATTTTATCAACAAAATCTTCTTGCAATTGGTTTTCTGAAAGGTTTTTTACCAATATAGCAAACTGTTCTGAGTCTTGCCAAAAGGTTTCCAGAATGGCATTCCATTGATCTTGGGACTCTATGGCCGGGAAGTCAAAACTAAAGCGATCGCTAATTTCTAAAGTATGCCCTTCTAATACATTTTTTATTCCCTTAATGTAATAGTGAATGTGTTGGGCTAGAGTGGCCATACTGTTCATTTGCTGGTATTGTTTTACTGCAATCTGCCAGTTTGTACCCGCAAGTTCGTGCTTAAAATTGGTATTGGCAATCCACCTTCCATCCAAAATTACTTCCCGGAATCGTTGTGCCAGATAAGCTGCTGTTTGCATAAGCATTAGTTTTTAGAAGAAATAAAAATAGTAAAGGAATTTTGAAGTACTTATTGCGATCCAACGCCTTAAAGTCTAACTATCATCAGCATAAACTGATAAGCTCTAGATAATGTGTTGTAACTAGTACAAATGTACACAATCTTCTTAAAAAATATCGATGCAACACTGTTGCAATAGATAAAATGTTTATTACATTTGCAGCGATGTTGCAAAATAGAGTAAATGTGCTTGCGGTTTTAATTTTTTTAGGGCTTCCTTTTTTGCTTTCTGCCCAAGGTTTAAGATTGGAGGGAAGAGTAAAGGGAGAGGGGAAGGCCGTAGCCAATGCTACCGTGATTCTTAATGACTCTTTGAGAGTGCCAAGTAACTCACTTGGCATGTTTTCCATCGGGAACCTCCGTAATGGGCTATACAAAATAGAGGTGGTTGCCATGGGGTTTGATCATCATGAGCAATGGGTGAATCTACAGTCGGATACTACACTCTCACCTGTTTTACTGATAAGAAAGTCTCATGAACTCCAAGAGGTGGCTGTAAATGCTCAAGTGGCGGCCAAAAAGGCAAAACCTCTTAATATAGAACAGGTAGGACAAGCTTTTATCCAGAGAAATCTTGCCGGAAGCCTTATTGAAACTTTACAGAAACTTCCCGGAGTAAATGCCATGATGATTGGTTCCGGACAGTCAAAGCCGCAAATCAGAGGCTTGGGCTTTAACCAAGTGGTGGTGGTAGAAAATGGCGTAAAACACGAAGGCCAGCAATGGGGAGCGGATCACGGACTGGAAATTGACCAGTTTGCCTCTGGGAAAGTCGAGATTATTAAAGGAGCAGCTTCCTTTATGTACGGTTCTGACGCCATAGGTGGCATCATAAATGTCAGTCCGCATGCAGTGCCGCCTCTGCATACTTTTGGGGTAAAGCTTAACAGCTCATTTATGAGCAATAATTCTTCTGTTGCTAACTCGCTTAATATTTCTACTAGACAACATCATTGGTATTTCGATAGCCGGGTTACTTGGCGTGATTATGGCGACTACCGTGTACCTACTGAACGCATTTTTGTGTATGATTATGAGGTGGCTTTGCCGGGTGGATACATACGGAATTCAGCCGGAAGAGAAAGAAATCTGCATTTTGCCGTGGGTAGGGTTACAGGGAAAATGCAAACGCGACTCTCCGTGAGTAATGTCTATTCTAAAAGTGGTTTCTTTGCTAACGCCCACGGATTAGAACCAAGAAATGTGGATGCCAAATTACACGATGCATCGCATAGGGATATTCTTTTACCTTTCCAGCAGGTGAACCATCTTAAGGTTTTAAGTAATACCAATTTTTCCGTAGGAAAACATGAGTTGAGTATTGACGCCGCTTATCAAAATAACCATAGAGAAGAAAAAAGCAGGTATTTTAACCATGGTTTTATGCCTTCGGTTTTCCCCTTGGATATTTCTTCCGATTTGGAGCGTTTGTATGATAAACATGTATTTTCCATCAATGCCAAGGATGAAATTAAAACCGGAAGGCATGAGTTTAGTTATGGTTTAAATTTAGAGCACCAGAAAAACAGTATTGGTGGTTGGGGATTCCTCATTCCAGCCTTTAGTCAATGGCAAACAGGAGCTTTTGTGTATGAGAAGTACAAGGTTTCTGATAATACTTTACTTCATGCTGCTTTGCGTTATGACTTTAGTTCTATAAACATAAAGGAATACACCGACTGGTTTCCATCGCAATTAGAGGGGACAGACGAAAGGCGAAATCTTACCCGGGTAGAAAACTACCGTAAGAGTTTTGATAATCTAAGCTGGTCTCTTGGAGCAAACCATAGCATCGGTAAACTGGATTTAAGAGCAAACATAGGTACAAGTTTTCGTATGCCTTTAGCCAAAGAATTGGCGGCCAACGGCGTGAACTATCATTATTTTAGATACGAAAAAGGAAACAAAGACCTTTCTGCTGAACGTTCGTACCAAGTAGATTTAGGCGTGAATTGGAAAAACGAGAAACTGAGCTTTGAGCTCACACCTTTCTTTAACTATTTCCCGAATTATATTTATTTAAATCCGACTTTTCGCCATGATTATTCGTATGGAGCGGGAAATCAGATTTTCGAATATGAACAAAGTCGTGTAATGCGTTACGGTGGGGAAGTTCAGCTTAAATGGCAATTCCTCCCCAGCTTTTCTAGTACTTTGCAGGGAGAGTATCTTTATAATCGGCAACTTTCAGGAAGTAAAAAAGGATATAACCTCCCGTTTTCACCACCTCCGGGTTTGATTTGGAATATATCTTATGAGCCGGGAAACAGTTATTTCTCTTTTGACATAAGACATAAAGCAGAACAAAATCGTATAGTGCCGCCGGAGAAAGTAACACCGGCTTACACACTGTTTGATTTTTCAGCAGGGACGTATTTTAAGGTAAGAGATCAGAAATGGAATGTTAGCTTACAGGTAAATAACCTTTTGGATAAGAAGTATCTAAACCATACCAGTTTTTACCGGCTTATAGACTTACCCGAAATGGGAAGAAATATTATTTTAACACTAAAAGTACCGGTTTCATTTGTTATCTAGGTTACAAAACATATCGAGATTTCTAGCCGTATTTTCGGGTTCGCTGATGCTTTTTGTAGCATTGCATGGAGTTTTGCATTTGCATGAACACACGCAGCAAGATGTTCATTGTACCTTATGCGAAGTGCAGGCACTGGACGGATTTCGTCCTGTTTTACCTTCTTTTTTGCCATTTTCATCTTATTTAAAAGTATTTTTCATTTCTCCCAAAATCCATGAGGTACTTAGTATTGTTCCTCATGCCGATCTACGTGGCCCGCCTTTGTCATAAAAATACTGATTTACTGATAGAATCTATGTTAGTAGCCCAGGTTGACGGGTTTAGAAGTTCTTACTTTTAAGCTGAGGAATCTGCGGTTATCCAGCAAATCTGTAGCTGTCAGTATTCAAATACGTGCACCGGAAAAATGCTCAATGGCGATTAAGAGGTAGGTGTACAAACTATGTCAAAAATATTACAAAAATGAAAAAATACATTATCCTTTTAGTAGGTTTTATATGGGCTTGCGAAAGCAATGAACCAGAAATAGACCAAATTTACCCTGAAGTAGCGGTGATATCTCCCGTTTCATGCCAGGTCTTCGAGCGGGGAAAGAGCTATACTTTCTCAGCTACTTTTACCGATAACCAGGAGCTAGGAAGCTATAGTTTTGACTTCCATGATAATTTCAATCATCATTCGCACGGGACATCGGAAGAGAACTGTACGCTTGACCCCATAAAAAAGAGCGAAAATCCATTCGAACTGGTTAAAATTGGTACTATCCCAAGTGGTCTAAAGGAGTACAAAGCGGCTGATACCTTTGAAATTCCAAATAATGTAGACACGGGAGACTATCACTTTACGGTGAATCTTACAGACAAGGCCGGTTGGTCTACCATTAAAAGGATTAGTGTAAAAATCAAGTAGGATTTGGAGCATAAGTTCTTTTGCCGAAGGCCGTCATAAATTGTCTTTGGTTGGAATTACTATGCCCAATTTACAAATCATTCAAAATAATCATAAGTATGAAATCAATAAGTAAAATTATAGTAGGTCTCTTTTTAGCAGTAAGTGTGTTCTCTTGTAAAGATGATGACGTGGACGTAGTGTCTAAAGAGCGTTCAGAACTGATTTTTACGGAAATATCAGGCGAAGGAGTGGAAGGTCATGGAGATCATTTTCATGGACTTGGTGTGGCCGTAGAAGGGAAAAGTACAACAGTTACTTTTGACAAAAACGGGACTGCGATAGCAAATGGTCATTTGCATTTAGAAGCAGAAACAATCTACAAAATACAGCTGAAAACATGGAATGCTGAGGGAGTGGAAGTGCAAAATGATTTTATTGCCAGTAAAGCCGTTGCTGATAACTACAAAGCATTTTTGATAGGGGGAAACTTCATTTTAAATCCAAATTCTGCTAAAGAAGAAGGGGCCCTTTTCCAAACCAGAGAAGTAACATATACAGATGGTACTGCAGTTACAGGGCAGTATGAGACAACAGGGATTACGAGCTACTTTATAGCAGGTCATGACAATGAAGGCGAAAAGGATGTAACTTTTGTACTTCGTAAATTGGATGCGGGAGTTAAAGCTAAAGTTACCCGTTTAGACTGGAACCGCAACGATTACACTAATGCTTTTGCCGGAAGCAATGTTCTTGAACTAAAGTTTGAATTGCATTTGGGACATTGAAAATTCCCACAACAACTAAAAGGTTTACGAAAAATTGATAAAAACGTCCCTGTATTAGGGGCGTTTTTTTGTTTAGTTTTAGAGTTATCCAAAAAAAATACTATTTTCAAGGCATTATTTCAAATGTATTGATGAGAGGTTGGTTTTGGGTACTAGGCATATTCCTTTTTCTGGGGAAGAACGGAATTGCCCAAAGTGCAGAGTTGAGTCCCGTTTATGATGGTAGAGAGTATATTCCCATATCGTTAAAGGTAGAGGGAAGTCCTTATTTTAATGAAGCAGTATTGTTTGGTGTTGGTGATGTCCATTTTGACAACGTGCTTTATAGCTCCGTACCCCTTCTATATGACCTTGTTACTGATCAGTTGGTAATTCAAAGAAACCACCTGTTTGTTAGTATTATAGTAGTAAAAAACTTTGTTGGAGGATTCTCTTTAGGTGGAAGTACATTTGTCCATTTAAAGGAGGAGGTTGATAAACCAGGGTATTATGAACAAATCTTTAAATCAGACAGTTACCAAGCATTTATAAAACACTCTAAGGTAATTCTTAACCATTCTTCTACAACAAAAGTTAGAGAGTATCATACATCTAAGAAGTTTTTTTACAGAGTGGGAGAAAATGGACCACTCGTGCAGTACAAAAGGGTTAAAGCTTTATTTCCTGACAATAAGGAACAAAAAAAGGCTATTAAGGGCTTGTTAAAGCAAAACGATTTAGAATATTTTAATAACCTTAGAGAGCAGACATCTGTGGTGCTTTCTTACCTAAGTACAGTGTCTAAATAAGGTTACATTATGCAGAAAAATTACAGATGTGTACTTCTTATTATACTGTTTTTACTTGTAGGTAAAGATTTGTTTGCCCAAGAGGCTCGGGTGTCTTTAGCTTTGGACTCAGCAAGTGTTGAAGATTTTTTTAATTCGATAGAAAAGCAAACTTCTTACCGGTTCTATTTTTCAAGTGAAGATGTTTCTGGCTTAAAAGTTACCTGCACATATCAAAACGAAGTATTGGGAACCGTACTTAGGGAGGTGATGAGCTCTCTTAATCTTAAGTATGCGGTTTATAACCATAGTATTTATATCACAAAAGACAAGGAGCTCTTAACTACATTCAGGAATATTAAAGATAAAGCATCTGGCGATTTTAGGAAAGTAGAGACTTTAAATGAGTATGCAAAAAGTGAATCTGCTGATATTTCTCTGGAGAATAGAATATTTGAGATTGGGAATAAAGGTAAACCAGTAAGTGGTGTAAAAACCTTGAGTGGTGTAATAAAGAATTCTGGAGTGGAGACCCCAGTATATGAAGCTATCGTTAGTGTATTAGGGAGTGCAAATTCTGTTAAAACAGGTTTAGACGGCCGTTATTCTTTGGTAGTTCAGGATGAGAGAGCCGTAATAATAGTAAATAGAGTGGGGCTGCAGGAAACGAGTAGGCGAGTGATGATGTATGGAAGCGGAGAACTCGATATTGAGATGAATGACGAAGTTTTTGCTTTATCTGAGGTGGTAGTTTCGGGAGAGAGGGCAAATAGCATAAAGAGACCTGTGATGGGGCTGGAAAAACTAAGTATGAAAACCATACGTCAAACTCCAGCCGTTTTGGGAGAGGTGGATGTAATAAGTGTATTGCTGACCTTGCCCGGTGTGCAGACCGTGGGTGAAGCGGCTAGTGGATTTAATGTGCGTGGTGGAGCCACAGACCAAAATCTTGTTTTGTTTAATGATGCCACAATCTATAATCCATCTCACTTTTTTGGGATGTTTTCTGCTTTTAATCCGGATGCTGTGAGCCAGTTAGAACTGTATAAAAGTAGTGTGCCTGCACGTTACGGAGGAAGGCTCTCTTCTGTTCTTGACGTAGTAGGAAAGGAAGGGAACTCCAAAAAGCTCACTGGAGCGGGTGGCTTAGGCTTACTTACGGGTCGGTTATCTTTTGATGGACCCATAGGTAGTAAGACGCAGTTCTTTGTTGGTGCACGGAGTACCTATTCAGACTGGTTACTGAAATTAATACCTAACGATGCCTATAAAAACAGTAGTGCAAGTTTTTATGATGGCAATTTTCAAATATCTCATCAGTTAACAGATAAAGATCAATTGCAGTTTACAGGCTATGCTAGTAATGATAAGTTTTCTTTTGAAAGAGGCGTAAGTTATGGTTACCAAAATAGAAACTCTAATCTTAAATGGAAGCGGAAAATTAATAATAAGCTAAACGGTTCTCTAACAGTGGGGTACGACGGATTTGGTTTTGATGTGTCAGATGTTTCAAATGTGGATGCCGCATCTAAATTAAATTATGAAATAGGGCAAATTTTTGGAAGAGTTGATATGGATTTCCAATTGAGTGAAAAGCACAAACTCAATTTTGGCTTACACTCGGTGAGGTATAAGGTGAAACCTGGTTCCATAGTACCAATTGGTGAAAGTTCTAAAACCCTTGAAAAAGAACTTGAAGCCGAGCAAGCTCTTGAGTCGGCTCTTTTTATTGGTGATACCTATACGGTTTCGGAGAATTTGGTGGTAGACTTAGGGCTTCGGTATGTGATGTACAACTATCTGGGACCTAAAACTGTAAATTCATACTCAGATGATGTTTCGAAAACGCTAGAATCTGTAACAGGAACTACTATTTATGGTGGAGGAGAGTTTATTAAGACTTACCACTACCCAGAAATAAGGCTGGGAGCGAGGTATACGCTGGCTAATAACAATTCCGTGAAGTTCGGATATAATTCTACAAGACAGTACATCCACATGTTATCCAATACAACAGCAGTTACACCAACGGATTCATGGAAGTTGAGCGACACCCATATTAAGCCGCAGTATGGAGATCAGATTTCATTGGGATACTACCAGAACTTTAACGCAAGTAAGATTGAAACTTCTGTTGAGGTGTATTATAAAAGGATGCGGAATTTTCTGGATTACAAGAGCGGAGCTGTACTTGTTATGAACGAGAATATTGAAACAGATGTAATTGGAACCCGTGCAAGAGCTTATGGCGTGGAGTTTATGGTGAAGAAGCAGACGGGAAAACTAAATGGCTGGCTGAGTTATACCTATTCGCGAGTACAGCAGAGAACAAATGGTCTATGGGAGTCTGAGAAGATAAATAACAATGCATATTATTCTAGTAATTTCGATAAGCCTCACAGTGCAACCATGGTGGGTAACTACAGGTTTTCACATAGGTTAAGTTTTTCTCTTAACTCTACATACAGTACGGGTAGGCCTATTACACTTCCTGTGGGTAAATATAATCATGCTGGCTCAGACCGTGTTTTGTATTCTAAACGAAATGAATACCGGATTCCGGACTTCTTTAGAATGGATGCCTCATTTAACATAGAAGGCAACCACAAAATAAGGAAATTGGCACATAGCTCGTGGACTATCGGGGTTTATAACTTAACAGGACGAAAAAATCCGTTTTCAGTATTTTATGTTTCAGAAGAAGGTCGGGTTAACGGCTATAAACTGTCTATTTTTGGGCACCAAATTCCTTTCATTACCTATAATTTTAAATTTTAAATGAAGCTAAAAACTGCGAATATTGCACTTTGGGTTGTCGCTTTTTTGGTATTACTAATAAGCTGTCAGGATCCCTATAATCCCAATTATAAGGTAGAGCACAGCCAGCCCGTGCTAATAGTTGAAGGATTTATAAATACAGCAGGGAACTCTGCATTTAAGATAAGTAAAAGTGTTTTATTGGAGACAGAAACTACCGTTAACGCCGTTTCTAATGCTAAATTGGTAATAGAGGGAGAAAATGGTGCGAGTTATTCTGTTATATCTTCGGTAAATGACGGGGAATATACTTTTAACCACGCGGCTTTAGATACTAAAATCAGATATCGCCTAAATCTAACAATAGGACCAGAAAGGTATATCTCTGATTATGCAACGGCTTATCTGAGCCCGCCAATCCAGAAGATTGATACCGCCACAGTGCAGGATGGAGTAGAGTTTTATGTGAGTACAACAAATGAAGAGGGGCAGCCTAGTTATTATAGATGGGAGTTTGATGAAACATGGAAATTTTCTGCAAAATATCACAGTGCCTTTATAATTGACGGCAATGAGGTTAGGTACAGGACATCTGAGGAGCTTATCAATGTCTGTTATAAAGATGGTAAATCAAGCAAAATAGTAATTGGGAATAGTACAGGCTTAAACAAAAATGCAATCAGTAGGCTTCCGGTAAACCTCGTACCTAACTTTTCGGAAAAATTCGAGTTTCGGTATTCTATTTTGTTAAAGCAATACAATATCAGCAAGGAGTCCTATACATACTGGAGCATTATGAAGAAAAACTCTGAGTCTGTTGGAGATATCTTTGGTTCAATGCCATCAGAAATACGTGGAAATATTAAAAATGTAAATAACTCTGACGAAGTAGTTATTGGATGGATAGATGCGGGAGAGCCTAGCTTAAAACGAATTTACGTAGACGCGTCAGGTTTTAGTCCTCGTAGAAAAGTCATTAATACATTTTATAATTTTTGTAGTTCACCGGACACCATTGCAGCCTATGATGTAATTAAGATTTCGCAGTATTTACCCCGTCAGCTTATATATGAAGGTGTTTATAGAAATCCTGATAGTGCGGAGCCCACACATTATGTATATGGGCGGGCTATTTGTGCGGATTGTTCAGAGAGGGGCTCACTAACAAAACCTGCTTTTTGGGAAGATTAAGGGAGATAAGATGAAGAGAATATTAATTGTCATACTTTTTTTTAGTTTTCAGGGGTTTTCACAGACTTTTAGTGAGTCTGTTTATGTCCATACCGACAAGGAAACATACTTGTCGGGTGAAATTCTCTGGTTTAAAATGTATGTTCTAGAATCCAAAAGCTTTAAGATTTCCAAATTATCCAAGTTGGGACATCTAAGACTTGTGGATTCCGAAGGACAAGAAGTTTATAAGACGGTTGTGGATTTGGATGAGGAAAAAGGAGGTAGTTTTTATATTCCAGCAACAATAGGAGAGGGAGACTATGGGATTGAGGCTTCTACTTCTGTTTCCTCGGCTGCTGGTCAGTCATATTTTAAAAAAATCAGAGTAATAAATCCATTTAAGGCCCCAAAAGAACAAGCTGATGCAAAGAGTGCTAATGGTAAATTGCTTTTATTTCCCGAGGGTGGATATCTGGTAAAGGGGCTTACATCTAAGATTGCATTTAAAACTACAGATAATGAAGGACATGGGATTTCATCTGTAATTTCACTATTGGATGACGAAGGAAGTCTAATAAATGAAATAAAGTCTAATCAGTTCGGGATGGGTAGCTTTGTTTTAAAACCAAACGAAAGGGTGGACAAAGTACAAGCTGTATTTTCGGGAGGAGAGAAGGTAGAAGCTAGCCTTCCTAAAGCTCTGGAAGAAGGTTACGTACTTTCAGTAGAAGCAGTAGCTCAAGGCTATAATGTTAAGGTTTCTTGTAACAAAGATACTTTTGGGACTCCTCAATTACAGATTTTGGGTAATAGGATTGACAAGAAACTTCTTACCTTAAAGCAAAATACTGCATCGGAAGCTGAGGTTTTTATAGCAAAAGAAGACTTGGAAGCGGGAGTTTCAGTAATTACACTAATGTTAGATGATGGTAGTCCTTTTGCGGAAAGGCTTATTTTTAAAGCTCCCAGTGAGGCAGAAGTACATATTAAATTAGCTCAAAAAACATATGGTTCCAGGCAAGAGGTGGTGTCGGATTTTTTAGGTTTAGATAAGGGGGGGACTTATTCCTTAGCGGTACGTAAAGTAGATGGAATTCAGTCGGAATCAGAGGGAAATATTGTCTCGAATCTTTTATTGAGCAAGGAATTAAAAGGTACTATAGAAAATCCGGGGTATTTCGTTTCTAAAGCAAACAATGAAAAAGTAAGAGAGGATTTAGAATATCTTTTACTTACTCAAGGCTGGCGAAAGATAATTTTGCCGGAACATCCCGTTTCTCCTGAAACCAGATTTCATAAGATAAAAGTACTTTACACTTCAAGAATAGACGGAAGCCCCATAAAGGATAGTGATGTAATGCTTAATGTGTCTGGTAAAGTCCCGGCTATGTATGTCAGCAAAACTGACAATCAGGGAGTTGCTATTTTCTCGGTTAAAAATCTTTTTGGTAGTGTACAATTGGCCACTTTTCAATTGAATAAGAAACCATGTAATGTGGAATTATTAACGGAAAGTACACCTGTTGTTGATAATTTAAGCAGTGTGATAGACTACGCAGCCATTTCCCAAGATTTATTTGATAGTTATGCATTTAAGGTACAAACAGAAAATATCTTTTATGGAAAAGAGTTAGTTGCCACTATTCCAGTCTTTACAGATTCTTTGGCTTTTTATGGATCTGCAGAAACCACCTATAGACTTGATGATTATACGCGGTTTCCTCTCATGGAAGAAGTTCTGAGAGAATATATTAAGGAAGTGAATGTAAGAAAAAGGTCTGGAGAGTATTATTTTAGAGCGTTGGATTACAGACGAAACTCCTTTTTTACAGATGATCCCTTAATCCTACTGGATGGGGTCCGAATTTTTTCCGCAGACCAGCTAATAAATTATGACCCTTTACGAGTAGAAAAAATCAGTGTTGTAAGTTCTAAATACTTTGTCGGGAAAGAATCATTTGGAGGGATAGTAGATATGAAATCCTACACAGGAGCCCTGCCCGATTTTAAATTGGATCCAGCAATTACTGTGTTCAGTTATGAAGGAGTACAGGCACAAAGAGAATATTACACACCTTCTGCAGATAGCAGGAAACCAGACCTTAGAACCGTTCTTTACTGGAATCCAAATGTAGGAAAGTCTACAAATATCCGTTTTATGACCTCAGATATGGCGGGCGATTACTTACTAGATCTGCAAGGAATCGATAGTAAAGGCACCCCTATTTCTACGTCTCAATTAATTAGGGTAGATTAAACTATTAATAAATAGTAAGTTATGTTCTTTTTCTTCTTGATGCGTAGGAAGATGAGGGCGTGAGCTTTGTGCATAGCTATGTATTTTTAACTCTTTAGTTATAGAAAGGAATTCCAAGAAAGTTTGTATTTTTACAAATGTTATTACTATTTTTTTATTAACTCTAATTAAAAATTCATGTTAAAGAAAAGCCTATTACTGTTACTGACGTTTACAGTGGCTTTTGGGATGGATGCCACTGCCCAAAAGAAAAAGAAAGAAGAGGAAGCAAAAAAAGCTTCTGAAGCCGCTGCAGCAGCAGCTAAAAAGCCCGAGGCTCCAAAAAAGCCTGAAGCTCCTAAAAAGGGACCAAAACCTTACAAAACTATTATAGATAGTACTGCCCAGACTAAGGTTGGTTTACATACTGTACATAAAGTAGATGACAAGTTCTACTTTGAAATTTCAGATTCACTTATCGGAAGGGACATTATTGCAGTAACAAGATACTCAAAAGTTCCTGCTGGTGGTGGAGTGTTTGGTGGAGAAGAGATAAACCGTCAGGTAATCAGATGGGAAAAAGGAACAGCAGATAATCTTTTGCTTAGATCTGTTTCTTATATCATTATGTCTCCGGATAGTACAAAACCAATAGCTACTGCGGTTGCCAATTCAAGCGTAGATCCAATCATTGGGAATTTTGAAATAAAAGCCATTAAGAAAGATGGTAAAGGAGAGAATTATGTAATAGAAGTAACTAGTACTTTTGATGGTGATTTTCAAGCATTTTCTATTCCTCCAATTAGGAAGCAATTGCTTAATCTAGCAGCTTTTCAGAAAGATAAGTCTTTCATATCAAGCATAAATACGTATCCGATAAACACAGAAATACGTTCAGTTAAGACTTTCACTGTTACTCCTCCAAGAATTTCTATGGTTCCTACACCACAAATTGGTAGTAACTTCCCCGCAGGAAATGCAGGAGGTGTAGTGACGTTAGAGTTGAACACTTCGCTTTTATTACTGCCAAAAGAGCCAATGCGTAAGCGTGAGTTTGATGCAAGGGTAGGTTATTTTGCAAACCGTTATAGTGTATTTGGAGAAGAATCTCACAAATCAGATAGAGAGACATTTGCAGTTAGATGGAAGCTGGAGCCTAAGAATGCAGCGGATGCTGAAAAATTAAAAAGAGGTGAGTTAGTTGAGCCTAAGACACCCATCATTTATTACATAGATCCTGCTACTCCTGATAAATGGAAAAAATATATCAAGGCGGGTGTAGATGATTGGCAAGTAGCTTTTGAGGCTGCTGGTTGGAAAAATGCGATTAGAGGTGAGTATTGGCCAGAAAATGACTCAACAATGAGTCTAGAAGATGCAAGATATTCTGTTGTTAGATATTTTGCTGCTGATATTCAAAATGCATATGGACCAAACGTACATGATCCTAGAAGCGGACAGATTCTTGAAAGTCATATTGGCTGGTATCATAACATCATGAGCTTACTTAGAGACTGGTATTTGATACAAACTGCTGCTGTGGACCCTGCCGCTAGGAATAAGAAGTTCAGTGATGAGTTAATGGGAGAATTAATCCGTTTTGTAGCTTCACATGAGGTAGGACACACAATTGGATTACGTCATAACATGGGAGCTAGTAATGCTACTCCTGTAGAGAAGCTTCGTGATGCTGCTTTCCAAGAGAAATTTGGTCATACTTCCTCTATTATGGATTATGCTCGTTTTAACTATGTAGCTCAGCCAGAGGATGGTGTTAAGCACTTGTTCCCTAAGATTGGAGACTATGATATTTGGGCTATCAAGTGGGGATATAGCTACTTCCCAGATGCTAAATCTTCTGCTGAAGAGAAAGCTATCCTTCACAAAATGACAAACGAAGCGATTAAAAACCCTAGACTTCGTTTTGGTCATGAAATGAGTGCTTTTGACCCTAGATTCCAAACAGAGGATCTTGGTGATAATTCTATGAAGGCTTCTGAGTATGGTATCAAGAATTTGAAAAGAATTTTACCTCAGTTGGCTACCTGGTCTAGAGAAGATGGAGAGCCATATACTGAGTTAGCGGGACTTTATAGCAGCCTTACTGGTCAGTATAGAAGATATATGGGTCATGTGGCTAAGAATATCGGTGGTATCTATGAGAATCCTTTAACGTACGATTCAGAGCAAAACTCTTATGAGATTGTACCTAAAGCTCTCCAAGTTGAAGCATTAGATTTCTTAAATAATCAATTGTTTACTACTCCTACGTGGATTTTGGATCAAAGTGTAATTAACAAAGTGAGACCTGATAACGGTGTTGAATTTGTGAAATCTCTTCAAGTATCTACTCTTAACAGTCTATTATCTTCAGATAGAGCTGTAAGACTAATAGAAGCTTCTTCTCAAGGTAAGCAGTATTTCAGTCTTGATGACCTTTACACTGGTATTCAAAACGGAATATTCAAAGAGTTGAAAGGTGGTTCTACCATAGATGTTTACCGTAGAAACCTACAAAAAGCATATGTAGATGCTGTGGCTAAACAACTAGGTGATGTACCTGCAAGAGGAGTAGATATTAAGCAAACAGACATTCCTTCTATTTCAAGAGGTGCACTTACTAGTCTGAAGAGTGAGTTAACCGCTGCATCAGGAAGAATCACTGATAAATTAAGTAAATACCATGTTCAAGATCTGATAGCTAGAATAAACGCTGCGTTAGATCCGAAGAAGTAATAGGATTATTGACAAGAAGAGCGGACTCCAAGTGATTGGAGTCCGTTTTTTTTGTAATGATAGTGTTGATTTCTGCAAACTGTATTTTTTAGTTACATCCTCTGATTATCGAAAAAGGTCGCACTTTCTTCAACTTTAGCACAGTTTCAATTTAAGAGTTGCAGGCTCATCGGTAACTCTTAAATTATAACTTATAATAGCATATAATGAGGCTTTGAGGTAAAAGACGTATTTTTGCAAATTATTCTCGGAGTTAGATGAAGAAAAATGTTGCTATTTTAGGTTCTACCGGTTCTATCGGGACACAAGCTTTGGATGTTATTGAGGCCAATCCTGATCTTTTTCAAGTAGAAGTACTTACGGCACAGAAAAATGCCTCTTTGTTAATCAAGCAAGCGATTAAGTTTAAGCCCAACGTTGTTGTTATTGGAGATGAGTCTTTTTATGCACAAGTGCATGAGACATTGGATCCATTAGATATAAAGGTCTATTGTGGACAGAATGCACTCAATTCTGTAGTAGAAAACGAAAACATACATATAGTCTTAACCGCTTTGGTAGGTTATTCTGGACTTATTCCCACCATCAATGCTATAAAGGCAGGGAAGACCATAGCTTTGGCAAATAAAGAAACTTTGGTTGTTGCAGGAGACTTGGTGACTAAATTGGCTGTCCAGCATAAAGTGGATATTTTACCTGTAGATTCAGAACACTCTGCCATTTTTCAGTGTCTTACAGGAGAGTTCATTAATCCTATAGAGAAGATTATTCTTACAGCATCTGGAGGACCATTTAGAGGGAAGGACAGGCAATATCTTGAGACCGTAACTAAAGCCCAAGCTCTTAAACATCCCAACTGGGACATGGGAGCCAAAATAACGATTGACTCTGCCAGTTTAATGAATAAGGGGCTAGAGGTTATTGAAGCAAAGTGGCTTTTTGGTTTGCAACCTGACCAAATAGATGTAGTGGTGCATCCGCAAAGTATTATCCATTCTATGGTGCAGTTCAGAGACGGGAGTATTAAAGCCCAAATGGGTTTACCTGATATGAAGCTGCCGATACAGTATGCTTTGGCTTTCCCACAGCGTCTTGATTCTGATTTCGAGCGGTTTGATTTCTTGAAATATCCAAATCTTACTTTCGAACAGCCAGATAAAGAAACGTTCCGTAACTTAAATTTAGCCTATTACGCACTAGAGCGTGGAGGAAACATGGCTTGCATACTCAATGCCGCAAATGAAATTGCAGTTGAAGCCTTTTTACACGATAAGATTAGTTTTTTGGGAATGTCTGATCTAATAGAATCTTGTCTTGGTACAGTGGCTTTTGTGAAAGAGCCGACTTTAGAAGATTACATTAATACAGATACCCTTACTAGAGAACTAGCCATATCAAAACTTTAATTTTATGAAAAAGAAACCATTTCATGTAATTTATGAGGATAACCATCTCATTGTAGTTAACAAGTCGGCCGGGATATTGGTACATGGCGATAGCACCGGCGATAAAACTCTTGAGGAGTATGTGAAAGATTACATAAAGATTGAGCATAACAAACCTGGTGATGTTTTTTTAGGAACAGTGCACCGTTTAGATCGGCCAGTGAGTGGGGTAGTGGTTTTTGCTAAGACATCGAAAGCCCTGACCCGCATGAATGAGTTGTTTAAAAAGAGGCAAATACAAAAGACATACTGGGCCATTTGCCAAAGGAAGCCTGCAAAGAAGCAAGACAGACTTACGCATTGGATAAGGAAGGATAGTTCTATAAATAAAGTGGAGGCCTTTGATAGGGAGGTAGAAGGAAGTCAAAGGGCAGATTTAGACTACCGTTACTTAGGGACAATCAATAAGCATCATTTGATAGAAGTGAATCCTATTTCTGGAAGGCCACACCAAATACGTGTGCAGTTGGCTTCTATGGGCTGCCCTATTAAAGGAGATGTTAAATATGGTGCAGATAGAGGAAGTAATGATGGTTCTATCTTTTTACATGCACGTAGGGTGTATTTTGTCCATCCAGTAAAAAAGGAACCGCTTTTGTGCAAGGCGGCGGTGCCAGAGAATGCTTTCTGGGAAGAATTCCTAGAGTTGGATAAGGAAGAATATAAAGAAGGTACATTAGGGTTTAGTTACTAAAATACATGTAAAAGAAAAGGGCTTCCAAAACTGGAAGCCCTTTTCTTTATATATTTTGTTCTGTTCTTAGAAACATTTTGATGATCCATCTGAACAACAACGGCTGTATACCTTGCTTACGCTCTTGTACTGCTTCTTAGTAAGAGGCACATATATCTTACCGTAATCTCCCACCATAACGTCTTGTTTTGTGAACTGCGAGTTAAGTGTCATTGGTACAGAAATAGCTTCGTTAGGCTTAATGTTACCCGTATCACATAATTCTATGATATGTTCAATCTTAGAGTCTCCAGTAAGGTTATACTGTATCTGTGAGTTAGCAGGTAATGAGTAAGAACCTAAACATCTATACTTGTCCGCAGTTTCTCCTTTCTTTAATTTACCTTCTTTCACGTAGTGCCCAATTATAGAAACTTCAGGTGTTGTGGCCACTGCAGATACATCTGATACTTGTCCGCTACCCGTAAGGCTCAATGTCTGCTTCACACAGTTAAGAGGGTTTGTAGAGATATTGGTTGCTAAAGCCGGAGCAGGAGAACCTTCAGATAAGTTGCTAACCTTGTTGGCTACAAGTGATGCTGCACTAGCTTCTGTAGTAGTAGCAGGACAGCTTGGGTACAATTTTTTAAGTTTATTGAACTGCTTCTTAGTAAGAGGTACATTAAGAGCTCCACCATTTTCTCCCAAAGAAACATTAGTTTCAGAGATGTTATAAGATAACAATACCGGAATATTCAAATTGCTAGGAGCATTTACACCATAATCACACACTTGGAAAGAACGAGCGTAGTTCACAGAACCATCTGCTGCCAGTTCATACGTTAAACGTACTGGAACAGTTTGCTCTCCTATGCATAGGCTTTTGCCATTGTATGAAGCTACTATAGGAAGGGTTTTAGTAGTGTTTACTACGTCACCACCTTTAACACTACCTGTACCAGCAAAAGTAAGCTCCTGAGTTAAACATGTAGGACACTTAGTTTTGTCATTATAGTTTGGATCACATGGAGTACAAGGCTCGCACGGAGGATTTTCATTAGGATCATAGAATGCATTACCACATTTCTTCATGATGTAAGCATGACAACTTCCATCCTTAGAAAGGATTTTGAAAGTAGGAAAAGGGTTTCCTAAAATAGACCACTTGTATTGGTGTCCTCTTGAGTAACCACCCATCCAGCCAATCTTTCCTTTGGGAAGGATAGCAGGAATGATTTTGTTCACATTGAAAGCAGGGTCATTAAGGCCACTGTATCCTAATACAGTTAAGAAGTTATCCAATTCCTTGCGGCTTCCTTTTAGATTTTTGCTATGTACCTTTTTCAAGTGGTCATAGGCGGATTCCGGAGTGTGTTTTGGTATTTCACCAAACTGTGGGCTAGTTCCCAATCTCCTTAATAAAACTGGCTTTTTGTCCGAAGCTGGGCCGAAAGCCTCATGAAGTCCAGCAGAACAAGGCTTTTGCGTTTGTCCTACGGCCTGGAACATCAACGAACCAAGTAGAAGAGCAAAAACTTGAATTGCGATAAAACTTAATCTCTTTTTCATTGTGAGAAAATTTATTCCTGTATTTGATTAAATTTGGTAAACAACAAATTTCAGACAAATGTACTGTCTAATTCAAATGCAAATGTAGTTTTTTTTTAAAATAGATTGAAAAATAAAGACAGTAAATTTACTTTTTGCCGCAGAATTAAGACAAACTAAAGCTTTTTGAGCCTAAATTTGCAAAAAAAACGTTTTAGAATGAGCCTTTTAACTGTAGGATCTGTAGCCTTTGACAAACTGGAGACCCCGTTTGGTAGTACAGATAAAATTGTGGGTGGAGCAGCCACTTTTATAACTTTAACCGCTTCATATTTTACACAGAAAAATTATCTGGTTGGAATTGTTGGCAAGGATTTTCCAGCTGAAATGATTGAGACTTTCAAAAAACATGGTATTAATACGGAAGGTTTGCAAGTAGATCCGGAGGGTAGTACTTTTTTCTGGCATGGGAAATATCATGAAGATATGAACCATCGTGATACATTGGATACCCAATTGGGTGTTTTTGAAAATTGGGAGCCCTCAATTCCTGAATCATACCAAGACGCACAATATGTGATGTTGGGTAATATGGTACCTATGATTCAGCTGCAAACACTAAGAAAGCTAAGGAACAGGCCTAAGTTTGTTTTATTGGACACAATGAATCTATGGATGGATATCATGATGGATGACCTGAAGACAGTTCTTGCTGAAATAGATTGTCTCACAATTAATGATTCAGAAGCAAGACAGTTGTCTGGAGAGTATTCACTTAGAAAGGCAGCTAAGAAAATCCTTACAATGGGACCAAAGAGTCTTATAATTAAAAAGGGAGAGCATGGTGCGTTATTGTTTCAGAATGACGAAGTGTTCTTCTGCCCGGCTCTTCCACTAGAGGAGGTTTTTGACCCAACTGGTGCAGGTGATACCTTTGCAGGTGGTTTTATTGGTTATTTAGCAAGGACAGATGACACGAGTTTCGAGAACATGAAAAGAGCTGTGATATACGGTTCAGCTATGGCATCTTTCTGTGTTGAGAAATTCGGGACAGAGCGTATGCAGTTTCTAGAAGCTTCGGAAATAGAGGCACGTGTAGAAGAATTCTTGAAGCTATCAGCAGTAGAGATTTCTAAATTATAAATGATTTTTAGGGAAGCTACTTTTTAGAAGCTTCCCGATCTTCTACGTGTAACTTTTAAGTCACGTAATAAGGATGCCTTAGGTTGTAAGGTAAACATAAATGCTCCACTCCGCATTGCATTTCCTGATATCGGGGTCCAGTTAAGGGAGAACGTCCAGCAGTGCAATTCCCTCATAATTCCTACCGTAGTAAGCGTAAACTGTTTAAAGTTAAAATCCCATCCACTGTTAAAAGTTATCTTGGTGTTCGGTGTAAAACTCAAATCACCAGAGAACGAAAGTGTATTTGTCTTCCTGGCGTCTGCCAAACCCTGTTTGCTATAGTTGTACGAGTAATTTACCGATAGGTTCCAAGGGATGCTAAAGTCTACATAATCTTGGGGATTAAGCGGTAGATTGCTGTTCGGATCTATGTTGGTTGCACCTGTGTTGCGGCTGGCTGCGTTGGCTTTTCCACTTAATACTTCCGGGTTTATACTTGTGTTTACACCCAATGTAAAAGTAGATAAGTAGCTGCCATAATATCCTCCAGTGTTTTCTAACTTGTTTTTAGCTTGCCATTTATATGTTGGTATCCGCACACCAGCTACGTTGCTACTTACTAGCTTGTCGGCCTCATAGGCATAGGGATCAAAGGACGCTGAGCCGTTAAGGTTAATCTTTCTTTTAAATAATGCTGTACTTGTGGCTATGTTTATATTAGAAAGAGCAAATTCGTTTTCCTCTTTTCTAGCAAAAATGTTATAAGAAGCGTTTATGCTGAAGTTGTCTAATAGCATTATTTTCTCATAGTCTGTCTCAGATGAGTCAGCCTTACTTCTGACTTTCGCCTCCAACTGGTTATTTATAGAGAAGCTTAGGTTTCCTGCATCTCGGCTAGAAGCTCCAGACTGGCCAATATAGCGAGGTAAGTAACGCATAGTGCTATCGGACCTTACCATTTGATACTCCGAGAAATTATTTTTTGGTGTGTAGCTAAAACTTACACTAGGGTTTACGGTATGTCTTATTGCTCGGACTTTCCCGTTTGGACTAAAGTTAAAATTACCATAAAATCTGGTGTTCATACTCGCCCCAAAAGCCATTTGGTTGGCAAAATTTAGGCCATTTACCGTATCTACTACTACTACACCTCCACTACGATTACCCATATCTACAAAGAGTCCCTCAGAAGTTCTGCTGTATGTGATGGTGGAGTCACTGTCGTTGTTGGACACCCGCACAGTTACTTTACTCCCATTGTCCAGCGTTATTTCTTTGTTCTCGTTTACATAATGGTATTTTAGGCTTTTGTCGTACAATGTCCCCCTCATAGAAATAGACGGGGTAATGTTAATGTGTTTAAATAATTTTATATTGGGTAAAGTAATAGGCACATTATAAGAATTGGTTATGCGGGCGTTCTTGAGTATTTCGGACAGACCCTTTAGTGTAGGATTCCGTAATGCATCTAATTCTTTCTGGTATTGGTTTCTTACGTCCTGTGGCAGGGTTAGGTCAAAAACCATTTGGTTTAATTCATTTATTCTTCTTTGTTCGGCATCGGTGTACGGAGAGTTGTTTACTCCGGCAAGGTTATAGTCTGTATAAGAAGTGGTACGGTTGGTAATGGCGTTGTTGGCCTGGATACCACCTGTAAAATCTATACCTACACGAAAGGACTCAAACCATCTTCCCGTTTTGTCTTTTTCTTTCACAAAAGGATTAAACTGTTTCACGCCTAAGTTATATCCCAAATTAGAGGTGAAGTTGTTCTGGTTTTGACTGACGGTGAAAGCAAGGTTGCTGGAAAATAGCTTCCCGAAGTTACGCATATAATTTATGTTACCTCCTACGTTGTTTTGGGTTACGGCACTGTAGTTATTGGCCGAAAGGTTACTGGCTCCAAAACCGTTGGTCATATAGTTCATGCTGGAAGAGAAACTTCGGTCTGTGCGTAAACTTCTTGGAGTGTGGTTCCAAACCACATGGAACTGGTTGTCTGCAGGGTTGTAGTCACGACCTCTTATGCCATATTGATTACTACGAATGTTACGGTTGTATTGCAGTGAAAACAGTCCTGAATATTTGTATTTTTTGGCGTAGTCAATTTGTTCCTTTGCCCCAAAGCTACCATTGGTATAGTATTGAAATGTAAAAGTGTTTCCTACTTTTTCATTAAAGGCATGATAATAGCCAAAATCCCGAAAGAAAAATCCACGACCATCACCGGGTTGCTGCCCATATGATCCCATTATAAATCCAGATGTGCCAATTTCTTTTTTAGGTTGTACGGGGAAAAAGCCAAAAAGGAAACCAATGGGTAAAGGGATGTTCTGTACCACGATGTTAAAAGGTCCGGAAATAGCCGATTTCTTGTTGATAAACATGATTTTCCGTGCCGAAATATGGAAATGCGGCTCAGCCAAATCACATGTGGTATATTTAGCAGAAGCTAAGTGTAAGTTATCAAACTCATCTTTTTTTACTACTTTTCCGTGTATGTATCCTTCTCCCTGCACGGTGGCAATATCGTATATCTTGGCTTTACGACTTTTAAAATTATACCGAATGGTGTCCATATGGTATTTCTCCGTACCATCTTCAAAAATTGGTTTTCCGCGGACGGGGTCGCCAATTTTTTTTGTGGTATCTGGCACACCATGAGCAAAGACCTCAGATTGAGCCCAGTCTAGTAAAATATAATCAGAAGCTAGTTTAATGGGTTCATAGTTTACCTTGGCTTCGGTATAGAGCTCATACTGTTTTTTTCTTACATGAAAAACAGCAGAATCTTTTGCGGACCTCCTTACAGCTGTGGTTAGACCACTATTAGTACTTATCAGAGAGTCCGGGATACTTACTTTAACGGTGTCTTGGGGTATATTTTTTCCTGGTTTCCGTGTGATAGGTTTGGTTTGGGCAAACACCTCCACACTAAGGAAAAGGAAAAAAAAGTAAAGAAAGAATATTTTTTTCAATGGAATGGTTCCCTGTTTTATATTAAACCCATGAAAATCAAGAGATTTTTATTTATTTATTTAGAAATCTCCTAATTTTGTGAGTGCAAAATTATAAAAGTATATCTTTCAAACGTTACTACTGTTAATTAAAAGATAGAACTAACATGTTTTCCTTTAAAAAAATCGTCATTTTAGCATTTATTTGCTGTATTTCTTTCGTTTCATATTCGCAAAACCAAGCTAGAATTAATACTGTGGTTTTAGATGCAGGTCATGGAGGAAAGGATCCAGGGGCTGGAAACGGAAGAGAAAAGCGGTACGCTCTTGATATTACCTTAAAAGTGGGTCAGTTAATAAAGGAAAATTTTCCTGATGTTAAAGTAATTTATACACGTGACAAAGACGTGTTTGTACCCTTGCATGAACGGGCGGCAATTGCAAACCGAAATAAAGCAGATTTATTTATCTCTATACATTGTAATGCCAATACAAAGTCTCAACCGAAAGGTACAGAAACCTATGTGATGGGTTTGCATAAGACGCAAGACAACCTAGATTTAGCAAAAAAGGAAAACAATGTTATCCTTTTGGAGGAAGACTACAAGAAAACCTATAAGGGTTTTAACCCGTCATCACCTCTTGCCCATATTATGCTAGCTAATTATCAGCATGCATTTATGGCTCAAAGTACGCAGTTTGCGGCAGCAGTAGAAAAACATTTTGGAAATGTGGAAGGTATGCGGAGTCGTGGGGTGAAACAGGCAGGTTTTCTAGTAATTTGGGAAACCACCATGCCGAGCGTACTAATTGAGACGGGTTACCTCTCTAATCCAGAGGATTCTAAAGTTCTGGCTTCTGAAAAAGGGCGGACAGATATTGCAAAAGCTATTTTTAATGCATTCTCCGAATACAAGAAATAATATTTTTGTACATTTGCGGGTAAAAATTTGACACGGGATGAAAATATCTAAGGAAGTAAAAGTTGGACTATTGGGTTTGGTGGGCTTGGTACTTTTGTATTATGGCTTTACTTTTCTTAAGGGTTCTGATCTCTTCACTTCGACAAAAAACTATAAGACTACTTTTAAAGATGTACAAGGTTTAAGTGCATCTAATACGGTTACGTACAATGGAGTAGTAGTAGGAAGGGTGGCAAGTGTGTCTCCAGATTATGAAAACGACAAAGTAGATGTGGTGGTTTCTCTTAATAAAGATGTAAAAGTTACGGATAAAACACAGATTATTTTGGGTGATGATGGTCTAATAGGCGGGAAGTTACTTGTCCTCAAAGTTGCTGCCGGAAAAGATTTGCCTGCTGGATCCGAAATTCCAAGTGGTGTAGAATTAGGTATGTTGGATGCAGTTACAAATCGCCTTGACCCGACACTCAAAAATGTAGACTCATTAATGCTTAGTTTAAACCGAGTGGTTAAGGATTTTGAAAACTCTGGACAAGCGTTAAAGGTATTGATGGCTAGTGCTACACAAACTACTACAGGATTAAACGGTATTATGGCTAGTAACTCCAAAAACCTTAATACTGTTGTAGGAAATGCAGCTGTATTGACAGCCCAGTTAAATGGGGTTGTTAAAAACCTGGATGCACAACTTAAGCCAATTTTAACAAATTTTGGCTCTCTTTCAGACTCTTTGTCTAAAGTCGAGCTTGCCTCTACTGTTGCTAACTTAAATAAAACAGTGAGTGAGTTTCAGAGCGTTGTGAAAGAAATTAATGACGGAAAAGGTACGATAGGTAAAGTAATGAAAGATGACTCACTTTATACCAACCTTAATAATGTGGCTGCCTCGCTAGATCGTCTGTTGGTAGATTTCAAAGAAAAACCAAAACGTTACGTTCACTTCTCCCTGTTTGGGAAGAAAGATAAGAAGTAAATCTTTGTAGTGCCCCTTTTTAGTTTTTAACCTTTGTCTTTAGAGTATTAAATTACTGTAAGTGTACCTAATAGATAAATAGTACTTTCTGTATAATAATTTAATACTAAAGTAGTGTTGTAGGCTAGACGCTTAATTGCTTTACAGTTCCTAATTAAGTGAGTTTATCTACTTAGTATTTATTTCTGTAGTCTTGTTCATAGGATAATCAGGGCTTTTTGCTATTTTTAGCGAAAGATTATCAAAACCTATCGAATGATGAAGAAACTTGTTTTGGGACTTTTTTTTGCTCCCACAGTATTGCTTGCCCAAAAAACATCCATTAGCGATGAGCTGCTAATAGCAAACAAATCACCCGAAAACTTTACTGTCCCTATTGGTCGTGTACTTAAATGGGTAGACCAAGACAAGGTGATTGCAAACATGAAACCTTCAGAAGCAGAAGCTCCAAAAAATGTGATGCTTAACCTAAAGACAGGGAAGTTTGAGGATTTCAGTTCTGACCTACTCACTAAGACCATAGAACCTCGCCTGAGGATTGTCAATGAAAAAGGAGACCTGTACATTGTTTCGGGAAATGAGAAGACGAGAATTACCCAAGACCCAGATAGACAAGAAAAGAATCCAACTTTCTCTCCAGATAGCAATTATGTAGCCTATACAAAAGAAAATAATCTATATACATACAGTCTTATAAGTAAGAAAGAAACTCAGTTAACCACGGATGGTACAAAGACAATCCTAAATGGTTTTGCCACTTGGGTATATTGGGAAGAAATCTTTGGTAGGGGAACAGCCTTTCGTGCTTTTTGGTGGAGTCCAGATAGTAAAACTCTGGCCTTTATGCGTTTTGATGAGACTAATACGCCAATGTTTCCCATTTATAGTAGCGAGGGTCGCCATGGATTTCTAGAGGAAACCCGTTATCCGAAAGCAGGAGATATTAACCCAACCGCAAAAGTGGGTTTTACAAAACCGGATGTAGCAGGTATAACATGGGGAGATTTTAATGAAAAAGATGACCAATATTTCGGGTGGCCAAAATGGTCGCTGGATAGCAAAGGCTTAATGTTACAGTGGATAAATAGAGGCAATGATCATCTCAAAATATATAACGTTTCTCCGGTAAACGGAAGTAAAAAACTAGTTTATGAAGAGACTCAAAAAGAATGGATAAGTATAGATGAGGCAGATAACCGTCTTACCTTACTTGATAATGGGAATGAAATGGTAATCATTTCTGACAAAACGGGCTGGAAACAGCTTTACCTTTATAGTGTGGACGGAAAACTGAAGAACAAGATTACGGATGGAAAGTTTACCGTAACACGTGTTTTTGGCATTGACCAAAAAGAAAGGGTAGTTTATTTCCATGCTAGAGGTATTGAAAGCTCTGCAAGGTTTGACCTTTACCGTGTAGGTTTAGACGGAAAGAATTTCAAACGTCTTACTTTTGGTGGTTTTAACCACCGTCAAATAAACGCTTCGCCAGATTTAAAATATTTTGCTACTACTTATTCTAACCTAAGCACTCCTCCAGCCTCTACTATTATAGACAGAGATGGCAAAGTCATAAAAGAGTTAGGTTCTTCTAAGGGTACTGAAATGGATAAATACCAAATAAATAACTATGAGCAGATAAGGGTTAAAAGTGACGATGGTAAGTTTGACTTGCCTATGAACGTTTTGTATCCTGAAAATATGGTTCCGGGAAAGAAGTACCCACTTATGATTAGCATTTATGGTGGTCCGGATGCAGGCACGGTGTATGATCAATGGTCATGGTCGCCAAGAGCCCAGTGGTTGGCAAGAGAAGGAGCTATACAAGTAACTATGGACCATAGGGCTAGTGGACATTTTGGTAAAGAAGGAGTAGCTTATATGCACCGCAGTCTAAGCAAATATGAGATGGAGGATTACGTTACTCTCACGAAGCATCTTATAAGTAAGGGGATTGTAGATGAATCTAAAATTTTTATAACGGGTTTTAGTTACGGCGGTTATATTACGTCTATGGCACTTACAAAAAATGCCGATGTATTTACACACGGTATAGCTGGTGGTAGTGTGACAGATTGGGGATTGTATGACACGGCTTATACAGAACGCTTTATGGATACACCAGAAGAAAACCCTGAAGGTTACAAAAACAATAACGTGATGAATTTTGTGGATAGGTATAAAGGGAAACTCCTCATCGTGCACGGAACCATGGACGACAATGTGCACCTGCAAAACAGTATCCAACTTATAGATGCGTTGCAAGAAAAGAAAAAAGACTTCGAGATGATGTTTTATCCGGGAGGTAGACATGGCTGGGGCGGAAATAAAGGCGCCCATTATGCCAATCTGCAAATTCAGTTTATTTACAAAAATCTATTTGAGAAACCGTTACCAGGCGGTTTACTAAGGTAAGCAAGATACAAGAGCCTATATTGAATTTTATAGGCTCTTTCTTTTAAACAGAAATGAAGAGACGCAATTTTATTAAAAATAGTGTAATTGGCCTGGGTGCTGCGACGGGTCTTTATACGTGGCAAATAGAACCCTTCTGGCTAGAATTTGTACATGTAAAAATGCCTATAAAGAATCTTCCAGATGAATTGGTAGGCAAAACAATGATGCAGATAAGCGATGTGCATGTTGGTAAGAGATTTAACCCTAAATACATAATAGAGTCGTTTGAAGAGGCAAAAGCCTTCAAGCCAGATTTTGTAGTTTATACAGGAGACTATCTCACTATGCACAAAAATAAACCCATGTATCCTGAAATAAAGGAGGTTTTTTCACATGCCGTAACGGGGAAATTAGCTACCGTTGGTATTTTAGGAAACCATGATTACGGCATACATTGGGCAGAAAAGGAAGTTGGAGATAGAATTACCGAAATTCTTGAGACAAACGGAATTACGGTATTGAAAAATGAAAGCCGCAATTTTGCCGGCTTAGAGATTATAGGCTTTGAAGATTTTTGGAGCCCTTTCTTTGATGCTCCTAAGGCCATGAAGAATTACGATCCCTCTAAAGCTACCATTATCTTATGTCATAATCCGGAGCCATGCGATCTCGATATCTGGAATGACTACCAAGGGTGGATATTAGCTGGACATACGCATGGAGGGCAGTGCAAGCCACCTTTTTTACCTCCGCCAGTAGTTCCTGTTGGCAATAAGAGGTATACAGCCGGAGTAATCCCTCTTGAAAACTCAAGAACACTCTATATAAACAGGGCTTTGGGTCATTTGTGGCAGGTGAGATTTAATGTCAGACCAGAGATAACCATCTTTACATTAGAAAGAGCCTAAAATTTATTTCGGGTTAAGCATCATTTTTTTGTACTCCTGCGTATTAGTAGAAAATACTAATATGTAATCATGAAAAAATCATTAACCTTGGTTCTATCGTTGCTGATATTCTCCTGCTCGGAGAATAATACAGTAGAGCCTGACATAATTGGAGAAATTAACGAAGAAGAGCAATTGGCTGCAACCGATGATGACTTCGTAAACAAAATTGGTGCTACTTTACCGGGAACAGATACCGTAAACGAACATGCTGCATCTACTGATTATGATTGGTCTTCTACAGGAGCCACAAGCGTTGCTTTTTCTGGAGGTGCAGCCACAGTAACCGGTGCGGGTGCTGTTTGGGCAGATGGTGTGCTGAAAATTTCTTCAGCTGGCACCTATATTTTGTCGGGCACTTCCACCAAAGCACAAATCTTAGTAGAGCCTACTAATACGGATTTGGTAAAGCTGGTTTTAAATGGTGTGACTCTTAACAATGATGGTTCAGTGATAAATGTGCAGAAGTCCTTAAAGACCATAATCATTGCCAACACAGGTACTAGTAACACATTTACGGATACAAAAAACTATACTTTTGCTGCAAATGAAGATGAACCCAATTCTACTATTTTTAGTAAGAAGGACTTGAGTTTTGCGGGTACGGGTATAATAAAAGTTACAGCCAACTATAAAGACGCTATCCGTAGTAAAGATGGATTAATTATAGAAGATGGCAATTTTGATATAACGGCTTTGGAAGATGGTATTAAAGGGAAGGACTATTTGGTGATAAACAAAGGAATCGTAAAAGTAACTGCCGGTGACGATGGTATTGTAGCTAGTAATGACTCTGACCCTACTTTAGGCTACCTCAGGATTGAAGACGGTGAAATTACGGTTTCATCTGTAGATAAAGCCATAAAAGCAGAAACAGGGCTTTTAATTAAAGGCGGAAAAATTAACGTTACTAAAAGTTATGAAGCCATAGAGGGTATGGGTATTGTTATTTCGGGAGGAGACTTGAACCTCGTGTCATCAGATGACGGAATAAATGCCAAGGATGGTAACAGCTATGCTGCAGCTGTAGGACGTGGGCAAGATCATCCGTCTATTTTTATTAAATTCTCCGGAGGTACTATCTTAATTGATGCTGGAGGGGACGGAATTGACTCTAATGGTTCTATTTACCAAAATGGAGGAATAGTATTGGTAAACGGGCCAACAGCAAACATGGATGGGCCTATAGATTACGACAATACATACAGAATTTCAGGGGGGACTATAGTGGCTACAGGGAGCTCAAGAATGGCAACTGTCCCTGGTAGTACTTCTACACAAAGGTCTGTATTGCTAAATTTAAGTAGTTCGCAAGCAGCCAACAAGGTTTTTAGCATTAAAAATAGTGCAGGGACAGAGGTACTTACTTACCAACCTACAAAAGCGTACCAATCTATAGCGTATTCATCGCCTAAGTTAGTGGCCGGCTCCTATACGTTTTCTGTTGGGGGCAGTTCTACCGGGACAAACTCCAATGGCGTGTATTCAGGAGGTGTCTACTCGGGCGGTTCAGAAAGTAGTTTTACAATTACTAATATTACGACCACAGCTACTGTACGCTAAAATTGTTATTTTTGGTACACTAAAGGCGTATGCCTGCAAAATCCCTTAGCCCAACTGTAATTGAACAAGGAAAAAGAAATAGACCTCAAGAGTATCATTAAAGGATGCAAGGGCGGACGTGGGTCCGCCCAAAAGCTCCTATTTGAGAAATATTATGGGTATGCAAAACGAATTTGTTTACGATATACTTCTAATGTACACCAGGCCGAAGACATGGTTACAGATAGTTTTTTAAAGGTTTTTGCCAATGTAAAATCGTTTGACGAAAATGGCAATTTTATGGCGTGGCTTAAGACTATAACTGTCCGTACTTGTATAGATCATTATCGTAAATACGGACAAAAAGTGGCTTTTGTAGATGTAGAGGATGTTCCGTATATAGAAGACAGTACCGGTGACGCTTTGGATACATTGGGTGTAGAGGAGATTATGGAGTTGGTCCAAAAGCTGCCTCCTTCATACAGAACGGTATTCTCTCTTTATGTTATAGACGGTTATTCACATGCTGAAATAGCCGCAATGTTGCAAGTAAACGAAGGGACTTGCCGCTCAAATCTGGCCAAAGCTAGGTTAAAGTTGCAGCAATGGATAAAGAATTACGCGAGTGAAAAAATAATGAAGTATTAGATATGTCAGAGAATGATTTTGATAACCGGATACGAGAAAAGCTCGATTCCTGGGAGCCGGATTACAATCCGGACGCTTGGGATAAGCTTAAGAAACGAATGCCCCTGCCCTGGTATGTGAATTTTTTTAAAACTTATGGCGGGTGGATTTTCGGAAGTATTTCTACACTAGCCCTTTTATTTAATTTAAACCAAAACCGATTTGATAAGACTAATACACTTACAGAGCAGCCAGTAGTAGTGGAAACCCTAATAACAGAAAGAGATACTGTTTTTAGGGTTGATACCGTTTATAAGCCGATTTATATTACCCAATACATTGAAAAACCATCAAAACTAGAACAAAGCCGTAGTGCCCTAGAACATCTAGCTTTGAAAGAAACAGAACTATCCGAAGATAAGGGGAGCAAAGTGTCAGAGGAAGAGTACAAAGAAGGAATTACAGAGAAGGTAGACCTAGTTTCAAACGAAGACGTCAAAGGAGACGTGGAGCTGTCTGATTCCAAGGCTAAAAAAACCATAATTAAAGATACAGTAGCAAGCCAACCCGTAGAAAGGTCAATAGCTGAAGAAACTAAGAATAAGTTTTGGAGAAATCTTAATATACGTCCTGGCGTAGAGGTAGATTACTCCTGGAACAACTCCTTTTCTTTCGGACCCATTGCAGAAGTATTACTAAAGAATAGGTTTAGTATAACTACCGGTATTTCTATATCTAATAGTTCTCCAAGTGAATTTCCTTTGCCCAAGGAGTTTAATAAACAAACGGGAAAGGATTTTGATGATAAGTATAAGCCCCAGAAACCGCCTCATCAGGGAGGGGGACAGATAAAGGATATTAGTATACAAACGTCACGGATAAGAATGCCACTTTACATGTCTTATTATGTGCCGATAACCTATCGACTTAATTTCTTGATTAGCTCAGGTACACGGCTAGATCTTAAAGTTACAGAAGATGTATCTTATACTAACGACGGCTTTACAGATAGTCCTTATAAAAGTCTAGAAAGTACCTATAAGCCAAAGATTTTTAACAATCTTTTTTATGGAATGGGTGTACAGTATAAATACGGAAGGGTTTATGGACAGATTTCGCCGTATTTTGAGTTTCCGTTTTCTAAACCCAGTTATGTGCTGCCAAATAATAAATTTGGGATAAATGCAGCTTTGAAATTCTCGTTGAAATAAAACTTAGGGTTTCTGTTTTAGTATTTGTATACTTTCTGTAAAGGCGTAGTAGTTTCCTATGCTTAGTACTATTATGAACATAAGTGAAAAAAGAATAGACACCAAACCGAAGGTGAGATAGGTATAAACACTACTTTTCTTAAAGTATATAATACTTTCTTCAGGTCTTTTGGGGTTTATCCAAACCTTGAGCTTATTGTTTTGTATAAGACTATCTATAAATGCAGTGGTGTCGTTAATATAGATAGTAGAAATCTCGTTGGTTTTTGAGACATTATTAGTGCTTTGGATCTTGTTTTCAACAAAACCAATGTTGTTGCTTTTGTAGGTTTGACCACGAAAAGTGTACTGATAGTCTAACTTAAAGTTACCAATGTTTTTAGGAGCTTCCTGTGGAGTGTATGTGTTTTGACGGTCAGATAATGATATTACAGTAGCCTCCAGTTCTTCGAAGGTTTTTATTTTGCTCGCCCGGATGATTGCTCGAACCCCCTGAATAGAAATAATGATTCCTACCAATAGAAAGGCTCCAATTATGACGTATACAAGGTTCATAAATCAAATATGAGGTTATTTTTGAATTTGTTTTTAATAAACAGAGGTATAAAAAGAAACAAAGTCAAAAAGACGCCAAATACAAGGTCAAACGCAATAATAACGTAAAACGTTTTACTTGGAGTGGTGGTGAGAACTGCTTCTGTAGGATTCAGTGGATTTACATACGCAAGTACACTATCGGCAGATTCCAGTTTGGTGTAAATACCTGCGTGGTCTTCTATGTTGTCTGTGTGATAAAAGAAGCCTATTTTTTTGTTAGTATGTGCTTCTTGATTATAGACATAACTGTATTCCACAATTGTCTGAGAGCTACTGCTACCTTTCGAAGAACTATAAACTTGATCTGTAAAGTTTATTTTTGCTGGTATTTCGATCCAATTTCTAGTCTTATACATTGTGCAGACATTGCTCACTATGTAGTACTGTAAATATAAAAAGCCGGCTACAAATGGTAAGAAGAATAAAGTAAGACAACCGTAGTTCTTTAGGGCTTCTTTAATATTCATGTGTGTACTAATTTGTGTCAGCAATTTAGATAAAAATATTCTATAGTCTGACTGTCAGGTGTAAGTGTTTCTCATCGCAATGAAGGTAAGATTTATGGGTTTTCCTATGTGGGAAGAGTAGTGAGTATTAAAAAGAATATAAGAATCTTACGTCAACTTTAAGCACTTCTCAAAATTGAAAACTAGCAGGATTCTTTTAACTGGACTATTTTGTTCGGACGACAGCAGTGAAATTTTTAAAATTTGGACTTTCTTTATTACTTTTATAATATTCACAGATATGCATTTTTTATTATGAGGAATTTATACATCTATTTTTTCTTTTTTACATCTCTTTTAGGTTCAAGTGCTTGGGCTCAAAATGGGGCACTCACCGGAATGGTTAAAGATTCTACCACTGGCGAGCCTCTTGTTGGATGTAGTGTTTATATAGATGGTACATCCTTAGGTACATTTACAAATGCTGAAGGGTATTATTCCTTAGCGAATATCTCATTAGACAAGTTTGACTTAGTTTTCTCTTACATGGGTTACATTACGGAGAGAAAGCCCGTGAGTTTTGCTGAATCACGAAAAGTAGAGTTGAATGTGAAGTTAAAGCAAAAAGATAGTGAGCTTACCATGGTGAGTATCTCAGGAAAACGTGATAGTAAATGGAAAAAACTACTTAAGGAATTTCAAACAAATTTTTTTGGCCCTAGTGTGTGGGCTTCATCTTGCGAAATAGAGAATCCATATATCCTGGATTTGAAAAAGAGTAAAGGGACACTGACTGCAAGTACTGATGGAGAATTGATCGTGAAAAATCATGCCTTGGGATATATTCTCAAATTTCAAAATTTAGCATTTAGCTCTGATTTTGAGTCATATACTTTCCGAAGTAACACTTTTTTTACGGAAATGGAAACGAATAATCCGGACTCATTACTATTATGGAATAGTAATAGGATAGAAGCCTACAGAAAGTCACCCATATTTTTTTATAAGTCTGCTGTAGATAATAAATTAGAAGAGAATGGCTTTAAGCTTTATGTGGATAGGAATCCTGCAACCCCCACACGTGATATAGACTTTAAAATATCCTTAAAGGAGCATATGAAGCCGTGGGAAAGTCTTAATGTCACGAACTATATAGAATTTCCAGGTGCAAAATTAATTCGTTTACCAAGCAATTTAGAAGTCCATAATACTCATTTCAGGGGTAATACTCGGTTGTACAGGGACTTTGAGCACTCAATAAGCTGGATAAATTGTACTGGAGGCTTAGCTGCTGTATCTGAAAGTGGGATACCATTATACCCTAGTTTAGTAACGGCATCCGGCGATTTGCAGTACTATAGAATCTCGGGATTATTACCATTGGACTTTGTTACGGAAAACATTAAAGACTCAGTGTACTATGCAGAAATAGATCGTAAGCTAGATGACCAAAGTTTCTTAGCAGAAAATGTGGTGGTACACATTAATAAGCCGGCCTATTATAAGGGTGAGAAAATATGGTTTAAAACTTTCCAGGTGTATCCTAACAAGGTAGAGGATGAGGTAAAAAGTCAAGTTGTATATGTAGAGTTATTTAATAACAGAGGGGGAGTGATAGTAGACACTGTAGTTGTTCGTTCATCTAATGGTGCTGGTTTAGGACAGTTTAGTCTTGCCAAAGATATAGAACCAGGTCTTTACGGGATTAGAGCATATACAAATTGGATGAGGAACTTCGGAGATACCTCTATTGTCATTACACCAATTTTGGTTTTAGAGGACGGAGAGGTACTTCGGGGAGAGGATAATTTAGCCGAGGATAATAAGTGGATAGATTTAGAAAGGGATCTTTTAGATTGGGGAATTTCATTCCAAGTTAATGCAGAACCTTTTAATTTCTATACGGTTTCGGTACTTAACGAAACCAATAATTCCTATGTTTTACCCATAACTATGCCCTCTTTAAGCGATAAGCCAATTGCTGATTCATTGGTAAAGTATAATAGGGAAAAACAGGGGCGGAGCTTTGTTGGAAATACTTATGACAAGCCGTTTTCAGATATCAACTTTGTCCCTAGCGGAGGCGGTATCTTTAGTAATCCTTTGACATCAGATGCAAACTCCTTTTTTCTTCTCCAAGATGTTAGACAGCAAGACACCATTAGGATTCATGTCTTGGCTGTTGATGATAAAGGACGAAATCTTAAGAATCTTAGTCTTGAAGAGTTTCCTAGACCCGTAATTCCTGTGTTTTCAAATATATATGAGCAAAAAAACAGTATAGGTAAAGAAAAGACAGTGGATTTAAGTGATGTTACAAGAGAAGCAATTGAGTTAGACGCAGTAGATATTGTAGGAAAAAAAACAGTAAGCCCAATCTTGAGAAAAGAAAGAGTAATGTTGGGTGGTGCTCCACTTACTTATACCAGCGAAGATTTTAAGAAAAAAGGGAGTCCAAACTTATTGCACGTAATCACTAGTATGGTTCCTGGTGTAAGATTAAACTTAGACCCTGTAACAGGAGATTTAAATTTGTATTGGGCGTCAGTAGCAAAAAGAACCATGGGTTTTGCAGATATACGTTCAGGTCAAGAAGGCGGTGGTGGAGCTTTAGGTGGTGGAGGATCTTCAAGAGTATCAATTTTGGTAGATGGTGTAAGAGTTCACAAGACAGACGATTTAAGGTTTTATCAAATAGAAGAAATTTCTACAGTAGATTTTTACAAAGACCCTGTAATTGCACTTGGTCTTCCCGGGGTAATATGTATTTATACGAAAAACTACCTAATGGAAAAGAGAGAATCCAGCCCTTTTTCTAAGACAAAAGCCCTTAAGAGTTTCGTTTTTCAAGGGTTTTTAACACCAGAAGTATTTAAAAACCCCGAAGAAGGAAGCTCAGAATCTGCTTTTTATAACAAGGAAACGATTTACTGGAACCCCAGCGTATTAACAGACCACTTGGGTCACTCCAAAGTTTCCTTCCCATATAATTTTCCCAAAGGAAATTATAGGATTGAGGTTGTAGGGTATAGTGGCAATGGAGAAATTAAAAAGAGTTTTAAAAGGTTTACTATTAAAGAATAAAAGGGTTAGCATTATTTGGCTTTGAGAATGATACTTTTTCTTAAATCTGGGTTTATAACAGATTTTAGCAAACCCTTTATCTTTTCCGAGATCAGATCTCCTATATTTCGTTTTGCTTCTGGGCGGTAGGAAATTAAACTTACCTCTCGGACGGGTACTGGTGATGCAAACTCCAAAATCCGCTCTTTTCGTTTTTGTGAAAGTGTATTTACATACAATTCAGGGAGAATGGTTAGTCCACCGAAACTATCAACCATATTAAGGAGCGTTTCAAAAGACCCTGACTCAAATTTTAGGTTTTGAGGTAGTTGTGACTTGTTTTGTAATGAACAGTAGTGCATCACTTGGTCGCGAATACAGTGTCCGTCTTCCAGCAACCAATGTGTTTCATCGCTGAGGTCACTTGTAAGTACGTAGCGTTTGTTAGATCCCAAATCTCCATAGACTTTGAGGGCTTCGTAATACAAAATATCGGTATGGAAGTCTGTTTGTGGGATAGGAGTGGATATTATGCCAAAATCTAAACGGTAGTCCCGCAATTGCCCGAGAATATTTTCAGTAGTAAGTTCTAGAATACTTAGCTCTATTTGTGGATAGGCTTCTAAAATAGGCTTAAGGATAATTGGTAGCAAAGAGTTGCCGATTGTTGGTATAATACCAATTCTTACTTCACCTTTAGGTTGGCTTGTATTTTGATTGGGTAAACTACTTATGTTTTGGATATGAACCAAAGCCTTTTCAGCTTCTTTAATTATCTCCTTTCCAATTTCGGTAGTAATTACAGGATTAGTTTTGCGGTCAAAAAGTACAACGTCTAACTCTTCTTCCAAACGGCGTATCATAGTGCTGAGTGTAGCTTGGGTGACAAAACAACTTTCTGATGCTTTTGTGAAATTTTTGTAGCGGTCTAAAGCTATAATATACTGTAACTGTTGAATGTTCATTTGCTATTGACAATATCAATAGCAAAGATAAAAACAATTTTCCTTGTCAATATAAAAAAATCGCTTAACTTTATAACATTAACAAGGGCAGTGAACAATTAGCGAAGACTTTCTTCTTTTTAGTCATAGGCTTTTTCTCATTGTATAATGATTTTTTTAACTTCTAAAATTTTATCCGAAGACATGGAAAACAGTTCTGGAGACATCAGTAAATGCCCGTTCCACAACGGCACTCTTGAAAAGGAAAATATAAGCGTTAGCGGCACGCAAAACACCGATTGGTGGCCAAAGCATTTGAGCCTTGACATATTGCGTCAGCACGCACCTACCATAGACCCTAACGACGAAGGGTTTGATTATAATGAGGCATTTAAAAATTTAGACTTAGGTGCTATAAAATCAGATCTTACGGCTCTAATGACTGACTCGCAAGACTGGTGGCCGGCAGATTTCGGGCACTATGGACCTTTCTTTATTCGTATGGCCTGGCACAGTGCAGGTACGTATCGTCAGCAGGACGGTCGTGGAGGTGGTGGCCGCGGACAGCAGCGTTTTGCTCCGTTAAAC
>CAZBAV010000019.1:0-63620 GCA_964489955.1 uncultured Lacihabitans sp. | reverse complement strand
TCAATGAAGGCCTTCTCGCTGAACCCCAACTTATGAGAATTTACTGAATGTCCCTACCTTAAGTTCACTGCCTTCACACCATTAAGACAGCTAAATCAGCAGGACTTTAATCAGTGTCCTCTTGTTCTCCTTGCAAATTATGTTTTTCGTCATACATACCGTCTAGCTCATCCATTTGAGTGCCTTTCCACAATGAGATACCAGAAAGATAAGAAGCACGGCCAATCATATGGGCTGCAACTGGACTGGTAAGAATTAAAAAGAAGACAATTGCTATGGCTTTTGTGGTTACAAACACCTCAGGAAAAACCATGGCTGCAGCTGCCAGAAGCAAGCCAACTCCCAACGTAGAAGCTTTCACGGTTACAGATAGTCTCAAAAAGAAATCCGGCATTCTAAGAATACCAATAGATGCAAACAAGATTGCAAGTGAGCCTACAGTACTCAAAAATATCAAAATTATATCTTTCATATCTGCTAAGATTTTTTGTCTAAGTAATAAGAAAATGCCACTGTACCCAAAAATGCAATCAGGGCCAAAATCATGGCCACATCCAGAAACAACTCTTGTCCACTCCGTATACTAAAGACCGTAATAAAGGCTATACCAATAGTAATAATGAGATCCAGGGCAATTACCCTATCTACTACCCTTGGCCCTTTTACAAAGCGTATGAAAGTCAAAATCATAGAAACTGACAGGATGGGTAGCACCACGTAATCAAAATAATCTGCAATTGTCATCTTAATATTTCTAGTAATCTTTTCTCTGAACCGTTCTTTATCTCATTTATAAAACTCTCTTTATCTTTTAAGTACATAACATGAATGTACAAGATTTTTTTATCTTCACTAATGTCCAATATCAGTGTTCCCGGTGTAAGTGAAATGATGGTAGACAGAAGATTTATCTCTAGGTCTGTGTGAGCACTCATAGGATATTTTACAATCCCGGGTTTAAAGAAATACTTGGGCGTAATTACATCATAAGCCACTTGTACATTAGCCTTAATCATATCATAAAGAAAAGTAAGGACTAAGTATATAATTTTAGGCACACGGGTAAAATAACGGTGGTCATCCTCCGACCGGTTCATTATCCATAGGATAAAGAAGCCCAACAAGAAGCCAAACAAGAAGTTAGAGTAAAATGAATCTCCGCCCGTAAGGGCAACCCAGATAAAGGCCAAAAGGAGGTTCATTAGAAACTGTTTTACCATAGTTATATCGTTTTATTAGCCCAATACAGCCTTTATATAAGGAGCCGTGTTTACCATTTCATCTGTAATCCTATCCACAATCTCTATAATAGTCTGTGCATTAAACCCAATATACAAACTACATACACATAATAAAACTATAGGTGACACCAGTAAGAATTTCTTAAACTTCGGAAGATCCAGAAACTTATCCTCTATAATTACATTGTCTGAGGGGTCTTTCCAAAAAACTTCCGCCCACATTCGGGCAATAACAAAAAGGGTTACTAAACTGCCTGCAATTAACGCAAAAGCAAAAACATAGTTCTGCAAATCAAAAGCTCCCTCAAACAAGTAAATTTTTGGCCAAAAACCCGATAAAGGCGGAATACCCACCAAAGAGAACAGGACTATGCCTATAAGCAAGGATATAAGCGGATATTGTCCATAAATGCCCCCCAATAACTTCAAGTTCATACTTCCCCTCATCTGCCTAATCAGGCCCGCCACCAGGAACATATTGGTTTTTACCAAAATATCATGGATCAGATAAAAAACTGCACCCATTAAAGCCACTTTGGTATAAAGACCCAAGCCTCCAACCATAAATCCAATATGGCATACTATAAGAGAGGAAAACAACCTACGGATATTATTTTTTATCAAGGCTCCAAACATTCCAGTCATAATGGTAAACACACCTATAAAAACCAGAAGCTGCCTAAGGTTTTCATCTGGTGTAAACAAGAGCGTAAATACCCTGAATAGTGCGTAAATACCTACCTTAGTTAATAACCCACCGAATGTAGCGGCCACAGCAGACGGAGGCGTATGGTATGACGAAGGAAGCCAGAAGTAAAGCGGAAAAACAGCTGATTTTATACCAAAGCCTATTAAGAAAAACATAGAAGTAAGGCTCACCAAAGACTGATTTTCTACTTTCGGAATCCGAATAGCTAGATCTGCCATATTTAAAGATCCTGTTATACCATACAAGATCCCTATACCGGTTAAGAAAAACATGGATGCCAGAATATTCATGGCCATATACTTTACTGCTCCTTCTAGTTGGGCTTTCCGCCCTCCAAGAGTCATAAGCACAAAGGAAGAGATGATAATCACCTCAAACCATACATACAAGTTAAAAATATCTCCGGTGAGGAAAGCTCCATTAAGACCCATTAATAAAAAATGGAAAATCGGGAAATATCCATACAGCATCCTGGCCCGGTTAATACCCGTAGCAGAAAAAACTGAAACCGCTAAACCTGCAATAGATGTAATGAGAACCAACACACTACTGAACAAGTCTGCCACAAACACAATACCAAAAGGAGCCCTCCAATTGGCAGCATTCATAATTAGGGTTCCTCCGTGGTATACCTTATAAAACAAAGACATAGCCAATATTAAACCCAAAAAGGCCGCTATCACGCTTATCACCCTTTGGGTCACAGTTTTCCTCCAAAAGCCCAACTGCAAAATAGCAGCAAACAAATGGATGAGTACTGTAGCTATTATAGAATTATCTGTCATATATCTTCTTCTTCAGGGGTGTTTAAATCATCTAAATCATCTGAATCTACCAGCACATATACCCTTTTTAGCAATACAATGGCAAAAGCCGTAAGACCAAAACTTATAACAATAGCCGTAAGTATCAATGCCTGCGGGATCGGGTCTGCATAGATATCGTTAAAAACCTTTAGGTTGGGTGGAATCACCGGAGGCTTCCCCTTGGTAAGGTTTCCCAAAAGAAAGATTAGAATATTTGTAGCATTCCCCAAAAGTAAAATCCCCAGAAGGAGTTTCACCATACTCCTTCTCAGAATCATATACACCCCAGCTGCATAAAGTACCCCTATAAGTACTACTAATACTAACTCCATATTTTATTCAGAAAACAGTGAAATCGTAAACAAAATTGTAAGCACTACACCTACCACCAATAAATATACACCCATATCAAAAAACAAGGTTGTACCCACATTTCCAAATACAGGAAATTTCTGCGGAAACCACAAAGATGTCATTACAGGTTTACCCACAAGTAGCGGAGCAAACATACTTACTGCTGCCAGACCCAAACCTATGGGAATCAAGGATAGAGGCTTATACCGCAAAATTTTCATGGTATTTTCTACACCATGAGCAAAGCTGTGTAGCACAAATGCAATAGACGCTACCAAACCACCCACAAATCCACCGCCAGGAGAATAATGTCCTCTGGTAAGTAGAAAGAACGAGAACATCAACAATATAGGTAGTAAATACTGCGATGCTGTTTGGAGAATAGTACTTCTCATATTATTCTTTTTCTGATGATTTTAACCTTAATTTCAATAAACTATAAACTCCTATAGCCGCAATAGCCAAAACAACAATCTCAAACATGGTATCAAAACCCCTAAAGTCAACCAAAATTACATTAACTACATTTCTACCTTTTCCTAAAGTATAAGCATACTTAGCATAGAAATCTGATATATTGGTATTGGTAGACTCCTGCAATACCCTCAAACAAATTATCCCTAACAGCGTACCAAACAAAACCGAAACAAGTGCGTCTCTAATAATTACCCGACTATTTCTGAACTTCAAAAAACCAGGCAAACGGTATAATACTAATACAAAAAGTACAACAGTAAGAGTATCAATAGTAAACTGGGTCATAGCCAGGTCCGGAGCACTATACAACACAAAAATCAAACATATGGCATAACCTATTACACTCATAGAGACTACCGCAGTTAATCTTGAAGACGTTTTCAAAGTCTTGTATAAGGCTCCAATAAGGATGCCCACTATGGTTATGTCTGAGAATGTTACAGGAGTAAGTTTATTAAAGTCTACAGTAAACGTACCGCCACGGTAAACTTCATAAATAAGCAGAATTTCGGCAAAGATTATAATCTTAATCAAATATGACCGCAGGTATCCATTATGCGAAAAGTTTGTATACCATGTAGCCACTTGTTTAAGCCAAAGAAAAATAAGACCGAAAGTATTGCCTGGATTTATACTGTTCATAACCCGAAAAAGCCGTATCTCCGAAAGTCTGGCTGTATTGGTAAAGTACACTATTGTACCCACTACCAAAGTAACTATACTAAGAATAAGTACTGTATTAAACCCATGCCAGATTTTTAAATGTACAGGTACATATTGCTGCAGAATACCTTTAACTGCCGCCTGACTGCTAAACTCACCCGCCCAAGCGGGGAGCAAACCGAATACAATACCTAAAATGGCTAATATTACGGGCGGAATCCACATAGCTGCAGGAGGCATATGCACCTGACTAAACTCTTCCTTCAACCTCCCTGTAAAAGGTTTAAATCCTACCATAAACCCGGCAGCCACCAAACAAATATTAGTTACTACAGCCAAAATAGTTAAATACCATGCCCAGCTATCTTTAAAATGTAAAGTGGCCTCATAAATCAAATCTTTACCTATAAACCCAAAAGTTAGAGGCAGACCTGCACTTGAAAGTGCTGCTAACCCAGCCGCAATGGCCACTGGCATCATAACCTTACCTAAACCACGTAACCGGGTTACATCACGCGTACCTGTTTCATGGTCTACTATACCTGTCACCAAAAATAGCGTAGCTTTATAAAGTGCGTGTACCAATATAAACACACTGGCAGCAATTACAGCCTCATGGGTACCCAAACCCAACAAAAACACCAAAATACCAAGAGCAGATATGGTAGAATAGGCCAAAATGCCTTTCATATCTTTCTTAAACAGGGAATGCGAAGCTGCATAAAGCATTGTAAAACCTCCAAAGCCCATAAGTAAATACTGCCATAGTGGAGTACCGCCTAAAATAGGAGTAAAACGGGCAAGTACAAAAATACCTGCTTTTACCATCGTAGCAGAATGTAAATAGGCCGATACGGGCGTAGGGGCCTTCATAGCTCCTGGTAACCAAAAATGGAAAGGAAACTGGGCCGACTTGGTGAATGCTCCCAAAAGTACACCTCCCAAAATAATAGGATAGAATGCACTCTCTTTAATTAGATGAGCTTGGTTAATCATCTCTCCTATTGAGTATGACCCCACTACATATCCTGCCAAAACTAAACCTCCTAACAAGAAAAACCCACCCATTCCGGTTACAGACAGGGCTGTAAGAGCACTACGCCTTGACTCTGCACTATCATTGTTAAATCCTATTAAGAAAAATGAACTAATACTGGTAAGCTCCCAAAAAATAAACACCAAAAGAATATTATTGGACAGCACCATGCCCAACATGGCAGCCATAAAGAGTAATAAAAACCCAAAAAAACGGTCGATATATTTATGTCCTTTAAGGTAAGATGCCGCATACACAAAGATGAGCGTACCTATTCCTGATATTAAAAGGGCAAAAAGTAACGAAAGACCGTCTAAACGAAAACTAAGGTTTATTCCTAAAGATGGTACCCAAGGTGTACTTTCGAAAATGACTTTTCCCGCCGTTACATCAGGTATTCTTTGTAAAAAATACAAGAAGATAAATGCCGGCACAAGAGCCAAAAAATAGCTCTTATCAGACCTGAAGTATTTCCCGAAAGGGACTAAAATACAAGCAGTAATTAAGCCCAGAAGTACAGTAAGTAGCATTCTATGAGAATTTGTGAAAGCACTAAACTAGTTAAAAATGCCTTTTTATCCAATTACCCATCGCTTTTCCTTGAAAATTTCTTGAAAAAGTACAATTTTATTTCAACGAATCAAACTTCCCTAAAAACTCCTATTCACGAGAAATACATTATAAGAATACACCTATAATTCTAAGTTAATCAAACCACAAATTGACCCGCAAGAAGTCTATGTGTGATCATAACAAATTACCAGAAACCCTCAGTCGTTTAAAAATATCACAACCTCTAACAAAAACTTCTAAAAGGTTAGATTGCTATAAAGACAATATCTTAGATAATTTACTTTTATATGTTTAAACTTGTAGTGCATTATATAACAAGGTTTCCCTAAATACTAAAAATTAGTATAATGTATTGACTGCAGCCTTGAAGCAAGTCACAACTTAATTTTGAAAGAAGCACAAGAAATTCCAGAAAGAGAAAGCTTATAATCTAAGCCTATAAAATCAAAACTGCCTGAATTATAGATTATCAACTTTTTATAGAAATAAATGGATTCAACAATGAGTCCAGAGTTTAGCATTTTGAACTTTGAATTATTCTGCAAACTCCCGTGATACCATAATTCTTCTTCTTGCTTTGTGGGTTTAATTTCTTGCAGAACCGTCTCCGTAGCATTTTAATTTACTTCTTAAATTAGCCTGCTTGTATATCCATATTGTAATTGTAACTCGAAGACGTTTCCGTTTTCTCCGTAGTAAAATCTCTAATCCGCTAAAACCTTTGAATCGTAGTTCATTGGCCACTAAGGCTTGTGCTGGGGAAAGAGTCGACCACAAGTTAACAGGAAAAGTAAGTATTAAGAACCGTAATTTTCTAATTTGTCCTGACACAGTTCTCTCTCGTTTGGTAGAGTGATATTAAAAAAAATGGGATACTCCAGCAATAAATATCTTATTTTCTGTTTCTTTGCATACCCTATATACGAAATTAGCAAAACAGCCTTTTTATTAAAATAATAAAGTATGCCTTTGAAAATACTAGTGATAGAGGACGAAGTAAAAACGCTCCACTTAATAAAAGAGGGATTAGAACAACATAATATCCAGGTAGACATAGCCTATGATGGAAAACTAGGTCTGACATTGGCAGAAAGGAACGAGTATTCTCTCATTATTACCGATATTATTCTTCCGGAAATTAACGGATTAACTTTATGTAGCACTCTCCGTGAAAGTGGCAACAATACACCTCTGTTACTTTTAACAGCCATGGGAACCACGGAAGACATAATCACCGGTTTGGATGCCGGAGCAGATGACTACCTAAGTAAGCCATTTGAATTTAATGAATTGTTGGCCCGTATCAGAGCCCTTACAAGAAGGGGTAATACTATTATACAAAAATCCAATATTCTTAAAATTGCGGACTTAGAGCTTAATGCAGATACCAAGATTGTTAGGCGTGCTGGAAAGGAAATACAGCTTACTGCAAAGGAATTTAACCTACTTGAGTTTTTCATGAACAATGTAGGAAGGGTAATCTCTAAGGTAGAACTGGCTGAAAAGATTTGGGATATAACATTTGACACAGGTACAAATGTTATAGAGGTTTATGTTAACTTTTTACGCAAGAAAATTGATAAAGAGTTTGATGTAAAGCTTATCCATACCCAAATAGGGATGGGGTATGTAATGAAAGTACAATAAAGTGTTAGGAAAACCCGACATAAGACAGCGGCTTACGTTACAGCACCTCTCTTTGGTAACGGTTATAATTATTTTCTTTACGCTTAATATTTATTTATTCACGAAGCTGTTTTTAGAGAACCGCTTCTTTACTCGTTTGCATGAAAGAGCTGTTATTACCAGCTCTCTTTATGTTGACTTCGGAAAAAACAAAGAAGCCATTGGCAACATTGTAAAAAACAGCGAAAACCGAACCCTCACGGAGGAATCTGTATCCATATACAATCCCGTATCTAAGAAGTTTCTGTTCTCTACTAATTTCCTAAAAGAGGAGTTTCATCGTGGATTTCTAAACCCAAAAGACACCAGCTCCAGTATAAACAATATCTCTACCAAAACAGAGAAAGTATCTACATTAAAAATAAAGGGATACTGGATAATTATAAGTGCAAAAGACGTTTCGGAGATAAACGCCCTAAGTGACCTACGCGAAATCCTCATAATATTAGCCATTGTGGCCATTTTATCTATGACATTCATAAGTTGGCTTATGGCAGACAGAGCCATTTCTCCAATTTATAATGTGGGAAAACAGCTGGAAGTAATCTTTCCTAAAAATCTCTCCCAACGTATCTCTTATCCAAATAAGCAGGACGAGATTGGCACTTTAGTAAATACTATAAATACACTACTCAAAAGGGTAGAAACTTCTGTTAATGCTCAAAAGATTTTTATCGCAAATATCTCCCATGAACTAAAAAACCCCCTCACTAAAATTTTCACTCAGATAGAGATATTGGAGATGAAAAACAGGGAAAATACTGAATTGACAGAGGCACTTAGATCCCTTAGATCTGATGCCCATAACCTTAACCAGCTCACTCACTCTTTGTTAGAACTGGCAGGAATGTATTCTTCTGAAGCAAACCTCCACCTGGTTCCTACCCGTGTAGACGAGGTTCTATTTGACGCCGTATCTGAATATAAGCGTTGGAATCCAGAACATACTTTGGACTTAGACCTAAGTAAATTCCCGGATGATGAAGAAATTTTTGTTCGTCCCGCTAATGCAGAAGCTTTAAAAATCGTATTTAAAAACCTAATAAATAATGGTCATAAGTTCTCTACTAATGACAAAGTAGCGGTAAAAATCTATGCAAATGGAAATAAGCTCCAAATAGATGTTTTTAATGAAGGTATCCCCATCCCTAAAGACCAGATTAAGAAAGTCTTCGAGCCGTTCTTTAGGTCAGACTCCACAGCTAAGGGAAAGAATGGACACGGAGTTGGTCTTGCCATAGTTAAGCAAATTCTCGCATTACACCACGCTCAAATTATCCTAAACCCAATTTCCTCAGGAAACTGTTTTACTATTGTATTTGGACGAACTTAATTTTAATGCAATTTTAATTCCAGATTAACCCCTCTTTAATGCCCTGAGTTCATCTTTGTATCATAAAATAACGGCAGAGAAAATCATTTTCATGAAATGATGTCGGATTATTAAAAGATAAAGTATTGAATTTATATGAGCGATCAAAATAACTCTGGAACACTTAGGATAGGCATTATAGTTTTATTAGCTTCACTAGCACTGTTAGGCTACCTTTATTTCAGCTCGCAGTCAAAAAACAAAGAACTACAATCTTTGCTGGATGGCCGTGTTTCTGAACTTTCAGACACTCGGGTAAAATTAGATTCTATACAGAAAAGTCTTGATGAGAAAATAAAAGAGATAGAAGAACTAGGTGGTAATGTTGAAGAACTTAACGCCATAAAATTGGAACTTGAAAAAGATATACAAAGTCTTAAGTCTTCTACTAACTTTTCAGCAAAAAGATATAACGATAAAATAGCCGAGTACGAGAAATTTTTAGCTCAAAAGGATGAAGAAATAGTTAAATTACGGGAAGAAAATGGTTTACTCGTTTCGGAAAACCTCACTTTAAAAACGGAGAAAGAGGAAGTAATTGGACAAAACATTGCACTTTCCCATACTAAAGACTCCTTAACCAATAAGGTAGAAGAGGTTTCTACACACAACAAAGACCTACAACAAAAAGTGAACATTGCCGCTGCACTTAAAGCGGTAGATGTGGAAGTGGTGGGCCTTACATCAAAAGGTAAAGAGAGAGATGGCAAGCTAAAGGACAGAAGGATTGACCAACTGAAAATCACTTACAAGTTGCCGTCTAATTCCTTAACAGAAAAAACAAATAAGGAGATTTTCGTAAGAATAATGGATCCTCAAGGAGCAGTGTTAAATGATATGGGAAGAGGCGGCATTGTAAACATTGCAAATAAGGAAATAGGCTACTCCCTTAAACAGAATGTACCATATACAAACAGCGACCAAAAAGTTGATATGTACTTCAAGAAGGAGCAAGCATTCAAATCAGGAACCTATAGCGTAGAATTGTATGCAGAAGGTTTCAAGATAGGAAACGGAGGTTTCCAAGTTAAATAAAAATATCATAATGGTTTATAGGGTTCTATCAGATTCCTACGCTGAATTTCGGTGTAGGAATTTTCTTTTATAAATAGATTCAGACTCTTCTGTAATTTTTAGATAATTGAAACCAAAATCTGCGTTAAGAATTTAAGCAATAGGAAAAAGCACCCTAAGGAGATAGATTTGAAAGCAAAGTCTCGCTTTGGGTACACTTAGATTGTCTAAGGTAAATTCAGATTAAACAGCTCATATTGGGCATTTGTCCGCTTTTAGGTATTAATTCTTGTAAATAGCTTTCTTTCCCAAAAGTCTGAACCCTGTCATACCCAAACTACTTACCACATATTATCATCATTTAAGGAACATTTTTTTCTATGAAAAACGTTATACCATCAGTGAATATTACTGATATGGAGGCTACAAAAACCATAGATTTAAGCATACCAATAGATAGGGTTGAAAACATCACTAGAGAGGAGTTTCAAACCAAATACATGATTCCACAAAAACCGGTTATCATAAAGCATATGTATGGTGCAGATGCACAAGTATATAAGTGGACTTTTGATTACTTTGCCAATGAACTTGGTAATATAGAAGTAGGCGTTTTTGATGATGAATCTGAGGAACGTAAAGATGACAGGTCATACAAATCTGCCGGAAAGAAAATGAAGTTTGGTGATTATCTTTCATTAATTCAGGAAAGACCCACCACCAAAAGATTGTTTCTCTTTAATGTATTTAAGCACAAAAAGGAGTTACACCAGCATTTTAAATTCCCCAAAATAGCCGATAAAGTAGTAGAGTTTCTCCCATTGGCTTTCTTTGGTGGCCAAGGAGCCATAACACGTATCCATCGCGATATGGACAATAGCTGCGTTTTCTTAACAGAACTTGTAGGGTCAAAAAGGGTAGTGATGTTTGCCCCGGAGCATTCAAAAAAATTGTACCAGTATCCTTTTTCCACTCACACTTCTATAGATGTAAATAACCCTGACTGGGAAAAATACCCCGAACTGGCCAATATTAAAGGCTACGATTGCACGCTAAATGCAGGAGAAACCGTGTTCATGCCTGCAGGATACTGGCACCACATAGAATATAATACAGCCGGCTTAGGCTTTGCAGTGCGTTCGCTTAGTCCACACGTATCAGATAGACTGGTTGGATTTTGGCAGGTGGGCATTATGACTCATTTAGATGAACTTCTAAATAAAGTGATGGGTGAAAAGTGGTTCAATTGGAAGAAAAAAGCGGCGGCAAGAAGAGCGGTAGGTTAAAGCCATTAAAGAAACAATTATGCGTTTTCCTTAAAGGTTTATTGCCATTCCAAACTTGTCACGGTAATCCCTTGGAGTAAGGCCAGTGAAAGTCTTAAACAATTGTCTAAAGCTCTTTATGTCGTTATAACCGGAAGATAACATTACGTCAACTACATCTTTGTCGGTACTCTCTAAAAGGCTTTTGGCAGCTTCTATTTTTGTTTTTTGCAAATATCTTATAGGAGTCATTCCGGTGGCTGTTTTAAACCTGCGTACGATATTCCGCCTACTAGACGGGATAGTATCCAAAGCCTCCTCTACGGTTTTAATCTCCTTAAAACGGGTACTTATTAACAACTGTACATCTCGCACCAACTTATCTTCACTTGTAGGAATAGGCTTAAAATGCTCGAAATACAATTGGCTGCCTCGGTCCATATCTATCGCAAAGTTCTTGGCTACTTGCAAAGCACACTCCCTGCCACAAGTTTCCTGCACCAATAAAATAAGTAAATGGAAACTGCTTGTAGCACCACCACTGGTATATACATTACGGCTCTTTGTTACCACAGCGTGGGGTAACACATTTATATCTGGGAAAGCCTGAGCCATAGCATTACAAGCCTCTAAGTGTGTAGTGGCCTCTCCTTTATTTAAAAAACCACCCGCGGCCAAAAGAAAAGAACCTGTACAACAACTTGCCAGTCGACCACCTTTAGCAAGATTCTGACCCATCCAAGGTAAAAAGGCCACATTAGCCTGGATATTCGCAGGCATATCGTAATCCTTAAATGCAGGGACCAATACCAAATCACTATCTCCAGCATTTTCCACTGGCACGTACGAATAATGGTTCAAGCCATCAGGCAGAACCATATCGGAGACTAGCCCCACCAACTGTACAATATAAAAAGGCGATTTACCCTGTGCTACAAAAATAGTATTGGCAGTGTTAAACACTTCTGTAATAGCAACCAAACTTAGCAAGCGGTGCTTTTGGGTAATAAGAACAGATACTTTCATGGAAAATGGACTTTCTAATCTCCAAAAATAGTACTGTTACTTCCACAAAACCAAACGTTAACCCAATTTCCAGCCTTTAGACTTCATTTGCAGGTTCCACATTTTGTGATAAATGCCTTCATTGTTTAGCAGCTTGTCATGTGTTCCTATCTCTGCTAATTTTCCTTTGTTCAACACCAAAATCTGGTCTGCATTGCGTATTGTAGCCAACTTATGAGCTATAACCACCACCGTTTTAGACTTTACCAGCTCTTGTATTGCCGCCTGAATATAAATCTCGTTTTCCGGATCTAAACTGGCTGTGGCTTCATCCAATAGCACAATTGGAGCATCTTTTAGCAAAGCTCTCGCAATACTTATCCGTTGTTTTTGTCCACCAGAAAGCTTACTACCACCCTCTCCTACTTTAGTATTAATCCCATCGGGTAAATCATGTATAAAGTCGTAACATTGTGCCAATTTCATTACCTTGTTTATCTCCTCCTTGGTAGCATTGGGCTTCCCAATTTTTATGTTATTATAGATGGTGTCATCAAAAAGGTAAACCTCTTGAAAAACTTCGGAAATCAAAGAGTAAAATTTATCCTGTCTGATTTTACGGATGTCTACCCCTCCTATTGTAATTCTTCCCGTATTTACATCCCAAAAACGGGCAATAAGAGAAGCAATAGTAGTTTTCCCCGAACCGGAATGCCCTACCAGTGCCAACATACTCTTCTCAGGAACTGCAAAAGTTAAATTTTTCACCGTACTGTTATCAAGGTATCCAAACCCTACGTTTTCAAAACGTATGTCGAAACCTTCAGGAATTTCGTCTTGCTTAGTTTCCATAGTAGGCGTTTCTAGTACCTCTATAATTCTGTTCAAGCTCTCATTCATATACCTCAGCACCAAATAATCTACCATTACTACTTTTAGTGGACTATATAAATTATATCCCATAATGAGAAAAGTAACTAGTACAGGTATACTTACTGTTCCCACGGATAAGTAATATAAACCTAACGAAACCATGGTCAAGAAGCCAATCTCAAACACCACAGATGCGGTTACCACAAAGGGGCCGGGAATGGCCTCCATTTTGATACTCTTTTTCCGAAGGTCTTCGAAAGATTCTTCTAAAGCACGGTGTTTCTCTCCGGTCAATCCGTATGATTTTAAATGGCGGATTCCTTGTACATATTCCAAAAATTTAGCTCCAACTGCATTGCGGGCGGCTATTTGCTTCCGTCCTAACTTAGCCACAAAATAGTTGGCCACTTTTAAAAACGGAAACACCATAGGTATAGCAGCCAATAAACATAAAGCCAGACGCCAGTCATAGTACAGCAAAAAACCCGAAAGTACCACTGTACCAAACATAGCAGAAGCAAGATTTCCAACACTATGCCCAAATATGCCTTCGAAATTGGCTACATCTTGTAAAATCACTGAAGCTATTTCGCCTGGGTCTCTTTTCTTAAAGAAGCCTAGAGATAGTTTACGTATGTGGTTTCCAAGCATCAGTCTCAGTTGGTTAGAAAGACCATAAACCCATAAATTGGAAGTAACCATTGCTTTGGATGCCACAAAAAACTGCAGTAATAACATAGTAGCCATAATAGCTACCACCGTCCAGACCTTACTCAGGTTTGGGTTGGCAGAAAACAGCTCCCAAATTATTACAATCAACATTCCGGTGGGGGCTGCTACAAAAACACTATGAAGAACCTCCCAAAAGATTACTTTCCGTGTTTGTTTGGGGTTAAAAGAGGTAATATATCGTAAGTTATTTAACATTATTTTCTTTTTATGGGATACACCTAAAACTAGGACTCAACAAATTTCAGACACCAAAACACGGACGTAACTCAAGACTCAAAGCTCAAATTCCTTTGCCCGAGTATGAGCATTCCACATTCTTTGGTACAGAGTACTACATTCCAAAAGCTCAGTATGCTTTCCTGTGGACACCAACGCTCCTTTATCAAAAACCAGGATTGCATCTGCGTCTGTGATAGTACTCAGGCGGTGAGCTATAATTATCACCGTTTTATCCCTTATAAGATGGCTAAAAGCGTCTTGTATTTTCGCCTCATTTTCTGGGTCTGCAAAAGCCGTAGCCTCATCCAAAACAAGAATTGGAGCGTCTTTTAGTATTGCCCTTGCTAACTGTATTCGCTGCTGCTCACCACCACTTAAATGTACACCAGACTGCCCGAAAAGTGTATCGTATCCATTTGGCAGACCTAATATAAGTTCATGCACCTGGGCCGTTTTTGCTGCTTCTTCTACTTCCTGTCGGCTTTTATTCATACCCATTCTTATATTCTCATACATGCTTTGCTGGAACATGAAACTATCTTGAAACACAAAGGAAACCATCTGCATAAGTTGTTCCTGAGGATACTCCTTTATATCAATACCTCCGATTTTCACTGTTCCTTTATTCATGTCCCAATATCTCGCAAAAAGCTGCCCCACGGTACTCTTGCCCGCTCCTGATGGCCCTACCAAAGCAGCAATACTCCCTTGCTCCACAGTAAAACTCACTTGCTTAAGTATACAATTCTCCTTCTCATAGGCAAAGCTTACGTCATCGAACTCCAAATTGTAGTGACTCGGCTCTTGTCTCACGGCACTTTGTGATAACACCTCCTTACACAGAAGATTATCTATTTGCTCCACACCACGGTTAATGATGGATATTTGCATACCCATGTTACTGAGTACAAAAAGCGGTTTAATATACCCCGTTCCTAAAATCAAAAAGAGTAGCAGCGTGGCTAAGTCTAGCCCATTTTTAAAATAAATATACAATCCCAAAGCTAAAACAGGCAGAAGTGCATTGCTGGTAAAACTCATAAAGACAGCAAAAGCGGGCGTGCTGTTTTTTAGCCAATCAGACACAAACTTCCCAAAACGCTTTACCGTTTCACCATAGCGATTAAATGTATCGGCGGATTGTCCAAAAATCTTCATTACAGGCATAGCACGCACATACTCCACAATTCCGGCATTCATGTCCTCAAGTGACTGATGATAGTTTTGGATAAGCTCTTTATTACGCCCACCATACATGGCCGGAACAATAATAACCAGCACCAACAACGGAACAAAACTCACCGCAGCCAAACGCCAGTCTTGCGAAAACAAATAACCAATGGTAAGTAAAGGCAATGCTATGCCTTTTACAAAATCGGGAATTTGGTGGGCAATAAAACTCTCAATACGTTCTACGTCATCAGAAAGAATCTTTTTCAAAGCACCGGAATTGCGGTTTGTAAGATAGCCCATCGGAAGCTTCCCAACTGTATCTGCAATATATTTCCTCAACTGGAAAAGGATATTAAACGCAGCTATATGCGACAAAATGCCAGATAAAAACAGCAAGCACATACTCAAACCTGCAGCTAATATGGCGTACCAAATATATGTGCGGGTAAGTGAAAAATCGGGATTGGGGGTAGTAAGTTCTCTAATAATATAAAATACAATGACGTACGGAACCAGACTTAAAACTGCATGTATTACAGCAAAGAAAACCGACACAAAAAGCATTCCTTTCTTTTGTCCGGCTATTTCCAGGAGTCGGGCAATACCATTTTTTCTATTCTCCATAACTCTTTTTAAGAATCATTCTAAATAATAACTAAATTTGTGCAAATTTATCGGTTGATAACCACCTTGGAGTCCGCAAAAAGGAATAAAAACTCCGCAAAACACAAAACTCATGACCTTAAAACTGTATGATACCGACCTAAAAGAACTCTTGATTAGCAAAGAATTCCCTACTGGCTATTATAGCCAAGGAGGTGGTGTATCTGAGGGTTTTACAGAAATATCGCATCATTTCGGACAAGCTACTTTCAGAGAGATTTTCTTTGATGGAATACATATTTCCTATGGCAATGCGTCCCTTCGACAGCAAACAGTCTTGAACTTTGTCACAGACTTTGAAAGCATAGAGATGCACTTCACTTTAAGAGGATATTCCAGCAGCCTACCTGATGGCTTTAAGAAGGAGGTAAGTTTTGGGGCTTTCGAACACAATATAATATACTCCAATGGCCTAAAAGGACAGCTTTTCTTCCAAAGTCCGGAGTTCGAAGTATTTGAAATCAACTTCTCTCCTGCCATTTTTCAAAAGTACCTGCCCGACAATTTTCAACATTTTCGGGAAGAAATAACAAAAGGACGTTCTGCTTTAATGACAAAACATAACCGCAGTTTATCTCCCGAAATGTACAGAGTCATACAGGAAATCATACAATGTAAACGTGAAGGCATTTTCAGGAAACTGTTCCTTGAAGCGAAAGTCCTGGAATTACTGGTACTACAACTTGAACAATTACAAACGGTGAGACCCGTAGAAGACCTAAACCAAGATATGCTGTATGCCGTCCGTGATTTCTTAGAAAGTAATCTAGAGGAAACCTATTCCCTTGGGGAACTCACTCACCGTTTTGGCACAAACGAATACACTCTAAAAAAAGGCTTCAAACAATTATTCGGTAACAGTGTAATATCTTATTGGCAAGATCAAAAGATGAAATATGCATGGAAAATGCTGCAAGAAACCGGAACTCCTGTAAATGACATCTCATATGCAATAGGTTTTGCCAATCCTCGCCATTTCTCTACTGCCTTTAAACGAAAATTCGGAGTTGTGCCAACCAGTATAAAAACGAAGTAAGTCCCATTTTATAGCAAATTTGCTTTTTTGTCCTGAATGCCCCTACTATTTGTCAAGATACCCCTTACAAAATACGGGTACAGATGTATACATTTGCTAAAAAATAAACGGAAATGAAAATTCTCAAAAAAATTCTAATCGGTTTTATAACCGTTATTGCCCTACTATTGATAATAGCTGCATTTCTACCTAAAACTTTCACCGCCAAAAGTGAAATCGTAATCAACAAACCGAAACAAGAAGTTTATGATTACGTAAAGTATGTAAAAAACCAAGACAACTACGGCAAGTGGCAGCTTTCTGACCCTAACATGAAGAAAACTTACGAAGGAGAGGACGGAACAGTTGGCTTCAAATACACTTGGGACTCTGAAGTTTTAGGTAAAGGTTCTCAGAAGGTAACTAGCTTGGTTGACGGAGAAAAAATAGAAACCGAATTAGACTTCGGTATGGGAGAGCCTGCCACATCTTTTATTATCACAGAAGATGCAGGAAACAACCAAACCAAAGTTATCTGGGGAATCACAGGAAAGTCTCCATGGCCTTGGAACCTTATGAGTGCATTTTATGACATGAGTAAAGACTTTGACGAGGGGCTTTCAAATCTAAAAAGCGTATTAGAAAAATGATTAAACCCTCTCGAATTATGCATTAGCCTATCTAAAACGCCAAAATGCATAGTCCACATTTAAGTATCTACTCTAAGTTATTCACTGTCTGTTATTAAAATCTAAACTAAAAAACTTATGAACGCAATCTGTTGGTTCGAAATCTACGTAAAAGACATAAAAAGGGCACAAACATTTTATTCTGCCGTTTTAGGTACACATTTTACCGATATGACAACTCCCGGCGACGAAAGCGGGATGAAAATGGCGTGTTTTGGCAGTCCATCCGAAAGCGAAAACGTAGTGCAGGGAGCATTGGTAGAGATGCCTGGAACAAAAGAAGGTGATGGAGCATGTGTCAACACCATTGTGTATTTTCCCTGTGTAGACTGTTCTGTAGAAGAAAGCCGTGTAGAGGCTGCTGGCGGCAAAGTTAACCAATCTAAATTCTCCATTGGTGAATACGGGTTTTGTTCCATTTGCGTTGATACAGAAGGTAATCCATTCGGTTTGTTTTCTATGTCATGAATGATGCGAAATGGTCTGGGGCGGTAGCCATGCTTAACCGACTCGCTGCTTCCACCGAACTCAGCCACTCCATAAAGTGGGGTGGCGACTACTATAGTTTAGGCAAAAAACGTGTTCTGAGTTTTGGTGGCTTTAATAACCATTTTGCTGTTTGGTTTATAGATGGTGTTTTTTTAAGCGATCCCTACAAGGTTCTCGTAAACGCCAACGAAGAAAAAACCCGTGGCTTACGGCAATGGCGGTTTACGTCAATTGAAGAAATGGACGAGGAAAAGATCATGGAATATATCTTAGAATCCATACAAAATGCCAAGGATGGGAAAGAAATAAAACCCCAAAAGTTTAAGCCCATAGAAACTCCGGAAGTTCTGCAACAAGCCCTGGATGAGGACCCTCTATTTTCCTCAGCTTTTGTAAAACTTACACCGGGCCGTCAAAAAGAGTATATGGAGCACATAAATGAAGCAAAAAGAGAAGAAACAAAATGGAGTAGGATTCACAAAATTATTCCTTTGGTGCTAGAAGGTAAAGGTCTTCACGATAAATATAAATAAGATGCAAAGCAGTGCTACCACAGTAGAACAATATGTAAATGAACTGCCCGAAGAACGCAAAGAGCCAATAAACAAGCTCAGGGAAGTTATCACAAACAATCTGCCTCCAGGTTTTGTAGAACAAATGAGTTATGGTGGTGTAGGATATGTGATACCACATTCTATTTATCCGAAAGGCTACCATTGTGACACAAAACTGCCTTTACCTTTTCTCTCGATTGTTTCGCAAAAGAACTTTATCGCACTGTACCATTTTGGTATTTATATGCACCAACCCACATATGATTGGTTTGTGGAAGAGTATCCGAAACACTCAAAGCGAAAGCTAGATATAGGGAAAAGTTGTATCCGATTCAAAAAAATTGACGAGATACCCTATGATCTCATTGGTGCACTTATGACTAAAATAACCGTACAAGACATGATTACAGAGTATGAAAAAAGTTTACTATTAAACAAAACAAAGAAATGAAATTAAATCCTTATTTGAACTTTGACGGCGATGCAGAAGAAGCTTTCCGTTTTTACCAATCTATCTTTGGTGGCGAATTAGTCATCCAGAAAATGTCGGACGCTCCCGGTACTGAAGGGCTTCCTGATGCAGAAAAAAATAGGGTAATGCATGCCTCACTTCCTTTGGGAGACCAATACCTTATGGCTTCAGACTGCTTACCATCAGCAGGACATATGTTACACGTGGGGAACAATAACTATATTTCGGTATCACCCGAAAGCCGCGAAGAAGCAGACCGCCTGTTTACTGGACTTTCGGCTGGCGGAACAGTAGAAATGCCCATGGCTGATATGTTTTGGGGAGATTACTTCGGTTCTTTTGCCGATAAATTTGGTGTGAGGTGGATGATAAACTTTACTAACCCTGCTTAAACCCATGAAACTAACAGCCAAAGCTAGTCTTTACATTCAAAAACCTATAGCAGAGGTGTTCGAAGCTATCGTTGATCCGAGACAAATGAGCCAATACTTTATTGGTTCAAGTTCGGGCAGGATAACTACCGGCGGCCAGCTGACCTGGGAATTTTCCGATTTCCCGGGCCCTTTCCCGGTAGATATTTTGGAAGTAAAAGAAACCAAACTTATCCGCTTTGTGTGGGACCCGGCTACCATCGTTGAAATCACCTTAGAAGAGAAAGACGGAAGCACCTTTGTAAAAATTACGGAGGGAGAAAAAGAACTCAGCGAAGAGAACCTTAAATGGCTAGCAGACAACAGTTTCGGCTGGGGTAATTTCTTAGATTGCCTTAAAGCCTGGTTAGAATATGGCATTAACCTCAGAAAAGGAGCTTTCAGACAAAGATAATTAGCGAAGTATATCTTTATCTTCTATCCTTCCTGGAGTCAATATATTTTACTTACATATCAAATAAAGAGCATGAAGCACCATTGTTGACGGTTCAAATTATGTTTTTTATTTTGGCGTCGTAAGGTACAGTAGCTTACTTAAGTTTAAAGAAATTTTACGATAATAGTTATTACATTGGATCATCTGTTACAGTGATAGGGGGAAATACTACCAGCATTTATTTTCCATGCCATGTTACTGGAACATTTAATATAACTTATAGAATCATGTCCAAAATCACAATAGAAGCTGAAATATCAGCCTCGCAAGACAAAGTCTGGGAATACTATAACTTCCCTGAGCACATCACTAAGTGGAACTTCGCAGCAGACACCTGGCACTGTCCGCATGTAGAAAGCGATTTACAACCAGGCGGAAAATACTTAGCTCGCATGGAAGCCAAAGACGGAAGTTTTGGTTTTGATTTCGAAGCCATTTTCGACGAAGTTATTGCCCCGAAAAAGCTTTCATATACTATGCTAGATGGGAGAACATGCCAGATTATTTTCAAAAAGAGTGAGGACAAAACACAGGTAACTGTAAGCTTCGACCCGGAAAATATGAATCCTGAAGATATGCAGAGAGATGGCTGGCAAGCTATTTTGAACAATTTTAAGAAATATGCCGAAAACCAATGACAATTGAAGAATACGCTATAGGGCTAAATAAAGAGGAGCAGGATATTTGCCAGTTCCTCTTCACTATAATAAATCAACATTTACCAGAAGCAGAAAGTAAGATTTGGCACCGCCATCCCGTTTGGTTTTTGGATGGGAACCCCATAGTAGGATATAGCAAAGAAAAACGGGGTATCCGCTTAATGTTTTGGAGTGGAGCAGATTTTAATGAACTCTCACTAAATGTAAAAGGTGGCAAATTCAAAGACGCTTCTATTTTTTACAATTCTGTTGACGACGCAGACCTTACCACCTTACAACGCTGCATAGAAAAGTCACGCGATATCCAATGGGATTACAAGAACATAGTTAAAAGAAAGGGCGTTTTAGAACGTTTAAAGTGATGCTAGAGAAACTTTCAAACCCGGCCCGAAGAGCATTAGAGGAGGCAAAAATCACTACCGCCGTCCATCTCTCCTCCTATTCTGAAAAGGATATACTCTCCTTACATGGTATTGGTAAAAGTAGTTTGCCACTTTTGCAAGCTTTCTTGGCAGAAAGTGGCTTGTCATTTAAACCCAAAACCGACACAAAAGCGGCTTTTCTTACCATTGACTCTTACATTTCTTTACAGGAAAAGGCGTTACAACCTCTCTTACAGGAAATGCGTTCTATTATCAAAAAAACGGCACCCCAAGCTACCGAATGTATAAATTACGGTATGCCAACTTTTAAACTTAAAGGCAAAAATCTTGTACACTTTGCTGCCGCCAAAAAACACATCGGGTTATATCCTGGATCTAAAGCAATCTCAGCTTTTGAAGCTCACCTTTCTGCTTTCAATTACTCCAAAGGAGCTATACAATTTCCACTAAATCAAGACCTGCCCGAAGAGTTAATTAAAACCGTGGTTTTGTACAGATTACAGGAAATGGGTTCTAAGTAGGTTACAAATTAGATTATTTATCTAAATTTGTTCGATTAAGCTCTCGTAAATGCCCAAATGGTTTCTGCTTTGTTTTCTCTTCTGCGTTTCCATACAGTTGTTGGGTCAAGATACTATACCTGAGATTAAAACAGATAGTATGCGTTATACCCGCTTTAAACAAAACATGTATAAACGCAAATTTACTAAACAGATTTACCAACTTCTCTTCCGAGATGTATACAACCGAAATCACTCACAAACGGAGGAGGTAAAAATAGAAGAGAACCCTTTTGTGGCTTATGACGGTTATAGGATAAGAAATATCCGTATTAAGCAACTAAATGCACTTGGAGGCTCTGTTTATGACACCACTCGTACGGGCAGCAAACTGGAGCGTTTTATAAGCAAAGACGTACATGTAAACACCCGTGAACGTACTATACGTACATCAATGTTGCTTTTTGAGGAAAAAGATTGGGTAGAGCCCAACTTAATTAAAGACAATGAACGTATCCTCCGCCAGAGCAATATCATTCTTGATGCCCGGATTTTACCTGTGCCTATTGAGGGAGATAGTCGGAATGTTGATATTCTGGTCATTATCCAAGACGTTTGGCCAGTCACACCGGAAGGTAGCTTTTCTGGTTTTGACAACTTTTCTTTAGGTATAAAAAACGAAAACTTGTTAGGTTCGACGCACTCTAGCACCACGCTAGTGCGTTGGCGGGGTGCAGATACCCTACAGAAATTGGGTATGAGAAGCCTTTACACCGTGCCATTTTACAAGAGAACTTACATTGCCAGAGACTACGGATTTATTTGGGAGAGAGACCTCAAACAGGTCTTTGCAAAGGCCTCCAAACCTTTTATTTCGGTAGAAACAAAGTATGCCGGTGCCATAGAATTAGGAATAAAAGAGATAAGGGAATACAGAAAAGATTTGACAGACCTTGACAGAACCTTTATGTTTCCAGTACGCACTATGTATAGCGACGCCTGGATTGGCCGTGCATTTAAGATTGGAGAGTCAGTAGCTAAACAAAACAAAAGAGTAGTAGTAGCAGCACGGCATCATAATTTGGTCTACGTAGTACGCCCAGAAGTAACCGCAGATAGTAACAGGGCTTACTGGAACCAAAGCTCCATACTATTTAGTTTGGGTTTCTCCAACCGGAATTACAAAAGAGACCTTTTGATTTTTGGTTTTGGACGTACAGAAGACGTTCCTATAGGAAGCCTACTATCATTTACTGGTGGACAAAGTTTTACAGAATATGGACGTAGAGGTTACTTAGGAAGTAGGATTTCGGTAGGCCAATATTTGCCCGGTAAGTATGGGTATCTTTATGGATTATTAGATCTGGGTTCATACTTGCAGAAGGACAAAACCCACCAGGGCGTCCTCAGTACTTCCCTCAACTATTTCACTCCATTAATGCATGTGGGAATAAACCAGATACGCCAGTTTGTTAATTTTGGCTATACGCATGGTTACAATAGAGACGCACTTGAACTAATACAACTAGACAGTCAAAACGGACTCCGAGGTATATCTCCGGATCGGCTTATAGGCAAAAAGCGTCTCCACCTAGGCTTAGAGACCGTTCTATTTGGTTCCAGGAGTATTATTGGTTTCAGGAACGCATACTTCGGATTTGCAGATTTTGGAATGATTTCAGACACTGAGTCTATATGGAAAAGCAAATTATACCAAGGATATGGACTAGGAATACGACTAAGAAATGAAAGCCTTGCCTTTAATACGATTGAACTTCGGATAGCATACTACACCAATATTCCTGCCCTATCATATCCTTTCAGGTTTGGTGTATCAGGAGCTACCAGCCTACGCTTCCGGGACTTCGACATCTCCGCCCCGGATATAGTACCATTTAGGTAATTATCAACAAAATCCTATTTCACCTCCTCTTAGAAAGCCTCTCCATTAAAGATATAAAAATTGAAACCTTCGGGAGTAGCTGCAAGGTCAAAACGAAGGTAAATATCCTTTTTAGGAAATAGTAAATAACGTAAACCCACCCCTCCCGCTACCCTAAGATTTTGGGTTTTGAAAGCACTTATCTCCGGAGCAACTAAGCCAGAAGAAGCAAACACTGCTCCGCCAAGCCTTTTGCTAAAGCCAAAAGGTAAAAATCTATATTCTGCCTGAGCAGCTATTAAATGCTTGTCTCGATAACGCCCCAAATAATAGCCTCTCATTAGGCGGTCACCGCCTAAAAGCGAAAGCTGGTTAAAGGGTACCTCTCCATTCATAAACTGCCCCTTCAGCTGCCATGCAAGCACCTGATTTTTTCTTACCTTATGAAAAGACCGCACCTCCGCATTTAGGTTACCAAAATTGTAATCACTTCCCAATGCGGATCTGTAACTAAGATAAGCTAACTCTGCAAAAAGACCCTTTCTCACATTAAGTACATTGTGCCGATTATCATAAACCAGCCCGAGGCCTATTCCAAGGTTTTGTGTACCATCTGAGCCCCTTGGTAATGCATGTGGCCGCTCTGCGGATTGCTTGAAATTAACATTGGACATCAACTGATATTCTATTTCAGGGCCAAAAAACAGATTACCTCCTAACTTTCTAAGAACACGCTGCTTAAACATCACTTGAAACGCATCTACCACAGCAGGGTTAATTTTACTCGTAGCAGGTCCTATACCATAATAGTGAAGCGGAAACTTTTGAACTTTGGTTTCGCCCAAGAAAAACCATTTGTCCTTATCCCCATAAATAGCATTTTCAAGCACCAGTCCGTATTGCCCTTTAAAGGTAACGAAAGTAAACGCCTGAAGTTCGCTGAGCCTATTGAGAGTATCTCCTTTAGCAAAATAAAGCTTCATAGTCGAAAACCCTATTTCGAGTCCGGTTTCGGGAGCCGATGCAAAAGTAGGATATATAGTAAGCGTGGACTTGTGAGCTTCTGTGGTATCGTTAATTATAGAATTTATATACCTTTTTGCCCAGCTATTTTTCCTTTCTTGAGCTACAGCCTCCACAAATGCCGCACAAATAATCAGTTTAAACAATAGTACCTTTCTAACCACTTCCTTAATTTATCATAAAAAAACCTACAGTTCACTAACGCATTTTTTGAGCTATTGATTACAAAATGGAACATTTAACAAAGCTTTTTTACAAATTGGGTCAAACTACATAATCTTTGTCATTACCTCTTCGCGAAAATATTTTATCTATATTCTCAATCCTACTTAAGAGATCTTCCCATTTAATGAAGGTAAGTGACCACACATCACAAATGATTTGGAGCTTCTTAAAATCCTTATAATCTTGCAGAAAAAAAGATATGGGAATATTTGAAATCTTAGGAGAAATAACAAAACCAGGGCCTATAGGATCTGTAAAATTTGACGATAAAACTACTGAAACAATTTCGGTGTGGAGAGGCGTTTTGGCAATAATTCTGTTAGGAGGTTTTGAATACTTTCTAATCTGGAAGAACAGAGACTCTCTAACAGTTGAAGAAATCCTAATAATTCATATTGTTTTGGCTTTCTATCTTATTGTATCCTACTTTGTAAATATCAAACCTGATACATCTAATATGGGCTGGGTTCCGTTTTTAATAAATCACCCTTTTAGGTATTCAGATAATATTAATCGTTTCTTGTATACACTTTCTGCATTATTTGTACCTGGTAAAATAATCTCACATTCTGTAGTATACGCATATAGAAAAATAAAAGCAGGTTCGAATTAAATCCAACCTGCTTTTGCCAAATCACGCACTTTTTATAGAAATAGTGACTTTAAGCTTTCTTCTCAATCTCTTTAAGGTTTTCCATTCTCTTGTTTTTCAAGAAATCATCAATTCCTTCGAAATGTTCAAGAATACGTTTGTTTCCAAACTCAAACACTTTCTCTGCTAAGCCACTTAGGAAATCCCGATCGTGAGAAATAAGGATTATAGTACCCTCAAAAGCTTTTAGGGCATCTTTCAATATGTCCTTTGTTCTAAGATCAAGGTGGTTGGTTGGCTCATCCAGAATAAGGAGGTTCACAGGTTGAAGAAGTAACTTAATCATAGCTAATCTGGTCTTTTCTCCCCCAGAAAGCATCTTCACTTTCTTATTTAGATCATCTCCCCGAAAAAGGAATGCCGCCAAAATATCTTTAATTTTTGTACGGATATCGCCTTCAGCGAGTTGGTCAACCGTATCAAAAACTGTTATGTCTTCATCCAATAAAGAAGCCTGATTTTGAGCAAAATACCCAATCTCAGCATTATGTCCCACTTTGAGGTCGCCATCAAAATCTATCTCGCCCATTATGGCTTTTACCATCGTAGACTTACCTTCTCCGTTCCGACCCACAAAAGCTATTTTTTGCCCTCTTTCTATAGAAAAACTAGCATCCTTAAACACCAAATGGTCTCCATAACTTTTGCCTACATATTCTGCTATAACCGGATAATTTCCTGAACGTGGTGCCGGTGGAAACTTGATATTAATAGCCGATGTGTCCACTTCATCCACCTCCACTATCTCAATTTTTTCAAGCATTTTAACCCGTGACTGCACCTGTAGGGTTTTAGAATACGTTCCTTTAAACCTATCTATAAACTCTTGTGTTTCGGCAATCATTTTTTGCTGATCGTTAAACTGCTTTTGTTGCTGCTCTAGACGCTCCTTCCGTAATTGCAAATAGTGGGTATACTTAGCTTTGTAGTCGTAAATCCGACCCATAGTCACCTCTATAGTACGGTTAGTAATATTATCTACAAACGCCCTATCGTGAGAGATCACAATCACGGCCTTTGCAGAATTAACCAGGAAGTCTTCTAACCATTGGATTGACTCAATATCCATGTGGTTGGTAGGCTCATCCAGCAATATTAAATCTGGGTTTTGGAGAAGAATCTTTGCCAACTCTATCCGCATACGCCATCCACCAGAAAACTCCGATGTTTGTCTTCCGAAATCTTCCCGTTCAAAACCCAAACCTTTAAGCACTTTTTCTACTTCGGCATCGTAATTAACCTCCTCCATAGAATAGTATTTTTCGCTTAGTTCAGACACCTGGTTTATAATATCCATGTATTCATCTGAATCATAGTCTGTACGCGTTTCTAACTGGGAGTTCAATTCATCTAACTCGTTTTTCATAGCTAGATTCCCTGCAAATGCCTTAGAAGTCTCTTCAAAAACGGTAGCATTGTCTTCGGTAAGTAAGTGCTGAGGTAAATAGGCAATTACAGCATCTTTTGGTGCCGAAATCTTGCCTTTTGTTGGCTTATTAACTCCTGCTATCACCTTCAGCAATGTTGATTTACCCGCACCATTTTTACCCATTAGGGCTATGCGATCCGTTTCATTGATATTAAAAGTGATGTCTGAAAAAAGTGCACTGCCACTAAACTCTACCGTTACATTATCTACCGAAATCATGTTCCTGCTTTTAAAATTAAGGTGCAAAGATAAGTGTATTAAAGCCAGCTTTTATATGCTACCTTTTACTTTATCTATCAAAGAAGCCGGTAGGTCTCCGACATTTAATACCAAAAGCCCGTCTAAACAATCTGCAAAAGCCGGATCAATATTAAATGCCGCAATACGACCATTCATGGCTATATATTGGCGAAGTAACACCGGTATTTTGGTTTGTTGCTTATCTACATCCGCAATGATAGTATCCAAAACTTTTACATTATTACCAAAGGCAGAGAGAACACTAAGGTCTTCTTTATTAAGTTTTTTCACCTTAAAATCCTTCCGGGGAATAATGTATTGAGATAACTCGTGGTCATAATAATTCTTCTTAATAAACTCCACTATAAGTGCCTTACTAAAGGTGGAATAGTCATTACTTATACTTACAGGACCAAAGAAGTATTTTATTTTAGGGTTGTTTAGGGTTAGTAATATCAAGCCCTTCCATAGCAAGAAAAGTGGCAAGGGCTTCCCCTGATAATCTTTCCTTACCCATGACCGACCCAGCTCCACTCCCGATTCCAAAACTTTGGCGAAGCCTTTTTCTACTTTAAAAAGTTCAGATATATAAAAAGCAGGTATACCTCGGGTTTCAAGAATTTGTTCTCCTAAGCCTATTCTATATGCTCCTACTAAACATCTTTTTGATTTATCCCATACAAATAAATGGTGGTAGTACACATCATATTGATCTAAATCTACGGTTTTCCCTGTACCTTCTCCTACTTCTCTAAAGGTAAGTTCTCTTAATCTTCCTATCTCCAAAAGAATTTTTGGAATAGCATAAGAAGGGCAGTTATACACCTCGTAGGCTCCCTCAGAAGATACTAAATAATCACTTAGATTCTCTAATTCGGCTTCTAAATCCGTCTCAGGCATAGCGTCTATGACGGGATTTCTACTTTTGGGTAGAGTAAACTGTTTCGCCCTTTCCCAAAAACCTAGCCTGTTTTCACAACCCATTTCTAGTGCATACGTTCTGGTTCTAATATAGTTTAGTGCCATCTTAGAGTTCGGAAAGTGCTCTAGCTCTTCTTGTTGTATAGCTTGTCCTATCCTTACTTTTATAACCCTGCCTCCTTTATTCAAAAACTCCGAAGGTAGTTTGGCTGTTCGCAATTTAGGATGAAGTAAGCTCATTACTTGAAACAACAATCCATTATTTCCCTTAAAGAAAACGGGCAAAACAGGAGCCCCTGATTTCTTAATAATTTTACCCACCACGGGATGCCAAACTTTATCTACCACTCTTTTTTCCTGTAGATTATATGTAGACACCTCTCCCGCTGGAAAAATCCCTATAGGAGTTTTATCATCTAATGCCGCCAAAATTTTCTTTATACCGCCTAAGCTTGACTTTTCTTTTAAATCCTCGAAAGGGTTTACTGCTATAAAGTAGGGTTGTAAATTTGGAATTTTCTCAAGAATGAAATTCACCATCATCTTAAAATCTGGTCGTACAGAACAAATTAGCTTTAACATAATTATTCCTTCTATACCTCCATACGGGTGATTAGCCACGGCTATAAATGCTCCGTTTTTGGGGATTTTCTTCAAATCCTTAGGGTCGATCTCTATCTTAACTCCGATAGTGTCTAACAACTTATCAATAAAGTCCAGTCCTTCATAATCTTGTACTTTATCAAATACATCGTTAATCTCATTGAGCTTAAAAATCTCCATCAACACCTGGGCTAACCCCGGCATCTTGCTGATGTTTACTGCCTGGGCCAGCTCAGGAGTAGTTATAATTGGCATGCATTTTCTTTATTTAAGGTTCTAGGTTGTGTTACTTAGCGTTTAAACGGGCATGTAAGACTTTCCCAATCTCCAACGCCCTTTCTTTTACAAATTCGGCTCTCTCGCCTTGAAATAGCTGATCCACCACTGTTTGCCAATACGCCAACCAGCGTTCAAAACGTTCGGCAGTCATAGGGTGTGTGGCATGGCGGTTAGCGTGTTTCCACATCATTCCTCCATCGTACCCTCCTGTTTGGAACAGCCAATTCTCCCAAAAGTCACATACTCGTCCCTTATGAACATCCCAATGGGCCAAAGAAGGAACAAAAACAGGCCCTAATACAGGGTCTGCCAAAACATTATCATAAAAGGTATCTACCAGCTTTTCTATATCTTCTCTATTTTCTATATCTGCCATGCCTCTTTGATTCTGAAAAAAATTACTATCTTGCGTCAACAATTGGTTAAAAGCCCCGTTTTATAAATACGATTACCCTTCTTTGGATACACATCTATCTTACAAAATCGGTTAATGATCTTTTGAAACAGAAATTATGTACATGAAAAAGTGGTTTCTCTTAGTTTTGGTTTCTCTAGCTGGATTAAGCTGTAAAGTACAGCAAAAAAGCCCAGCAAGTCAATTACCTACTGAACCAAATAAAGTTGTGGGTACTAAAACAGACCTCCCAATTGTTAATTCTATTTCTGGGAAATACAATCTTATAGACTCCTCACAAGTGCGGATTTTCCTCCAGACCAATATAACAAGCTTAGGACAAAGCATGTCTCTAAAGTCTCTGAGTGAGAATTTTAGGATACAATGGCAGCTGGTAACCGACATGGGAATACGTGAAAAAATACAATCGGGCCACCTTTCCTTTACTCAGGACTTCGTAAGTATAATAGACGGTTATCAATATATTAATTTTGATATTCCTAAGCCTCAGACACACACTTCAGCAACATTAATAATAGAATTCCTTCTTCCTGCGGGCGGCACAAAGTATACTTTTGACATCCCTATTGATTTTCAAGCAAAGAGAACCAATACCCGCTTTTTAGTTTATGATAAAGTAGATAATACTATCCCCAGGTTTACTCCCTATATAACACAAGGCACAGACTTTGTGATTAGGTCTATTAACCCAAGTACTGAACCTCTTTACCTTATCCGTTATAAAAACAACTCTAAACCGGCACTGTCTCCTATGTCCGGCACAGTAAAAGATTTACTAACCGACTTTGAGATCATAGAAAGTATAACGGTAAAAGACAGAGAAGTCCTAAATCTTAGTGAAGAGGGTCTATACGTTCTAACCCAAACTCCTGAAAATCTAACAGATGGTTACAGTTTCCTGGTAGTAGACCGCAGGTATCCGAGAAATACAAAACCAGAAACTCTATCGGAGGCTTTGGTTTATATGAGTACCTCTAAAGAGACGGAGGCACTTAAAACTAATCTTACCGCCAAAGATGGAATGGATATGTATTTCCTAAATCTGGCAAAAGGCGACCAGGAATTGGCCAAAAAAATAATTAGAACTTACTATAGCCGGATAGAAGAAGCAAACGAACTCTTTACTTCTTTCAAAGAGGGTTGGAAAACCGACAAGGGAATGGTTTATATAGTAATGGGGCCTCCGGCGAGAGTGCAAAAAAATCGTACACGAGAAGTATGGTTATACCCACAAAACAGAAATAGCTCAGAAATAATTTATACATTTTATAATAAACCCAATGTGTTTGCTGACCAAAACTTTGATTTGGTAAGATACCCAGAATACAGTGCGTTTTGGTACCCCTACGTAGAAGCATGGAGAACAGGAAAAATAGCGGAGTAAGATTCCACAAACCGGTAAACAGGCCTAATAAGGCTGACTTTGTTTTCGGGATTAATTCAGTAATTGAGACCCTCAGAAGCGAGAAAGAAATAGATAAAGTACTCCTGCTTAAAGAAATGAAGCATGTGGAGGAAATAGAAACCCTAGCTAGAGAACGAGGTGTGCCGGTACAAAAAGTACCTGTAGAAAAGTTAAATAGGGTAACCATGAAAAACCACCAAGGTGCAATAGCTTTTGTATCTTCTGTGAATTTTTCTTCTCTATCAAACGTGGTAACTACAGTTTTCGAAGCAGGGCAAACGCCTCTTGTAGTTGTCCTAGACAGAATTACGGATGTACGTAATTTTGGTGCCATAAGCCGCTCTGCAGAGTGTAGTGGAGTACATGCTATAGTAGTACCAAGCCGTGGCGGAGCTCAAATAAATGGCGATGCCATGAAAACTTCATCCGGGGCTTTAAGCCACATACCCGTATGTCGGGAAACCGACCTTCTTAATACCGTAACGTACTTAAGAAACTCTGGTTTCCAGATTGTATCCTGTACAGAAAAAGGTGACGATTTTATCTATGACCCTGACTATACCTTGCCTACGGCTATCATAATGGGATCAGAAGAAGACGGAATCTCAGAAAGCCTTATTAAGGCATCGGACTATAAAGCGAAGATACCTCTACAGGGAAAAGTAGATTCGCTAAATGTATCTGTGGCTTCAGGTATAATCTTTTTTGAAGCCGTAAGACAGAGACGGCTAAACTAAAGCAGCGAAATTAGCAAAGGTGAGTAATTCCATATCTTTTTCTGAGACAATGGGATTATCTACCTGCCAATCTATAGCCAAGTCAGAGTCGTTATAGATAATTCCTCCTTCAGATTCTTTATGGTACACATTAGTGCATTTGTAAGAAAAAATGGCATCTTCTAAAGTGGAAAATCCATGGGCAAAACCCGCTGGAAGATACACCATTTTTCGGTTCTCCTCTGTAAGTAAGAACGACTCCCATTTGCCAAAAGTTGGAGAATTAGGTCGAATATCCACCACTACATCTAATACGGCACCTTTTAAAACCCGCACCAGTTTACCTTGAGCAAACGGCTCATTCTGAAAATGCAAACCACGCACAACACCCTTCTTAGAAAAAGATTGATTATCTTGAATAAAATCCTCCAATATCCCATTCTGCTTAAACAATGGTGAATTAAAAGACTCGAAGAAATAGCCCCTTTCATCATTGAAAACCCTAGGCTGCATTTCTATCACTCCTTCTAATTTTGTGGTTTTAAACTCCATTTCCGGTTTTTATTATTTGGTATATAATCAGTATAACGGCCAAAGTAGGTACATCCGTTGCCTTACCCGCATTTTTTATTTTCAGACGTAAAATTGACATCTTTATATTTAATTACAAAGAACTCCTCCCTAACTTTACTCAAATTTCAGACCTTTTTATGACCAAAGAAGAATTAGTTTCCCAGATTTATAAAAAAAAATCCTACCTGTGTGTTGGCTTAGACACAGATATACTTAAAATACCCAAACATCTTCTAGATTTTGAAGACCCTGTTTTTGAGTTCAATAAACGGATTATAGACGCCACAAAAGATTTGTGCGTAGCCTACAAACCTAACATTGCATTTTATGAAGCTGCTGGCCCAAAGGGCTGGGCAAGTTTGCAAAAAACATTGGACTATATCCCTAAAGACTGTTTTACTATAGCTGATGCCAAACGGGGAGACATAGGAAACACATCTGGTCTTTATGCCCGTGCGTTCTTTGACAAAACCTCCTCTGGTCTTGATTTTCATTCTGTTACAGTGGCTCCGTATATGGGAGCAGATTCTGTCCTACCGTTTTTGGAGTTTAAAGAAAAATGGGTAATTTTATTGGCTTTAACATCTAACAAAGGTTCTGAAGACTTCCAGTTTTTAGAAACTGACGGCAAAAAGTTATATGAAAAAGTACTGGAACAGTCCCAACAATGGGGAAATGACCACAATATGATGTACGTGGTAGGTGCTACCCAAGCAGAAAGCCTAAAGCATATCCGGAGTATAGTTCCAGACCATTTTTTACTTATTCCTGGTGTGGGAGCCCAAGGTGGAAGCCTAAGTGAAGTTTCGAAATACGGATTCAGCAAAGAGTGTGGATTATTGGTAAACTCGTCCAGAGGTATTATCTATGCCTCCGACGGAACAGATTTTGAAGAGAAGGCAACAATAGAAGCAGAAAAAATACAAAAAGAGATGGCAACATACCTAACCTAAAAGCCTATGGTTAAAGAAGACTTCCTCCACTATGTTTGGCAATACCAGGCTTTTGGTAAATATGACCTTTGTACGGAGGAAGGCTTAGCATTAGACATCCTTAAAGTCGGGAACAGAAACTTTCATTCTGGTCCCGACTTTGAAAATGCCCAACTAATAATTGGAAACTTAAAATGGGTGGGAAAGGTTGAAATACACATTCGCTCTTCTGACTGGCTCAAGCACAAGCATAGCCAAGACCCCGCTTACGAAAACGTAATTCTACATGTAGTTTGGGAGCATGACCAAGCCATATCTCGGACAGACGGGAGCGTTATTCCTACTTTAGCCCTAAAAAATCGGGTAGCAGAAGAGGTAATTTCAAAGTATGAAAACCTGTGTAACAATAACCAAAATATCCCTTGCCAGACTTTCATTAGGCAAGTCCCGGAAGTGATAAAGTTTTCTATGATAGAAAAGGCTCTAGCCAAAAGACTGGAAAGAAAAGCTCAAGAAATACTCAAAAACTATAATTCACTGAATAAAAATTTTGAAGAACTCGCTTATCAAACCTTATGCAAAAACATGGGATTTAAGCTCAATGCAGAAGCTTTTACCCGATTAGCCGAAAGTCTTCCCCAAAAAATTATAGCAAAACACAAAGGTAATTCTATGCAAATAGAAGCTCTTTTGTTTGGACAAGCCGGGTTTCTAAAAGAAGCTGTGGATGATTACCAAAATACGCTACAGCACGAATACCATTTTCTCCAACAAAAATATGGCTTAAGTCCTATGGAAGCCTCCGAATGGCGGTTTCTAAGGACACGACCTCAAAATTTCCCTACTTTGCGGCTGGCACAACTGGCACAAGTTCTTAATAATAACCAGGGATTCTTTAGTTTATTTATTGGAAATACAGATTTAGAAACGTATCAAAAAGTCCTTGGCCAGGATGTAAGTGCTTATTGGGAAACCCACTACTATTTCGGAAAGGCCACTGAAAAGACTTACAGACTAGGATTTAAGTCAATTGAAAACATCCTAATCAACACTGTAGCTCCCTTACTAGCCGCATATTACTCGCTCACAGATGACTATACACACTTTGAGAAAGCGTTGCAACTTCTAGAAAATCTCAAGCCCGAGAACAACTATATCACAAGGATCTGGTTTGACCTTGGTCTAAAGTGTAAATCTGCTTTTGACTCGCAAGGCTTGGTAGAGCAATACAATACATTTTGCACTCAAAAACAGTGCTTACAATGTACTACCGGAATTGAAATTCTAAAAAAAGTGTAAAAAAAATTCTAGCCTTGTGAATTATTTGAATAGTCTTGTAGTTATATATACAACAACATATTTTGTATATACATAATTAATAAACAAATGAAAAAAATAAGCTTACTTTTAGCAGTTACTATTTTATTCTCGGCTTTCACTGTGCAAAACCTTTGGAAATCGGATAAAGCACACTCTCAGTTGGTATTTAGCGTAAAACACTTGGGCGTTTCAACAGTTTCAGGAACATTTAATGATTTTGATGCTACCATTAAAGCAGGCAAAGCAGACTATTCTGATGCGGTTATTGAGTTAACCGGTAAAATTGCTTCTATTGATACAAGAATTGAGGCTAGAGATAACCACCTTAAAAGTGCAGACTTCTTTGATGCTGCACAATACCCTACTTTCACATTTACCAGCACAGCAGTAAAAGCAAAGAAAAAGGGGAATCTTGAAGTATTAGGAAATCTTACCCTACATGGCATAACTAAGCCCGTGACGTTGACATTAAAATATAATGGAACAGTAGAAAACCCAATGTCTAGAGCACAAACCATAGGTTTTGATGCCGAAACAACTATCAAACGTTCTGATTTTGGTATTGGAAGTAACTTCCCAGAATTAGTAATCAGCGATGCTGTGACGATCAAAGCTAGTGGAGAGTTTACAAAATAATTTGTCTAAAGTCAGGAAAAGAATCGGAGGTGACCATTTTTGGTTGCCTCTTTTTTTATACAATTTTTCCAATCGAAGACGTTATAAAGGAACTATGAAGTATGTCATATCCATATTAGTATTCCTATTTTTAGGTTCTACCCAAAAAAACATGTCCATTATTCAAGCAGTAAACAAAGGAGATTTGAAAGTGGTAGAAACTCTACTTTCAAGTAAAAATGTGAATTCCACAAACGAGAAAAAACAGAATTTACTACTGATAGCTACATACAATAATGACTACAAAATGGCCGAACTACTCATTAAACATGGAGCTAATCCAAATCAGCAAGACGACATTCTTAATAGTGCGTTCCTCTATGCGGGAGCGTCCGGCTACCTAGAATTAGCAAAACTATTCTTAAAAAACGGGGCCAGATTTGATGTGTTCAATCGTTACAATGGCACCGCTTTGATTCCTGCGGCAGAACGCGGACATACCGAAATGGTAAAGCTGCTTTCTAACACACCAAATTTTCCTGTCAACCATGTAAACCGTTTAGGATGGACAGCTCTCATGGAAGCCGTGGTTTTGGGAAACGGCAGCAAAAAGTTTGTAGAAATAGTACAAATACTACTTTCTGCGAATGCCGACAAAACCATTCCGGATAAGGGTGGAGTTACTGCCTTACAGCACGCAAAACAAAGAGGGTTTAAGGAGATGGTTAGAGTATTGGAGTAAAGTAAATAAAAGGATAGAACTAAGTATTAACATCACATAATAGAATATGGCACACAATAGAACTTGCGTGAAAAAACTACGTTTTTTTAGTCACCACTTTATAAGTGTCTACTCCTGATAAGAATTTTAGAAGCTCTACACCGAATTCTCCTTTTGACATAATAATTACGCTATTTAATAGCTTAAACACAGAAACTCCACAGAAAACTAAGTATAACTAATCATCGTTGGTATTTTTTTGTAACTTTATATCAGATTAAAAACAAAACTAATGAGTACCGCAGAACTGAAAATTGATTTAATCAATCAGATTTCGAGTATAACTGACGAAGTTAGGCTTAAAGAGCTCTTGCATTTACTCAACTTCCAAAACGATGAGTCTGTCTATGTTACAACGCAGGATGATAAAGACGCTATTGCAGAAGCACAAACACAGATTAGAAATGGTGAAATAATTTCTAACTCTGATGTTCAAAAAGAAATATCCCAATGGTTAAACATATAGTTTGGACTATTCGGGCAAAAAACGAGCTAATTGACATCCTTCAATACTGGATTAATCGAAATAAATCTAAGACGTTCAGTATAAAACTCAATAATTTAATAGATGAGCATTTAAATTTAGTTGCAAAATTCCCGCAGATTGGACGGAACACTGATATTGCGGGTGTCTCCGTTAAAGTAATCCAAAAATATCTCTTGTATTATGAAGTCTATGGGAATACAGTTTTTGTCTTAACAATTCGGCATGGCAGTCAAAATCCAAAAACTTTAAACGTGAAATAGAAGTAGATATACAACGTCATGCTGCGAAAGATGACTTTTTTCTTGACTTAGGCTTGGCATTAGTTACCCTTAAACCCTGATTAGGACAGGTTGTGCAAAAAAGCACTATGGTTGAAGGAGTTTATCGCAGGATTGATGTAGCTTTTCCTCCCCTTATTCAACCGACCTAATCGTTAGATATAAAATCACATGTATGAATAAAATCCAAAGTGTTAGTGAATTCATTGATCGAATAATAAAATTAACAATTAACTACGAAGACTTTTCTGAATTGACATTTTGGTTTAGGGGGGAATCAAACTCAGAATTCGCAACTCCACTTGTTCCAAATGCATATAGAGTTCTTGTTGAATCTTTTAGAGGTATAGAAAACAAAAGATTTTTTTCAAAAAAGGTCAAATCAATTGAATCAAATGTTGACTCCGAGTACTATAGAAAATCATTTAGATATCTTCGACAAAACAAAGTGAAAAATAATTCTGTGAATAGGTATTTTCTAATGCAGCATTATGGAGTACAAACCAGATTATTAGATTGGAGTGAAAATGCTTTAATCTCCCTCTACTTTGCAGTAAGTTCAAACAATGATTATGATGGAAAAGTATGGTTATTAAATCCTTTCGAATTAAATAATATTACTTTTCGAAATATCCTAGGAAGCACAAAAGACTGCAGAATGATTACTAATTTTAAGATTACTAGTAAAAAAAAGAAACTGATAAATAAAAATGGAAAGTTTAGAATGAGTGAAATATCTAGAAGATATCTATTGATGGACTTTTCGAATGACGATTTACCTCAAAAATCATATTTCCCTTTAGCTATTTATCCACCATATTTAGAAAATAGATTACAATTTCAATCAGGTTGTTTTACTATTTTCGGAAACGAAATAAATGGCTTAGCCGAAATACAAAATTCTGAGGTTTTAAATAATTTAATAATTGACAAAAACTTCAAGGAAAAAATATTAAAAGAATTAGCAATGCTAGGGATAAGTGAAAACACTATTTATCCTGAATTAGATGGTTTAGGTAAAAGTATAAGAAGTAAATATTCTCAAGAATATTTTGATAATGAAGAAACGATATTTCATGTTTTACAAAACCAAGATTAATAATGCACATCACACTGCCTAAAAATAGAACAAGACAGCATTATTAGACGACAGTAGATGTAAAAAAAGAGGTAGTTTTCACTACCTCTTTCATCACTTTTCTAAAAATGTTGTCTTCTTTGCTTTGCCTGTAAAAATGACTTTATTTTTGGCTTTACTGGCATCGGTCTTTAGCAATCTCACTTTTTCGTTACGCTCACCAGAGATTTCCAATAATGTTTCCTTATCTGCCAAATAGGAGATATTTTGTAAATTAATATTTTTACTATTCTGTACTTGCATTACTTTAGGAGACGTAGAAAATAAACCCACATTATTCAGGGTAATATCTTCTGCTTCTATACAGATGAATCCCTTTTTAGATGTGAAATTACTGTTCTCTATGGTAATGTTTCGTATCTTCATTTCTGGCAATCCTCGAAATTTAATAGCAGTTTCGGCCTGATGAGCTTTAACGTTATCTATATAAAAATTCTTAAACTGAGGAGTGCCATCATTCACAGGCTCCGCCTTAATCTCAGGTAACTGGTCTTTATCGCCATCCAAAGCTATTGGATCTTTGGCCTCATAATACATATCAAAAAGGATTGCTTCGCCAGGTATGTGGTTCATGGTGATATCTGAAATATAGATATTCTCTACCACTCCGCCCCTATCACGCTTGGTCTTAAACCTTAAACCAATATCAGTCCCTAAGAAACTACAATTATTCACAAAAAGGTTATTCACACCTCCAGACATTTCAGAACCAATCACAAACGCACCGTGCCCGTGAAAAACAGTTGTATTTTTTACAACAATATTTGCCGTTGGCACTCCTCTTTTCCGTCCTTGCTCATCCCTGCCAGACTTTATAGTTATGGCGTCATCTCCTGTATCAAAAGTACAGCCATCTACTACTCCGTATTGGCAAGACTCAAGATCCAATGCGTCATTGTTTTGCCCGAACCAAGGATTCCGAACGTTCACATTACGGATAGTGATATGATTTGTAAGCAGGGGATGTAGCGTCCACGCAGGGGAGTTTTGAAAAGTTACTCCTTCCAATAAAACATTTTCACATTCGGTTATACTAACCATATTCGGTCTCAAGAAATCACGCACAGTTTCATAATCTGCCAAGGTTTTTCCTTCAGCCCAAAGGTTAGCCCATTCCTTCACGTCCTCATTACCATAGCGAGACTGTTCAGTCGGAAACCATGTATCTTCTTTCTTGCCTATCACTCCCCCACTTTCTACTAGTTTTCTCCACTGAGTGGTAGTAAGTTTATTTTTCTTAACAAATTTCCAAACCTCTCCAGACCCATCAACAATCCCCTGACCTGTAATTGCTATATTCTCCAAACCCACTGCCCATATCGGAGCCTGACAACGATAAGATTTCTGACCCTCCCAGGTGGTTTCTACTATAGGATAATCGTCTCTGTTATTACTAAATTGTAACACTGCACCTTTTTCTATGTGCAGATTTACATTGCTTTTTAACTTTATTGGGCCAGTCATCCATAGACCATTAGGGATAAGAACAGTTCCTCCTCCTGCAGCATTAGCCAAATCTATAGCTTGTGTAATGGCAGAAGTATTAAGTGTAACACCATCTGCCTTGGCTCCGTAACGCACTATATTAAATGTATCTTTCCTAAATACAGGTTCATAGGTAAGAGGCACTTGGTATTCGTAAGTTTTAGGGTATACAGATTTCTTCAAGAAATTCCGTAATGGATGCGTCTGCTCTATTAAGTCGGCAGCTACTTCATTAGCAATTAAAGAAGCCCCGTAGACCGAAAAATGAGTATTATCTGTCACTCCATTAGGGAATTTCGGGTAAACTCCACCAGGATAGTGCATAAACATCCGCTTTGAAGCGTTCACACCTTGGCTTTCTATAAGTTTTTGGCTTTTGACGTGCATATCTATCAGTGTAAGATGGTGTTTCTTTGCCACTTCCCTTACAACTCTTGGATAATCGCCGTGTTGATCCACGAACTTCCCGTTATCGTCAAACTTACGTCTGGCCACAGGAGTAAGGAGTACAGGAGTAGCACCCTTTGCTTGGATTTCTTTAATATACAACTCCAGATTGGCCCGATAATCGGTTTCGGCAGCGGCATACTTGAGGCTATCGTTTGCTTTAGAATCATTGTGACCAAACTGTATGAAAACGTAATCACCTTTCTGTAACTGGTCGTGTACTGCTTTCCAATGTCCCAAAGACCGGAAACTCTTGGTACTCCGTCCATTTACTGCATGGTTTTGTATTTCCACAGCATCTGTAAAAACAGATGAGAAAACCTGACCCCAACCCGTTTCTGGAGCATCAATAGGCTTTTTATTGGCCATGGTAGAGTCACCAATCATAAATATCCGCTGCTTCATTTTATTTTGACTAAAGCTCAGCAGGGCTGTTGTAAGTACCAGAATCAGGAATTGTTTCATATTTCAGAAGAGTTAATACCCACCACACTACACACAACAAGGTTAAGGTCACCCATAAAATGTGTGGCAAGTTAAAATTGTTTTACTTAAGGTTATATATATGCTGGCTGGGGACAAGACTCCAGCCAGCAATCTCTGTAGAGAATTAATTATATTATCTAAGGTTCTTCAAATCCACTACATCCATATCGGCGTAGTCTTTGTTTTCTCCACCCATTCCCCAAATGAAAGAATAAGAAGCCGAACCTGCACCTGAATGTATAGACCAAGGTGGTGACACAATGGCTTGGTGGTTTCTAACCCACATATGACGGGTTTCGTCTGGTTTACCCATAAAATGCATGATTCCGTGAGCTGCATCTACATCAAAGTACAGATAAACCTCGCTTCTACGGTCATGCACATGAGGTGGCATGGTGTTCCAGATGCTTCCATTATGCAAATTCGTAAGTCCCATAACCAGCTGACAAGAATTAATGCCGTCAGCATGGATATACTTATAAACCGTTCTATGATTAGATGTTTCAGCAGAACCAATAGTCATAGGCATAGCTTGCTCTTTGGTAAACAAAGTGGTGGGATATGCAGCGTGTGCAGGACTAGAAAGCAAATAAAACAGGGCTGGATTTGAAGCATCATCCGACTCAAACTTCACTTCTTCAGTTCCTTTTCCAACATATAGACAACTTTGCTTTTCTAATCCATACTTTATACCATCTGCATAAACCTTACCTGCCCCACCCACATTTATAATTCCTATCTCACGTCTTTCTAAAAAATAGCTACTGCGTAGCTCCGGGTAAGTAGGTAATGTAAGAACTTCACCAACAGGTTTTGCACCTCCTAAAATTAGACGGTCATAATGGGTGTAAACTAACTCTATAGAATTATCCACAAAAATGGTTTCCACCAAAAAGTTTCCCCTCAATTCTTGAGTATTCATTCTTTCCACTTCACGTGGACTACTCTCGTATCTTACTTGCATATTTATCAGTTAAAAACTATTTCTAAACTAAAAGCGAAAAACTAAAAAAATGATAGTTTGTGTCCTAAATGCAGGTTATCATTTCACTCAAAATCCGTTTATCGTCCCATCCATCCCCCATCTACGGTAAGGATTGTACCACTTACATAATCAGATGCTTTGGAACTAAGGAAAACAGCGGGGCCTTTAAAATCCTCTGACTCTCCCCATCTAGCAGCAGGAATTCTATCTAAAATAGACTTGCTTCTTACCGCATCAGCACGTAAAGCCTCTGTATTATCAGTAGCTATATAACCCGGAGCTATGGCATTTACATTTACTCCTTTTCCTGCCCACTCGTTTGCAAACGCCTTTACCAAGCTGCCTATAGCTCCTTTACTTGCTGCATAACCCGGCACGGTAATTCCCCCTTGGAAAGTGAGCAAAGATGCCGTAAATATTACTTTACCACTACCTCTTTCTACCATTCCTTTACCTATTTCACGGGTAATTATAAACTGAGCATTTAGATTAATATTAATTACTTTATCCCAATACTCATCACTATGCTCTACCGCTGGGGCTCGAAGAATAGTTCCTGCATTATTAATTAGAATATCTATTACCGGATGAGCAGCCTTAACAGCAGTTAGAAAAGCATAAATAGCATCCCTGTTATTAAAATCTGCCTGGAAAGGGTAAAATTTTCGACCAAGCTTTTCTATCTCATTTTGTACATCAGAACCACTAGAAGGCATAGAACCAGACACTCCCACTACATCTGCTCCCGCCTCTGCCAAACCAATAGCCATGGCTTTTCCTATACCTCTGTTACACCCCGTAACCAATGCTATTTTACCGTTTAAATCAAATAAAGCCATAAAAAATTGTACTTATTTAAGAACGCCAGACAACCCACCTCACTGTAAGGCGGTTTTATTCTTTTGTAAGAATATACCCAAAAAAAACAGTAAGCAAGAGAAAGCATTTAAAAGTTTCCGCAATCGTTTTCGGGAACGTTTGCAGTCTTCCATTTTTAAAACAAAAACCGTAAGAAACTTGCTACTATACCCCCTGCAGGTTAACTTTACCTTTATATCTTTCGTTTCGACCTAATTGCATTATAATAAGTGGAGCCTATTACTATTAAGGATATTGCCCGAGCACTAAACATTTCTACCTCCACGGTTTCGCGGGCGTTGCGTGACAGCTATGATATAAATCCTGAAACAAAAAAGAAGGTGGTAGAGTATGCCGAAAAGGTGAACTACAGACCCAACCCTATTGCCCTCAGTTTAAAAGAAAACCGTAGCCGCTCCATAGGAGTAATTGTACCAGAAATAGCCAATAATTTCTTCTCTCAAGCCATAAACGGCATTGAGGACATTGCTTATCAAAGGGGTTATCATGTAGTTATTTTCCAGAGCCATGAGTCGCAGGAACGCGAAGTAAGTAATGTGCAACACCTCTACGCCCGAAAAGTAGATGGACTGCTAATCTCATTATCCGGCTCTACAGCCGGTGTAGACCATATAGAAAGTTATAGTAGGTTTCCCGTTGTATATTTTGACCGTGTTCCTGAAAAAACCGAAGCCAACAAAGTAGTCGCCGACAACTTCGAGGGTGCTTTTAAAGCCATAGAGTACCTTATATCTCAAGGAAAAAAAACCATCGCCCACATCACAAGCCCTCCATTTTTATCTATTACGCAAGAAAGACTGGCAGGTTACAAAGCTGCCCTGGAAAAACACGAAATTGGAGTAAACGAGGATTTGATAAAATTCTGTTCTTTTGATCCCATACAAGCCGAAGAGGCTATAAAGTCACTGGTAGAAAAATACAAACCCGATGCCTTTTTTATGGGAAGTGACCGCCTGGCACTGGCCTGCTATCAAGCCCTGAAAAATTTAAAACTAGCAAAAGAAGTCCCTTTTATAGGCTTTACTAATTTGGCTGTGGCCAACCTTCTGGACCCTCCGCTGAGTACAATATACCAACCTGCTTTTAAAATGGGACAAACCGCAGCAGGAATTCTACTAGACGAAATAGAAAACAAAAGAAAACACAAAGGTTTTGAAACCGTGAAATTGGAAACAGAAATGCACATTCGTTAAGTGATTACTGGTTCTTCCATTCTGGTTTTCGTTTGTCAAACATGGCTTTTATTCCTTCTTGGGCATCACTTGAGGTTTTAAGCTCATTTAATGAATCTAGTAAATAACCAAACTTCTCGTCTTCTTGCAATCCACTTAGGCTCTTAAGGGCTTCAAAACCTCTTGTAATGGCTAGTGGTGCATTATTAGTAATGTTTTCTATATGTTTTTCTAACTTGTCTTTTTCTAGATAATCATAAACAACACCTAGTTCTTTAGCTTTTTCAACCGAAAAAGGCAAACCACTAATGCATAAGTCCATAGCCTTGTTTTGGGGCATAACTTTAAGTAACGAAGCCAAAACTTGAAACGGAAAAATACCAATTTTCACCTCAGGAAGTGAAAACATAACTTCGGGCTTTGCAAAAACATAAGTGCATTCCAAAACAATTAAAAATCCACCTGCAATAACATTTCCCTCTACAATGGCAATAGAAGGTTTGTTTAACTGAGCCAAGGCAGCTCCCAAAGATATATTTTGATTCTGGATATTAGGGTTTGGTATATCGTTCTCCGGATTAGTAAAGGCTTTCAAATCCATTCCTGCACAAAAAACAGGACCTTCAGCATTTATCAATACCAGACGCACTTGCTTGTCTGCGTTTGCAACGGCCAATGCGTGGTTTACCTCATTTACCATAGTAGGGGTAAAAGCGTTCCGTTTCTCTGGTCGGGTGAGAGTTAATGTAAAAACGTGTTTTTCTGTTTTAGTTTTGATGAAATTGTATTGCATTCCTTTTGCTTTAATATCGAATATTACAAAAGTCTGTATTGCAAACCAAATCTAAGTGTGTTCATCTGTGCCTGCGAACTTCCTCCAACATAGTCTTCATAGTAATTTTTAACACCCAAAGAATACCCCGTGTATACAGAATATTTCGAAAAGTTATAGTTTATCTGAAGTCTAGGCCTAAAGTCCTTATTTATAAAACTCCTTTGGTTCTCATATTTAATGTCCTTTCCCGAAAGCAACTTAAATTTCCCTTTTTCGTCAAATCCATCCTTCAGTAAAAACTGCAAGTCTACCCCTGCCTGAATATCTAAACTATTATCTTTCAATGGAATTCTGTATCCTAAAAAAGGACTAACTGTAGCAAAATGCCCGCTCAGAACAACCTTCCCAGTAGTTATTGCCATCCCCGCAAAATCTGTGTAATGCGTTACTTCTGTTTTTGTCTTTAAGTTTTCGTATCCTGCATCTACACCCAAAATAAACCTTTTATTCGCGAGCTTATAATTTACGGACAAGCCATAAGAAAGTGTAAGTTTCTCTCCAACTGGAGAATTAGCATAGGTATTAACCTCCGAATGATTAATAAAAGTGGTGCTACTGGCTGTGTTTCCATTAAAAGAAGATAAGCCCGAATTTACACCAAGACGAAGTTCATGTTGAGCAAAAGACAAAAAGGGCAAAAATAGAAAGATAATTAGTATGTATTTCTTCATAACACTGCTAGATTTTCTTGGCCAAACTACAGCCCAAACATCAATCCAAAAAACTAAAATTAGTTAACGGCAAGAAAGTTTACTAAAAGCACGAAGAGGCAGGACACAATCTGGTATTGTTTGTAACAGATGCTTTATTAGTTTTAAATTCTGTAGCTTAACTCGTGAAACAAAACTCAAAAATGCTCTACTTTATTAACTTTACCTAGTGTACTCTTCCTGTAGGAGTTGTAAACCAAATAGTGACATAGTACCAGAACACCCCAAATAATACCATAAGAATAAATCACATTTATGCTTTCATAAGGCGAATTAAAACCATACTGAAACCATGTAAAAGAAACCGCCATATGCACGATAAAGCTTGACAGATTCCATCTAAATCCAATGTCATGCCAAGGAGTATATAAATGCTCTTTACGCCCGAACAAATATCCTATCCAATACATAGCACATGCATACAAAACCGCAGAAATTGCAACCTGAACAATACTATTCTTTGATATTCCACTAGAAAGAAAATATCTAAAAATCACCGTCAAAATGGAAGCGGAAGCAGAAAACGCAATGAGGTAACGGGTTAAAATCTTTTCCATACTGTCAAGTAGTCTTTAATTAGTATTTCCAATTATAATACCGTTTATCTGTATTTACAAGTGGTATTGCTTAAAAGTAAACCAGAGGTGTTTATCCAAACAGTTTTTCATATAAAATAAGCTCCTGTCTGGCACAGACTAAGGTTTGTGCTATTTCTTTGCATAATCACAGAACTGCACATGGTCATCTAGTATTTCCAACCATTTTCATACATTCCAAGTCCTAAGTAAAAACCTAACTAACTATGAGATTTTTTACTTCATGTATTTTAATTCTGTTAATTGCCGCATGCCAAGCTGACGATTTTGAACACCAGTCAGATTTTGAAAAGAGCTTTAAAGCGTGGCAAAAATTTAAAGCTGAGCATAACAACTCGTATACCTATACGGTTACAAGCGGAAGTTGGGTAGGCTTTGGTGTAGAAACTGATATTACGGTTACAAATGGTAAAGTTACCAAAAGAAAGTTCTCCTATACCGGAATAAAATCAGTGGTAAGGCCCGAAGGCGGCTGGGATGCGGCCTCCATTGTGAAGGTTCTAGCAGAGCTAAAAATTACGGAGAGTGAGTTTGCAGAAAGTAGAGGAAAGAGTATTAGCAGTTTTTTACAATGGGAAGAATCTATGGCCAACTTAGGCCAAAATGAGGACGGTCCTGCCGCCGCACCGATTACGCTAGACGAGATATACGATAAAGCTCAAAATATGTGGTTAGCAAAAAGAGAAAATGCTAATATTTACTTTGAAGCAAAAAACAACGGCCTCATTTCCTCATGTGGATATATAGACAAAAACTGTGCAGACGACTGTTTTGTGGGCGTAAATGTTAGTCGGATAGAAGCAGTTTCCAAATAATCGCGGTTAAACCAAACATAAGTTCTTTACCTTGCGTCGAGGTACTTTTATACGGTGTCCGTTATAGAGCAGAAGATGTGTATTGGAGGCCGAAGCCTCCAATTCCAAAACAAATTTAGGATTTACCAAATGTTTGCGGCTTACCCTATGAAACCCATGTAATGCCTTTTCATACCTCATCAAGGTATAACTGCTCAAAGTTTTCCGTCCGCAACTAAAATAGATGTGTGTGTAATTCCCATCTCCTTCGAGCATGATGATGTCCTTATTTTTAGAAGCTGAATTTAATGGCATAATTATATGGGAATATTTGTTTTCTATGGTTAGTAGTTTATTTTACTGGGTTCCGATTATACTTTTTCTAAGACAACATCAAAACTTGGATCCTAATAGCCCATTTTGCCTTTACTTTACATCTCATAGAAATCATCGAACAAACAATCACTTTGAACCTAGCCTGCAATAAAAGCTTAAATAGGATTACACAATTTTACATTCACCCCATCACTTCCGCAACTCTGTTTTTATTAAGTAACATTAAACTTTTGCGAAATAGTAGAAATACTTTACAAGAAAAATATACATCTATAAAATCTTTATTTTCAACAATTTAAAAACATATACTTTTGCAAATCAGCTTGTTTTATTTGTGAAATTATTAATATGTTTTGCGAAAAAATTATCCTTTTCTTTCCAATAACAATTTCTTATCTTTGAATATGTAGCCTTCATAAACCCTTAGTGAAATTCTTTTTTTTATTTTTATTTACCCCTCTTTTCTCCTCTTTTCAACTACGTAGTGATACCGAACGTGAAAAAGAAGTCAGGACCTACTTAGATTCTGCCATCGCATCTAAAGACCCAATCGAAATTGCAGAAGCATACTACCGTCTTGCTAAAGTAGAACATAGAAAACGTGATTTACTGGAATCCAACAAACACCTCCTAAAAGCCATTTCTTTGCTTGAAAAAGTTGAGCCAACATACGAACTCGGGCGTAACTACTATTGGCTGGCAATTAATGCACGACAGCTGAAAGACAAGACCGAAACATTTAAAAACCTGAATAAAGCCCTTGATACTTATACCCTCTGCAATTCTTACAGAGGAAAAATGCTTGCTCATCGTATGTTATCAAACTTGTACGAAGACTCTCTTCCTAATATGAATGACAGAGATGTCTTCGAAACGGATTACAAGAAGGCTCTTCACTATGCCGACTTATCTCTCAAATATGCCATATTAGAAGAGGATAAATATCTTATAGAAGACAATAAAAAGCATATCAATAGATTAAAAAAAATGATTAAAGGTGACTTTTCAAGCCTACACCCTATAGAGATGGAAGTCAACTACTTAGAGAAAAAAAATCTGCACGATTATATCATCTATTCTCTTGACTATTCAAGACACCTTTTGAAGCAAAAGCAATTTTCAAAGGCATGGGGAAAACTTACAGAAGTAGATTCTTTGATCCAGAAATACACACTCGGAAACCAACAAAATCTGATGCACCTAGAGAAAGCACTTGCGGATTATTATATGGAAACCAAAGACCTCCAAAGAGCAATTACTCATCTAAATAAATTTCATAGACACCAAGTAAAAGTACTTCAAAATGATAGACAAGGAGCTATCAGCCAGCTACATATTTCGCACGAAACAGAAAAGAAAATAGCCGCTTTAAAATTAAAAGACCAAGATCTTCTAGCGACACAAAGATTACTTTGGATTTCAGGAAGCTTTTTAACATTATCTGTAGGGCTCAGCTTTTTCCTTTTTCGCCTCAATAGAAAAAATGCTACCATAAGCAAAAAAAATGCTCTATTGGTTAAGGAACAAAATCACCGGGTTAAAAACAACCTACAGATAGTTTCTAGCCTATTAAACCTACAGTCCCTTACAGCTGATAACCCAAAGACTAAAGCAGCTATAAATGACACCCAACTACGTATAGCCTCTATGATACATCTACACCGTCAACTATATGACAGCGAGTCAATAAACAAGATTTATATGCCAAATTTTTTACTTGAACTCACTGAAGACGTATTAAGTAGTTATAACCTAAGGCAAGTGCTTATAGAGGCTGAAGACTTGGAACCGATAGAGCTTGATGCAGACAAAGCTATGCTCTTAGGACTAATAGCTAATGAGTTGGTAACTAACTCCTGTAAATATGCCTTTACTAACCACCCGAATCCCATTTTACACATTTCATTGAGAAAAAAAGCGGGCAAAAGGTTAGATTTGTTTATTAAAGATAACGGTCGACAAAAAGTTATAATGGAAGAACAAAGCTCCAATTCTTTTGGTTATACACTTGTAAATATGCTTGTATTACAGTTAAATGGCACTGCTTCGTACAAGTATAATGAGGGACTTCACTTTCACCTACAATCTCCCATTTAATTAACCATGTTAAAGATTTTAATAGTAGAAGACGAAATCATCACAGCCATTGACTTAAAGAAAACCTTAGAACAGTATGGTTTCCATGTAGTAGGAATTGCTATGAATTACCAGGAAATGAAGGCAATCTTAGATTGGCAATTACCTGACCTCATTTTACTTGATGTACAACTGAAAAACTCTGACTTTGACGGTATTGAGATAGCTGCCATCCTAAACAAAGAGTATAAGATCCCTTTTGTTTTCCTAACAGCGAATTCAGAATCTGAAACCTTTAAAAAAGCAAAAATAAATAAGCCTGCTGCATATTTATTGAAGCCGTACCGGCATAATGAATTGGCATTCCAAGTAGAACTGGCCTACCAGCATTATCTGGCCAACAAAGAAACTAAAAATTACACCTCAGATAACCTTTTCTTACCTCATAAAAAAGGCTACCAGAGAATAAATAAGCAAGAGGTAATCTTACTTAAAGCTAGTGGATCCTATGTACAAGTTTATGCAGAAGGAGTAAAAACACCGTATACCCTATCTATGAACCTCAAGTATATAAGCCAGTTTTTCGAACTCCCTAATTTCTTTCAATTGTCCAGGTCTTACTTAATAAACCTTGAGTTTATAGAACGTTTTACCTCGGATAGCGTTTCCCTTCGTGGGATAAGTGAAAGTATATCTATTCCTCAAAGTAGAAAGCAAGAGTTTCTGCAGCAAATAGAAATTATAAAAACTCCGTAAGTTGTGTACAGGAAATACCTAACCCACACTAAGAATACACCCATGGATGTTCGTTCCTACAGGCGTATTCCCCACACTTATAAATCACACCCCTGTATAGGTAAATGGCGTAATCTGTTTCAGTTCGTATTTTGTTTTTTCTGAAACGTCCAGATTTTCTATAAACCCTTTGATGGCAAATTCCGTAATTTTTTCGTTTTTCCGTGTAAGCTCTTTCAGTGCTTCGTACGGTTTCGGGAAACCTTCTCTTCTCAAAACCGTTTGTATGGCCTCCGCTACAACAGCCCAGTTTTCTTCCAAGTCGTGATCTATAGCCCCCTGGTTCAGTTCTAACTTATTCATTCCCTTTACCAAAGATTTCAGAGCAATAAGCGTATGAGCCAAAGGCACACCTACATTACGCAAAACCGTAGAATCTGTAAGATCACGCTGTAGTCTGGAGATTGGAAGCTTTGCAGAAAAGTGTTCAAAAAGAGCATTAGCTACTCCTAAGTTACCCTCCGCATTTTCGAAATCTATTGGGTTAACTTTATGTGGCATGGCAGATGAACCTATTTCTCCCGCTTTTATTTTTTGTTTGAAATAATTCATAGACACATACTGCCAGATATCTCTAGAGAAGTCCAGAAGAATAGTATTTATCCTTTTAATAGTGTCAAAGTAAGCCGCCAGATAATCATAATGTTCTATCTGAGTCGTTACTTGACTTCTGCTCAATCCCAAAACATTGTTTACAAAGTTATTTCCGAAAGCAACCCAGTCATTTTTAGGGTATGCTACATGATGGGCATTAAAATTCCCTGTAGCCCCGCCAAATTTTGCTGCATATTTCACCTCTGCCAGCATTCCCCATTGCTTTTCCAATCTTTCTACAAAAACCTGCATTTCTTTTCCCAACCGTGTAGGTGAAGCAGGTTGCCCATGTGTTTTTGCCAACATAGATATATCTTTCCACTCCTCTACAAAAGATTTCAGTTTCTCCAAAACATCTGTAAAGGCGTCTGTAAGGACATTATTATGAGCATCCTTTAAAGAAAGTGGAATGGCCGTATTGTTTATGTCTTGAGAAGTAAGGCCAAAATGGATAAACTCAGAGAACTCGCCTACGCCTAGCTCCTCAAACTTATTCTTGATAAAGTATTCTACAGCCTTTACATCATGGTTAGTGGTCTTCTCAATCTCTTTTATAGCACTGGCATCTCCTTCACTAAACTGGAGATAAATCTCTTTTAGCTTCGGAAAATGTTTCGTGGGAAAACTTTCTAATTGAGGCAAAGGAAGCTCCACAAGAGCAATAAAATACTCTATTTCTACTTGTACACGGTACTTTATTAAACCAAACTCAGAAAAATACTCAGAGAGAACCGAAGTCTGGTTTCTATAGCGTCCGTCTACCGGAGAAACAGCCAATAATGAATTTAGGGCCATAATTGTTTAATTTGAGTACAAATTTACTAAATTGCTCACATAATCAACCTTAAAACTCCTTTAATCATTTATGGAGCCATCTCCTTTTTTAGGCGAACTCATGGGTACATTCATTCTTATCCTATTGGGTGAGAGTGTAGTAGCTAATGTACTTTTACAAAAAACCAAAGGAAACAATTCTGGTTTAATCGTTATTACCATAGCGTGGGGTCTGGCGGTTATGAGTGGTATTTTTGTTGCACAAAAATTCGGAAGTCCTTCTGCTCATCTCAATCCGGCTCTTACTATTGCTTTTGCCTTTGACTCCGGAGATTGGAGCAATGTTCTTTCTTTTATTTCAGCCCAAATGATTGGAGGATTCTTAGGTGCTGTTTGTACGTACCTCTTTTACTATCCTCACTGGGAAGTAACAGAAGACAAAGCAGCAAAGCTGGCAGTTTTTGCTACAGGCCCTGCTATCAAACATACTCCTTCTAACTTTTTTGCTGAAGTGGTAGGGACGTTTGTTCTTATGGTCGGAGTTTCTAGTATTTATGCAACCGAAGGTTCTGGTGTAGCACCATTTCTAATAGGCTTATTGGTACTGGTAATAGGTAATGCCCTAGGCGGCACCACAGGCTATGCGATAAATCCGGCTCGTGATCTCCCCCCAAGATTGGCTCACTATCTACTACCTATAAAAGGCAAAGGTGATAGCAATTGGTCATACGCATGGATACCCGTTCTTGCTCCGGTTGTTGGGGCCATCTTAGGAATTATGCTTTTTTAACAATATATGAACAACAAACTTTGGACACCCACAGACACCTACATGAAAGAATCTGGAATGAAAAAATTCCTAGATTTTGCAGAAGGTAAAACAAACAAAAAATTTAATTCATACCAAGAACTATGGAAATGGTCTATTGACTCCCCGAGTGATTTTTGGGAAACTGTATACTGGTTTTTCCAAATAGAATCCCCTACTGCCTATGATTACGTTCTAAAAAGACCTAACCAAGACAACTTTATAGGTACCGAGTGGTTTCATGGAGCCAAAGTAAGTTATGCAGGACATATTTTCCGGAATTATAATGAGTCTAGACCTGCCATCATTTTCCAGAATGAAATAGAAGAAACTAAAGAGATTTCCTGGGCCGAACTAAAAGCTCAGGTAAATGCTCTTCGTCAATATTTGATAAAAATTGGCCTAAAAAAAGGTGACACAGTAGCTGCCGTACTTAACAACAGCCCTGAAACCATTGCCATTTTTCTAGCCGTAAATAGTATTGGAGCTATCTGGTCATGTTGTTCACCCGACTTTGGAACCGACAGTATCATAGAAAGGTTTGGCCTCATTTCTCCAAAAGTGTTATTTGCCGACAAAAAATACCATTATAATGGAAAAGAACACAGTAAGTCTAAATTGATCCACCAAATAAGCGACACCATAGACTCCATAGAAGACGTTATTGTACTAAACGATCTAAAATGGAGATCCATTTTTGCACTTGCAAAAAAAGACCTTAACCTTGAGTTTGAACAAGTAGAATTTAGCCATCCGATATGGATACTTTACTCCTCTGGCACTACAGGTAAACCTAAAGCCATTACGCACAGTACGGGCGGAAACCTCATAGAACATCTAAAAGCACTTTATCTACACCAAAATGTACAGGAAGGCGACCGCTTTTTATGGTACACCACCACGGGTTGGATGATGTGGAACTATGCTATAGGCTCCCTGCTCACAGGTGCTACTTTGTGTATTTATGACGGTTCACTGTCCTACCCAGGTTTAAATACCCTATGGAGTTTTGCCAAGGAAGCCCAAGTTAACCATTTGGGTGGCGGGGCTGCATTCTATATCGCATGCACAAAAAGGCATTTAGAAATAAAACATAAAAAAATCCCGCTAAAGACCATAGGCTCTACCGGGTCTCCGCTTCCGCCAGATGCATTTGAATGGCTACAGGATAGTTTCCCGGAAGCACAAATTGTCTCGCTTAGTGGTGGCACAGATGTGTGTTCGGCATTCTTATCCGGTAATCCCCTCCTTCCGGTTTACTCGGGAGAAATACAGTGTCGTACGTTGGGATCCGATATAGAAGCTCTCAATGAAGAAGGCCTGCCCGTGCTCGACGATTTGGGAGAATTGGTAATTAACCAGCCCATGCCCTCCATGCCAATCTATTTTTGGGGCGATGAAAACCATACCCGCTATAAAGAGAGTTATTTTGAGAAGTATCCGGGAAAATGGTGCCACGGCGACTGGATAAAAATCACCAAAAACGATGGTGTAATTATCTATGGCCGTTCTGATGCTACCCTTAACAGAGGCGGGGTACGCATAGGTACTGCTGAGATTTATAATGCTATAGAGGAGTTGCCGGAAATAGAAGACAGTCTTGTGGTTTGTATTGACCGTGAAGACGGCTCATCGGAAATGGTTCTGTTTGTAAAACTTGCAGAAAGCAAAAAGTTAAATATCACAGTACAGAAAGCCATTAAAAACAAGCTTAAAGCCAAATACAGTCCTCGTCATGTGCCAGACAAAGTAGAAGCTGTTCCAGATATACCGTATACCGTAAGTGGAAAAAAGTTAGAATTACCAGTGAAAAAATTATTAATGGGAGTTCCGGTAGAAAAAGCCGTAAGTCTGGACATTATGAAAAACCCGGATTCTATACAGTACTGGATAAAAAAATAACCCTTGTAAAGCAGTATTTGGAATGATTTTGGTTACTTCTGTTGTTGACTAAGCATATTTCCGGTATTTGGGAAAATTGGTTCTAATGAAAACAATGTATAATTTATGAAAAAAGTATTTTTAGGCCTTACTGTTGCGGTTGCAATTTTGGCTTGTAATAATAAAAAGGAGGAGCAGAAGTCTCCTGAGCTACCCACATTGGAGACAAGCCCCGCAGCTGTAGATGCAGCAAGTGCACTGGGAGCAGGTGGTAGCCCTACTACTTACGCGACTGAATCTGCTAGTATTCCCACACCGGCTCCTTCAGGCGTAAAATTAAATCCTCCACATGGACAACCGGGCCACCTTTGCGAAATAGAAGTGGGTGCTCCATTGCCAGGACAAGGGACTCCGGCTCCAACCGCCACTCCTGCACCACAGCCAATAATTAGTGCCCCTGCCGTAGCCAAACCTACTCCTATACAACCTTCAAGCATGTCTCCGTTAAATATGCCATTAAACACAGCTGTTCCTACGGGTCCTAAGCCCAAGTTTAATCCCCCACATGGCCAACCTTGGCATACATGTGATCTAGATGTAGGTGCACCATTGAATTAAAAAGAATTCTGTTAAAGTAATATATTCCGCCATTGAGGAAAAACAAAGCCCCTTCTCAGGGGCTTTTGCTTTTAGTAACTTGTTATCAACTCGTTAATGACATTCCTAAACTCCCTTTCATCTGGTTTAGGACTATTTATGTTATAAACCCTTCCGGTCTGATCCACAATTATAAAATGTGGCAAAGTACTTATCCCAAAACTTGCCATAAAGGTTTCTCCTCCTTCTAGCCAGTACTCCTGTATCTTCTCTTCTGAGTTTTCTTTTAAATACTTTTTCCAGGTTTCTTTATTCTTATCTACATTTATAGAAAGAAAATCTAAATTACCGTAATAACGATAGTTATTAGCAAATTCACCAAAAGTCTTCTTTAACTCTGCACCCTTCTGGTCTTTTGTTGACCATAAATTTATCACCAAATAATCTCCCCTTTTAGTATTGGTATTCACGGTTTTCCCTTTGCTATCAAGTAAAGAAAGTGAAGGAAAAGGCATCCCTTTTTGAGAGCGATTCAGTTCAGCTACCTTATTTGCCAACACTAACTTATATCTAGAATCCGCAAAATATTCTACATTACTATTTAGGTAATGGTTACGTTCTGCATCACTAGTACTTTGATTAATTTTGTCTCCAACGTATTTTGCCAAAAGCAAATCTCTATCTTCGCCCTTAGGCAATGCATAAATTTTAGTCGAAATTAAACTATCCGGATTACTTATTTCTTTTCCCTCAGGAAGTAAAGATGCTAATTTATACTCCAGAAATTTACTGCTTTTAGTAAACAGCGGCGACGGATCTTTTAATTGATCCTGTAACTCTTGAACAAAGTCTTTGGGGGCATCATATTTACTATCGTCTTCCGGAAGTTTTGCTCTCGCCTCTTTTATTGTTTTCAGGAAATTCAATGCCATTTCCTGAGTAATATATTTACGATAGTCATCCCTTACTATATAGTTCTCAGCATCTCCTTCAGAAACCATCTTATCCAGGTTTTTACTCCACTCTTTTCGTAGTTGTGCATAAAATATACCTGAACTTTCCTTCAATAAGCCACTTTTCATAAGGTTATACAAGTCTCTACTTGGCCCATAATACGATTTCATCGCATTAATCTCTGCTTTACGGTTAGTTTTTATGGCCACCGCTTGTTCCGTCTGGCTACTCACCAGATCAAAAGTGTACCAATCACCGCTAGACATAACAAATGGCTGTCTGCCACTACCAAAGGCCAAGTAATAGTTACCCAAAGGGAAATTCTTATCTGTTTCCCACTTAAACTTCCCGTCTTTTACAGGAATGGTTGCCACCTCTTCATCAAATTCTGAGGAAAAAATCTTCACTTCGTCCGGGACCAGTCCCATCCTAAATTGTCCGCTTATAACGGTAGTTTTCTGATTAGAAGACAACATTTTTGGTTTTTCTACCCAAAAATAGCCAGCCGTAAAAAGAACTAGCATCCCGACACTTGTAGCTATAGTTTTCTTGGTTTTCAAAAAAGCATTTTTAAACCCGCCCTTACTGTACCAAAAATAACCCACCATAAGGAACACCACTGTCCAGAAAATGCTCAATGCCTCTCCCCTCCCAAAAAGTTGGTTTGCTTCACGTATACTATCATAAGGCATACCTATTTGTATGGTATGGATTGGAGAGTAAGGCAACTTAATACTAAAAATAGCGGATGCCATATTAGCTATTAGCCCTATCACACCGATACCCACAGGTAAAATAAACCCTGAGAACACAACTGAAAGGAAAAGCTGAAAGGAGATAATACCTAGTGATAGAACGAAAACCTTTATAAAGGACGATAAATGCCACAGAACATCATATTGGTAATTGGCATATTGGTTTGGCCAAACGAGGTTATAAATAACATCTAGAACGTAAGAAAATAAAAAAACTAAACCAATAGTCAAAAACGAAAGAAACGCTACATTTAAAAATTTAGCAAAATATATCTGAAACCTAGTAATTGGTTGGGTTTCCATAAGTAACCAACCTCCGTTTTTATGATCGGTTTGAGTAATACGGCTTGCCGCTAAGATAATAAATAGTATTAAAAAAAACTTGGCAAACGGCCCTAAACTATCCGTGATAGCTGTTTCGAAGACCGAGTGGCTAAGTTCGGCTTTGAATCCAAATTTTTCTTGGAAAATCTTTACCGTGAAACGGAGTAAGGGTATAAGTAAAGCCAAAACGACGCCTGTCCAAACCAATCCTACACCTTTAAGTTTAAGCCATTCTACACGTGCTACAGTAATTATATTTTTCATATTTAGTTCTTCGTAATTTTCATAAACCATTGTTCAAAACCAGCCACATTCTTGATCCCAAAAACTTTGGCACCAGCCTGTACCAAGGCCGTGTTAATTTCCGCAATTTCCTCATCCGAAGCTTCCAGAGACACACATGTAGAGTCTTCTAAAGTAGCACCCGTTTTTTCGGGAAAAAGATGCAAGTAGTCTTTAGCATTTACTACTTTAAACTCTATCTTATTTAACTGGTGTTTCTTGTTTAATTCCTCCTTACTTCCTTGGAACTTCACTTCACCATTACCGATTATGGCCAGATGGGTAACCATTTTTTCTAACTCTTGCAGCAAGTGACTAGATATAAAAATGGTAATGCCTCTTTCTTTATTGAGTTTAATGAGCAGTTCCCGAATCTCCATCATCCCGTTAGGATCCAGCCCATTTACAGGCTCATCCAGTATAAGGAGGTCCGGAGTTCCCAAAAGTGCCATAGCTATGGCTAAACGCTGCTTCATCCCCAAAGAATAGCGTTTCATTTTTATTTTCCGGCTTTCCCAGAGACCAACTAGCTTTATAACTTCTTCACAATTGCTTTCATCCAAGCCCCTAAGCTGGGCTATCACCTGTAAATTATCCCAGCCTGATAGGTGGTCATAAAATGCGGGATAGTCTATAAGTGACCCTATCTTGTGCAACGCAGAGGGAAGTGCTTCCTGTAAGCCACCGCCGAACAATTTAACAGCTTTCTCCTCATCTGGTAAAATTCCAAGAATAACTCTCATAGTAGTAGACTTACCCGCACCGTTTGCTCCTAGGAAGCCATAAATGCTACCTTTGGGAACATGGAAAGATACGTCTTTAAGGATGGGCTTATTCTTTGTAAAACCAAAGTTAAGATGGTTAATTTCAATAATGTTATCCATAGTTAATTTGAGTAATAGTATACCCAAATGTACATTCTTATGGAACAATGTTTAAGAATAATACGCCAAAAGGTCGTTTTTTGTGACTAATGGTTAAAAACTGGTTTTTATAAAGAGAATTCAGCAAGAAAGTGCTGAGGGAAATTGGACTTCACATGCTTCTTAGACCTGTTTATCAGATTCAAAATGTGATTTCCCGAAAAAGGTGCTCGTTATTTTTCTTGTTTGATGGCGGAAATGGCTTTTACAATCCACGTGTTTTCAGCTCTCTGCATTACTTCCAGCAACCCATCTGCCAGGCCTGCTATAGATTGGATGTCAGTAACCAGTTTTAAAAGTTCCTTAGAGTCTGGATCTCCATCCTTTAAACTATCCGAAATATCGTTCATACTTTCTAGCAAAGGACTAAGCTCCCGTCTGCGTCTCTCCCTGCTTATTTGTCTGGTGATTTTCCAAATGTCTTTTTCGGCAACAAAATACTCTTTTCTTTCGCCGGGAATAAGGTTCTTAGATATTAGACCCCAGCTAATCAGATCCCGCAGATTCATATTTACATTTCCTCTGGAAATCTGTAAACCTTCCATGATTTCGTCTGCGTTAAGAGGTTTGGAAGAAATAAGTAGTAACGCATGTATTTGGGACATCGTGCGGTTTATCCCCCATTGGGCAGAAAGGGTACCCCAAGTATGGATAAACTTGTCTTTAGCCTCTTGAAGCTCCATCGTTTTTTAAAGTATGTTAGGGAAAGCACGTAAATCTGAGAACAAAGATATAAGTTGATTTTTAATTTTCAAATATTTCTGAAAATATTTTATTTATTTTTATTACTAACCAATTTAAAACTATTGAATTAGCCCACTTTTATATTTGAGCTCACCTGGTGGCTCACGCTTATAGCCTCTCCGCTATTTACTTTTATTTTCTGAGATTTGTCAAACTCCATAATTTCTAAAACATGCAGCGTATCTCCCAACTTCAAGCCTATCTTATCAATCATCTTCAGAAACTTATCGTCTGAAGAGCCAACAGCCATAAATTTATAGGTATCTCCCTCTTTGCATTCCGACAGCTTTTTGAAGTTCTGCGGCCGCACCTCTCCCCTCTCGTTCGGAATGGGCGACCCATGCGGATCCACCGAGGGGTAATTTAGTATTTCGTCAATCTTTGAAAACAACTTTGGAGACTGCACGTGCTCTAACTGCTCTGCCACTTCATGTACCTCATCCCAGCCAAAACCTAGTTTCTCTACCAGAAACATTTCTACCAAACGGTGCTTCCTGATAATAAGACCTGCAGCTTTTCTTCCTTCATCCGATAACTCCAAAGGTTTGTATTTTTCGTATTTTACAAGACCCTTTGCAGCCAATTTCTTCACCATACTATTTACAGTTGGCATTTTGATATCCAAGCTCTTACTTAAATCTAGAACAGAAACCTGGTCTTCTTCTACGCTTAAATGAAATAGTGCCTTAAGATAGTTTTCTTCTGTGAGTGTCATAGCCGCAAAGTTACCATTTTATACCTTTAAAACGTACAGATTTTTTAAAATGGTGTAAGTATAAAACCGTACTTTTGGCTTTTTACCAGCCTCTATAAGTATGAAAGCTCTCTTATGTCATGAGTTTAACTCAATAGAAAACGTGCAGTTGACCTCTTGCCCAATACCGCAACCAGAAGCCAATGAAGTACTGGTACAAGTGGCTGCATGTGGCTTAAATTATCCTGACATTCTGATTTTGGAAAACAAATACCAATTCCAGCCCGAACTTCCGTTTTCGCCGGGTGGCGAAATTAGTGGCGTAGTAATGGCAGTAGGTTCTGGCGTAGAAAACGTGGAGATTGGCCAAAGAGTTTTTGCTATTGAAAGGTGGGGCGGCTTAAGCGAGTTTATGTGCATTCCTGCAGACCGAATATCAAAACTGCCAGAAAGTGTAGGTTTTCTGGATGCCTCCTCCACAATATACAATTTTAGTACCGCCTATTATGCCTTGAAAAACCGAGGACAATTAAAGCCTGGTGAGGTAGTCCTCATTTTAGGAGCATCTGGCGGCGTGGGTTTGGCAGCCATACAACTAGCCAAAGCTTGGGGTGCAGTAGTGATTGCGGTATCTTCTTCTGACAAAAAACTAAAAACTTGCAAAACTTTTGGAGCAAAATACTTAATCAATTCTGCCACAGAAGATTTAAGAGAACGAATTAAGGAAATCACCAACAATAAAGGTGTTGATGTTATTTTGGACATAATAGGTTCTGAAACAGCTATCCGTAATATCGCAAACGGTGGACGGTATTTGGTAGTTGGTTTTGCCTCAGGGCAGATTCCAAAGATCCCTCTAAATCTTGCATTGCTTAAAAGCTGTGACATTAGAGGTGTATTTTGGGGTAAATTTTCCCGCGAAGAACCACATAAACAATTGGAGAATACAGAAGATATTTTTTCGATGCTTGCTAAAGAACAAGTAAAACCTTATATGGAGAAAACCTTTGTTCTTGACCAGGCAAAAGAAGCCTTGGAGTACTTCAAAAACCCCGAAAGATGGGGAAAAGTAGTGGTAGTTTGTAACCAAACTTTGGTAAATCAAGCCACTCAAAAATATATTAATCCTAAGTACATTTTCACTTCTAAAACCCACATCCTAGAAAGTGTAGGTAGGGAGTTAGGCGAGAGCCCGTGGTTTCAGATCACTCAAAGTATCATAAATGATTTTGCTGCTGCCACAGATGATTATCAATGGATTCATGTAAATCCGGAAATGGCAAAAAAGTCCCCAGCAGGAACAACCATTGCTCATGGTTTTCTGACAATTTCTCTTGCTCCGAAGTTCCTAGAGCAGATTTACGAAATGGGTTTCGTGAAAATGGGAATTAACTACGGAGTAGACAGACTCCGCTTTACTGCACCTGTGCCAGTTAATTCAAAAATTAAGATGAAAGCAAAGCTTCTCAGTGCCAGCAGCGTAAAAAACGATGGAATAAGAATGAGTATAGAGGCCACTTTCATGATTGAAGGGGAAGAGAAACCAGTTTGCGTTGCCGAATTATTGAGTATGGTTTATTAGCCACGTACTCCAAACCTTTACTCTATCTTCCTCAGCCATTTTGCTCCCATTACGCATAAGAATGCTTTCCTTATCTCCTGATTTGAAAAATACCTTTACAGTTAAAAGGAAAGCTTAACTATTTGATTGTTTCACAGCAATTTCTTAGTCATATTTCACTTAAAAAATCGTAACTTTGCAGCCAATTTTTAGAAAGTTACAATGAAATACCCGGAGTACAAGTCGGTAAACTATGCCGAGATAGCGGATGAAATCCTGAAATTTTGGAAGGAAAATGACATTTTCGAGAAGTCTGTAGAGGTTAGGGAGGGTTCGCCCACTTTTACTTTCTATGAAGGACCTCCATCGGCAAACGGAACTCCCGGTATTCACCACGTAATGGCACGTACCATTAAGGATATTTTTTGTCGCTACAAGACTCTTCGTGGTTTCCAAGTAAAGCGTAAAGCTGGCTGGGATACACACGGCCTGCCTGTAGAACTTCAGGTAGAGAAAGAACTGGGCATTACCAAGGATGATATAGGCAAGAAAATTTCTGTAGAGGAATACAACAAAAAGTGCCGTGAAGCTGTGATGCGTTTTACAGACATCTGGCAAGACATGACGGATAAAATGGGGTATTGGGTGGACATGGAAGACCCATATATCACCTATGAAAATAAATACATAGAGTCCATCTGGCATTTACTTAAAAAACTGCACGATAAAGGGCTTCTGTATAAAGGATACACTATACAGCCGTACTCACCGGCTGCAGGAACCGGCCTTAGTTCGCACGAACTAAACCAGCCAGGAACCTATAAAGATGTAAAGGACACCTCCCTTACTGCACAGTTTAAAGTAAAGAAAAGCACAAAATCTCAAATGCTGTTTGACACCGCAGGAGATGACAACGTTTACTTTTTGGCATGGACTACTACACCTTGGACTTTGCCTTCAAACTCGGCACTGACCATCGGAAAGAATATTGAATATGCATTAGTTAAAACTTTCAATCCTTACACCTTCTTACCTGTCAATGTAATTCTTGCCAAAGATTTAATTGGTAAGTATTTCTCTGAAAAAAGCAAAGATGGAGATTTTGAGGGCTTTGAAGCGTCTGACAAAAAACTACTTCCTTGGACTGTTTTGAGCCTTACCAAAGGAGAAAAACTGGAAGGAATAGAATATGAGCAACTCATGCCGTATGTACAACCTAAATCGGCGGCTTTCCGTGTGATTATTGGGGATTTCGTTACTACCGAGGACGGAACAGGTATTGTACATACAGCTCCTACTTTTGGTGCAGATGACTACCGTGTGGCCGCTCAAAACGGCATTCCGGCCATAATGGTAGAAGACGAAAACGGGAAAGATGCACCTTTGGTGGATAAGAAAGGCCGCTTTGTGAAAGAAGTTACCGATTTCCCACTTGAATACGTAAAAGAAGCGTACTATACTCCGGAAGAAATCACTGCTGAGACCAAAAAACAAGGCCGAGACAAGTACCTTTCCGTAGATGAGCGTATTGCTATAAAACTTAAAACAGAGAACAAAGCATTTAATGTACAGCGTTACGAGCACTCGTATCCGCACTGTTGGCGTACAGATAAACCTGTGCTTTATTACCCGCTGGATTCGTGGTTTATACGTACCACCGCGGTTAAAGATAAATTGGTTGAACTAAACAAAACTATCAATTGGCAACCAGAAAGTACAGGTTCAGGCCGCTTTGGGAACTGGCTAGAAAACCTAGTTGACTGGAACCTTAGCCGAAGCCGCTACTGGGGAACCCCACTTCCGATTTGGAAGAACGAAGACGATGAGGTTTGTATAGGAAGTATAGAAGAGCTGGTTCGTAGTGTGAAAAACGCACAAGAGTCAGATTCATTATCAGCTGAGCAAAAGGAGAAGAATGCTTCCTTCCTAAAAGCGGCGGAAAGCGGCGAAAACTTTGACCTCCACCGTCCATATGGGGACGAAATTTATTTAGTTTCTACTTCCGGAGAGGTTATGTACCGTGAGTCTGACCTGATTGACGTTTGGTTTGATTCGGGTGCTATGCCTTATGCACAATGGCACTATCCATTCGAAAACCAAGATATATTTGACAAATCATATCCTGCCGATTTCATTTCTGAAGGCGTAGACCAAACTCGTGGCTGGTTCTTTACACTTCATGCCATTGCGGGTATGTTGTTTGATTCGGTAGCGTTTAAAAACGTAATTTCCACGGGATTGGTGCTGGACAAAAACGGCAACAAAATGTCGAAACGTTTGGGCAATGCCATCGACCCGTTCGATACCTTGTCTAAATACGGAGCAGACCCAACCCGTTGGTATATGATTACCAATGCAGAGCCGTGGGACAACCTCCGCTTCAATTTAGATGGAGTGCAAGAAGTTCAAAGGAAGCTGTTTGGCACATTAACTAATACGTACAACTTCTTTGCCCTTTATGCCAACCTTGATGGCTACCAAATAGAGCAGTTCGACAGGCTACCAAAAGAGAAGTTAACCCAGCTTGACCGTTGGATTATCTCTAGAATATATACTTTGGTAAAAGATGTTACAGAGGAGTTTGACGGATACAACCCGACCAAAGCCGGACGTTTAATCCAGGATTTTGTGAATGACGACTTGTCAAACTGGTACGTGCGTTTAAACAGAAGACGTTTCTGGCAAGGCGAAATGACCGACGATAAGCGTGGTGCATACCAAACCTTGCAGCATGCTTTATGTGCAGTAGGCCAATTGATGTCACCAATAGCACCTTTCTACGCAGAATGGCTATACAAGAACCTCACAGAAGGTGTAAGACAAGAGTCTATTGACCGGAATACTCCGTTCCAATTCCAGTCTATACATTTCACCCCTTGGCATACATATGAACCAGAATGGGTGGATGCAGAGCTGGAAGAAGCTATGTCTTTAGCTCAAAAAATATGCTCTATGGTGCATGCTTTAAGGAAGAAAAGTGGGTTAAAGGTTCGTCAGCCATTGCAAAGAATCTTAATTCCGGCTTTAAATGCAAAAGTAAAAGAAGAGATAGAAAGTGTAGCTCATATCATCCTTTCTGAAGTTAATATCAAGGAAATAGAGTTTATAACTGACGATTCTGGTATCTTGAAGAAAAAGGTAAAACCTAACTTTAAGACCTTAGGGCCTAAATTCGGTAAGGATATGAAACCTGTGGCCGAAGCCATAACTGGAATGTCTGTAGAAGAGCTAAAAACACTTGAAACTTCAGGTCAGATTATTTTGAATAGTTTTGAAATAGCTCTGTCGGATGTTGAAATACTAACAGAAGATATCCCGGGTTGGTTACTTGCTGTCGAAGGCGGAATAACGGTAGCTTTGGACATAAATGTGAGTACAGAACTCCGTCAGGAAGGTATTGCCCGTGACTTTGTAAACCGTATCCAGAACCTAAGAAAAGAAAGTGGTTTTGAAGTAACAGACAAAATCAATATCTACTTACAAAACACCGATGCGGAAATAGCCGAGGCTATTGTTAAGCATACCGGATACATCAGTACCGAAGTACAAGCCTTGAGTTTACAAGTTTTAGATGTGGTGTCTGATGCCCAGAAAGTAGATTTCGACGAACAAGAGCTATTTGTAAAAATAGAAGTTGCTTAATTATTAAGGATTTATAATTTTTCTATAAAAAACTTCGAGAAATTTCTCGGAGTTTTTTTGTTAACCGAACCGAAACATCTATCTTTGC
>CAZBAV010000018.1:29208-65161 GCA_964489955.1 uncultured Lacihabitans sp. | reverse complement strand
TACTCCATCTTACTGTAGTTCCAGCTGCACAAGTCGCTGTTAACGTAGCTTTCTCGTCTCCACAAACTTCTTCTTTATTTGATGTCAAGCCCGTTGGTGCATTTGGTACAGGTTTAGTACTTATTGTAACTGGAATTGAAGCAGGCGACGTACCACAGGCTGTAGTACAAGTAGCTGTATAAGTACCTGGTCCTACATTTCTTGCTACGCCTTCAAATCCGTCATTCCACTTAGCAATACCATTAACACAATTATCTATTGCAATTCTTGCAGTTTCATTCACACAAACTGCATCTTTATCAGCTTTTAACACTGGAGTCTGAGGTTGCGTACCTCTCGTAATCGTAATCGGCAATGATTCTTGCGAACGTCCACACTCTGTGATACAAACCGCTGTATATGTACCTTCTATCACAAGTATGCTACTACCAACATTGCCGATATTCCATACTACTCGTCCATTTTCACAACCGCTTGCTGTCAATGTAGCAGTCTGCACACCACAAAGCTCAGGAAGATTAGTAGTAACTACAGGTCTTGCCGCTGCCGGTTTTGTACCTATAGTAACAGAGTTAGATGAAGGGGAACTTCCACAATCTGTAGTACATGTAACTGTATATGTGCCAGGACCTGCCTCTTTAGATCTACCTGTTCCTAAACCACTAGACCAATTAATAATACCATCAATACATCCTGTAACTGTAAGAGTTGCTTTCGCACCCTCACAAACTTCTGTAACAGAAGTAGCTAACAACGGAGCTTCTGGCTTCGGTTTAGATGATATTGTAACTGGTGTTGAAGCACTCGACTCCCCGCAATCATTTGTACATGTTGCTGTATATGTACCAGGACCTACTACTTTAGAAGTTCCTGTACCCAAACCGCCAGACCATGTTACAAAACCGTTATCACAACCAGTGGCCCTAACTATTGTAGTTTGTCCTTCGCAAACAATTAATAATTCCGGTACTAAAACTGGTGCACTAGCACCTGGCTTACCACCTATAACTACTGGATTCGATTGTAATGATGTACCACAATCTGTAGTACAAGTAGCAGTGTAAGTACCAGGACCTACGTTAATTGTCCTGCCTGTAGTACCAGCTAAACCGATCCAATTAATAGTTCCGTCAATACATCCCGAAGCAGTTATAGTAACTGTTTTTCCTTCACAAACATCAGAAGCTGATGGCGTTATGATTGGTGCATTAGGACCAGGCTTCGTTGTTATTGTAATAGAATTAGAAACTGACGAAGTTCCACAGGCATTTACACAAGTAGCTGTATAGGTCCCTGGTTCAACCATCTTAGTTATACCATTACCTAAACCTGCAGACCATACTATTGTTCCACCAGTACAACCTTCTGCCCTAATCTGTACTTGACTTCCTGCACAAACAGATGTAACATCGGCGTACAGTATCGGAGCACTTGGATTTGGAATAGCATTAATTTTCACCTCAACAGATTGTGGTGAAGTACCACATTCATTTGTACATGTAGCAACATATGTGCCTGGACCTACTTGTATACTTGTCCCCACATCTCCTGTAGACCATGTAACCACTCCATCACAGTTATTAACAGAAAGTAAGGCTTTACCTCCCACACAAAGATTAGAATTATCAACTAAGATTACTGGACGAACCGGAATTTCTTTCTTAATAATCGTAATAGTCTCAGAAGCATCAGATTCTCCACAGTCATTTACACAGAAGGCTGTATAAGTACCTTCTCCAACTTGGATTGTAAATGTTCTCTCATTATTAGACCAACGAACTGTACCGTTCTCACATCCTTCTGCAGTTAAAGTAGCTCTTTCACTACCACAAACTAGAGATTTGTTTGTTTTCACAGTAGGTGCAATTGGATCTGGCTTAGAACTAATCTCAACCATATTCGATTCACTAGACTCTCCACATTCATTCTTACATATAGCAGTATAAACACCCACTCCTACTGTAATACTTCTTGCTTCTACTCCATTATTCCACACTATAGTACCACCAGCACATCCAGCAGCAGTAATAGTGGTTGTTTCTCCATTACAAAGAGCCAATTTATTTGCACTAATTTTAGGTACATCTGGAGTAGGTCTCGCATGTATAATCACAGGTGCGGAAGCCGATGAAATTCCACAATCATTCTCACAAACAGCTGTATACGTACCAGGCCCAACCTTTTGTTCTCTTCCTGTAGCAGAGAAGTTCCATCTTATAATACCATCTTCACAACCAGTAGCACTTAAAGTAGCTTCTTCGTTAGGGCATAAATAATCCTTACTAGCAAAGATATTTGGAGTACTAGGCTTAGGTGCCTGCTGTATTCTTATAATATTAGATATAGGAGACACATCACAAGCAGTAACACATGTAGCAGAGTATTCTACCCCAGCACCTGCACTAATTGAATTTACACCTACTTCACCCGATGACCAATGGATTACTCCATCATAACATCCATCTGCCGTAATAGTTGCACTGTCTCCAACACAAATTAAATCTTTATCAACCACCAAGATAGGTGGGGTAGCACCAGGAATGCTGTCTATCACTACAGTAGAAGATACCTCAGAAGTGCCGCACTCATTCAGGCAAGTTGCTGTATAACTCCCTTTTCCAACAACAATTGTTGAACCAGAAGCCCCTGTACTCCAAAGAATTGTTCCGTTACATCCCCCAGCTACGATGGTAGCTTTTTCATTACCACATAAAACGTTTTTGTCAGGATGTAAATCCGGTTTTACCGGGTTTGGCCTAGTATCTACACGGACCAAATTAGACCATGCCGATTCTCCACAATTTGTAACACATTTTACTGCGTACACGCCGGCTTCAACAGGATAAACCAGCCCCTCCGGAAGTATAGTAACTAATGCTCCACCATTAGACCACACCAAAGTACCATTGGTACAACCCTGCACGGTTAGATGAGCAAAATCATCCTCACATATATGTGTTTTATTACTTGATAATAATGGAGTTTCAGGTGCAATGATATCCTCTATAACCACGGAGTTTGTTTCCTGTATACACCCATTCGCATCTCTTACAAAGAATGTATAAGTACCGCCAGTAACGTTAAATACATTATGGGTTACCCAATTTACACTATCTCTACTAAACTGAAACGGTGCAACACCACCAGTAACAGAAACAGTTACAGGCACTGAGTTAGAAACTGTACAGTCTATTATACCCGGATTTGCAGTTGCTACAAAACCAGGATAAATGTTAACTTCAATCGGACAACAAAGTATGCCATCACACTCATCACTGCCAGAGGCAGTATAGTAGTATTTGCCCGGTTCCGTAGCATTAAATACTCTATCTTCCGCACCTACTATAGCTATACCATCTTTATACCATTGATAACTTTGGTGTCCCTCATCACCTTCAAAAATAAGGTCAATTGTCTCTCCTTCACAAAAACTATACACTTCAGGTACGCAAGGAGTACACTCTACTTCTGCTACTGCAGTAGCTTCACAACCATTAGCATCTCTTACAATAAATGTATAAGATCCGCTTGATAGGTTTGTAAAAATACTTACGGTATCAAAAGCTCCACCATTCATACTATATGTATATGAAGATGATCCTCCAGTTGCGGTTAAAGTGATAGTACCAAAGTTGCTATTGCATACAACCACAGGAACTAAAGAAATTTGTACCGCTGGCTCTACTACAAAAGTCTTTGCAATAGAACAGTCGTTAGTATCTCTTACAGTAATGATATATTCCCCAGGCGTGGTAATTGCAAAAATAGGACTAGCTTGGAAAGTTCCTCCGTTTATGCTAAACATATAATCAGCCACATTGCCTTGGACATTAACAGTTAGATTCTCTGTAGATTCACAAGCAGTACCATCTGCAGAAATATCAAACAAAATCTCTGGTGTTTGGTTAACTATGATTGGACAACAAAGAATACCATCACAAGCATCAGTAGAATTTACCGCATAATGGTAAACACCTGGCTGAGTAATTGTATACGTACGGAAAGTAGCATCCACTATTAAGCTATCGTTTCTAAACCATTGATAACTTGGAAGTCCCTCTTCTGCCTCCGCAAGAATTTCTATCTCCTCACCGAAACAATAATTGTACACATCCGGCACACATGGAGTACTACACTCTACTTCTGCTACTGCAGTAGCTTCACAACCATTAGCATCTCTTACAATAAATGTATAAGATCCGCTTGATAGGTTTGTAAAAATACTTACGGTATCAAAAGCTCCACCATTCATACTATATGTATATGAAGATGATCCTCCAGTTGCGGTTAAAGTGATAGTACCAAAGTTGCTATTGCATACAACCACAGGAACTAAAGAAATTTGTACCGCTGGCTCAACAACAAATGTCTTAGCAAGTGTACAATCATTAGTATCTCTTACTGTAACTGTATATTCTCCTGCTGCTGTAATTGCAAAAACAGGACTAGCTTGAAATGCCCCACCATTCAAACTAAACATGTAATCTGCTACATCTCCCTCTACTGTGACAGTTAAGTTTTCTGGTAGTTCACAAGCTTCACCTCCATTTGCAGTAATCTCAAATTTGATCTCAGGATACTGATTAACAACAATTGGACAACAAAGAACTACTTCACACTCCTCATCTGTCTCACCAATATAATGATATACCCCTGGTTGGATAATTGTATAAGTACGGGATATAGCTCCTGCTATCAAAGTGTCATTCCTATACCATCTATAGCCTTGAAGACCCTCTTCAGCTTCTGCAAGAATTTCTATTTCTTCTCCAAAACAATAATTAAATGGCTCATCTTCACAAGCACACGTAGTAACAAAATTTACTGCGGTTTCACAACCTCCTGCATCTTTCACAGTTATTATATGTGCACCGTTTCCTACATTTGCGAAACTGGCTGAGCTAAGAAACAGCCCATCATCTAATTTATATTCAAAAGGAGCTACTCCACCTTGGACTGATACGACCACAGTTGCTGCAGTTCCTGTACAAGTCTGCTCAACAGAAGCTGAAACTGCTCCTGGCTCTGTAAGCTCAATATTTTTGGTTACTTCACATCCATTTGCATTCCTAATGGTTACTTGGTGTACACCAGAAGCCAATCCAGTAAATACATTAACTGAATCAAACGTTCCTGAATTTATACTATAAGTGTAGTCGTCTACATCACCGACTGTAGGAACAACCTCTATTCTACCAATTGTAGGCTCTGCACAAGTAGGTAAAACAAGATTCGGTGTTCCAAAATCAAACTCTCCCGATTGGATAACTATATATGGACAACATAACTTAGCATCACAAGTTTCCCCATCTTCAGCAGTAAAATAATATTCTCCTGGTTCTACAATAGTAAAAATATGACTAGTTGCAGTAGGAATAAAGACGCTATCCTTGTACCACTTATAATTGGTATAAGTACTATCTGCCTCTATTTCGATTTCAATTTCTTCGCCATAGCAATACCTAAATACCTCAGCTTCACAATCCGCCGGTGCAGAACCAGTTGAAGCCGGTGCAAACACAGAAACAGCAGCCTCCCTTACCGGGTTGGCAGCTTTAAAGTCTTCAACTACTTTTCGAATTGGCGTGGTTTTAAGAAAACCTATAATATATCTTTCCAAGTGAGGAGTAAGTTCTTCCTCGCCTTTAAGATTTGACTCATTTCCATCAGGTGTTTTATCTTTTGCTCTGAGAGAGCCACTTGCTTCCACAGAGTTAATTTTATCCTCCTGGTCTGGGAAAGAAAACAATCCAGCAAAAACCTTTGGTTGCTTTTCAATTATGCCAGAAATATTAAACTTCTTACCATTATCAAAAATAGCTTCCGATTTCCCCAGTTCATTTAGTTGTTTTGTTGTTGTGGCGGAAGGGCTTGTACCAGCACCCTTAATTCCATTAGAAAACCCCATTACCGAGCATACCATTAGTAAGCTCAATAATACTGTTTTGCTAAATTGGAAATTGTTCCTAATTGTAAATTTAGATTTCATCCAAAACTTCTTTTAGTGTTTATAAAATTGGATATATATATGTTTTTCTTGACAAATCCGTCTTCAAAATATCTATCAAAACCAGACAGGTAAAGCAAAGGTTACGATTCCGAGATATGAACCCCCACAAAAATCATTCCTTTTTTCACCTGACTTAGATATAAAAAATATTAAGTAAGCTGCTAGCCTACTTAATAACCTTCTTTAATACAGGTAAAGAGAACTGAACTGGACATTCAGAACACTTTGTACCAGAATTAGATACATTAGAGCTGTACATTTGCCCTACTGAACCAGTTATTGAATTCTGGAAATCAATTCCGTTAAAACCAGTTGCGTTAGAGTTTGGATCTACTCCATTATTATACAGTCTGATACCATCTCTACACACGTTATCAAAAAACTTAAAGCTGAACAAAAGCAATCCTTGATTAGCAACCAAATTAACTACACCACCAGTTGAAACTACTCCATGGAAATCGTTCCCCAAAGAGGATGATGGTCCGGAAATAATTTTTTGGTCGGCCCAATTTCCTCCGGCATGACTAGTCACGACCAACTTAGCGTCAGGAGCCGAACTTGGTAAAACTAAAGATATCTGGGCATTACCAATGGCCAGATTAGAACGGTTTGTCTGCGAAAGGGCAAAAACCTCATATCTTGACGATTGGGCGTTCCATTCAACGGTTAGCCTTATACCACCTTGAGCGAAACTTGCAAGTGTTGTGCATACAGAGATAATAAAAAGTAAATAAAATCTCATTTTGAAAGTTATTTTAGTTAAAAATCGTTCGTTTCAGAAAGCCATAAGGCCTGCTTGGGTACTAATTGGATATACTACGGCCTATTTTAATAGGTCACTACATATCATACAATTTCCATGCCATTCAGCTTGTTACCTTACCCACACAGGAGAGAAGGTCATACCAAAACGCTAACTAATATATCAAACACCGTAAAAAAAAGCACATGTTTATAAAAAAACCATATTTCATTACTTTCTTACTCTATTCATTTACTATGTTTGTCGACTTTTCTATTTAACCGAAACTCTTGGCCCAATGTCAAAACATCACAATTTTACTTTTGCAATTGTTCTAATTACATCTTTATTCTTTTTCTGGGGTTTTATACATAATCTTGACCCTATACTTATAGCCCACTTGCGTAGTGCATTTAGCCTAAACCATCTACAAGCTTCTTTGGTAGACTCGGCAGTTTTTGTAGCGTATTTTCTTTTGGCCATTCCTGCCGGACTAATTATGCAGAAATATGGATACAAGGCGGGCATCCTCGTTGGCTTAAGTTTGTTTTCGTTAGGTTGTTTCCTATTTATTCCGGCAGCAAACCTAATGAGTTACACTTTCTTCTTGGGAGCTTTATTTGTTTTATCTTGTGGACTTACGATTTTAGAAACAGCAGCCAATCCCTATATTACTGTTTTGGGTAATCCAGAAACCGCAACCCAAAGATTAAATTTTGCTCAGTCATTTAACGGTTTAGCGGCTTTTGTAGCTCCCATATTAGGTGGAATACTTATACTGAAAGAGGAACCGAAGTCTTCAGAGGAGATTGCTGCACTGAGTGAGCAAGCTCGGGTAGCATATATACAGGCGGAAACTTCGTTGGTAAAAGGGCCTTATTTTGTTTTGGGAGCTATTATTTTATGTGTTGCTATTCTGTTTTACATAACACGTTTGCCCGAGATTAAAGATAGCGAAGAAACAGAGAATCGTGGTTTTCTACATGCATTACGTCATAAAAATGTAAGCTGGGGAGTAATAGCACAATTTTTTTATGTCGGGGCCCAGGTTTACGTATTCAGTTTCCTTCTAGTTTATGCCAAAGACGTTTTGGACATAAGCGGGCAAGTTGCAAAATACTATGCAGGAATAGCAGGACTATTGTTTATGTTGGGTAGGTTTGTGGGAACATTCTTCATGAAGTATATTGCTCCAAATAAACTGCTAACCATTTATAGCTTAATCTCTATTCTACTGACATTGTTCATAACTTTTGGCTCAGGTATAGCCACATTTTATACTTTAGTGGCCCTCACTTTTTTTATGTCAATTATGTTTCCGACCATCTTTGCAATGGGCATAGAAAACACAGGTGCAGACACGAAACCGGCTTCGAGTTTAATTATTATGTCAATTGTAGGCGGAGCAATTATCCCTCCTGTAGCGGGCTTAATAACAGACATTACAGGTAATATGCAGTATTCTTATTTACTAATTGTTCTGTGTTTTATCATTATATACCTGTTTGCAAAAAACAACAAAAATGCCACCAATGTAAAATCAACACATTAATATTATGAGAAGATACGCCTTAGCATTAGATTTAGTAGACGACCCACAGTTAATAAGAGAGTACGAAGAATATCATAAAGAAGTATGGCCTCAAATACATGAAAGTATTACTTCAGCTGGTGTACTTAACTTAGAGATTTATAGAGTCTTTAACCGTCTATTTATGATAATGGAAGTAGATGATTCATTCAGTTTTGAGAACAAAGCTGCCAGCGACGCAGAAAACCCAAAAGTACAAGAATGGGAAGAGCTGATGTGGAAATACCAGAAAACTATCCCGGGTACTCCAGATGGTGAAAAATGGCAATTAATGGATAAAATATTTGCATTGTGAGCAAAAAAATACCGCCTCTTTAAGGCGGTATTTTTGTAAAAAGATTACACAAGTCCCTAAAAATTAAAGACTAGGAAAGGAAGTCCTAAACTTAGAAAATTGAGAATCGCTTAATACTGTTTTCAATTCCTTGTGATAGCTATCTTTGGTTGTACTTGCCAAATTTTGCTCGTTATTAGTACGGATACGCTGCAGCATCTTCTCATTCACTACGTTAATAGTCAGCACTTTCTCTTCTTGGGTGCTACTTAACCCCAAAACCGATTTCATTTGTGCCGTAAGTTGCTTTGCTTTAGCTTCTGCACTGCCTCCCTGCGTACTTGATGACCCAGAGCTTACGCTTCCTCCAGAAGCACAAGATAAAATGGAGAAAGACAAAATGGATAAAAAAATAATCTGCTTCATAATAAATGTATCTTTTAAGTATATCAATTAACTGCACGTAACTAATCCGCTTCTAAGACTTAGACACTAATTTCTAAAAATGGTTTCCGTATTCATCAAAATATAGGTTTGACAACTGTCCCACAACTCGCTGAGAATTGGATATTTTGACACTACTCCTTACCACATCCCAAATTTCAAAATCTCGCACTTTTCTATGTATAGGATTCATTGTCCCCCCATATGCTCCAGCTAAAGCAGACTTATCCCACTGATAATCAACATCTACAATTGTACCTCTAGGTGCCATTATTGGCGGATAACCCGTATTTCGATAATCCATGCGGTCAGGATGTGGTAAACCCAGTGCATGGCCAAACTCATGTGCCGCTGTAGTGCTAGAACCCAAATTATCACTAACCAGCCAAAATCCAGAATTTTGACCAAGACCAAAACCCATCATAGAGCGACCAATAGAATTCTTCTCCTCTATCCGAACAAAATTATTCAAATAAGAAACATTACTTGCAAGAAGTTCTTGAGCCTCATTTACAGAAATCAAGTCAACCTCTACATTAAAAAGAATCTTGTATAAAACACTATCCAACATGTAAACGACCAACGGCTGACTCCACATACTATTAATTTCGCTACGTATACCAGTCACTAAACCCGCAGAAGCAAAATTACCATATGTGTATATGGTAGCTTCCACCGTAATGGTTTTATCCTCCTGGTTTACCAACAAAAGTGCGGACATATTTAGAATGGTATATACACAACCTTTTTAGTATGAAAAAACTCTTCTTCGAAATATTTATCCAAATCATATATTTCGTACTTCTTCTTCGCTTCTTTCAGCTCCTCATCTAAATCCCCTCCTTTTAGATACAATATCCCATTATCAAGCGGATTATAGTGGTTACGGTTTATCTTGTGTTTTACCCACTCCAGAAAAGGAGCCATCCTGGTTACCGCCCTACTTACAACAAAATCATACTTATTTGGAAGCTTCTCAACTCTCTCGTGTTGAGCTATAACATTCTTTAAATTCAAAGCAGCTGCAACCTCAGAGACTACTTTTATTTTCTTCCCAACTGCATCTACCAAATGAAAAGAGACATTTGGATAAAGAATAGCTAGGGGTATACCGGGAAAACCACCACCGGTACCCACATCTAGCACCTCTGTGTCGTCTACAAAACTGCAGACTTTAGCTATTCCTAAAGAATGCAAGACATGCTTTTCATAGAGGAAATCCATGTCTTTTCTAGAGATAACATTAATTTGTGCGTTCCAATGCTCATACAAATCCCGCAAAACCCCAAATTGGTTTATTTGCTCTTCGTTTAAGTCTTTAAAATACTTGAGTACTAAATCTACAGACACTGCTATTGAGTTTTTTACAAATATAGAGACATTCATTATTAGAAAACCTACAGTTAGTGTAATTTTGGAGAGCAATAAGATTAAACATGGCAGTAAACTTAGGATCTGTAGCTCAAATGCTACCAGAATATTTAGCAGGAAAAAATTATTCAGACATAGCTGTACTTACAGACTCCAATACAAAAAAATACTGTTACCCTCTTATAAAGAACATCTTACCTAAACATATTCTTGTAGTCGTTCCTCCAGGAGAAGAGCATAAAAACCTTGAAACCTGTACCACAATTTGGCAAAGATTCACAGATGCTGAGTTTGACCGCCATGCTCTGGTAATTAATCTAGGAGGAGGAGTCATAGGTGATATGGGTGGCTTTTGTGCCGCCACATACAAAAGAGGAATTGATTTTATACAAATACCTACAACACTTCTTGCCCAGGTAGATGCCAGCGTAGGTGGGAAACTAGGGATAGATTTTAATGGCTTTAAAAACCACATTGGTGTTTTTACACAGCCAAAAGCTGTATTAATAGATGACACTTTTTTAACTACGCTAGCTAAGAAGGAGCTAAGGTCTGGTTTTGCAGAAGTGGCTAAACATTGCCTCATTAGAGATAAAGCAAAATGGGATGTAATAAAGAAGATAGACTTCGAGGACATGCCTCTAAAAGAGCTTATTAGCCATTCTGTAGAAATAAAGAAAAAGGTTGTAGAAGAAGACCCTACAGAGAAGGGCATCCGAAAAATATTGAACTTTGGCCATACTATAGGGCACGCAGTAGAAACACATTTCTTAACAGGCAAAAGACTGCTGCACGGCGAAGCCATTGCAGTAGGAATGATTTGTGAGGCTTATTTAGCGTATACGAAGTCCTTGTTAACTGATACAGAACTCAGCGAAATAGAAGAGTTTATCTATGCTATATATGGTATTGTAAAAATAGACAAAGAAGAACTTAACTCAATTGCAGCCCTTGCTAGCCAGGATAAGAAAAATAAAGGTAGCCAAATAAGAGCCGCACTTCTAAACAGAATTGGGGACTGTGGATATGATTACGTAATAACCAAAAACGATATCACAAAGGCCCTTAGATATTATTGTGGGATTTGGTAAACTTATCAAATACGTAGTTTATAATATCCAAAGACGGCCCGGTCATCATAGTAGTAACAAGAGTCATAATTACCATCATAGAGAAGACTTCTGTGCTCAAAACGCCCAAATCATAACCAATATTAAGCACCACCAGCTCCATGAGCCCGCGTGTATTCATTAAGGCTCCAATGGAAAGACTAGTCCGCCAATCTTGTCCTACATAACGAGCAACCAAAGCACTACCTAAGAACTTTCCTGCAACCGCCACTGCAATAATCAAACAAGTAGTAAGATACATATCTGAATTAAACACCAAGCCAATTTGGGTACGTAAACCAGTAAAAACAAAGAAAAGCGGCAACAGCAGAACTAGAGAAAGATCTTCTACTTTCTGTATAAGCATATCCCGAAATTTACTATCCTCTGGAATAATCACACCAGCCAAAAACGCCCCAAATAAGGCGTGTATCCCTGTTAGCTCGGTCACATAAGCAGAACTAATAACCACTAGGAACACTACCGCAACAACAATTCTGGTATCCTTTGCTTTAGCTATAAAGCGTGCCAAGACGGGGGCTATAACTTTCAGCATCAAAGCAATGTAAATAATGGATAGCAAAACGCTGTACAGTGAACTCACAAAAGAACCAGCTTTTACAATAGCAATCACCGCAGCCAGAACACACCATGCTGTTATATCATCTACAGCAGCACAGGTTATCACCAATGCTCCTAGTTTTGTCTTGTGAATCTTGCGTTCCCTTACAATACTCGCCAAAACGGGAAATGCAGTAACGCTCATTGCCACACCCATAAATAGAGCAAAAGGTAAAAACCCTACTCCACTTGGAGCCAATTCGCTGTATAAAAGGTAGGATAAAGAGACTCCTAATGTAAATGGAAGAATTATACTAGCGTGACTTATAATTACAGCTTCACTGGTTTTAGATCTAATAATTTTTAAATCAAGTTCCAAACCAATAATAAACATAAAAAGGATAAGACCTATCTGGCTCAGCAATTGTAGATTACCCAGAGAAGAGGGAGGAAACAAAGCCAAAGAAATCTCCGGAAACAATAAACCAAACAAAGATGGCCCTAATACTATACCAGCAAGCATCTCCCCTATTACACTAGGTTGCTTTAGCATCTTGCAGATGGCCCCGAAAGATTTTGCTACAAATACTATTACTATAATTTGTAACAGAAGTACAGCAAGGGGATGGTGAAGATTATACCTAAAAACTTCAAGAAAAGTCTCCCAGTGCCCAGTACTCGATTCGCTATCTACAACATCTATTCCTTCTAAAAGTTTGCCAGCAGATAGCACTTTAAATATCAATATTCCAAATACTACAGCCAAAAACACATAAAACACATTGGTTTTTAGTCTGTTATTCGCTGTCTTTCTGCCTTCTGCTTCCATAATGCTTATCCCTTTCAAAAGAAATAATGTGTCTCTCTTTTTTTATAGCGTGGATATCAGCAATAGTAATTAAAATCCCTGTTTCTTCTACTTCTCCAAACTCATCATTAACAGCGGTACCAAATGTTTTCATGGTGGCAGAAAGCCCCATATAAGTATTAATTAAAGGAGGAATATTTTCACCTAAACTCCTAACTTTACTGTTTAGAACCTTATAACCTTCCTTATAATCTAGCCCATCAAATATTCCCTGTAAACTAGTGATATCTGTTTTATATCCTACCGGATTGTGAGGTACTACCAATTGCTCACTATCTGGAAAATAATGCTTCATGAAATACAGTAAAATATCCCGTGCTTCTGCATTATAATGTGCATACATGGTAACTTTCCCAAACAAATATTTTATATCAGGATTAAGAACCACGATTGCACCTAAGCCATCCCAAAGATTATCTAGAGAAAACAAACCTTTACGATTTTCCTTTCCCGGTTGGTACTTTGGTTGTACAAAAGAACGTCCAAGTTCTATGGTGTAAGGCAAGTACTCCTCTTTAAACTTTTCCGAAAATGCAAAATAATGTGCAGTAGAAAGGTTATGTACACCATGCTCATTAAGACCGACCTCACCTCCGCGAATAAGCCTATACCCCGCCACAATTTCTTCCTCTTCAGGGTCCCAAGTAATAAGTTGGTCGTAAGCGTTTTCAGATGTGTCATTCTCATCAATATCAGACGCAAGTCCTGTACCTCCGCCGGCATCTCTAAATGTGAGTTCTCTTAATCTCCCAATCTCAAGCAAAACATTGGGTTGCTTATGATAATTAACCACATGCACCTCAATATTTCCATAATTGGTATATCTTAAAAACGTACTACTATTAATCTCTTCTTTCAAAATTTCCCTGCTTACGGGAGGCATTATTTCCTGCATATACGTATTATTGTTATGCCAGTGCATACACTGTTTCTTTTATATATTCTGCCCACTGTTGTTCTGTTTTACTAGAATCTAAGGACTCAAATGGAATAGGTTTTCCTACGGTAATAGTCACAGACTTATCTCTTTGGGCAAACATTTCGTCTGCCAAATAGAACATTTCTATGTTGGCTCCAATACCAATCATCTTGCGAAATCTCGCTAAGTTATAAAAAAACTCTGAATTTCTACCGTCTATAAATACCGGAACTATATTTCTTTTATATTTCTTGGCCTTATTAATAAAGCTTTTTTTCCACTCCAAATCCCTTATGACACCTCCTTTTCCCTTTCTGGAAACCAGACCTGCAGGAAAAACCAACATAGCTCCATCACTAGCATAGGTATCATCTATTAGCTGTGATGACTCACGTGCTTGCTTTCCATGTTTATTGATAGGAATAAAGAGTGAATCGAAGTTTTTAATGTTACTTAAAACATCATTCACCAGAAACTTTATATCCTTCCTATATTTACCTAGTGCATGCATAAATGACACCCCGTCTAAACCACCAAGAGGATGGTTTGAAGCAAAGATCACGCCTCCCTCTAATGGGATATTTTCGCTTCCCAAAAGGTTAACTTTTACTCTTAATTCTTGTGTAATTAAGGCATCTACAAAGTCCAGACCGTGTAAATGCCCGATATTGTGCATTACTTCATTTATATCGTCTTCGTGTACTATTTTCTCTATATACCGCAAAACAAAACCAGGAAGCCACTTTAATAGCTTAGGATTCTTCTTGCGGATAACCTCTCTTATTACAACAAATTTCTCTTCAGACATATTATAAAAACAAAAAACACGATAAAAATAAAGAAAACAACAAAGATGTTCCAAATAAAAGTGGCCTACTTTTTAGGTTTCTCCCTGTAATAGTAAAACAGCTTTGGTTTAATTGTCTCTGTACCTACTTTCAGCTCCAATCTGTAGTATTGAGAAAGAAGAAAATATGCTTTTATTAGGATTGAATGGATTCTGCGAAGCCGTTAGTTATTCCATAAAGAGGTTCCATGTAAGGTAGTGGTAAAACTGACTCTACTATATCTGAATCAAACGGCTGGTTGTAATATTGTACGGCATTTACACTCAAATCAAATAGGAGAAAAGCTGATAAAATAAATACCACCCATTTCCTATTCTTAAAAACTTCCATCATCTTTTACAACAAATCATTTAATAGGGATGCCAGAAAAAAAAACCGACAACTTCAGGTAAAACCAAAGTTGTCGGCTCTGTGATATTTTAAACGTCTACTTTAGCGTATTTAGCGTTTCTTTCAATAAACTCTCTGCGTGGCGGCACTTCGTCACCCATAAGCATAGAGAACAACATATCTGCTTCTACCGCAGATTCAACTGTAACTTGCTTTAAAATACGGTTACGAGGATCCATTGTAGTTTCCCACAGCTGCTCAGGGTTCATTTCTCCCAAACCCTTGTATCGTTGCACTCCCACGTTTTCTTCTTTACCTGAACCTGCTAACCGCTTTACCTCCATCATTCTCTGGTCTTCGCTCCATGCATATGCTTCTTCTTTACCCTTTTTAACCAAGTAAAGAGGTGGCTGTGCAATATATAGGTACCCCCTTTCTATAATATCCCGCATGAATCTATAGAAGAAAGTAAGTATAAGCGTTCTGATGTGGCTACCGTCTATATCAGCATCGGTCATGATGATGATTTTATGGTAACGCAACTTATCAAGATTAAGAGCCTTATCATCTCCATCTTTACCCATTTGCACACCTAATGCGGTAAAGATATTTTTAATCTCGTCGTTTTCGTAAATCTTATATTCTTGTGCCTTCTCTACGTTCAATATCTTTCCTTTCAGAGGAAGGATAGCTTGAAAATTACGGTCACGTCCTTGTTTAGCAGAACCACCAGCAGAGTCTCCCTCCACCAAGTATACTTCACAAAGTGCCGGATCTGATTCAGAGCAATCGGCAAGCTTTCCAGGCAAACCAGAACCAATAAGTACGTTTTTACGCTGCACCATTTCCCTTGCCTTTTTTGCAGCAATACGGGCTTTAGCAGCTAAAATAACCTTGTCTACAATGATTTTTGCATCTTTTGGATTTTCTTCCAAATAGTTCTCTAACATCTCCTGTACACAGCCACTTACCGCTGCTGTAACCTCTGAGTTACCCAGTTTAGATTTAGTTTGTCCCTCAAACTGCGGCTCTGCTACCTTTACAGAAATAACAGCTGTTAAACCCTCACGGAAGTCATCACCTGCGATTTCTATTTTTTCTTTAGCCAATAATCCAGATTTCTCGGCATAAGACTTTAATGTACGCGTAAGAGCCATTCTAAAACCCGAAACGTGCGTACCTCCCTCAGGTGTATTAATGTTGTTTACAAAAGACGATACGTTTTCTGAATAAGACGTATTATAAACCATAGAAACTTCTACTGGCACACCATCCCTTTCCCCTTCCATCCACATTGGAGTAGGAATTAGGTTCTCACGGCTCTTGTCTAAGTATTCTACAAATTCTATTAAACCTCCTTCTGAGTGAAACTCCTCGTACTTCGCATTTCCCTCTTCGTCTAATTCCCTTTTATCGGTAAGAGTAAGTGTAATCCCTTTGTTTAGAAAAGATAACTCTCTAAGTCGATTCGCTACGGTTTCGTACTTGTATTCCGTTGCTTGAAAAATAGTATCATCTGGCTTAAAATGTACAAAAGTACCACGATCATCTGTAGTACCAATCTCACGCACAGCATACAAAGGCTTACCGATATTATACTCTTGCTCAAACTTTTTACCATCACGGTGTACCTCTACCCGCAAATGTGTAGAAAGGGCGTTCACACAAGAAACACCCACACCGTGTAAACCACCAGAAACCTTGTAGGTATCTTTATCGAATTTACCACCAGCATGGAGAACGGTCATTACTACTTCAAGAGCAGATTTTTGTTCTTTTTCATGCCAACCTGTAGGAATACCCCGGCCGTTATCACGTACCGTTATAGAGTTATCTTCATTTATGGTGGTATCAATTTTATTACAATAACCGGCCATGGCCTCATCTATGGAGTTATCTACAACTTCCCAAATTAGATGGTGCAACCCTTTTATACCGATATCGCCAATATACATGGCAGGTCTCTTTCTTACAGCCTCTAAGCCTTCTAAAACCTGGATATTATCGGCCGAATAATCTTTCTTTTCTTTGTCGCTCATAAAATATTACTAACCAGTAGTATAACTAATTAATTATTTATCCCAAATTTCTATTTTCTACCAAAAGAAAATTTTACAAAGTTAAGCATTTTTACTCATAAAAACTACTGTGTAAAACAAACAAGTAAGCCGCGAAATATGTAAAAATTACATCTTTACAATAAAACAAAAAAGGACGGCTCTTTACCAGAGCCATCCTTTTCCAATATAATCTTGCCTTAGTTAAGCTTTCCTAGTATACTTTCTAATTCTTCCAAATTAGAGAATTTAAGGGTTACATTTCCCTTGTTTACATCTTGTACCTGAATCTTAAGTGGCACGGTAGTCTTACCTTTTAGGGTCATTTCTTCAATACGCATATCTTCACGGAAAATATCTACTTCATTAGCATCCGCTTCAAAGGTGTTACCCTTTTTCACCAATGCCTCTATCTCCCTGGCACTGAGTCCGTACTCTAAAATACGTTGATAAATATCTATTTGCTTAGCCGAATCTGAAATGGTTATCAAGGGTCTTACTTGCCCCGCTGAAACAACACCCAAAATCAGGCCTGATTGTATCTCTGTAGGCAATTGTAAAAGCCTCAGGTAGTTTGTAATGTTAGAACGACTCTTCCCTACCCTTTTTCCCAAATCCTCTTGTTTAAAGCCCAACTCTTCCATCATTCTTTTATATGAAAGAGCAATCTCCACCGGATTTAAGTTTTCTCTCTGGATATTTTCTATCAGAGCCATTTCCAGAGAACGCTGGTCATTAACCTCACGTATAAAAGCAGGGATCTTACTTAATTTCGCTAGCTTGGATGCCCTAAATCTTCTTTCTCCTGAAATAATCTCAAAAGTCCCGTTGGGTTTTTCTCTTACCGTAATAGGCTGTATGAGCCCATTGGCAATAATAGAGTCTGCAAGTTCTTGCAAAGCCGTTTCATCAAAAACCTGACGGGGTTGCGATGCACCAACCTCTATTTTAGTAATATCAATTTCCTGAACCCCTACAAAAGAGGCTACCTTCCTTTTTACAACTAAATCAGAATCTCCCAACAAGGAAGTCAAACCTTTTCCTGTAGCTTCCATCGTTTATTCTTTTATCTCCGCAAGATTATTACGTTTCAGTACTTCTTTAGCTAAATCAATATAACTTATAGCACCTTTGTTTTCCAAGAACTTTATATCGAATTCGCCCTCATCTGAAAACATCAAAAGTGCTGGCACACCATAACTTGGGGCTTCAGCAAGCTTCACATTTCTAGGCACAAGCGTATCAAAACAAAGATTACCAAAGTGCTTTCTTACATCGTCTACTACCATTTTAGAGAGATTCGTACGCCCATCATACATAGTAAGCACATAACCTTCCATTTCTAGCGACTGATTCAGTCTTTTCTTGATAATATTAATGGTATTCTGTAGCTGGGCTATTCCCTCCAGAGCGAAGTACTCACACTGTACCGGAATAAGTACAGAATCTGAAGCCACAATGGAGTTAATTACCATTAAACCAAGCGAAGGAGAACAATCTATAAAGATAAAATCATAATCTGCTTTCACTTCTTGTAGTATTTCTTTCAAAATATATTCACGAGCTACCTGGTTCACTATTTCTAGTTCAAAACCCGCCAGATCTATATGACTAGGTACGATATCTAAATTAGGAATCTGGGTCTTTACAATACATTCTTTAATACCTATCTGCCCCACTAATGCAGCATATATATTATTCTGGTGCTCTTTACTGTCAATACCAATTCCAGAACCTGCGTTTGCTTGTGGGTCAGTATCCACCAACAATATTTTATAGTCTAAAACCGCTAATGATGCGGAAAGGTTTATAGCAGTAGTAGTTTTGCCCACACCACCTTTTTGGTTAACTATCGATATGATTTTACCCATGGATATAAAATGCTTATGTAAAACAGAGAACAAAGATAATCAATAAAAAACACGGCTCATAACCCTGAGGCAGCAATGTAGATAAGTTGCTTTTTTGTGGAAAAGTTTTAGAGGACATTTTATTACTCATTCTGTGTAAACCTGTAAAAAACCTTTGAAAGTTCACTAACTTTACATCATGATTCCTCAGGATACAGTAAACCAAATCCTACAGGCTGCCGATATTTCAGAAGTGGTAGGAGAGTTTGTAAACCTAAAAAAAAGGGGTGCAAACATGATAGCTTGTTGCCCATTTCATAACGAAAAAACACCTTCCTTTTCTGTTTCGCCCAGCAAAGGAATATATAAATGTTTTGGTTGTGGCAAAGGTGGAGATTCGGTACGTTTTGTGATGGATTTGGAGGGTTTCTCTTACCCCGATGCTCTTAAATGGCTGGCAAAGAAGTACAACATAGAGGTAAAAGAGAAAGAATTTACTGATACAGAACTGGCCGCACAAAATGAGAGAGAAAGCCTCTTTATAGTATCAGAATTTGCGGAAACCTACTTCCACAACTACCTCCTAGATAGTGAGGAAGGCCAAAGTATAGGGCTAAGTTATTTCCAAGAAAGGGGCTTTTCTAAAGCCATGATAGAGAAGTTTAACCTTGGATATTCGCCCGAAGCTCGTAGCCAGTTTTATGACCATGCCTCAAAACAAGGCTTTGGTGTAGAGGTTTTGGAAAAAGCAGGACTCATTAGTGTAAAAGATAACGGGGTTTATCTCGACCGCTTCAGGGGCAGAGTTATTTTCCCAATCCATAATGTAGCGGGAAAACCTATTGCTTTCGGTGCCAGGATACTTAAAACAGATGCCAAAGCACCTAAATATGTAAACTCTCCCGAAACAGAAATTTACCATAAAAGCAATATTGTTTACGGTATTTACCAAGCCAAGAATGCAATCCGTCAAAAAGATAATTGTTATTTAGTGGAAGGGTATACGGATGTAGTTTCACTACACCAGGCAGGTATAGAAAACGTGGTTGCCTCATCTGGGACAGCCCTTACTCCCGAGCAAATACGAATAATTGGTCGTTTTACCGATAATATCACAGTGTTATATGACGGCGATGCAGCCGGAATAAAAGCCTCCCTCCGAGGAATAGACATCATTCTAGAAGAAGGACTGAATGTGAAGGCTGTTGTTTTTCCTGACGGAGACGACCCTGATAGCTATATCCGCAAAGTGGGTGGCGATGTTTTTAGCAAATATACCGAGGCCAACCAAAAAGACTTCATAAACTTCAAGACGGAGATTTCGCTTGAAGATGTAGGTACAGATGCCATAAAAAAAGCTGAGCTTATAGAAAGCCTTGTCCAGTCTATTACGAAAATACCTAATCCTGTAAAAAGGCAGGTGTTCTACCAGGAAGTGGCGAGATTATTACATATTGACGAAGCCATTCTAATAAATGAGGGAGCAAAAATTGCTATAAAGCAAATAAAAACAACGGGTAGAACTGCAGGTCCAGATGCTGTACCTATTTCTCCTGCCCCACCTACCAGAAACCATGAACTAGAGCAAATTGACTCTTTACCCACATATAGCAGTGAAGAAGCTTTAGTCAAAGATTTAGTCCTTTATGGAGATGTTGTCATTGATTACGATGAGGAAACTTCCTCTAATGTTTTCTTGGCCGATTTCATATTTGGAGAAACTGAAATAGACTTATTGTTTGATGCAAAGCTTAAGAGCATATACAAAGAATACCAAGATTTCCATAGTAAAGGCACTATACCCCCTAAAAGGCATTTTCTTTCGCACTTAAATAATGAAATCCAGGACTTGGTCATAAACTGGGAAAGTCCAAAGCATGGCTTAAGCCCCCAATGGGTGAAATTTGAGGTTTTTGTACCCGATTATGAAAGTAACCTTGGCGAGATAGTCTCTAAATTGGTATTCAGAATACATTTGCTCAAGATAAAAAACGACATTTTAGTCCTTATTAACCAACTAGATACGGAAGATGAGGACGAGCAGGATATTCTACTAAATGCACTTGAGGAAAAAAATAAGGAAAAGACGATGGTAGCGGAAGCTTTGGGTACAATTCTTTAGTCTTTTGTATTTAATATATAACTTTACCACTATTCTATATAATTTCTACTAGGGCGTTCTCGCACGCAATTAGTTTTCTTTGCACTTTCGCTTTTTTATTTTAAAACACAAAAATGGCACTATCTAACGAAGTTATATTTTTTGGGGGCTTCACCCTCTTCACCATATTTGTTATGCTCCTGGACCTTGGGGCTTTCAGCAAAAGAAAAGATCATGTTGTCAAATTTAAAGAAGCCGGCTTTTGGAGTGCGGTTTGGGTTTCTTTGGCCGTGGCATTTTTCTTCTTCCTTAAACATTATGGTTATTTAGTACACGACGTGAGCGATGCAGCTCATTTAGAACAAGTAAAGGATCATTATTACCCAGGTCTTGAGTTTGTGGGCGATTATACGAAGGACTTAGCTATTTTCCAGAACTCAATGGCACTACAGTATATTACGGGTTATGTAGTAGAATATGCACTATCCGTAGATAACATCTTTGTATTTATCCTAATATTCAGTTCGTTTGGAGTAAAAAGCCGCCATTATAAGAAGGTTTTGGTTTGGGGTATTTTAGGCTCTATTGTATTACGTTTTATTTTTATATTCCTAGGAGCAGCCCTAATACAGAAATTTGACTGGATTTTAATAGTATTTGGAGTTTTCTTGGCATATACAGGTTTAGCTATACTTTTCAAGAAAGAGGACGAAGAGAACATAGATACCAAGAATCACCCGGCGGTAAAAGTAACCTCTAGATTCTTTAATGTTTATGAGAAATATGTAGCAGATCGTTTCTTCTTTAGACACAAATACAGAGGCAATAAATTATTTGTTACCCCCCTATTTGTTGTAATCATCGTTATTGCTTTTACAGACATTGTGTTTGCAATTGACTCTATTCCAGCCATTTTCTCTATTACCAAAGACCCTTACATTGTATTTTTCTCTAATGTATTTGCTATCATGGGCTTGAGATCTATGTTCTTCTTCCTGGTAAATATTATTGACATGTTTGCTTACTTGAAATACGGCTTGGGTGTTCTGCTTACATTTATTGGGGCAAAAATGCTTGCTCACAAATGGCTGCATGATATTGGTTTTGAAACACACCATTCGCTCTTGGTAATTCTTGCCATTTTAAGCGTTAGCATAATAGCTTCACTTCTTTGGCCACCGAAGCATAAAGAAGTAGCGTAATGATATTTTGAGGCTGCCCCTACAGGCAGCCTCTTTAATTATCGGATATTCATAAATTAAATAGGCTGTAGTTTACTTCAGCTAGTAGAAATATTCGCAGAACGTAAATTTCTAATATCAAACCACATAGAAGCAATAGATTTAGATTACATAAGGAACACAAGCATTCTTCACATGGCTATTGTGGCGAAAATTAATTTCTCTATATCCTACTTTTTAGTTTTCACCTATGTGGTAAAAAAATACTCGCTTAAATAAACTAGAGCCATTAAATATTAAAGTGAAACCATTACTAGATTTTGCCACTTTTATCCGACCTACTCATTAACCTACATACTGCACCAAAATCTCTAATGTATAAATCGGTTTTAGTGATTGAATTACTTTACAAAAAAACCCACAGCCTTAGCCATGGGTATATATATGAATTATTGATGAAGTCGTTTCTTAGTCCCTCCTTATTGGGATGATTTCTATTCCCAAATTACGCAATCAATTCTCTGAAACTTTGCTGTAAGTCTGAGATTTCTACCGGAGTTCCTCTTTCAAAATAGAACAAAAGATCTTCTGACGGAATATTACCTACCAAATCGTCTTTAGCAAACGGACACCCCCCATAGCCCAATAAAGCACCGTCAAACTTTCGGCATCCGGCTTCAAAGGCTGCTTTGATTTTCTCCAGACTATTGGCTTTAGCCGAATGGAAGTGCGAGCCAATTCTTACGTCTGTAAAAGCTTTACCACAAACTTCAAAGAGGTGTTTAATTTGTTGAGGGTTTGCCTCCCCCGTGGTATCGGCTAAAGAAAATTCCGTAATGCCCAATTCTTTTATCTTTCCTATATAATCTACTACCAACTGCTCGTTCCAAACATCACCGTATGGGTTTCCGAAAGCCATAGAAATATAGACTACTGTTTCTTTGTTGGTTTTGGTTACTGTATCATGTATACCTTCTAGTCTTTTAAAAGACTCTTCGATACCTGAATTGGTATTCCTCTGCTGGAAAGTTTCCGAAATAGAGAAAGGATAGCCCAGATAATGCACTTTTTCAAAGTGCACACTTGCTTCCGCACCTCGCTCATTGGCCACAATAGCAAGTAACTTGGTGTCATTTACTAAATCTACTTGTTCCAAAACTTGTGCAGTATCTGCCATTTGTGGCACAGCTTTGGGCGACACAAAACTGCCAAAGTCTATCCACTCAAACAAACCACTTTTTATGAGACGGTTTATATGAGCTGCTTTTTTTTCTGTAGATATAAAATCGTGTAAGCCCTGTATGGCATCACGAGGGCAATCTACAAGCGTTATTTTATTACTACGCTCCAGCATCTTTCCGTATATCTCTGGATATAACCATTTTCTGAATCTCCGAAGTTCCCTCTCCTATGGTACATAATTTACTATCACGGTAGAATTTCTCTGCCGGAAAATCCTTTGTGAAGCCGTATCCACCGTGAATCTGCACACTGTCTGTAGACACTTCTACTGCCGTTTCCGAAGCAAAAAGCTTCGCCATAGCACCTGCTTTGGTTACGTTTCCACCATGGTCTTTCATATATCCAGCCTGACGGGTCAGTAATTCCGCAGCCTCTACCTTCGTTGCCATTTCTGCCAATTTGAAACTCACAGCCTGAAACTCAAATATCTTATTACCAAACTGCTCACGCTCGTTGGCATATTTCAAGGCACATTCATAAGCACCACGGGCAATACCCAAAGATAAAGCCGCAATAGAAATCCTTCCTCCGTCCAGAAGTTTAAGAGCTTGTTTAAAACCATCTCCTTCGTTTCCTATCATTTGGTCCTTGTGCACCCGGCAATTGTCGAAAAACAAACAAGCTGTTTCAGAGGCACGCATCCCCATCTTATTCTCTTTCTTTCCGGCGGTAAATCCCGGAGTTCCTTTTTCTATAATAAAAGCCGACATGTTTCTATCGTCTTTACTACCCGTACGCATAATTACCACAGCCACATTACCGCTTATAGCATGCGTAATAAAGTTCTTAGAGCCATTTATTACATAATAATCACCATCTTTCACCGCTGTAGTAGTCATACCACCTGCATCTGAACCTGAACCCGTTTCTGTCAAGCCCCACGCTCCAATCCATTCTCCGGATGCAAGTTTAGGAAGATATTTCTTCTTCTGCTCCTCATTGGCAAAAGAAAGGATATGATTAGTACAAAGTGAATTATGTGCTGCCAAAGAAAGGCCAATGGAACCACAAACTTTACTGACTTCATCCAGAATAGTAATGTACTCTTGGTAAGAAAGGCCTGAGCCGCCATATTCTTCGGGAACCACAATTCCCATGAAACCATATTCTCCGAATTTTTTAAATACTTCTACTGGAAAAGTCTGGGCCTCATCCCATTCCATTATGTGTGGTCGTATGTGGTTTTCGGCAAAGTCACGGGCACTCTGACGAATCATTTCCATTTGTTCAAGGTTGATGCTAAACATTGTTTTTAACAATTATATTTGTTTTGCTAATGATTTCTAAAGCAAATATCTTAAAAAAAATCATATTTTCTTTAAATAAAGTTATATTTTTAGGTTCAAAATCAATACCAAAAATTCTACAACCCAAATAATATTTTGATTTATTAATACAATGAAAGATTTAATTTCTATTTTAAATACAAAAAAAGAAGCCCTTAGGCTTGGAGGTGGTTTAGACAAAATAAAAAAACATAAGTCAAAAGGTAAGCTTACGGCTTGGGAGCGAATAGAATATCTCTTAGACAAGGATTCTGAATACCTAGAAATAGGCATGTTTGCGGGTGAAGGTATGTATGCCGAAGATGGCGGTTGCCCAAACGGCGGCTCCGCCATAGTGCTGGGTTATGTACAAGGTAGGATTTGTGTAATTGTATCAAACGACGCTACGGTAAAAGCTGGTGCCTGGTTCCCGATTTCGGGCAAAAAAAACCTCAGAGCACAGGAAATAGCGATGGAAAATCATCTTCCTATTATATATTTGGTAGACTCTGCAGGAGTTTATTTACCCATGCAAGACGAAATTTTTCCAGACAAAGAACATTTCGGACGGATTTTTCGAAACAATGCCAAGATGTCAAGCATGGGTATTCCCCAAATTTCAGCCATTATGGGAGCCTGTGTAGCGGGTGGAGCGTATTTACCCATCATGTCTGATTATGCATTTATAGTACAAGATACCGGTTCAGTTTTTCTTGCTGGACCATACTTGGTAAAGTCGTCTATTGGTGAAAATGTGGATGCTGAAACACTTGGAGGGGCATCTACACACTCGGTGATTTCAGGTGTAACAGACAATCGTTTCGATACCGATGAACAATGTCTGGATGCTATAAAAGATGTAATGGATAAATTGGGTGGCTTTCCTACAGCCAATTTCAACAGAAAAGAAGCTAAAGCCCCTGCTGTTCCTTTAGAAAAAGTATATGACGTTTTACCAGCAGATAGAGTAAAGCCTTACAATATGCTTAATTTACTGGAAACTATAGTAGATGAAGGATCATTAGAACAATACAAAGCCGAATACGGTAAAACTATAGTGTGTGCTACAGCACGTATTGATGGATGGGCTGTAGGTATAGTAGCCAACCAACGCGAGATTGTAAAAGCTAAAAAGCCAGGCGGTAACACCGAACTACAGATGGGTGGTGTAATCTACTCCGACTCAGCAGATAAGGCCGCCAGATTCATTATGAACTGCAACCAGCAGCGTATCCCTTTAGTGTTTTTCCAAGATGTAACAGGTTTTATGGTGGGAAGCCGCTCTGAGCAAGCAGGGATTATAAAGGACGGTGCCAAAATGGTGAATGCCATGGCCAATTCCGTAGTGCCAAAGTTCACGATAGTGGTAGGCAACAGCTACGGAGCAGGAAATTATGCTATGTGCGGTAAGGCCTATGATCCGAGATTAATTTATTCTTGGCCGTCGGCACAAATGGCCGTAATGAGTGGTGCTTCTGCAGGAAAAACACTTTTGCAGATACAAGAAGCCGCACTTAAAGGAAAAGGCGTAGAGCTAAGCGAAGAAAAGAAAGCCGAGCTACTAAAAAACATTGAAGAAAAATACAATGATCAGTTGAGCCCATACTATGCGGCGTCTCGCCTTTGGGTAGATGGCATTATAGACCCTATCGAAACCAGAAAGGTCATAAGCATGGGTATAGAAGCCGCCAATCAAAAACCTATCACTGAGAGATATAATGTGGGAGTGATTCAGACGTAGATTAAAAAAACAATACTATTAAAAGTCAGGACCAATAAAAAAACGGACAACTTTTAAGGTTGTCCGTTTTTCATCTAAATATTATTAGCTTAAGCAAAAAACTTATTTCGCAAATCTTTCTCTATCCTGCGTGCCATTGGTACTAAAACATAGTCTTCTATGATAGCATGCTTTCTTAAATCCATCTCAAAAACTTCTACCTGATTAAGAAACACCTTAAATGGCAGAGGCACTTCATCTCCACCAGCATAAGTATGGATGATATTAGATACACTCTTCAGCTGGTCTTCTATAGCGTCATGATCATCTACAAAACTGTCAATAGAGCACTGATTCAAAAGGCCAACCACTTCTGCAAGTTCCATTTTTCCACTCTGAGCCATGTCTAGCTTCTTTAGAAACGGAAAAAAGTCCCTCTCCTCCATTCTAATATGCTCCAGAAAACGAGTTTTATAGTCGTTAAAAAACACAACAAGAGCATTAAGGATTTCGGGCGTATTGTCAAACCTCCTTTGGATATGAACCATAGACTGCTCTATCTCAGGCATCGTTTTAGAGATATACAACTTATGTGACGCCTGTAAATAAACCATTACCTGTGACATAGAGAACCGCTGTAATTTTTCTACTGACAGTTCCGCATCTTCCCGGCTATATAAATCAAAGATGAGTTCCATTAACTCTGATTCAAAATTTAACTCCGGCACATCTAATAAGTCCAGACGACCTGTGACCATTTTATAGAGCTGCGGCGATTCAACTAGCGAACGTACTGCTTCGGAACTTCTTACCATATTTTTGGATTAGCTTTTAACAAAGTTATAACATCAAAACGAATAACAAAGTACATACAATACATTTTACTAATTTATGATTGTAGTCAGCTTTTTTCCTGCGTGTCCCTAAAAACAAAATTTATTGGCTTATCTACTTTCACTTTTAGCAAGGCTATTTCCAATACCTCATCTACGCGGTCTACATAATGGAAGGTAAGTCCCTTAGTATATTCTTCTCCTACTTCTTCCACATCTTTGCGGTTTTTGTAGCACATGATTATCTCTTTTATATTGGCTCTTTTTGCAGCCAAAATCTTTTCTTTAATCCCTCCTACTGGCAGCACTTTACCTCTTAGGGTAATCTCTCCTGTCATAGCCACTTTATTTTTTACTTTTCTTTGTGTAAAAACAGAAGCTATAGAAGTAAGCATGGTTATCCCAGCAGATGGACCGTCCTTAGGCACTGCTCCCTGCGGTACATGGATATGCAAATCATAATTATCAAACACCCTATAATCTACGCCAATTTCGTCCGCATTTGCTTTTAGATACGAAAGTGCAGTCATAGCCGACTCCTTCATTACATCGCCCAGCTGTCCAGATAAAGTAAGTTTTCCTTTGCCCCGGCTCAGGTTAGATTCAATAAAGAGAATATCTCCACCTACTGGCGTCCAGGCCAAGCCTGTTACCACACCTGCAAACTCGTTCCCTTCGTATAGATCCTTATCAAAAGGAGCATGACCAAGTAGTAAGGCCACATCTTTTGTGTCTACATTCTTATTGTATTCTTCCTCCATAGCCACGGCTTTCGCTATTTTACGTACTACAGAACCTATCTTTTGCTCCAAACTACGCACACCAGATTCTCTTGTGTAACCTTCTATTATAGCCACAATGGCTGCATTAGAAAGCTTCATGTCCGTTTTAGTTAAACCATGCAGCTCTAACTGTTTAGGAAGCAAATGCCTTTTTGCTATCTCAATTTTCTCTTCTACGGTATACCCGCTTATCTCTATTATTTCCATACGGTCACGCAATGGAGGCTGTATGGTGTCTAGGGAATTAGCCGTGGCCACAAAAAGCACTTTCGACAAATCGAAATCTACTTCCAGATAGTTATCCTTAAAAGCCGAGTTCTGTTCCGGATCCAAGACTTCTAATAAAGCACTGGATGGGTCTCCCCTATGGTCCCGAGAAATTTTGTCTATTTCATCTAAAACAAAAACAGGATTACTGCTCTTAGCCTTCTGTATATTCTGGATTACTTTACCAGGCATGGCTCCAATGTACGTTTTCCTGTGCCCACGTATTTCTGCCTCATCATGCAAGCCTCCCAAAGCCATCCTTACGTAGTCGCGACCAAGTGCTTTTGCTATTGATTTTCCGAGAGAAGTTTTACCAACACCAGGAGGACCATAAAGGCAAAGCAAGGGAGCTTTCATATCGTTCCTAAGTTTTAAGACGGCTAGGTACTCCAAAATCCTCTCTTTCACCTTTGTTAGGCCAAAGTGGTCAGAATCTAACACTTTTTTAGCCCTTGCTAACGAAAAATTATCTTTGCTATACTCGTTCCAAGGAAGATCCACCAACAACTCAGCATAACCAAGTGCAATACCGTACTCCGGAGACATAGAGTTGGTACGCATGATTTTATTGAGCTCTTTATTAAAGTGCTCGTAAACTTCATTAGACCACTTTTTCTTTGCCCCTCTTGTTCGCAGTTTTTCTACCTCTTGATCCGGCGAGTCCATACCCAACTCTTCTTGAAGCACTTTTATCTGCTGTCTAAGGTAATACTCCCGTTGCTGCTGGTCAATGTCAGAAGAGGCTTTACTTTGGATATCTTTTTTGATTTCCAAAACTTCTATTTCCTTTAGCATATGCTCCAGTAACCTTGTGGCGTGTTCGTAACCATCCAAGGTTTCCAAAAGTATTTGTTTATCTTGTAAACCAACGTTTAGGTTTGATGATAAAAAGTGCGTTAAGAAGATAGCTGATTCTATATTGTTTATCGCAATTTGTGCATCCTTCGGTATCTCTGGATTAAGATTAGCAATGTTTACTGCAGCCTCTTTTAAACTTTGTACCAACGCCTTTGTTTCCTTCTTCTTTGGATTTGGAAAACTATCTGGAATATAAGTAACCCTTGCTAATATACTCGGTTCAGTTTGAATAAATTCTTCTACCCTAAACCTCCTACGTCCCTGCAAAATAATGGTTACGTTACCATCTGGCAAAACAATCATTTTTAGGATAATGGCAATGGTACCTATCTTATACAAATCTTCTGCCGAAGGCTCATCACTAGTTTGCTTAACTTGAGATAGTATTCCTAACGTTTTATCTCCCCTATAAGCCTTCTTTACTAGTTTTATTCCCTTGGTTCGGGTAACCGTTACAGGAATTACTATCCCCGGAAACAAAACTGTATTACGGAGAGGAAGTATAGATAAAGTTTCAGGTAAATTACTATCATCCTGCATTACATCATCAGGCGATGTAATTTCTATCATCTCTACACTCTCAACATTTTTCCCCGCCAACCCGAAATTATCAAAATCCAACATTTTCTTTATATTAATTTTATGCCAAAAAGGCGTAAATTTTTATTACCGACAAACCTAACAAGAATAATATCTTGTTTCAAACCCTATGCCATACCGAAAAATAGTGGCAAAATGGCAGATTATTAATGTCTTATAGGTAAGTTTTTTAGTAAAAGGTATTTTTTTAATTCCGGAACAGGTATTTCACCAAAATGGAAAATGCTCGCTGCAAGTGCAGCATCGGCATTTCCAGAGGTAAATACATCAAGAAAATGCTCTAATTTACCAGCACCTCCAGAAGCAATTACTGGAACATTTACTGCCAAAGAAACTTCTGATGTAATGGCAATATCAAAACCAGCCTTAGTGCCATCTGCATCCATAGATGTAAGCAAAAGCTCTCCTGCACCATTAGCCACCACTTCTTTTGCCCAGTCTAATGTACCCAAGTTTGTAGGGTTACGCCCTCCATGCGTATGTACTGTGTGTATTCCATTTACCTCCTTAGTGTCAATAGCCACTACTATGCATTGTGAGCCATACTCGGAAGATAGCTCTTTTACCAGCAAAGGATTTCTTACAGCCGAAGAGTTTACTGATATTTTATCTGCCCCGGCATTCAATAGTTGGCTAACGTCATCCACAGAGCTTATTCCTCCTCCCACCGTAAAAGGGATATTTACAGCATGAGCAACTTTATCTACCAATGAAAAAAGTGTCTTCCTATTTTCTACAGTAGCAGTAATATCCAAAAAGACCAGCTCATCGGCTCCCTGGTCTGCGTAAATACGTGCGAGCTCTACAGGGTCTCCTGCATCACGGAGATCCACAAAGTTAGTCCCCTTTACCGTCCTGCCATTTTTAATATCCAGACAGGGAATTATCCTTTTAGTTAGCATGGTACTTTTGTATTTCTTGTAGTGTGATACGGTTCTCGTAGATGGCTTTACCTACAATTACCCCATATATCCCAAAACTATCTAACTCCTCTATATCTGCCATTTTACTAACTCCGCCACTTGCTATAAGATGCAAAGCGGGGAACTCTTTCTGTATAGATTTATACAATTCCACTGAAGTTCCTTGTAACAAACCGTCTTTGGCTACGTCTGTACTGATAGTATAAAGTACACCAGCTTGGGTATATTGGTCCAGCAGCTCAAACACTGTAGTTGATGAAGTTTCTTCCCAACCAGACACAGCAATTTTACCATCTTTAGAATCTGATCCTAATATAATCTTTTCCCCACCGTAAACTTCAAGCCAACGTAAAAACATTTCTGGATTTTTTACCGCAACACTACCTCCGGTTACTTGTGCAGCCCCGGAACCAAATGCTATCTCAAGGTCTTTATCTGACTGCAACCCTCCACCAAAATCTATTGTTAAGCTTGTTTTGCCTGCTATTTCCTCTAAAGTCCTATAGTTAATGATTTTTTTTGCCTTCGCTCCGTCTAAATCAACTAAGTGAAGTCTTGTAATACCAGCATCCTCAAACTCTTTGGCCACTTCCAACGGATTCTCGTTATAAACCTTTTTTTGGTTATAATCGCCTTGGGTAAGCCTCACACATTTGCCTTCTATCAAGTCTATAGCTGGGATTATCTGTATCATAGACGTAAAAAATTATTGAAAATAGTTTGCCCAACTTCCCCACTTATTTCAGAATGGAACTGACAGGCGTAAAAATTGTCTTTTTGCAAGATAGCCGAATATGGCTGGATATAGTTAGTTTCCGCCACTGTGTACTCCGATAACGGAGCATAAAAACTGTGGTTATAGTAAACATAAGAATCCTCCGGCAATCCGTTACAAAGTCCAGTTTTTATGTTATAAATATTATTCCATCCTGTTTGGGGCACTTTTTCTCCCTTTGTGGGCTGGAATCGTTTTACATCGATATCAAAAACACCCAGACAAGTAGTATTGCTTTCTTCGGAGTATCTACATAGCAACTGCATGCCTATACAAGTAGCTAGTAAAGGTTGTTTTAACTCGGGTATCAATTTGTCTAAGTTATTACTTTTTAGGCTTTTCATAGCAGAGCCAGCCTCGCCAACACCTGGAAAAATTATGCGTTTGGCACCAAGTAGTTCCTCGGGATTGTCCGTGAGTTTATAACTCGCCCCAATACGCTCAAGGGCTATCATTACCGAGCGGATATTACCCGCATTGTATTTTATGATTGTTATATCTGTAGTTTCCATATAGATAGAAAAAATAAAACCCGAACAAAAGTCGGGCATATTTAATCGCTAAATTTGTCAGGAAAAAAATCTTTATTGAAAAAAAACAATATTGGTCAATGTCTTAACTCTGGACTAACTACATGCCTTTTTTGAGCTTTTAGAAGTCCGTACAAATGTATAAAAGTGTAAAATATGAAGCAAATATTTCCCCAAAAATAAACAGTAACGCCATAATTCGGCTAAAGTTATAATGTGTACTTTTCCCAGATTAGGTAATTGGGATTTTAATAAATAGATTTGCAAGCAGTTTTTAACCAGATTCTAGGCTCATATGGCCATCAGTATTGATGCAATCCAGGCTCCGGTTGCGGAGGAAATGAAAAATTTTGAGAAAAAGTTTAGGAAATCCATGAAAACCCATGTGATGCTTCTAGACCAAATCATGAAATACATCATTTACCGTAAAGGTAAGCAGGTGAGGCCCATGTTTGTCTTTCTTACTGCAGGGGCTTCAGGACAGATTACCGAAGCTACCTACCGGGGGGCAGCTCTAATAGAACTCCTTCATACCGCCACCTTAGTACACGATGATGTAGTAGATGAAGCCAACTACCGTAGAGGTTTTTTCTCTGTAAATGCACTTTGGAAGAACAAAATAGCGGTACTTGTTGGGGATTACCTTTTGGCAAAGGGATTACTCCTCAGCGTAGAGAATGAAGACTTCGAGCTTCTTAAAATAGTATCTACGGCAGTAAAGGAAATGAGTGAGGGCGAACTATTACAAATAGAAAAAGCTCGTAGATTGGATATTACAGAAGAGGTGTATTTTGAAATTATACGACAAAAGACAGCTACTCTAATAGCTGCCTGCTGTGCAGTGGGTGCTTCTTCTACAGGAAAGACCAAAGAGGAGGTAGAAGAGGCAAGAATTTTAGGTGAAAAAATAGGAATGGCTTTTCAAACCAAGGATGACCTTTTCGATTTCGGAACCGAGGAAATCGGCAAACCTACAGGCATTGATATTAAGGAGAAGAAAATGACTTTACCCCTAATATTTGCATTAAATCAAGCCACCTCCGCCACCAAAAGGCACATAATTAATCTCATAAAGAACCACTCGCATAAACCGTCAAAGGTGTCAGAAGTGATAGACTTTGTGAAAAATTCAGGCGGTATTGGTTATGCCACTAAAATAATGCAAAAGTATGTAGACGAGGCTTTTGAACTTTTGGGTAAATTTCCAGAAAGTGCCTACAAAACGTCCCTACGTAATCTGGTACAGTACACTATAGAGCGTACTAAGTAATTAATTAACTATTGCACTACTACTCCCCCTTTAGCAAGCTTTCAAAGGCTGAGTGTACTTTGGCAAAGTTAAATCCTGCAACAGTATCATCCATCAGTGTCTTAATTTCCGAGTTGCACAGATTCCCTATACTTCCTTCCAAGGTATGATTTAGAGATTTAATCGGCGTAAATTTACCCGCCTCTATCTCATTCCCAACTTGCCTATAAGCATCTCTAAAAGGTACTCCTTCCACAACTTTTTGATTAACATTCTCTACACTGAAGAGTAAATCAAACTTTGAATCCGCCAAAATATCTGTTTTCACTTTTAGGTTAGAGACCATAAAAGCGGCCACCTCTAAACATTGGTCAAACTCGTCCAGTGCCGGCAAAATTATTTCTTTAATAACTTGCATTTCCCTATGGTAGCCTGACGGAAGGTTAGACTGTACAAATGCTATTTCGGTAGCCAGCCCCTTTAGCTTGTTGCTTTTGCCCCTTAAGATCTCTGCTACATCCGGGTTTTTCTTGTGCGGCATTATACTGGACCCGGTAGTCATTTCTTCTGGCAAAAGTAAAAAACCGAAGTTCTGGCTATTATAAAGACATACATCCATAGCCAGCCGGGATAAAGTAGAGCTAAACATCCCTAAAGACTGGCCAAGAGCAAACTCCATTTTCCCACGGGTCATTTGTGCATAAACCACATTGTAATTTAGTGTATCAAAACCCAGCAATTCGGTAGTGTAAGTACGGTCTAATGGAAAGCCCGAACCGTACCCTGCCCCGGAACCTAATGGGTTTTTATTTACCAATTTATATACAGCTTGTAAGACTAAGAGATCATCAACCAGGCTTTCAGCATAGGCTCCAAACCATAATCCAAAAGAAGATGGCATGGCTATCTGTAGGTGAGTATATCCGGGAAGGAGGTCGTTTTTATGTTGTTCACTCTTAGTTTGTAAAGCCTCAAACAGCACCTGTACTTTTTGTACTATTTCTTCTATCCTATACCTGAAGTACATCTTAAGGTCAACCAAAACTTGGTCATTGCGAGACCGCCCACTATGAATTTTCTTTCCGGTATCGCCAATCCTCTGTGTTAAAATGTACTCTATCTGCGAGTGTACGTCTTCTATACCCTCTTCTATCTTGAAATGACCTGTAGAAATATCACTGTTATAGATTTCTTTACAATGACTTAAAATATCCTGCAACTCTTGCCCTGATAACAAGCCTATTTTTTCCAACATAATTGAATGAGCCATAGAGCCCAAAACATCAAAAGGTGCCAGGAGCACATCTAATTCCCTATCCTTCCCAACCGTAAATTCTTCAATTAATTGGTTTGTTTGTTTCGAATTATCTTTTTGCCAGAGTTTCAAATCTTGATATATTTTGATACAAAGAAAACCATTTTTATCCAAGGTGCATATATTTAGGGATAGATTAGTCTACAGGTAAGGTTTTACCTATAGTAAAGTACATATTTCTTCTAATAAGGATTTAATATATATTACGATTAATAGGCATGATTTTTGCACTATTTATAGATTTACAAAACTCCATACATTGTTGTCTTTGAAGCCCATTTTACTAACAATTTTCTTTATTTTTCTATTTGGAGTAGGGATACAAGCCCAGAGCTCTAATAGATTGTTAAAGAAAGCAGAGGGCTTATCTAAAAATTTGGCTTATGCCGATGCCATATCTACTTACGAAACACTACTAAAAGACCCCAAGGGTTTAGCAAGTGAAGAATTACTTATTGCTAGACTAGGTTTGGCAAATGCCTATTTTCTAATTAGAGACCACATTAATGCTGAAAGAATCTATAGCGTAGCTTTGCAAAATAACCCAATCCTAAAAGGCGACAACTTACTTGCATATAGGCGATATGCTCAAGTATTGAGTTCACTTGGCAGATATAGTGACTCGAAATATTTCTGGGAAAAGTACAGTGAGTTATACGAGAATGATAAAAGAGGGCTGCAATTTGCAAAACTATACGCCCAAATTGACCCTTTATTACGCAATCAGGCCAGCTATAATATCGAGTACCTTGGCATTAATTCTGGTTATCCAGACTTTAGTCCGGCATATTTTGAAAAAGGACTAGTTTTTGTATCCGGAAGAAGTCCAAACAATATTGTGAAAAGGGTATTTAAATGGGACAATTCCAATTTCCTGAATTTATATTTTTTAGAAGACCTAAGCTTACTAAAAGAGAAGACAAGTACATCTGCTGTACTGGGAGTAGGAGGAAATAATGCCATGGGGCCCACTAAAACTACTAAAGAACATATTGGCAAAGACTATTACACCCCGCCCACGCCTAATGATGCACGCACAATAGGGCAGACATCTAATGTCTTAAAACAAGAAGCAATGGAGCTTCCCGAAATACCAGTTAAGAGCTTTTCAAAAAAACTGAATAGTAAATACCACGAAGGACCTAGTGTGTTTTTTGACAATGGCAAAAAGATAATCCTTACCCGTAATTCAGGAACAGGCAACAGTGTCTGGGGAAAACTAAAGGGTGATGGAGTTAACCGTTTGAAATTGTTTTATGCAGAGCAGAAAGGGAATGACTGGGGTAACATATCTGAATTGCCTTTTAATAACAACAATTTTTCCTTTGGACATCCGAC